>NZ_JANBOE010000001.1:0-784321 GCF_035615075.1 Acinetobacter sp. IK40 | reverse complement strand
TTGTTCCATTTTAGAGATTTGTTTAAGATAAGATATAACTCATTGAGATGTGTCATAGTATTCGTCGTTAGAAAACAATTATTGTGACATTATTTCAATGAGTTATCTATTTTTGTCGTGTACAGAGCATCTATATAAAATTGTGAAGCATGTTGTTTGTATAAGAAAAGTTTCAGGTCAACCTTACAAAGCTTTATTTTTCTAAAAGATAAAAATCTGCCACTGAAAAGCAAAAACCCCTGCCAGTACAGAGGTTTTATTTGTTTATTTTAACCACACCCATTTAGATTTTGGCATGGGTGCCATATTGATCAATCATGATTGAACTGGCTTCATTCAGTCCACGGACGGTGACATCGACGCCATTTTTCTGGAATTTACTTACTACAGTATCCAGCATTGCCACCGAGGTCACATCCCAGATATGCGAATTAGTTAAATCAATAACCACCTCTTTTACCCCTTCTTTAAAGTCAAAACAATGTAAGAACTTTTCAGATGAACTAAAAAAGATTTGTCCATGCAGCACATATAAGCGTGCCGGACCTTCAAATGAGGTCTTCACCTGAATATCATTTTCCAGTTTATTGGCCAGGAACAATGCCGATAGCAGCACACCGGTTAATACCCCTAAAGCCAGATTATGTGTGGCCACCACTACGGCAACTGTTGCGATCATCACCACGTTACTGCTCTTTGGATTGGAACTGAACTTGGTAATCGACTTCCATTCAAAGGTACTGATCGAAACCATGATCATCACAGCCACCAAAGCCGCCATCGGAATGACTTTGAGCCAGTCACTCAGAAACACCACCAGAATGAGTAAAAACACACCCGCACAAAAGGTCGATAATCTGGTCAGTCCACCTGATTTTACATTAATCATGGATTGACCAATCATGGCACAACCGGCCATGCCGCCCATGAAGCCCGAGGCAATATTGGCAATACCCTGCCCTTTACACTCTTGAAACTTGTCGCTGGGCGTATCGGTCATTTCATCGACAATCGTGGCGGTCATCATCGATTCCAGCAGGCCGACCACCGCCATGGGAATGGAATAAGGCAGGATGATCATCAATGTTTCAAGGTTTAAAGGAATATCAGGTAACAAAAACACCGGCAACGTATCCGGTAATGCACCCATATCACCAACTGTTCTGAGATCCAGCCCCATAGACATTGCTATCAGGGTAATGATGATAATGCACACCAATGGTGATGGCAGCAGCTTTCCGAGCTTCGGAATCAGGGGAAATAAATAGATAATAGCCAAACCGAGGGCAACAAAAGCATATACATGCCATGTCACATGCATCAGTTCCGGTAACTGGGCCATAAAAATCAGAATGGCTAAGGCGTTGACGAAACCGATAACCACAGATTTAGAAACGAAACGCATCAACTTGGCCAGTTTGAGATAGCCCGCAATAATCTGGAATACACCTGTCAGAATGGTGGCTGCCAGTAAATACTGCAATCCGTGTTCCTTGACCAACGTGACCATCAGTAAAGCCATGGCACCTGTTGCAGCAGAAATCATGGCTGGACGACCGCCGACAAATGAAATCACCACCGCAATACAGAAAGAAGCATACAGGCCAATTTTTGGATCGACACCCGCAATAATGGAAAATGCAATCGCTTCTGGAATAAGAGCCAGACCGACCACAAGCCCGGACAAAATATCCCCGCGAATATTGGAGAACCACTGTTCCCGAACATTGGATAACATAGAAATAGCCTATTGGTATATTTTTAAATAAAGGCCAGTGATGTGATATATACATGCACACGACTACACCACATCACTAGTCAAAGTGATGAGTTAATTTTCAAACAAGAGAAATCAACTAGGGTGGCGTAAGCTGCATAAGATGAATGAACAGATCAGAATGAATTGTGGCGCTAGCCTAACATAGGGATAAAATGATGTCTAACCGTATCTTCACGTCCTTCAATGACCACCTTCCGTCTATTTAAGCAAAAAAATACCGCCTATAAAGACGGTACGCTGCAGTCCAGCGATTGCAGAAGTATGAGGGGTTCGGAGCCTCATACTTCTTTAGCACAACTTGTTTAACTCATTGAATGTTGTTTGAATTCTTCGCTTTTAAAATAGGAGACCAATTCGTCATAGCAATCCTCTGGCTGCGGACGAACCGGTTTCTGAATTTCATAATGAACCGTAAATTCAGGTGGAATATTTTCCAGAATTGGAGGAAGCTTTTTCTTACCGCCAATGGTGATTCTTTCAATAAAACCTGCTAACCATAAAATGAATTCATCCCGATGTTGATGATGTGGCACAAGGCTAACATCAATATTCAGGGCATCTTCACGTAGCGGCTTTTGGAAACCTTCCTGAAAATCGATATACTGGTACAGCAATTTCATTTCTGTCCCCTTGATTTCCTCGCGCACTTCTTTAATTAAAAAATTTAAATATTCAACAGGTTTTTGCGTAAATTTTTTTTCATCTTTAAACTTGTTATACACTTTTTCCGCTATACGCAAATATTGTGGCATTTGTTATCTCCTCCATATTTTCTACACAGGGTAAATTATGGAGATATCCTAGTTATCATTTGTAATGATTGTTTAGTTTTATTTTTACTATGTAACTGTAATGTATAAGGAAAATTCTGAGCGGCTGACTCAGGATTCAGCTAGAACCGCTCTTTAAACAGTGACTCTTTTAACACTTTTGAATCTTTATGATATCGGTTAGGTTATTTCCGCTTTCCTGTTCTTTATGTTGATAAACAATTTGTAATATTTGCTGACTTTCTAAATTTTTTAGAAAATGAAGAATATTTTGCATCTCATCGATGCCATAGCCGTATCCGATGAATAAAAACTCACCTATACCCAGCCGGGTTATACTCTGCTCAAGCTTTTTTATATTATTCATTATTCTTTCCAATCCATAAACCAGCGCTGTTTATATAATAGGACAAAGAGATCAAGTAAAAATACGGCTTATACATTTTATTAACAACTCATATTCAAGTATAATCAATAGGATGTGTAACTTTACAAAAAAACATTTTTAAATAATTCGACCTAATAATTCTTATGTTTATTTAAATCAGCCATAAGGGAGCCTCAACAAAACCACATAACGATTTTAATTTTTTATAAACATAACTTATATTCGTAAAGCCAGATTGATAATAAATACGTTTATTAAAACCCGGTTACTGCGACTATTGAAGTACCTGCAACAGCTGCTCTAAAATCAACAAAAATTTTGGCAAACAATAAGCCAAAGCAATCCCGCTCCTGTCTGGGTAAAACAAATGGTGAAGCGTATAGCTTATAGAAAGATGAGACAACTGAGCTAATTCTCGCTCAATGCTGAGTAGCACCTAACAAAGAATTTGCCGGAACAACTTTGAAGTTACATGTGATAATAGTGTTAACAATTTAATAAATAAATTTATTTAAATCTTACATTTATTCAGGTTTTACTAGAGATAATGCTGATGACTTGAAGAATAAGTTCCAATGACATATCAAAATGAAATACAGACTTTAACCCATCTTGCTACCACCTTTCGCGAAGCTTTGGATCACGTAACCAATGGCTTTATTACCGGTGCATTTAGTAAATTTCCGAAGGAATGTGGTTCAGATGCTTGTGATCTGTTGCAGTATTATTTACTCAATGTCCATTATATTAAGTCTGATTATCGGGTGGGAAAAGTTCAGATTTCTTCACGCACACCAGAAATTGCGCACTGTTATCTAGTGGTTAATGGGGTCATTCTTGATCTTACCGCCGATCAGTTTCATAAAGAATGGTTCCCTAAAGTGATTGTTTGTGAAAGTGCGCAGTATCCTTTAACCCCTTATTTTAAATATGTTCGCAGTAAATCGGGACAAGATTTGATTCCATTAAATCCTTACTTACAGTCTATTTATGACCAGGTGGTAAAATATCTGGAAAGAAAATAAGTTTATCTTTCAAGTAAAATATTCGAGTATAAAATACAGGCTTGTTATTTTATACTCGAACAACCCGCAACTTATTCAAAGCCCGATTAAAAACAAATATCAGCGCTAGGCTAAGAGCAAACTATTTCACTTTGCTGATCCGGCAAAGACATCATTTGTAAATGCTCAAAGAATTGATGCATATTGCTTGCCCATTTGTTTGTATCAAGATTGGCAATAAGATAAGTGTGCATGTCTTCAAGCAAATCTATAGCGTGAATGTGCACCCGCTGGGCAAAATGCGATTGCTGTACATAACTGATCGGTAAAATCGCAAGTCCTACATCCAGACTGACACAACTCACAATGCCATCCAGACTTCCCATTTCAATGATATTAACTGCCGGAAGATGCCATGAAGACAGAAATAAATCTATTGCTTTGCGATAGCTACAACCTTGCTTAAAGGCAATAAATTTCTTTTGCAGCAGATATTCTTTAGAAAGTTGTGGGGGGGCTTTTTTTGAAGAAATTAACACCAGCTTCTCGGTCCAGACATGGAAATTAAACATGCCTTCAATCGGGGCATGATTGGCAACAAATGCACAATCCAGCTTTGAAGCTTTCACCAAATCAATCAGTTCCCTGCTGGGTGCAGTTGATAATGCAAAAGGAAAATCTGGAGTTGATTCTTGTAGATTACGAAATAAGGCAGGAAGCCTGACCGCCGCCGTTGTCTCCATACTGCCAATCTCTAAAGGGAAATTGGCAGCAAGCTGATGATGAGCAAATGTATCCAGCAGCTCTTTTTGTAAATGGAGCATTTTTTCTGCATAGCCATATAACTGCATACCCGCTCGGGTGGGCTGCACCGGATTTTGCCGATGTAACAGCTCAACCTTCAGTTCTGTTTCTAGTTTTTTGATATGGCTGGTGACGTTGGACTGCACCGTATGCAGGGCTTTCGCCGCTTCAGAAAAGCTACCTAGCTTTACCACCCGCATAAATATTTCTAAAGACTTAATCTGCATCGCTATCACTATTAAAGATAGTTGGTATCAATTCAAATCATTTTACATGATTAACTTCTGTTGTTTAAATCTTATTGAATTTTTCGGGATCTAGAGAAGATACAGCATGAACGCTTCTAAACTTATATTTTTAATCTGTATTTTAAGCGGTTTAAGCTATGGGCTGTTTTTAGTGGACACCAAAGTGTTTGGCAAAGCACGACCCTTAGATCACCTCAACTCTCGTGATTAAATCGTGGTATTGAAAAAATGAGCAGGATGAATACAGCAATCTCCAAGCAAGGCCCGCTTAAATCAGCATTCAGTGCAGCACTGGTAATGGCGATTGGCATGGGTTTTGGCCGCTTTGCATTTACGGCAGTCTATCCACATATGATTGCGGAAGGCATCTTGAGTTTACATAGTGCCAGTATCGCGGCATCGGCCAATTATGCAGGCTATTTATTCGGGGCTTTATTCGCGATTAAGATTCAGTCACAGCATAGCTATGCCACCTCAGTATTTGCCACTATAGGTACGACACTTTGCCTCATCCTGCTTGCTTATGTGGATTCAGCTTCGGTGATTATTTTTATTCGTGGTCTTGCCGGTGTATTGAGTGCCTTCGCCATGGTTTCAGCCTCGTTATGGCTGCTACAACAACAGAAACAAAGCCATCAAGCCCCTATTTTATATGCTGGTGTAGGGCTTGGGATTGCCTTGTCCGCTGAACTTTTGGTGTTTGGTACACAACTGGGTTGGCAGAGTAAAAGCTTATGGTTATTTCTTGGCGCATCGAGTTTGATACTGGGTTTGGTTGCTATTGCAGGGTTATCCCGAGCTCAGCCCCGATCAGCTTTCGAATCGAATCTATCTCATAGCTATGCTAAAGCACCCAAAGCTATAGCATTGATTATGATCTATGCCCTGGCAGGTTTTGGCTACATTATCACGGCGACCTATTTACCCTTGCTGGTCAAACAGGCTCTACCAAATATTGAGGCGGCACACATCTGGGCAATCTTCGGTTTGGGTGCGATTCCTTCCTGTTTTTTTTGGCATTATCTCCATGACAGACTGGGGACACGAGTCGCTTTATCTTCTAATCTGGGATTACAGGCCATCGGTGTAGTATTACCCATCATTATCCCAACCGCATGGGGTTATCTGTTAAGCGCGTTACTGGTAGGTGGAACCTTTATGGGAACGGTGACCATTGCCATGCCGGTGGCACAGCGAATCACACGTCAAAGCAAAACTAATTTAATTGCCCTCATGACCGTGGTGTATGGCCTCGGTCAGATTATTGGTCCAATTACAGCAAATGCCCTATTCACCATCTACCATACGCTCAACAGTTCACTCATCACCGCAGCGACTGCATTATTGATTGCAACACTGATGAGTCTTAAATCAACTAAGACGATTCATTAAGCTGAAATAGAGGGCTTAAAAAACTTTCATCTGCTTGTATTGTTGTAGCTCATCCAGGGAGTTAATGCTATGAAAAAACAGGCTCTGCTTCTGAAATGCCACCGTCTGCGCCTCCAGTTGTTGGAAACAAGGTCGCAAGCTGAGTTTATTCTCAGTGATTGCTTGTTCCAGCACAGGCAGGCTGTCACGCTTTAGCAAACAAAATGGATATAACCCATCTCCATTGATGGTGACGTAGGCCACCTGTGCTTGCGGAGCTTTTTCTAAAGCCCGATGCAGTTTCAGCACAACCTGATTGGGAATATAGGTGATATCACATGGGATAAATAATACATGGTCTGTTTTGACATGTGACCACGCGCTTTTCATGCCCATTAATGGACCTAAAAAACCAGGCTGATCATCCGTATAACAGTGAATATTAGTTGCAATTTGCTGGTAAATTGAACGGTCACGATGGCTATTCACCCAGATCTGCTGGACCTGATGCTTAAAGTGCTCAGAAATTTTTAGCAGTTGAATCTGATCATCATACTGTTGCAACAGCTTGTTCATGCCATTCATTCGACGCGCTTGCCCTCCCGCCAAGATCACCAGATCTGTAGCGGGATATTCGATATTCATGCTTCTGCCTCCAATTGACAGGTTTTAATCAAGCCGCGTATCTCAGCTAAGCAAGAACCACAATTTCCACCCGCTTTTAAACAGGCCGTGACTTGTTTTTCATGCGTGATGTTTTGCATCTTGATGGCTTCGATAATCTTATTTTTACCCACTTTAAAGCAACTACAAACCAGTGGTCCATCATTATTTGCAGCGGACATCGGCATACCCGCCAGCAAGGCTTTACGATGTAAGGCACTTAATCGTTCACGTTTGAACAGACTCGCCACCCAATCCCGATTTGGCAATAGCTCCGCCGGTGCAATATATAAACTGGCAATCAGGATACCGTCTTTTAAAATCACACTATGACTGAGTTGCGATGAAATATCTTCAAGGCTTAACCATTCATAGGTTTCATCGACAAAAGGCAACAAGCTTTTTAAATTCTTTTGGGTTTGGTCAAGACTTTGGCGATCAGCCAGTTCATAACGGATGGCTTTTGCCGTTTTGATCTTGGTCCACCATGCACAACGTTGTAAGGATGTTTTGATGTGATGTTCAAAACCTTCACGGACATAGAGCACCCCTTGCCAAGTGATATGGAAGGGCTGAATGGCTACAGGGGTATGTTTAAACTCTGGCTCACCTGAAATCGCATCCACCACAGGATTGACCACTTTACCAATCCGCGCATCCGAAGCGACTTGCTCAGTCCAGTGAATCGGCGCAAAGATTTGACCACGGCGTACGCCCTGTGCCAAGGTCACCCGCAGCACGCAACGCCCCCATTGTGAGCGAACCTCAACCAAAGCTTTATCACGAATACCAAACTTTAACGCATCATTCGGGTGAATCTCGCAAAATGGTTCAGCGCGATGCGTAGTCAGGTTTGCCGATAGACCCGTGCGGGTCATGGTATGCCACTGATCACGAATCCGCCCCGTATTCAACACCAATGGATAATCTTCGGAGATGGCATGCACTGGATCAATGGCAACAGTTGGAATCAGTTTGGCTTTTTGGTTTTTATGGCTAAAACGACCTCGATCAAATAGCTGTTCCACCGCAACACTTTGACCTTTCTCCCATACAGGCCATTGGATTGGGCGTAGATGCTCATATTCATCCAGACTTAAATTCATTAAACCATTTAAATTGAAATAACGGAAATTTTCAACTTGCTCACGTTGATCAACACTGGCATTTTGATAGGCCGATAAAGCTGCGTGTTCATTAAAAATGTCACAGGCATTGCTAAATTCAAAACCCGTAAAACCGAGTTTTTTTGCAACCTGTGCCACCGCCCACCAATCCGCTTTGGCTTGCTTGGGCGGATTTAAAAAGGCACGTTGCCGCGAAATACGGCGCTCAGAATTGGTGACTGTACCATCTTTCTCCCCCCAGCCCAACGCGGGTAACAAGACATCTGCATAGGCTGTGGTATCAGTATCTGCACAAATATCTGAGACCACCACAAACTCACATTTTTCCAAGGCACGTTTGACTTGATCTGCATCTGGCAGGCTCACCACCGGATTGGTGGCCATAATCCAGATGGCCTTGATTTTGCCGCTTTCCACGGCTTGGAATAGATCAACGGCTTTTAAGCCGGCTTGCTTGGCAATCACAGGACTGTTCCAAAAGCTTTGTACCAGTTGTTGATGTGACGGATTATCCAGATCCAGATGTGCTGCCAGCATATTGGCCAATCCCCCCACTTCACGACCGCCCATGGCATTAGGTTGACCGGTCATAGAAAATGGCGCTGCACCTAATTTACCGATTTTTCCAGTGAGTAAATGACAGTTGATAATACTATTGGCTTTATTGACACCTTGAGAGGACTGATTGACGCCCATTGAAAAGAGTGTAATCACCTTTTCGGTTTGCGCAAACTTATCAAAAAACAGTTGTAATTTTTCTGCAGAAATTCCAGTACGTTTCACCAAGGCATTAACATCTTGCTCACTTTCACTCGCTGCTAATAAAGCCTCTAGCCCCTCAGTGTAAGTCTCTACAAAATGATGGTCAGTATAATCATGATGATAAAGATGCTGAAACAGGCCATTAAATAGGGCTACATCCTGACCAGGTAAAATCGGTAAATGTAAATCCGCTTGCTCACAAGTACTGGTAAAACGAGGGTCGACCACCACCACAAATAAATCTGGATTATTACTCTTGGCCTGCATGATGCGTTGATACAAGACAGGATGACACCAGGCGGTATTGGAACCAACCAGCACTACCATATCGGTATGTTCAAAGTCTTCATAGCTGGCAGGGACGATATCTTCACCGAAGGCACGTTTGTGTGCTGCAACTGCAGACGACATACATAGGCGTGAATTGGTATCAATGTTGGCGGTACCCAAATAGCCTTTTACAAACTTATTCACCACATAATAGTCTTCTGTCAGCAACTGACCTGAGACATAAAATGCAACGCTTTCAGCGCCATATTGATCAATACAAGCTTGGAACTGGTCTGCAATTTTTTCAATCGCCTGATCCCATGTCGTCACTTGACGATGGTTTTTACGGCCAAACATTGGATGCAAGACCCGGGTTTCCAAGCCTAGCGTATCTGCAAGATTGCTGCCTTTGATACAGAGTCGTCCAAAGTTGGAAGGATGATCCAGACTTCCTGCAACTTGTACCGTCGTGCCATGCGTTTTATGTTGGACACTGACATCCACACCACAGCCCACGCCACAATAGGGACATGTTGTTTTGGTAATAATTGTTTCTGCTTGATCGGAGCGACTGTGTTCTAGATTTTGAATACTGTTCATGACTGCCCCTTTTACCTAGTTAATCTTTTTAAAGATGCTTACTCTCGGGAGTCTTACCGAGTTCTCATCTTATTTTCAGGCTAAGCCTTCGGCTCGACCTACTTTTCATTCGGGAAAAGTAGGCAAAACCATTGTCATCTGTAAAACCTATTCTCTTCTTTCACCTGTTTAGCTTCATCGCAGAAACATTTATTACAAAAACCATGCAGGTTGCAGATGACCCTTCCGAGTATCAAATTACTTACTTAGGAATTTAATTTCTTAGAACTATTAACCTGCCTTTTTCATTGCAAAATCCTTACCAAATAACAGCTTATTTCTAAAGCTAGAAACAGGGGTTTGATCTGCAATCAACTCGGCATACCACATGCCATCTTCCGTATCACCAAACAGAACCGCACCAATCACTTTGTCCTTTTGGATAATGATGCGTTTATAAATTTGACGCTTATCATCATTGAGGATGATGTCTTCATAATCTTCTTTCGGCTCAAAGTTCCCTGCAGAGAACACATCGACACCGCTGACTTTTAACTGCGTTGGTACAGTCGGTGATTTAAAGGTTAAGCTGCCATGTTCAGCCAAATGCGTTGCACAGATAAAAGCTTGTCCCCATAGCGGTTCAACCAGACCAAAGGTTTGATTACGATGCTCGATACATTCACCTACCGCATAAATACTTGGGTCAAAAGTTTGCATGGTGTCATTCACCAAGATGCCACGGTTACAACGCAGTCCTGCACGTTGAGCCAAAGCTATATTTGGACGAATCCCAACCGCAAAAATGACCAAGTCTGCATCCAATACCGTTCCATCTTTAAGACGGACCTGACTGACATGACCCTCTTTGCCAAGCAATGCTTCGGTATTGGCTTCAGTAATAATATTGATACCCTTTTGCTCAATACTATGGCGCAACATGCGGCTGGCACGACCATCCAACTGACGTTCCATGATACGATCCATTAAGTGCAGAACGGTCACATTCATGCCACGTTGTTTCAGTCCATACGCCGCTTCCAGACCCAGCAAACCACCACCAATTACCACAGCATTCTTCTTGGTTTCGCAATATTTGATCATGGTGTTTACATCATAAATATCACGGAAGCTGATCACGCCTTTTAAATCCACACCTTGCACAGGCGGAATAAACGGCGATGAACCAGTTGCAATGATCAGACGGTCATAATCAACACTTTCACCTTTCTCGCTATGTACCACTTTACGCGTACGATCAATCTTGATTGCAGGGTCATCGGCAATAAATTTGATGCCTTTGTCGCGATACCATGCATGTGGATGCAGCATGATGTCATCAATGGTTTTTTCACCGGAAAGTACGGGCGACAACATAATACGATTGTAATTGCCCCAAGGTTCCTCGCCAATCACCGTCACCTCATAACGCTCTGGTGCCATATCCAGTAGGTCTTCCAGACAGCGCATCCCCGCCAGACCATTACCAATCAACACCAGTTTGAGCTTTTCTTGCGCAATGCCATTGTTGGTAATATAAGTCTTTTGTGGAACAGACCCGACCCACACCCGACCATTTTCAATTTTGGTTGGGAAAACCAACAGCTTTTGATCTTTATCTTCCAAACAACGACCCGTCGCTAAGCTGAAATGTTGTTTATAAATCGGCGATGCAATAACACGTTCACCTTGTAAATCGCCAATGATGCCACGGCACATCACGTTAGCTTGGCTGAATGGATCTTTATTGCTAAGCGCATAAATGCGCTTTTCGTGACCGACACGAAACAGCGCTACCGATTGACCTTCAATCAATGCGCCGACACCTGTATTTGGTGTGATGTCATCTAGCGCGCAGACCTCAACCCATTGATTTTCTGGCAGCATATTGATGTTCTTTAAACTGGTCATGTGAGTGCTCCTTATGCTTCAACCATGGGGATACGATCGACTGAACGTTCAGCGTCATTCAAAGGGCGAATCTGATCACGTACTTGAGTAAATTGAATATGTGGATCAGCCTGTTCCTCTACACTGGCATTGATATAGGTTTGGAAACGTTTACGGATTTCAGGATCTTCAACTGCGGTACGCCATTCATCTTGATAAGTCCCAATCACATGACTCATACGGCTTTCGAGTTCTTCAGCCAATCCTAAGGAATCATCGACAATCACTGATTTGAGATAATCCAGGCCACCTTCCATATTGTCACGCCATACGCTGGTCCGCTGTAAACGATCGGCAGTCTGGATATAGAACATAAAGAAACGGTCGATATAACGAATCAGGGTTTGAGTATCCAGATCAGAGGCCAGTAGCTCTGCATGGCGTGGTTTCATGCCGCCATTGCCACATACATACAGGTTCCAACCTTTCTCGGTGGCAATCACCCCAACATCTTTACCTTGTGCTTCAGCACATTCGCGGGTACAACCCGACACTGCCATTTTTAGTTTATGTGGTGAACGTAAGCCTTTATAGCGATTCTCGAGTTCAATCGCCAAGCCTACAGAATCATCCACCCCATAACGGCACCAGGTACTACCGACACAGGATTTCACGGTACGTAAAGATTTCCCATAAGCATGACCTGATTCAAACCCTGCTGCGTTGAGTTCTTCCCAAATAAACGGCAATTGATGGATTTGTGCACCAAATAAGTCGACCCGTTGTCCACCGGTAATTTTGGTATACAGGTTATATTTCTTGGCAATTTGACCGACGGCGATTAAACCATCTGGTGTGACTTCACCGCCTGCCATACGCGGTACAACCGAGTAAGAACCATCTTTTTGAATATTGCCCAAGTAGTAATCGTTACTGTCTTGTAGACCCGCATGGCTTGGTTCAAGTACGAAATCATTCCAGCACGATGCCAAAATATTGGCTGCCATCGGTTTACAAATATCACAGCCTAGACCATGACCATGTTGCTGAATCAGATCATCAAAAGTCTTGATTTCATTAACACGAACCAAGTGATAAATTTCTTGGCGTGAGTACGGGAAGTGTTCACAGACATGGTTATTGACGGTCACCCCTTGGCGCTGCAGTTCAGACTTCAATACTTGCGTCACTAACGGCGCACAACCACCACAGGCGGTCGCCGCTTTGGTACATTTTTTCAAAGCACCGAGTGAGGTTGAACCATCACAAATTGCTTGGAAAATATCGGCTTTAGAGACGTTATTACATGAACAAATGGTGGCGCTATCAGGCAATAAATCGACACCACTGCCGCCTGCTTTGGCACCTGAATCGGCAAAGCCAGGCATAATCAGACTTTCGGGTGTTTCAGGAAGCGTCAAGCCATTCAGCATCATCTGTAGCAGGTCATTATATTCTTTGGCATCACCGACCAAGACTGCACCGAGTAACTTGGTCTTGTCTGCATCCACCACAATTTTTTTATAAACCAGTGCGTCCTCATCCGCATAGAAATAGCTAAGTGAGTTTGGGGTCATGCCATGCGCATCACCGACGGATGCCACATCAACCCCCATCAACTTCAACTTGGTGCTCATATCTGCACCGGCAAAACAATGCGTTTCTTCTTCTAGAATATGTTTTGCGGCAATACGCGCCATGTCGTAGCCAGGTGCGACCAGACCGTAGATTTTGTTATCCCACAGCGCACATTCACCAATCGCATAGATATGTTGATCTGAGGTTTGGCAATAATCATTGATTTTAATCCCGCCACGTTCACCTAACGCTAAACCACTGACACGCGCTAATTCATCACGTGGGCGAATCCCTGCTGAGAATAAAATAATATCGGTTTCCAGTTCACTACCGTCGGCAAACTTCATCACATGTGTTGCGCTTTCACCCGCTTCAATACATTGCGTGGCTTTTTGGGTATGAACTTTAACCCCAAGATTTTCAATTTTACGGCGTAGAACTTTGCCACCAAGATCATCGATCTGTACCGCCATCAAGCGTGGCGCAAATTCCACCACATGGGTTTCCAGATTTAAATCACGTAGCGCTTTGGCTGCTTCCAGACCCAATAACCCCCCACCAATCACCACACCTGTCTTCGCATTTAAGCTTGCAGCACGAATCGCATCCAAGTCTTCAATGGTACGATAGACAAAACAGTTTTCACGGTCATTACCAGAGATCGGTGGAACAAAGGCATATGAACCTGTCGCCAAGACCAATTTGTCATAATGAATCACCTCACCGAAATTGGTGGTCACCGTTTGCTCAGCTGCATTAATTTCCACCGCTTTGGTGTTAAGTCTTAAATCAATACCATGCGCATCGGCAAAGTCAAAACGCGCCAGTGATAAGTCTTTGGCTGTCTTACCAGAGAAGTATTCAGTCAAATGTACACGGTCATATGCAATACGTGGTTCTTCAGCAAGAATGGTAATTTCCAGTTCATCATCCGTTTTCTCCAGGATGGCTTCGATGAATTTATGTCCTACCATACCGTGACCAATCATCACTAATTTCATTGTGTTTCTCCCAAAATCTTGTCCAATGATTAAGCTATGCTGCTGTGTTCTGAGCCACGTTCTAAAACGGCCTGCTCAAACAGACGTTGTTCTTTTTCTTTATGTTCGACTGAAAAGCGGATCAACATGACTGAACCTGCGGCAAACACCACTAGACCACCCAACACCATCAAGCAGGTTTGAATATCGACCATACCTTTTAACAAGAAGCCCGCTGCAACTGCACCGACATTCCCGCCTGCGCCAATGATGCCTGCCACACCACCTAAAGCATCACGATCAATAAAAGGAACTAAGGCATAAGTTGCACCACAAGCCATATGCGTAAACAACGCAAAAATCGTCATACTGATCATGGCAAGCGCAACACTATTCATTTGTGAAAACAGCATCAGGAATAAACCTTCACCCAAGATCAGGATAAACAGCACTTTGGTACGACCATCCAGTCCTTTTTTCAGTGCGACTTTGTCTGAAACCAGTCCACCTAAGGCACGCGCAAATAGAGCCAATAAACCAAAGATTCCCGCAGCCAGCCCCGCTTCTTTTAATCCAAAATTGAAGTGCTCGACGTAATACATCGCGATGATGTTGTGCATGAAAATTTCGATACCAAAACACGCGGCATAAGAGGCAAACAAAATCCAGACACGATAGTTACGTGCAGCATGCATCAAGATCGCAACACCGCCTTTTTTATCATTTCCAACCACTACACCTTGCTCGCGCAATGCTTTAAAGTCGCCTTGAGGGCTGTCTTGGGTCAGCTTCCAGTAAAGGATACCGACAATCACCATCATTACACCCGGGACGATCAGCGCAATTCTCCAACCCATGGCTTGTTCAACACCAAACATCACCAATGCAGCCAATAGCAAGGGCATCAAAGCTTGTGTAGCACCACCACCGGCATTGCCCCAACCCGCTGAAGTGGCATTGGCCGTTCCCACCACATTGGGCGCAAACATAATGCTGGTATGGTATTGCGTGATCACGAAGCTGGCACCGATGGCACCAATCAGTAGCCGGAAGAACAGGAAAGACTCATAACTGTTAGCAGCGGCCACACCAAATACCGGAATACTGCCAATGAGCAACAAAGCGGTATAGGTTTTACGTGGGCCATACTTATCACACAGCGGCCCGACAATGAGGCGGACTACAATGGTGATGGCAACAGCAGCAATATTGATATTGGCGATCTGATCTTTGCTTAAATGAAATTCACCTGCGATCACCGGCATTAACGGCGCACAGGCAAACCAGGCAAAGAAGCAAACAAAGAAAGCCAGCCAGCTCATGTGGAATGCCCGCATTGCTGGTGCAGAAAAGTTAAATAACTTGATTGAAGTTGCTTTTTTAGCAGATAAATCTAAAGACATAGCCATCTCCCATACTGAACGTAATTTGCTTTGTTGACACATCAGGTTGTGTCAACAAATCGATCAGATCGGACATCGTTGGCCGTCTTAAACATTTATAAGTCATCTTTGACTCATGGAATATTTAGCAATTGCTATGCCAACTTTTTAAAAGATTAAATCAAAAACCAATAACCCTTTGTTTTATATAAAATCTATACAGAATAAGCATATTAAACACTTAGGCTTTTTACTAATGAGGGGACTAAAAACAAGAAATGATCTGATTTAAGGCAAAATCACAATTGCTTCAAAAAAACTCTTTTTTTGCACCAAGAATGCGCAAATTTATTTTGTATTAGCGGGTCAATGCTTTTTCATTTTTCTTTCTATTAATTGCAGTACACTTCTATCTATGCAACATCTGGCAATGAATGCATTTTCAGATTTAACCCGTTATTGACTGGCATTAAATTTGCTTCAAAACAATCGTCTCTATCCTATACCGCACATGACCTTAAATGTGCTTTGACTTAGCCTTTGACCTTTATACTTATGCCGAAACTCAAGATCGCTCTTATTGATGACGACCAGGCTCGGGCTGAATACCTAAAAGCATGCTTGATTGAACATGACTTTGATGTGGTGGCTTGTTTTACGCTGGATCACTTCAATTTATTTAAACTCGAACACCTCCAAGCAGATGTAATTCTGCTGGATATGGAGCATCCACATCGCGATGTGATTGAAAGCTGTGTCAGCAACTTTGACCTTCCAACTGTCTTGTTCACCAAAAATGCAGATAAGGACACCATTAAGCAAACTATTGATGCAGGTATTACTGCTTATATCGTTGATGGTATTGACCCCAGTCGTTTACATACCATTCTGGATATTTCAATTGAGCAATATAAGAAACATAAAAAGCTGGAGGGTGACCTCAAAGATGCCAAGACCAAACTGGCTGACCGCAAAGATATTGAAAAAGCCAAAGTGTTGCTGATGCAATTGCATGGGCTGACTGAAGATACCGCCTTTCAACTGCTCAGAAAAAATGCCATGAGCCATCGTATGACCATCGGAGAAATGGCACGGCGCCTGCTCGATGCCCAGCAACTGTTAAATAATCAATTAAAGGATGAGTAAATGGTTCATTCTGTCGCATTAGAAAAAACTGAATTACAACTGGGCTATATTCCTTTACTCGACTGTGTTGCCCTGCTGTGGGCCAAGCAGCGTGGTTTTTTTACTGAAAACGGCTTAGAGGTGAATCTGATAAAAGAAGCGTCCTGGGCCAGTTTACGCGATCGACTGGCCTTTGGCCTGCTTGATGCAGCGCATTGCTTATCGGCAATGCTTCCTGCGGCGGCCATCGGGGCTGACCAGATTGGCATTCCGCTGCAAACACCTTTGGTACTGAGTGAAAATCGCGCTTTCATTAGCATCAGCCAGAAACTCTGCTATCAACTGAATATTGATTCTCACGATTCGACCGAGTCCTCTGCACAAAAAATCGTTGAATATATCCAGAATAATCACCCTTTATCCCTCGCGCATGTATTTCAGTATTCAATTCATCATTACTGCTTAAGAGAATGGTTGGCCCTGGCCAGTCCTGAATTGGCACAATCCATTCAACTGAAAATCTTACCGCCACCGTATATGGTAGAAGCCATCAGCAATCATCTGATCGATGGATTTTGTGTGGGTGAACCCTGGAATACACAAGCTGAAATTCAGGGCCTGAGCCATATGGTCTGCTCCAGCCAACAGATCATCCCGAGTGTTGCAGATAAGGTGCTTGCCGTAACACAGGACTGGGCTAGACAGCAACCCAATACGTTAATTGCACTCAGTCGTGCCATTCTGAAAGCCCAACAGGAATTACGGGAACTGCTAGACTTTAGGCAGGTATGGCAAATGCTGGTGGAGTTTGATGTGATTCAATTTCCATGTTCAGCGGAGATGCATGTCGAGAAATATTTCAACATTCAGAAGATTATCCGGAATTTAGTGCAAGACAGCGCTGAACCTAAAGTAGAAGATTTTGAATGGCTGTTTCAGCAAATGCATAAATGGAATGATTTGGAGCCGAAACCAAGTAGCTATCTTGAGCAGGCACAGCACTGTATCTTAGGCTCGATTTATCAGGCAGCCCAAGCAAGTTAAATCTAGGACAAAAAAAAGCTGTCTTGAAGTTCCAAGACAGCATTGAAAGACCCATAAGAGCGGACGCCAATCAAAAGTCAGCTCTTAAGTGATTGTTATGATATGGAACTCATGCATATCTTTTTCGGACATTTTTATGTCATTAACTGCCATCTAAAACCCGTGTTTTCATCATTTTTGCCAATGGTCATCACAACCCTAATGTTCAATCCATAAGCAGTATGCCTATCAAAAATCCTGCCTTTATCTCCAACTTGATCAGGCACAGCTGGTTATATGAAAAATCAATCTTTATCTGATCCAATAGCAGGAAAATGCACGACCAAACACCCAGATTAAACATTTAAAAACATAAACTTATACAAATAAAAGCCAAAGCTGCATTCAGCTTTTCAAAGCAACCCGACTATCCCTTAATGTTTAAAATACCATATAAAAATCAACAGCCAGCCGCCAGATTGACTGCTGAGTTACACAAATCCCATGAACGAATTGGGGTATTTCAGTTTAAAATACAAAAAAACGAAAATACGCTGAAATTTGTCATATTTTAACATTGCCAATTCCTTGCAAAGTTTTCATTATATGCACCATGCTTGGTATGCAACATTCTTCATTGATTAAAACAAATTATAAAAAAATTGCAGAATTTTATGCCATAATAAGCAAACTTTGCAGACATCTTGCAAAAAACATTTGCAGTTTTAGAATTGGAGCAGGCTGAATGAGCTCAACCATTTTGGTGATTCACGGACCGAATTTGAACTTGCTAGGAAAGCGCGAACCAGAAGTTTATGGTTATCTCACTTTAGAAGATATTAACCAGCAACTCACTGCTCAGGCTAAACACGTATCACTCACACTAGATTCTTTTCAAAGCAATTGGGAAGGTGCGATTGTCGATCGCATTCATCAGGCACAAGCTGAAGGGGTGAAATTCATCATTATCAACCCTGCTGCCCTGACCCATACATCGGTTGCTTTACGCGATGCCCTGCTCGGCGTTGCGATCCCGTTTATTGAGGTTCATTTGTCAAATGTTCACGCGCGTGAAGCATTTCGTCATCACTCATATTTATCAGATAAGGCCATTGGCGTGATTTGTGGCTTAGGTGCGAAGGGTTATTCCTTTGCACTCGATTACGCTATCGAAAAAATTCAATCTTCTAACTAATTTTAAACACATTAGGAATGCTCACTCATGGATATCCGTAAAATCAAGAAGCTCATCGACTTGATGATTGAATCTGACTTACAGGCGATTGAAGTTAAGGAAGGTGACCAGTCCATCTCGTTAACTCGTCCTACACCTGTTTATGCAGCAGCACCGGTTGCAGCAGCACCAGCAGCATCTGCCCCAGCAGCGCCAGCAGCAAAAACACCACGTGGTGCAGTTGAAACTTCACCAATGGTAGGTGTGTTCTATGCCGCACAAAGCCCGGGTGAAGCACCATTTGTAAATGTAGGGCAAACAGTTTCTGCGGGTGAAACACTCGGTATCATCGAAGCGATGAAAATCATGAACCCGATCGAAGCAACCAAGAGCGGTGTCATTGAAGAAATTTTAGTGAAAAATGGCGAAGTGATCCAATTCGGTCAACCACTTTTCCGCTACCGTGCTTAATTTGTCTGGGGATTCCGATGTTGCAAAAAGTATTAATTGCAAACCGTGGTGAAATCGCTTTACGAATTACTCGGGCTTGTAAAACTCTTGGCATTAAAACAGTAGGTATCTATTCAGATGCCGACAAAGACTTGATGCATTTACGCTTCGTTGACGAAGCAGTATGTATTGGGCCAGGTACCACAAGTGAAAGCTATTTAAATATTCCTGCAATTATTACTGCTGCAGAAATTACAGGTGCAGATGCCATCCATCCTGGTTATGGCTTTTTATCTGAAAATGCTGAATTCGCTGAAATTGTAGAAAGCTCAGGCTTTATCTTCATTGGCCCACGTCCTGAACATATCCGCCTCATGGGGAATAAAGTTTCTGCGATTATCGCCATGAAAAAGTCGGGTGTTCCAACTGTACCGGGTTGTGATCATGCGGTCACCATTCACAATGCACTTGCTGAAGCCAAAGAAATTGGCTTTCCGTTGATCGTAAAAGCCGCTTCTGGTGGTGGTGGTCGTGGTATGCGTATTGTCGAACGTGTCGATACCCTGCTTGAATCAGTTCAGGCTGCACAGCGTGATGCTGAAATGTGGTTCGGTGATGATACCGTGTATATGGAGCGTTTCTTACAGAAACCTCGCCATGTTGAAGTACAGGTTCTCGGTGATGGCAATGGTCATGCGATTCACTTATATGATCGTGACTGCTCGTTACAACGCCGCCATCAAAAAGTGCTAGAAGAAGCCCCTGCGCCAAACTTACCAGAACAAGCGCGTGCGGATATTCTGGAAGCATGTGTCAATGCCTGTAAATTGATGCAGTATCGTGGCGCGGGAACATTCGAGTTCTTGTTTGAAGACGGTGAATTCTTCTTTATTGAAATGAATACACGTGTTCAGGTTGAACATCCTGTGACCGAAATGGTGACAGGCGTCGACATTATTGAACAGCAACTTCGTATTGCTGCAGGTTTAGGCTTAGCGCTTGAACAGGAACAAATCGAAGTCAAAGGCCATGCGATTGAATGTCGTATCAATGCCGAAGACCCGACTACATTCCTGCCTTCACCAGGCAAGATTGAAAGCTTCTATGCACCGGGTGGTGCGGGCATTCGCCTAGATTCACATATTTATCAAGGTTATAGCATTCCGCCTTACTATGATTCAATGATTGCAAAATTGATTGCCCATGGTAAAGATCGTGAAACTTCTTTGGCCCGTATGCGCCAAGCCTTAGATGAAATGATTTTGACAGGAATTAAAACCAATATCCCATTGCATAAAGATCTTATCCTGCAAGATAAGAACTTCTGTGAACAGGCAATGGATATTCATTACCTCGAAAAGCATTTGCTCAAACAGCTTGAACCGCAAGCTGAAAAAGCCTAAATAAAAAAGCCTCTTATTTAAGAGGCTTTTTTATATCTGTTTATTGATTAAGGCAATACGCGGCGTAAGGTTGCAAAGCATTTATCGCCCTTCTCGCTGGCACAGAAATCAATGGTGTGATCGTTTGACCATTTCACGAAATATTGGGAAACTTCACCAGTTTGGTCCTGGGCCTGACCAGAGCAATCTTTTTCATTATTGTCATACTTGATCTGCAAGATCAGCGCGGGTAAACGCTCTTGATGATCTTCAGAAGGTTGATAATCATATAAACCGTACGACCACTCCTGTCCGCTTTTAATCACTACATCGCTGGAACCACGAAAATTATAGTATTCCACGCATTTCTTATTATTTGGAATTTCCATTCCCCATAATCCCATAATTTCAGGGCGGGTGGTTACACGAATCGCATTCGCTTTAGCCACTTGCTGAGGCGTTGGTGCTGTCTTGTTATTTACGACCGTCTCGGCCATAGTCCATGTTGAGCAAGCCCATAATAATCCAATAATATAAATATTTTTCATAGATTTAATTAAGTCGTCATCTAAAACGGTGCATGCGCTTAAATTAGCATATTTTTTGATAAAAACACGCATTCATAACCATATAAACACAATATTTTTGGCATGTAATTTAATTGATTGTTCTGTTATTTTCAGGTATTCTATTTTACAACTTATATTTATTTTTACTTTATAACAATTTAGCTTTAGGGATAAAAGCCATGAAGTTTTCAGAATATGTGCAATACGATGGTCTTGGACTGGCCCAATTAGTCAAGACAAAACAAGTCCAGGCTTCCGAATTGCTGGACATTGCACTACAACGCACCCAACAGGTCAATCCCAAACTCAACGCTGTGATTATTCCCATGTATGAACAGGCAAAACAGCGCGCAAGCCAACAACGTTCTGGCACATTTGCAGGTGTTCCGTTTCTGGTGAAGGATCTGTTTCAGGAATACCAAGGCATCCCGACCTCCTATGGTAGCCATGCCCTTAAAAATCGAAATTACATCCCTGATTTTAATGCTGAAATTGTCAATCGCTGGGAAAATACCGGTATTGTCACTTTTGGCCGGACCAACACGCCAGAGTTTGGCATTAAAGGCATTACCGAACCTGATGCGTGGGGTGCATGTCATAACCCGTGGAATTTAAAGCATAATAGTGGCGGTTCTTCAGGCGGTTCAGCCTCTGCGGTAGCGGCAGGTCTTGTCCCGATAGCGGGTGCAGGTGATGGCGGTGGTTCCATCCGTATCCCCGCTTCTTATTGCGGTCTCTTTGGCTTAAAACCAAGTCGCGGACGTACGCCGTGGGGACCTCAATTCAGTGAGGCGATGCACGGCGCAGCCATGCAGCATGTTTTAAGCAAAACTGTGCGTGATAGTGCTGCCATGCTTGATGCCGAGCAAGGCCCGGAACAGACTTCACTATTTAGAATTGAAGCGCCAGCACAAAAATACAGTGACATCATTCAACAAGCACCTAAAAAGCTCAGAATCGCGTTTAATACCCGATCCCCGATTGGCACCAAAGTGTCTCACGATGCCATTCAAGCAGTGCAGAAAACCGCAAAACTGCTGGAATCATTGGGTCATATGGTGGTAGAAGATCAACCCAAAATTGATGGTTTGGCCTTGGCAAAAGACTTCGTGACCACATGGTTTAGCCAGTTTTCTTATATGCAGGCGCAAATCAAACAGCAATATGGGGCAACCGATCAGGACTTTGAACTGGATTCAATCGCATTGGCAGCTTTTGGAGCCAAAACTACGGCAACAGAATATATTCATACCCTTGATAATTGGGGCCTCTATAGCACCCGGATGAATATTTTCTTTGAACAATATGACCTGTATCTTACCCCTAGCACCGCTTCGGTGGCGCCAAAGAACGGTGAAGTTGCGACCCCAGCCTGGCAGAAACCTATTTTGAAAGGCTTGTTAAAACTGGGCAAAGCGCATTATCTCGCTCAAGGTAAACTGGTCGAAAAAATGGTACAGGACAACCTGAGCTGGGTCCCTTTTACCCAGTTAGCCAATGTCACCGGCTTGCCGGCCATGTCAGTTCCCCTCTACTGGAATAAACAAGGCTTGCCGTTGGGTAGTCAGTTTATCGCGCCGTTTGGACGGGAAGATCGCTTACTGCAGCTCGCTGCTCAACTCGAGCAGGCACAACCTTGGATGCCTCAATATCAGCATATCCGGCTCTAGATTAGCTTTTGGCTGCTGTTTCCACGTGATTCGGTAGCCATACCACCAATAATAGCCCCAGCAAAACTACAGCACTGGCACAGAAAAAGATGGTCATGCCTGAAAGCATCTGCCAGTAGTGCCCTGCTAGTAAACTGCCAGACGCGACACCTAAGCCCCACATGGTGCTATACAGCGCTTGTCCACGGCCTTGTTGCTCTGCCGAAAAATTCTGAAAAATGATTTTCATGGCGATCAGATGGAACAGGCCAAAACTAAAGGCATGTAAACATTGCGTGAGTAATTGTCCGATATAATTGCTCTCTAATATCCCCACCAGCCACCAGCGCAGACTAGTGAGCAGCAGACAAATCACCACCAGTGTCCGCCAAGAAAAGCGGGTAAAAAAGACTTTTTGCGCGACCGCAAACATGACAATCTCAGCGATCACTCCCATCGCCCACAAACTACCGATTTGTGTGGTACTGAAACCAATCTCTTTAAGGAAATTACTATAGAAACTATAAAATGGCGCCAATGAAAATAATAAAATAAATTCAATGCTAAAGAATGCGGCCACAACAGGTTTTTTCAGAACAGGCCACAAGGGTTGTAATTTTTTTTGCGAGCTCGGCGCATGCTCTGGTTCTTTAATGCTAAATGACCAGAGAAAGGCCAGAAATGAAATCGCTAAAAGTAATATTGGCAGCATGGAGATCGGAATAATCTCCAATAATGCACCAATCACAAATACCCCGACAATAAACCCGACTGAACCCCACTTCCTTACTTTGCCATACAGTTCAGCTCGTTTCTCACCCAGCCAGAATAAGGTCACCCCTTCAAACTGCGCCAAAATGGCATTTTGAAAGAAACTAAAAATCAGCATCAATAATGCAACCGATTGAAAGCTATTTGGAATCACAAATATGGCGAACCAGATACAGGCTTCCATCCAGGTAGCAATACGTACCAGTAGCATTCGTTTACCTGATTTATCTGCAATCCAACCCCAAATCAGCGGTGCAAAAAAACGCGTAATAATGGCAATTGACGAAAGAATGCCGATCTCTTGATAATTGAACCCCTGATCTTGTAGATACAGGTTCCAATACGGCATGAAAGTCCCAACGATGGAATAGTAGAAAAAATAAAAGCCTGACAGCCGAGTATTGATTGTAAGTGATGGCATTGAACTAGGGACACTAAGCTAAAAATTCCAGCCGATGAAATAAAAATGCTTTTATTTTAATCGGCTTCAGGAAGTGCATAATACCTTGAAATGCGCTAATGCCCTATCTCTTTCAGATTCTTTCTAAACTTTTGCTACAGCAAATTTATTTGTCTTTTTTGCCATTGCTCTAAAATACCAGCTTAGCCTATTCACCTTACTCTGATCTAATTATAAATTTAACAATACATTTCAATTGCTTAATGATTTATTACTGATCAAATTCAAAAATATAATACATTCCTATTTACCATTAAAATTATATCGTATACGATATTCAAAATAACTAGAGCGATACCGTTAAGGAAAACGTGATGTCAGGTCAATTTAAGAAACAACTCTCACTCATGGATCTCACCTTCATTGGTTTAGGTGCCATATTTGGTTCAGGATGGTTATTTTCTGCCAGCCATGTCGCGGCACAAGCTGGTCCCGCAGGTATTATTTCCTGGCTGATTGGCGGTTTTGCCGTTCTCATTTTAGGGATTATCTATTGTGAACTGGGCGCTGCTCTGCCTAGAGCAGGAGGGATTATCCGCTATCCGGTATTTTCCCATGGCCCCTTGCAAGGATACCTGCTTGGTTCAATTACGGTCATTGCATTCTCAAGCCTGATCGCCATTGAGGTGGTTGCAGCCCGCGAATATGCAGCCGCCTGGTTTCCCTCACTGACAGTTACCCATGATGGTATCCGCTCGCCGAGTGTTATCGGTTGGCTATTTCAATTTGCACTGTTATGTCTGTTTTTTGCGCTCAATTATTTCAGTATCAAAACTTTTGCTGTCGCCAATAATATTATTAGTATTTTAAAGTTTGCAGTCCCAGTTTTAGTCATTGTAGCCCTTCTGTATCACTTTAAACCTGCAAATTTTAGCATGACTGAATTTGCACCAATGGGAGCACAAGGTGTACAAGGCGCTGTTTCAGCGGGTGGGATTATTTTTGCATATCTCGGTCTCACGCCTATTATTTCTGTTGCGAGTGAAGTAAAACGCCCACAATTCACCATTCCGTTTGCCTTGATTTTATCTGTTGTCCTGGCCACTGTAATTTATGTGGTATTACAAGTTGCTTTTCTAGGGGCAGTACCAACAGAAATGTTAAATCATGGTTGGCAAGGTCTAAGCAATCAGTTCCCGCTTCCCTATCGTGATATTGCCATGTTACTGGGTTTAGGATGGTTAGCCATGCTGGTCGTATCCGATGCCATTATCTCACCTTCTGGTTGCGGTAATATCTATATGGCAGCCACGCCACGGGTCATCTATGCCTGGTCAAACAGTAATACATTTTTCCGTATCTTTACTCGAGTGGACCCGAAATCAGGTATTCCGCGTTATGCATTATGGCTGACTTTTGCATTATCACTGTTTTGGACCATGCCATTTCCTTCTTGGGAAAAGCTTATCTCTGTAGTTTCAGCTGCATTGGTTCTCAGTTATGCGATTGCCCCAATTACTGTCGGTGCTTTACGCCGTAATGCACCAGATTTACCACGCCCATTCTTCGTAAAAGGCTTTACATTTCTGGGTCCGGTTTCTTTCATCATTGCTTCATTTATTGTGTATTGGTCTGGCTGGAATGTGATTTCGTGGTTACTTGGTTCACAAATTGTCTTGTTCGTTCTTTATGTGCTCTTTAAACGCTATGTACCAACACATGAAGTCAGTTTGGCTCAACAATTGAAATCTTCTGGCTGGCTCATTAGCTATTACATTTTAATGATCGTTGCATCCTATTTAGGTAGTTTTGGTGAAGGTGCTTCCCATGTGCTTGCAGCACCTATGGATACCCTACTGGTTATGGTAATTGCCATCGCTTGTTACTACTGGGGTATCAATTCAGGTTTGCCAAAAGCCATGATTAAAGATGACAACGAAGCTTAATAACGATCCTTACTGAGAACGCCAATTGTCGAGATGTTGTAGCCGCCAAGCAATGTATATGAAATACGCCGAGCAACCCTATCTCTCAAAACTTTTTCAATCGATTCGGCAACATAAACACAGCCTTCTTTCAAACTTACCTTAAAAGAAGGCCTCTTATTAATTTTCATTTCCATCACATGAGGAAGAATATGTTTAATCTTTCAGGTCAGAACTTTATTGCAGGTCAACGCTCAAGCGCAGGCGAGAAAGCTGTTTTCAGTTATGATGCAAGTACTGGCGAGCGCCTACCTTATCAGTTTACTCAGGCTACAGCAGAAGAAGTGAATCAAGCAGCTCAAGCCGCCTATGTCGCATTTGCCGTATTTAAACAAACCTCTCCCGCTGAACGTGCCCATTTACTTGAAAGCATTGCCAGTGAAATAGATGCACTAGATGATCAGTTCATCAGCATCGTCTGTCAGGAAACTGCCTTACCTGAAGCGCGTATCCGTGGTGAACGCGGGCGAACCACAGGCCAGTTACGTTTATTTGCCCAAGTGCTACGTCGTGGTGACTATTTAGGAGCCCGTATCGATCAGGCTTTGCCAGAACGCCAACCCTTAGCCCGTCCAGATTTACGCCAATACAAAACTGGTATTGGCCCGGTTGCGGTATTTGGCGCAAGTAATTTTCCACTGGCATTTTCGACAGCTGGCGGAGATACTGCCTCGGCGCTTGCCGCAGGTTGTCCTGTTATTGTCAAAGCGCACAGCGGCCATATGGCAACTGCAGAATATATTGCAACGGCCATTACTACTGCAATTAAAAAATGTGCCTTACCAGACGGGATATTCAGCATGATCTATGGGCAAGGTGTAGGTGAGGCCCTGGTTAAACATCCACTGATTAAAGCTGTGGGTTTTACAGGGTCTTTAAAAGGAGGGCAAGCTTTATGTGATCTTGCAGCTGCACGCCCTGAGCCGATTCCAGTATTCGCAGAAATGTCGAGCATTAACCCGATGATTCTGCTCCCTGAGGCCTTAAAAGTTCGTGGTGATAAAATTGCGGCAGAGCTGAGTGCTTCGGTTGTTTTAGGTTGCGGTCAATTCTGTACAAATCCGGGTTTAATTCTCGGTATAAAATCGCCTGAATTTAGTCAGTTCCTAGCTCAGTTCACACAGCATATGGCACAGCAGCCGGCACAAACCATGTTGAACAAAGGTACCTTACAGAACTATCAACAGGGACTGGATGCATTACTTTCCCATGCTAAAATCCAACATTTAGCGGGGCAGGCACAACAGGGAAACCAGGCCCATCCTCAGCTGTTTAAAGCAGATGTATCCCTGTTACTTGAACAGGATGAGTTATTACAAGAAGAGGTCTTTGGACCAACAACGATTGTAATTGAAGTTGAAACTGCCCAACAACTGAGCCTTGCTCTGGCTGGTTTGCGCGGTCAACTTACCGCATCTTTAATCGCTGAAGCACAAGATCTCAATGACTTCTCCGTACTTATTCCATTGTTAGAAGAAAAGGCTGGACGCCTGCTGCTTAATGGTTATCCAACGGGTGTTGAAGTTTGTGATGCCATGGTACACGGCGGACCGTATCCAGCCACTTCAGATGCACGCGGAACTTCAGTCGGTACTCTGGCTATTGAACGCTACCTTCGCCCGGTGTGTTATCAAAACTATCCGGATCATTTACTGCCACCTGCCCTGCAGAATGCCAATCCGCTTGGGATTCTGCGTTTAGTCAATGGAGCAATGACCGCAGCTGCACTTTAAAATGATTCAGGAGTTCATTGCCGACAATGAACTCCTTTTTATTTCAATCTAAAAATCTGAATTACAGGTGATTCATCTGTATACCAATAAAAATAAAAATGCAAAACAAGAGACTCAAACCCATACAGCTCTCATCAGTAGAGAAGCGTTTGAATAAGGATATTAATCTATGACAACTTTAAAAAAGGTGGTTGCCGCCTCTATGGTTGGCTCCGTTGCAGAATGGTACGAATTTTTTCTTTACGGCACAGCTTCAGCACTGGTCTTTGGCGAACTGTTCTTTCAACAAACAGGCAGCGCTATTGATGGTATTTTGGCCGCCTTTGCCTTATACACTGTTGGCTTTCTGGCTAGGCCTATTGGTGGTTTAGTATTCGGTCATTATGGTGATAAATTTGGCCGAAAAAAACTATTACAAATCAGCCTGATTATTGTAGGCATAACCACTTTTTTAATGGGCTGCATTCCAAGTTTTCATCAAATTGGTTATTGGGCCCCGACGCTACTGGTGATCCTACGCTTAATCCAGGGCTTTGCTTTTGGCGGTGAATGGGGCGGCGCAGTTATTCTGGTTTCCGAACATAGTCCTGATGATCGACGCGGATATTGGGCTAGCTGGCCCCAAACCGGAGTTCCTTTGGGAAATCTGGTTGCAACGCTGGTGCTCCTACTTTTATCTAAAAACCTGTCCCCAGAACAATTTTTAGATTGGGGATGGCGCTGTGCCTTCTGGTTCTCGGCCGTGGTGGTACTGATTGGTCTATGGATTCGTAAGAATGTTGACGATGCCGAAGTATTTAAGCAGGCACAAGCAAAACAGCAACTTATTGAGAATCGGCAACTGGGGATTATTGAAGTCTTAAAATATCATAAGAAATCAGTGATTGCGGGGATTGGAGCCAGATTTGCTGAAAACATCTTGTACTATATGGTGGTGACCTTTTCGATCAGTTATTTAAAGCTTGTGGTGCATAAAGATACTTCCCAGATTTTGCTCTTGATGTTTGGAGCACATCTGATTCATTTCTTCATTATTCCACTGATGGGACATTTAAGTGATGTTTTCGGGCGTAAACCGATTTATCTGATTGGCGCAATCCTTACGGCATTTTGGGGATTTATCGGTTTTCCTTTAATGGATACAGGTAATGACTGGCTCATTATGCTGGCGATTGTGCTTGGCCTGTTTATTGAATCAATGACCTACTCTCCTTACTCCGCACTCATGACAGAGTTATTCCCCACACATATCCGTTATACGGCGCTTTCTTTTTGCTATCAGGTTGCACCAATCATGGCGGGTTCCCTCGCCCCACTTATTGCCCTTAGCCTATTGAAAGAATTTAATAGCTCGACTCCTATTTCACTTTATCTGGTTGCAGCAAGTCTAATTTCCATTATTTCAATCCTGCTGGTCAAAGAAACAAAAGGTCGCTCTTTGGCATTCGAGGATAACAAGTAACACCGTTAAAAGCTGTATTCCCTCACACAGTAGGTCAAAATATAATTTGGCCTACTTGAATTCTTTTAAGTATTAATATCATCATTTTCCTCCCCAATCTCAATGCTCCTGATTGAAATATCAGTATTCACTATGTCAAAGCTCAAAGAGATTAAATAATTTAAACAACATCCTATCTTCAAGCTTAATAGAATTTAATTTTTGGCATAAAACCCAAATTGTTCGATTGATATTAATTTGTGTTCCAATAAAAAGAGAGTTCACATAAATCGTGAACTCTCTTTTTATAAATTATCTTTTTAATTTTCTAGCTTACTTCGCTCTACTCGGATTCTTTGATGAAAGTAAAGGTAAGAGTAGAATTGCGGAGGCCAAAGTCGCAACAATCATGGTAATAAAGAAACCATTCCACCCGACCCATTCAATAATCTTGGCAAGAGGATAGCCTGATAAAGCAGCACCCAGATATCCGAATAAACCGACAAAACCTGTTGCTGCACCAGCTGAATCTTTATGGGCAGCTTCGGCAGCAGACATCCCAATCAACATTTGTGGACCAAAAATAAAGAAACCGAGAAAGAAAAAACAACCTGCAGTGAGCGCATAACCAATATTGGGAAAAAACCATAAGATAGCCGCAGCAGCGCCAATCCCGATCATAAAAATAATATTCATTGGGGTACGATTTCCTTTGAATAAAACATCAGACCCCCAACCTGCAACGATTGTACCGATGAAGCCACCAATCTCTAGAAAGGTTAATGCCGAGTTGGCCTTCACCAATCCCCAGCCATACTCTTTGACTAAATATAAATTAGCCCAATCATTTAAACCCGTCCGTACGATATAGACCAAAACATATGACATGGCCAATAACCAGATATATTTATTGGTAAAAATATAGGTGACGAGAATATCCCATACCTTCATTTTTTTACTTCTGGCTTCTTGTGCTAACTCTGACTCATCATTACGCCATTCTCCAACAGAAGGCAGCCCTAAACTGGTCGGCTTATCTCTCAAGCGAAAACAGACAATAACGCCCATAATGATAGCAATGATACCTGGAACATACATGCCATAACGCCAACCGTAATGCACGGCAAGGCCACCCGCCAGTAAAGGAATTAAAGCACCACCGACATTGTGAGAGGTATTACACAAAGCCCACCAGAAACCACGCTCATTACGAGAATACCAAGTCGTTAAAGTTTTTGAACAAGGTGGCCAGCCCCAACCTTGGAAAAATGCATTAAGAATCCATATAATGGCAAAAATCCATAAAGTGGAGCTCATCCCAAATACAATATTCAGGATGCCCGTTACAATTAGCCCCAGACCCATAAAATAACGTGGATTAGCCGCGTCACTCATCACCCCCGATGCAAATCTTGAAATCCCGTAAACCAAATAAAAAGAAGTACTTAAAATTCCGACATCGGCAAGGCTTAAACCCAAATCTTTAATCATTTCAGGCATGACATAATTAAAGCTTTTTCTGGTTAGGTAAAACGTGGAATATCCCAGATATAAGGCAATCATGACATGAATACGCCAATATTTATAAAGCGCATCGATTTCTTTCTGATCGGTTAATACAGGCTGAGGTGGGGCACTTTTCATCCAGGAAAACATATAAATCTCCATATCCAATACACTGGGATATTTAATCCGTTTATTGTTATTGTTCAGCCTTATGCTGTTTTAAAAATCGAATCGCTTGCTCGTGTAATTCTTTGGTTGCGGCAGCGACAACTGTTTTTCCAGAATGAATCGTCAATGGCGCGCCTTCCCAATCTGAAATTGTGCCTCCCGCTCCTTCTATCACAGGAACTAATGCGCAGTAGTCTACTTCTCGCATGCCACCACTATCGATACTTAAATCAATTTTTCCGGTCGCCAGACACGCATAGGCATAACAAGCAGCGCCATAAACACGCCATTTGGTCGTGGAAATGATATTTTGATAACCATTGCGGTGCTCAGCTAAAACAGGTTCGGTATTACTTGACGACATCAATGCAGCTTCAAGTGTCGTACAGTTACGAGTAGAAATCTCGTGACCATTCAGGGTACTTTTATGTCCCTTGACACCGACCCAACGTTCAGACACAGCAGGATGTTCAATAATCCCAAGCACCGGAACACCGTTATGACACAGTGCGATTAATGTTCCAAAGGTTGGAAAGCCTGAAATAAACTGTTTTGTTCCATCAATCGGATCAATCACCCAGACAAATTCAGCCTGATGATTTTCTCCCCCATACTCTTCCCCCAGAATGTCATGATCAGGATGGAATTTTTCAATAATCTTTCGGATTTCCCGCTCAACATATTGATCAACTTCCGTCACCGGACTTTCATCGTCTTTGGTTTCAAAAAGTATATGCTGATAGCGAAAATTCTGACGATGTTCATTTAATATATAACGCGCTCTGTCTGCTGCCATATGCGCCGTATCTAAGAAAATTGAGTAGTCCATAACAATTTCTCCATTAAATTTTAATCTTAGTTATTGTTCTACATAGAAAAAATATTCAAGCAAGAACATTTTCCCCCTAACCCTAAAAATGATAATACATTTTGACAAAAGAATATCGTATACGATATTCTTTATCAAGCAAAATAATCTAAGCTTAGATCGCTTTTGTTTTCCAATAATTATTTCCAAATAGCTGAACACCAGCGTTCGTCATGGTGAGGGATCAGCAATACAGATACTCAGGATAGGTATATGATTTTTTTATTTAAAAAAACGAAGGTTTCGAGATATATATTTATTGCATTAAGCGCCGCTCTTCCACTCAGTGGACATGCAGCTAGTCAGGAGGAACCACTTGAAATTGAACAACTCCGTAAAGAAGTAAATGAATTAAAAGCTTTAATTCAGCAACAGCATCTAGCAACTGTTAAACGTTCTGAATATCAGTCTCCCACTGAGGCAGGAGCGACAGAAAACACCTCCCCAAAATCACTCAAATTAACTACAAAAGCTGGAGCAGAATTCCAGCTTTACGGCTTTATCAGGGGGGACTCTTCTTATCAGTTTAAAGGAGGTAATGGTATTTTTAACCGCATTCACAAAGTGGACCTACAAGGTCATGAAACAAACACGGACCGCTTTTATAATACGGTAACCACAACTCGTTTTGGTCTGGACTTTAAAACACCTATAGAGGGACAACAAATTGGTGGGAAGTTAGAAGTAGATTTTCGTGGAGGAGTCAATAATGACACCCTACGCTTACGCCATGTTTACCTGACCTATAACAATTGGTTATTTGGACAAACCACGTCTAGTTTCTTGGCAACTGATTTACAGCCAGACATGCTGGATTTCGGGTCTCCTTTAGGGATCGGTACTTTTCGTACACCACTCGTTCGCTATAACAATAAGCTTAGCGCTGGACCAGAATATTTCATAAGCCTAGAAAAAGGTCGTGATGAAAACCGTCTTCCGACACTGTCAGGAAAACTAAAATATGATTTTGAAGATGGGTCTATTTCTACAAGAGCCATGATTCAAGAGTTACGAGCACCTGATGCAAACAATGAAAAGGAACTCAGCTGGGGAGCAGCAATTGGCGCCAGTTATCAATTAAGTCCAAAATTAAAACTGATGGGTGATTATTCACATGTAAAAGGTGATGATCGTTTCTTACTTTATACCAATAATGCCTATCTCATGAATGATAACAAGACACAGATTTATTTAAATGAATTTGACAGTTTTACTACAGGGGTTTCGTATCAGTTTACTCCTAAGATCAAGGGAACCCTAGGCTACGGTGCTATGTTTGCAAAAGACAAGAATGCTTTTGCCCAACAGGATATTCTTTTAGATCAAAATCAGAACAAGCGTTTACAACAAGGTTGGTTGTATATGATGTATAGCCCTATTACTCCGATCACATTCGGTCTGGAGTATATCTATGGTGAACGTAAGACCTTTAATGATCAGAAAGGCATAGACAACCGTCTGGAAGCCATGGTGCGTTATAATTTTTAAAATCGTGAGCCTCTAAATGAAATAATCCTGACCAGTTTAGGGTTATTTCATTATATTCGCTCTATATGTCGTTCTAAATAAAGTCGGCGACATGCCTGTATGTAGTTTGAATTGACGGCAAAATGCACTATGGTCGGTATAACCACAGCGTAAGCCAATCTCGGTAATGGCTAAATCTGTTGCCAATAGTTCTGTTGCGACTTGCAAACGAATCTTGCTAATCATTTGCCGTGGCGTTAAATGGTAAATTTTTTTACAGTACCGTTCTAACTGTGCAACTGATACCCCGGCAATTGCAGTCAAATGAGCCAAAGTAATTGTTTCAGCATAATTTTTCTTGATATATTCCTCAACTTGCACCATTTTATAAAATGCGGGATGGGTATTTTCTGGCACATTCAAATCATTGGAAATTCCAGCTATCCCCACCAGCTTGCCAGCAGGATCAAATAAAGGCTCTTTATAGGTTAAACACCATCCTGACTGGTTTTTCGCATACAAATGAAGTTCAAGCTGCTCAGAAAGTTTTTTGCCACGGCGAATCACTTGCAGATCTTGTGATGTATATATTTTACCGAGTGAATGGGGGAAAACCTCTTCCGAAGTTTTCCCCAGCAAGGCTGCTTTCTCTTTTAACCCACACCGATTGACCAGAGTTCGATTGACAAACACATAGCGTGCTTCCGTATTTTTAATAAAAAAAACCACTGAAGACAAAGCATCGAATAAAGGTTCTATATTTTCCAGATTCTTTAGAAAATCGTCTAATGTTGAAGTGAGTTGAGGAATATGAGCCAAGGACATGAGCTAGAGCAGAACCGAAATAATCACTGTCCTACTCTAGAACATTTTATTTTTGATTTAAAGAACATGTCGTCATCGACATTAAGCTTTTTACCCGTGTCGGCAGTAAGGGTGGTCGAGCACTAGAAAGCGGCCAGTCAAATAAGCAAGCTGCTGCAGTCGCACAGGTACTTCCCTGACAAGCACCCATTCCACAACGTGTATGCAACTTTGCATCGATCCAGTTCGCTCTTTCAGCAACCTGATCAAACCTTACATCTTCACAGCGGCAAAAAATCGTTTCTGGACGGGCCAATGTTTTTAACTCAGAACGTAACTTGAAACTTTTCTGAAGCAAAGTGGCAAATCGTTGATAACGCTGTTTTTGAGCAAAGAGCTGACAGGCTTTTTCATATTGAGCAATTGCAGCATAACCAGCAATAGATCCTTCAACCATCGCTAATTCACTACCCCCAAAACCAGTACACTCACCTGCCGCAAAAACCTGTGGTTGCGAGCTACGCTGATATTCATCGACAACGATGGCCTGATCTTTGATCTGACATCCCAGCAACTGTCCGAGTTGGATATTCGGGACCAGGCCAAAACCGCAAGCCAGACGATCACACTCAACCTCGATAATGCCTTTTGGAGTTTGCAGTCGTACGCGTTCAAGGCGTTCTTGTCCAATGGCCTCCACAACATAACTGTCAGGTTGATATAAGCGATGAGGTAATGACAATGCCTGAAAGATTTTTGCAGGCCAACGCCAAAGCTGTAGAGCAAACTTTCGTACTGTCGAATGATTCGCCTGCTCAGCGACATATAATACCTGCGCTCCAGCTTTTTTAGCTGTATCTGCGCTAGCCAATAACAAGGGGCCTGATCCGGCAATAACAATACGCTCATCGTGTACAGGCGTACCGGCCTTGACCAAAGCCTGCAAACCACCTGCGCCTGTTACGCCCGGCAATGTCCAGCCGGGAAAGGGTAAGAAGAGTTCTCTGGCACCTGTACATAGTATCAACTGGCGATAAGTCACATTCAGACTGTCATGCGCGCGCTCAACCAGTAATTGGCCAGTAAAAGGTGCTGCGACAATCTTGGCACCAAACATAAACTCAATATTAGGTTTGGTTTGGATCTGCCTATATGTTTGTTGCGCCAGTTCTGGATCTGGAAAAATCGGCCCTGCCCGCCAAATCTGACCGCCGGCCTGAGGATTATTATCCAGTATTAATATACGCTCCCCGCTTTCAGCAGCTGCAATGGCAGCGGATAAGCCTGCGGGACCGGCACCGACAGTCACAATATCATATTCTGTTTTCATTATTGCGTTTCCACCTGCATGCCTTGCTGACACAATGTTTGGCAAGCCAATACTCTAAACCCGTTAATCTTGACACGGCACTCCTGACAAACGCCCATGCCACAAAAAGGAGTACGTTGCTCCCCACGAACAGACACACGGCTATAGGATTTTGCCTGCGCCAAAGCAGCAGCAACGGTCATTCCATCCATCACAGTCAAGCAATTGCCGTTAATAAAAAGCTGGATCATTTATACAGCTCCAATAAAACGATCAGGTAAAAAAGGTTCAGGATCAATACCGAAAGGCAATCTACAGATATGTGAAGCAATCAGCTTTGCCGTACCTGTAGCCGTGGTCACCCCGAGTCCTTCATGACCTACGGCTAAATAAACGGACCGAAAAGCCGGATGCCGCCCAATGACTGGAATGCCATCTGGTGTTGCTGCACGAAAACCCGTCCATGCCCGAATAATATTGAGATCGGCCAATGCTGGAAAATAGTCCACCGCTTCTTTAAGTACACGAGTAAAAACTTCTAGCTCGACTGTCGGATCGACAGTATTAAACTGGCGCGATGAGCCAATAAACAGCTGGCCTGTCGGCCTAGGCTGGATATTACAAGCAACTGAGATACCACTGGTGGCTTGTGTACTGGCAGCATAGGCCAAGGCCACCAGTGTATGTTGTACCTTTAATTCAGGATAACGATCGGTAATAGCCAAATGCCCCTTTTTAGGCTCAATAGGTAACTCGGGGAAAAAATCTGTCACATGAATGCCATTTGCCAGAATAATATGTTCTGCTTCCAACCAGATTCCATCACTCACTTGAACCCGATTTTCTTCAATGACAGTCACTTTGCTTTGTTGGTACTGAATCTGCTGTGGAAATTGTTTTAGTAACCATTCGGCAGCACAGGGTGCATATAGAATCCCATCATCCAACACTTCTAATCCACCATAAACACCCTGTTTTAAATGGGGTTCAAGCTGGCGAATTTCTTCGCTAGACCGGAGCTGGCACCTGACGCCTTGTGCGCTAAGTCGTTGGTATTTTTCTTCGGCAACCTGCATTTCTTCAGCGCTGCTCGCAAGCCACAAGGTTGGAATCTGACGATAGGCACATTCTTCTGAAAGCTGCTTTCCCAATGCATGCCACAACTGAACCGACCAATGACTGAGTTGGAGTTCGGCTTCCAAATCATCCATAATCACCAAATGCCCCATGCCTGCGGCTGTCGCACCTCCTAAACGCGCATCTAAAACAAGGACACTTAGACCTTGCCGTGCCAACTCATAAGCACAGGCCGCTCCGACAATACCTGCACCAATGACAATTACATCGGTGCTCATAGCTGAATACCCCAAGCAAATGGATCCTTTTCATCCATAAACAAAATGGCTTCGGCACTCATATAAGCTTCACCCCGAATCGTCGGAATTACATATTCCCCAGCCTGTTCATAAGACGCAACAAACTGACTTCCAATGATGCTGGCCTGTTTCCATAACGTTCCTGGCTCGAGTTTGCCATCGGCTGCCAAACACGCAATTTTTGCACTGGTTCCGGTTCCACAGGGTGAACGGTCATAAGCTTTTCCAGGGCACAACACAAAATTTTTACTGTCCGCCTCGGTATCACTTGTGAATAACTCGATATGGTCGATTTCCTGTCCATCCTTTCCTGTGATCCCTTGCGCGTTTAATGCTTGTCTCACAGTCCATGCGTATTCAGTCAGTTGATCTAGATGATCACTTGTAACACTTTGACCATGATCATTGATCAGGAAGAACCAATTTCCCCCCCACGCGATATCGCCAGTCACTTTTCCATACTGTGCTATTTCAACTTCAACCGCTTTTTGGTAACGATATGCAGGTACGTTGCGGACACTGACCGAACCATCCTCATGCAGGGTCGCTTCAACATCTCCTACAGGCGTTTCGATTAAGTGGGTGCCTACTTGTATTTGTCCCAGGTGTGCTAAGGAAGCCACCAAGCCAATGGTTCCATGACCACACATGCCCAAGTAACCTGTGTTATTAAAAAAAATCACGCCAGCACTGGCTTTAGGGTTAACAGGTTTACATAATAAAGCACCAACCAGAACATCATTACCCCGTGGTTCCAACATGGTCGCTGTACGGAAATGATCATATTGTTGTGACAAGATCTTACGGCGGCTTTCCATATCGCCTGAGCCCAGATCTGGAAAACCCTCAAGCACTAATCGGGTCGGTTCTCCACCTGTATGTGAATCCAAAACCTTTACTGTTTTCATCTGAATATCCTTTCATTTTTTTCTAGGATGACTCAACAGAACATATCAGGCTTGATCATTTTCGACTTAAAATATGACGAAATCGGCATAGTTTTAGACGAGAACTTTTTTAAAAATCAAAGACAAAAAAATTAGGTCATTGGACCTAATTTAACTCATAGCAATAAGGGACAAATATCAACTACACTTATTTTTTGTTCGCCTTGTAATGTGGCAGATGTTCATATAATGACTGACACACACCATTAATATGCTCTTCAATCAACCTGACCGCCAAATCAACATCTTTCGCTTTGCAGGCTTTCACAATTTCTTTATGTTCATCATTGGCTCTGGATTTACCGGATGAGACATTCATTTGTAGCCTGAGATAACGCTCAATCTTGTCGTAAATCGAACGGATCAAACTGAGCATATAGGGACGTTGTGCTGGTTCATACAGACAGGCATGCAATTGCCAGTTTAGTGTGGTCCAGCTTCCGATATCCATCGTGTCAATAAAAGCATTACAAATTTCTTCTGCTTTCCGATAAGTCTGTTCGGTCATGTTCGGCACAGCCAACTGGATCAGTTTTGTTTCCAGCATCACCCGTACCTCAAAAATCTGTGCCAGTTCCTCTTCAGAAATACGGGTAACAATAGCACCACGATTCTTTTTGAACTCAACCAGACCTTCTGTCTCAAGTTGCTTCAAAGCTTCACGAACCGGGATTTTACTGACATTAAAAAGCTTGGCAATTTCATCCTGACGAATTGGTTCACCTTCAGCAATATGTCCAGCAATAATTGCCTCTCTAATATATTTCACAATCACTTCAGACACTGAAGGTAGTGCACCTAAATCCGATACATTAAAAGATGGTAGCGTCACGGATATTCTCTTTACCTCAAGATATGACAAAAAAGAAAAGCTTTGAACTCATCCAATATATTGAAATCATAGCTTTTTATAAACATATTTATTCAATCTAGTTTAGCATTGATCAAATCAATTTTATTAATCATTTTGACCTGCGACATGAACAGATATTTTTAAAAAATGAACCATTGGTTAAAGTATACCTTATACAATTTTATTGACAAAATGACTATTCACTATGCTGAAATCGTCATCAAGATGAAGTTTTTATTCAAGTTAAAATCGTAATACACAGGCATACTCTAATTTCTTATGACGGGAAAACGTCAACTTCTCTCTTAGCACTCAACTCAGTCTTTAATTATGCACGGTAAACCATTTTACCCTGTACAACAATGTCTGCGTAAAAGCTTTCACGTTTGAGCCAATCTTTATGAATATGCCAACCAAACCAGCTTTTTGCCTCAATTATTACACTGGTTTCCTATCTGTATTATTTGCTGCTTTTTTATGGGGAAGCGCAGGCACAGCAGCTTCTTTTGCTAAGGGGATCAGCCCAATCGTCATCGCCAGCCTTTCAGTATGTTTCGGCGGCTTAATTCACGCATGTCTCAGTTTTAAAGCAATTCAAAAAAATTACCTAAAATTGGTTAATTTCAAGACCAAGATTTGCATCGCCGTCATTGTTTCAATCCTGTGCCCCTTTGCTTTTTATTCCTCTGTCTCTTTGGCGGGTGTATCGGTCGGAACTGTCATTTCAATTGGTTGCGCTCCTTTATTTTCAGTTTTGCTGGAATGGTTTTTCGACAAACGTAAGCTCTCTCTGCAATGGTTCATCAGCTTTGTTCTCGGTTTCACTGGAATTGTTTTTCTTTGTTTTTCCAGTGACCATCGCCCTCAAGATCAGGTTATTTCTTCTGAGCATATCCTAGGTATATTTTTTGGGCTGCTTTCCAGTCTCAGCTATGCGACTTACTCCTGGATCATGAAAAACCTCATTCATGAAGGGGTGGATTCAAGGGCTGCAATGGGCGTTATTTTTGGTATTTCAGCGGTTCTCTTATTTCCAACCCTGTTCATTACAGCAACTCACTTATTCGACTATGCAACGAATATCTGGGTAGCACTCTATATTCCCCTTGTTCCCATGTTTCTGGGTTATTTATTTTTTAGCTTTGGACTAAAACGTATTCCTGCCAGCCAAGCCATGACTTTAGCTTTGGTAGAAATTCCGGTGGCCACCTTATTGGCTGTCTATTTAGTCGGGGAAAGCTTGACGTTTAATAGCTATTTAGGACTAGTCTTGATTTTGCTATGCGTGATCGTGCTGACTAAAAAAAAGGACTGAGATCTAAACCAGCTTATCAGAACTAAAAAAGGCTAGATTTCCTAGCCTTTTTTTAAAATTAACAGAGCTTACTCAGATCTCAGCAGACCAATTACGATACCAGGTACGGAACAATGCATATTGCGTTTCAACATACTTGCGCTGAGATTCACTTAATGCATCTGTCTCGTTGAAATGCAAACTGTATTCTTTATCCCCATTCAGTACCATTAAGTACTTATAATAAAGAACCAGATCTGTTCCTTCATCGAATGATGAAAGTACTTCTAAAGCACCAGACAGCTCTTGAGCCAAGCGACGTGCTTTCGCATCACCTGCTGCAGCTTTTTTGCTTAAATCCACCAGCTGTAAAACTTCTTTCGGTAATGCATTGCCAATCCCTGTAATTGCCCCTGTTGCATTACAGTTCACAAAACCATGAAAGACTTGGGTATCCACACCCGCCATCAAGGTGACAGACTCATCTTGCGAAGTAATAAACTCCGCCGCATAGCGCATATCAGCCGCACCACCAAACTCTTTGAAACCGATTAAATTTGGGAATTCACGGCGTAACTCAAAAAATAAGTCAGCGCGAGTAGCGAAGCCATAATATGGGCTGTTATAAATGACCGCAGCCAGATTTGGTGCAGCTTTTAATATGGCAGAAAAATGGGCTTTTTGTGCGGCTGGAGAAGCGCCACGTGACAACACTCGAGGAATAACCATCAAACCGTGCGCACCCACTTTTTCAGCATGTGCCGCATGAGAGACTGCTTCTTTAGTATTCACTGCACCAGTTCCCACAATTGTCGGGATACCCGCAGCTACCAGACGAGCGACACCTTCTTGACGCTGAGCTTCGGTCAATAACGGCCAGTCCCCCATTGAGCCGCAATATACAACCGCACTCATTCCAGCTTCAATCAGTTCGCGCCCTTTTTTCACAAGCGCATCAAAATCAGGCTCACGATTAGGTGTACATGGAGTCATCAACGCCGGGATACATCCTGTAAAAATATTGCTCATAATTATTCCTCTATCATCAAGATTAAAACCATTCATGGTTATGCATTCGTGTGCTTCCAATTTAAAAACGGATATTAGATAAATTGGCTTACTCTACATTTTGAATATCGTATACGATATACATGAATAAAAAAAGCCCTTTCTAAAAAAGAATCTCACTCATTTATCCATCAATAGGACCTGATCTGTTATTTGCAAAGAGAATTTTCTAAAAATAATTTAAATTCAACCTTATTTTTCTTAACAAAAAGGGCTGAAAATTCAGCCCTTTTATTTACATCATTTATTCAAAATTTATGCATCTGTATTCAAGGCAACACTGGGTTGCGCATTTTTCAACTTACGCTGCTTCAAATAATACGCCAGCATTAAACACAGAATCCAGCCAGGAATCATCATCACCGCAATACGCATATCTGGTGTTAATGACATCACTACCAAGATTCCCAGCATAAAGATCATGCAAAGATAATTACTAAATGGATAGGCAATACTTGGAAATTTGGTTGTAACGCCTTGAGCCTGCATGGTTTTACGGAACTTGAGATGTGTCCACGAAATCACCACCCAGTTAATCACAATGGCAGCCACCACCAGCATCATCAATAGACCAAATGCTTTTTCAGGGAATGCATAGTTCAACAATACACACAAAACCGTCACGAAAGCTGAAAGATAAACGGCATTGGTTGGAATCCCGCGCTTATTGATATGCTTGAGGAATTTCGGTGCATTGCCTTGTTGAGCCAGACCTAATAGCATACGGCTGCTGCAATAACTGGTCCCGTTATAAACTGATACGGCTGCAGTCAGAATCACAAAGTTAAGTAAAGTCGCTACACCCTGGCTATCCAGTGAGGCAAATACCATCACGAATGGACTTCCACCTTGTGCCATCTGGTTCCAAGGAAATAATGCAAACAGAATGAAAAGTGTCGCAATATAGAAAATCAGGATACGGTAAATAATCTGATTGACGGCTTTGGGTAGGGTTTTATCCGGTTCACGCGCTTCAGCCGCAGTAATACCAAACAACTCGATGCCACCAAAGGCAAAGATAATGACTGCCATCGCCATCACTAAACCTTCAACACCAAACGGGAAGAATCCACCCAATGCCCAAAGGTTACTGATGCTGGCCTGTGGTCCTGCTGTGCCGGTTGCAAGCAAATAGGAACCAAAGGCGATCATGGCCAGAATTGCCAGAATCTTGACAATGGAAAACCAGAACTCCATTTCGCCAAAAAATTTGACATGTAACAGGTTGATACCGTTAATTAAAATAAAGAAAGCCAGTGCCGAAACCCAGGTCGGGATTTCAGGCCACCAATACTGAATATACAGGCCAATTGCACTTAACTCTGCCATACACACCAGAACATTGAGTACCCAATAGTTCCAGCCCGACATGAAGCCTGCAAATGAGCCCCAGTATTTATAGGCAAAATGACTGAATGAACCACTGACTGGCTCTTGCACCACCATTTCACCTAGCTGACGCATCATAAGAAATGCAATCAGTCCTGCAATCGCATAACCCAATATGACTGAGGGACCCGCCAGCTTGATTGATTGGGAAATTCCAAGAAACAGACCTGTACCAATCGCACCACCTAGCGCAATAAGCTGGATGTGCCGATTGCTCAGACCATGTTTCAGGTTTCCTTGCTCCTGATTTGACATATGATTATTCTCGTCCTTGTCGCGTAATTTTTTTGTCTAAAATTACGTATATCATAAATTAATCACCAATGCCTACCTCAAATCAAAAAATAATTGATTTACTTTTCAGATAACCGCGCATATAAACAGAAAATTCAATAAATAACAAATATTATGAATAATGTAATTAAATTATGTATTGCGTAATTAATTATTTTCAGTATGATAGAAATCATAAAGTCAATATTTCTTGCTTGAGACCAAGCTGCTGAATGGATAAAACGAAAAATATCTATCGTTTTTTCAAAAGCTTGAACAGAGCAAGATAAAAAATTTAATCGTTTTTACAGAATGAGAAACAAGGAAGGTACAGCATGGCACAACAATTAACCTGTTTTCTTGAGATTGATCCGCAATCAGATTTCACAATTCATAATTTGCCGTACGGTATCTTTAGCGAAACAGCACAAGGCAATCAGCGTGTTGGTGTTGCGATTGGTGACTGGGTACTCGATCTTGCAGCTTTGGAAGCAGATGGCCTACTCCACAGCAGTGTGCCGAACTGTTTTAATCAAACCACATTGAATAAATTTATCGAGACTGGTAAGCAAAACTGGCAAGCCGTTCGTAAAACCTTACAAAGCTTACTGTCTGCTGAAAATCCGGCATTACGCGATAACGCAGACTTACGCCAGAAAGCCTTATTCAAACAAGATGCCGTTACGCTACATTTACCTGTACATGTGCCTGGTTACACCGATTTCTACTCATCTAAAGAACATGCCACCAATGTGGGCACCATGTTTAGAGACCCTAAGAATGCTTTGCTGCCTAACTGGAGTGAACTACCTGTAGGCTATAACGGTCGTGCCAGCTCTGTAATCGTCAGTGGCAAAGATATTGTCCGCCCTTCTGGTCAGATCAAGTTACCGAATGAAGAACGTCCTGTTTTTTCAGCAACACGTAAGCTCGACTTTGAGCTGGAAACGGCGTTTGTGGTGGGTAAAGCGACTGAACTGGGTGAACCGATTGCGATTGAAAATGCATGGGATCATATTTTTGGAATGGTGCTCTTAAACGACTGGTCAGCACGTGATATCCAGCAATGGGAATATGTTCCGCTGGGCCCGTTCAATGCCAAGACTTTTGCCAGCGCGATTTCACCATGGATCGTCACCATTGAAGCCTTAGCCCCATTTAAAGTTCAAGGCCCGGAACAACAACCGCAACCTCTTGCTTACTTACAGGAAAATGTTGCCAACAGCTATGACATCCATCTAAGTGTTGAAGTACAAACCCCTCAAGCACAACAAGCAGAAGTGATTTGCCAGACTAACTTTAAATATATGTACTGGTCGATGGCACAACAACTCACTCACCACACCATTGCAGGCTGTAACGTGCAGGTTGGCGATTTAATGGGCTCTGGTACCATTTCAGGGCCAACTGAAAACTCTTACGGCAGCTTGCTTGAGTTGACCTGGAATACCACCAAGCCACTTCAGCTATCCAACGGTGAAACACGTGGTTTCCTTGAAGACGGCGATCGTGTGGTCATGAAAGGTTATTGTGAAAAAGATGGCATTCGCGTGGGCTTTGGCGAAGTTGCCAATACCATTTTACCCGCACGTCACTTTGCCTTTAATGAACAAAAGGACGAGCGCTATGAAACTGTATAGCTATTTTCGTAGCTCGGCCGCGTACCGTGTCCGTATTGCGCTGAACCTGAAACAGATTGCCTATGAGATCCAGCCTGTTCATTTAGTCAAAAATGAACAGCAACAGGCAAATTATGTTGCGCTGAATCCGAGCCAACTTGTTCCTACACTGATTGATCAGGATCATGCGCTTTCACAGTCACTCAGTATTTTGGAATATCTGGAAGAACAGTATCCGGAAAAGCCACTGTTGCCTAAAGATGTGATTGAACGCGCTCAAGTACGGGCCTTTGCTCAGGTCATCGCCTGTGACATTCATCCGCTGGATAATCTGAGAGTGTTGAAATATCTCAAAAATGATCTTGCGGTCAGCGATGAGCAAAAAAATCAATGGTATCAGCACTGGATTATTGAAGGCTTTAAAAGTCTGGAAAAACAGTTGCAGCATTCCAATGGGCAATTCTGTTTTGGCACACAAGCCACTTTTGCTGACTGTTGCCTGATTCCTCAGGTCTATAACGCCAAGCGCTTCAAAATAGAGTTAAGCGCTTTTCCAAAAATTGAATCGATTTATCAACATTGTCTAACCCTTCCAGCATTTTTACATGCTGCACCAGAACAACAACCAGATTGGGAATAGCGATAAAAGGAGTTTTATCATGAGCTTTGCAATTAAAAAAATTCACCATGTGGCCTATCGCTGTAAAGATGCCAAAGAAACCGTGGAATGGTATAAAAAAATGCTCAACATGGATTTCATTCTGGCCTTTGCAGAAGACCATGTGCCGTCTACCAAAGCCTTCGATCCTTATATGCATCTCTTTCTCGATGCCGGACAAGGCAATGTACTGGCATTTTTCGAACTCCCGACCCAGCCTGAAATGGGACGTGATGAAAATACACCACAATGGGTGCAACATATTGCCTTTGAAGTTGAAGACTTAGATGCCTTGATGACAGCAAAAGCACATCTGGAAGAAAACGGGGTCAAGGTGCTCGGTGTCACCAACCATGGTATTTTCCACTCGATCTATTTCTTTGATCCTAATGGTCACCGTCTGGAGCTGACCTACAATGATGTCCATGCTGATGCAAAAATTGCACGCATTACCGAAGAAATGAAGCTGGAAATGCTGGACGAATGGAGCCGAACCAAACGTGCCCCACATCATACGCACTTCCTGCATGAAGATGAATTAGGCGCCTAGTTCAGGTTCAAGCGCTCGGCATTGGGGATCTATCGCTTCAATGCCGATTTTTATTGCCTGAATTTAAGTCAGGTATCGGCTGTTCCTAGCCGATCGATGCTTGTCATACAAATATCGTGTAAGCTGATTAAAAACAATTGTATGCTTATACAATTCACCTATTTAAATCATTTAAAAAGGTGATTTCTATTTTAGCTTATGCTCAGGCATTATGTACTGCAGTAAAACGAAATACGGATCGCGAACGTATGCAGATTAAGGGTTAATGAATGATTGAAGAAAAGTTATCTGGTGGGGTTCAATCACTTGAGGTCGGTTTAGCCGTACTCAATGCCCTTTTGGAACATAACAAACCGATTATATTAAAAGAATTGTCTAGCAGACTGGATATGCACCCTGCCAAGGTTCACCGTTATCTGGTCAGCCTGATCCGCATGAATTATGCCAAACAGCTTGAAGATGGTCAGTATGCCTTGGGTGATCAGGCATGGCGTCTGGGTCTAAACTGTATTCAGCATACCGATGTATTACAACTGGTACAGCATCTGATTTACGAATTACAATACAAGATTGGTTGCGGTATCCAGATCAGTAAATGGTCGCCTAGAGGCCCGCTCGTGGTGCAGTCCATTGAGTCAAACCACCCGATTTCAATTGTCACCAAAGTGGGTTCGGTTATGCCTCTGATCAACTCCGCTGCGGGACGGGTATTTGCGTCTTATATGCCAGAGGCGATCATTAAGCCGCTTATGCTGGCTGAATGGGATAAAGCTGCACAGAACCATTACCCGATCAAACCGGGCAATTGGGATGAGTTCCTTGCCCTCAAACAAACAACACTGCAACACGGTATGGCGATCGCACAAGGCGATCTGCTGGTCGGGATCAATGCGGTGGGTTTACCAATTTTTAATGCCCATCACTCGATGGAGTTCTGTATCGTGGCGCTGGACAGTGAAATGTTCTTCTCGGTGCAGGAAGGTAGTGAAAAACTGGAACTGTTTAAACGTGAAGTGGCTGCCATCAATCAATATATTCAAACCCGTTAATTTTTAGGCAGCAAAAAAAGCCAGAAAGTGAACTTTCTGGCTTTTTCGTTTCTTCAAGTTTTAGCTTATTTGGCTTCTAATACACCACGGCGAATCTGATCACGCTCGATTGATTCAAACAGTGCCTTGAAGTTACCTTCGCCAAAGCCATCATCATCTTTACGTTGAATAAATTCAAAGAAGACAGGCCCCAGCATGTTTTGCGAGAAAATCTGTAATAACAATTTTTTCTGACCATCTTTGGTGTTGCCATCCAGCAAGATACCGCGTTTTTGCAGCTCTTCAGTTGGCTCGCCATGATCCGGTAAACGCTCTTTCAACATTTCATAATAGGTTTCAGGCGGTGCTGTCATAAACTCCATGCCTAAACCTTTTAACTTGTCCCATGTTGAAATCAGGTCATCGGTAATAAAGGCAATATGCTGGATGCCTTCACCATTAAAGTCCGCAAGGAACTCGGCAATCTGACCGTTACCCTTGTCTGAATCTTCATTCAATGGAATACGGATCATGCCATCAGGCGCAGTCAAGGCTTTCGAGGTTAAACCGGTATATTCACCTTTAATATCGAAGTAACGGATTTCCTGGAAATTAAAGATTTTTTCATAGAAGTTCGCCCAGTATTCCATACGTCCTTTATAAACGTTATGGGTTAAATGGTCGATTTCATTTAAGCCTGCGCCTTTTGGATTACGCTCGACATCATCAAAGAAAACAAAGTCATTTTCATAAATATCACGGTCTACCAGGAAGATTGGCATACCACCAATACCCTTGATTGCAGGAATATTCAATTCCATTGGACCCGCTTGTGAGTACATCGGCTCTGCGCCCAGTTCAATTGCATTTTTAAATGCCTTGGCTGCATCACGGGTTCTAAAGCCCATTGCACATGCAGATGGACCATGTTCTTTAAAGAAGAATGAAGCATAGGATTCTGGCTGGTAATTCAAAATGATATTGATATTACCCTGGCGCCATAAATAAACTTTTTTAGATTTATGCTTCGCCACCTTGGTAAAGCCGATTGTTTCAAAGATCTGGTCTAATCCATTTTCCGTCGAAACAAATTCAATAAAAGCAAAACCACATAGTTCTAATGGGTTATCTAAAATGTCCATCTAGTTTCCCTTATTTAGATTAATTCATCCGTTGTGAATGCAAATTCCCATGTTTTGTGTTGGCTAATCTAAGCTGACTCAACAAACTGGTACTACGATGCATTACGTTTAGAAAAGGTCACCGGTGTTTTTATAAGTATGTCAAAAGCATCCGTGTTGAAACCTTTCCTTCCATAAGTAAGCCCATGCAATCGTAAAGTATGAACTTTTTCTGCATAGGCCCTCAACCATAAATTCATGCTACAAGAAAGATTGAATTTATGCAATACATAATTAAATTATGTTATGTGTAATTTTATAGGTTTTTTCTTATCTGACATCAGCTGTTTTAAGCTCCATTCGGGCTAATTCTTGCAGGAGACAGAATTTAAAAAGAAAAATGCCATGAACTAAATCAGACATTGGTCTCAAGAGCAGAAAATCAGCGCTTCAGAAGCAGAATATTATTTTGAACAAAAATCAAGAAGGTCTAGAAATAAGGAATATAGAAGATGAAGGCATACCGATAACACACATTTATCGGTATGCTCGCATTTTAGGATGGAAAGGCCAAAGATCCTGAGCACCGATGCGATCTGATAACAATCTGAAAGCAGCCGGTTCCAGATCCTGATCGACCACGATATAGCCTTTTTCATTATTCTTTAAGGCTGAACATTTATTTTCAGTGAGTTGATAACTCGCGATATTTGCCAATAAGCTTTCACTGATTTTTGCTGTAAAGCGACAGTTTTGATCGAGTGAAAGCATTTGCCCTTGCGCTTTCACTTCAACTGGAATCGAACTGCCATCAGCCAAAGATAAGGCATAGCGTCCCACCAGCTCATTCACACTTAGCTTTTGATCAGCAATTTTTTCATAGTGGGCAAACTCAAGCCTAAGATTTTTATCGCTTTGATTGCTATGCCATGTGTTAGTTGCTACATCATAATGCATTACGATCTGAGCACGATCTTGCGCATCATTCAAAACCACCAGCTTGCTGCCATCCGCACCTGAATAGTATTTACCCACTGTCGGCAATTCCTGATCGGTTTCGATACTGACCGAATAAGTACCCACCGCTAAAGCAGGCACTGGCTCAGGCTTCTCGATGGGCTGTTCTTGCCGGTCATGGTTGTCATCATGACAAGCGCTCAAGGCTAAGCCAAGAAGTAATATCCATAAACAACGTTGCATTGGCCTTCCCCTTATTTAAACAGGTTTTTAAGACGGATCTTGAGCCATTGTTGCGCTGCAGGACGATGGTCATAGGCCACTTGCATTGCAGTCACTGCTATCTTGCTTTGCACCACCGCACTTTCATCTGTTGCTTGAGCTGCTGTCGGGGCACTGGAATTTATGCCAAAACCTAAACCGTATTGATTGGCACCTTTATCATCTTTACTGACTTTAAAATTAAAGTTGTACAGGTCATAGCTGCCAATTTTCGAAAACGCAAACGGCGTGCTGGTGCTTAAGTTCTTTGGAAAGTTGACATTCAATGTAATGCCTTTCGGTAATAAAGCACCCTGTCCAGCTTTATTTTGCAGCTCCTTCAATAATATGACCGTCTGTTTTGCCACAATCACGGAATTGGCATTGTTTAAGGTCTTGTCATCCACCGTATTGGAGTCTGCACTTAAGGCAATCGATGGAATGCCACGGGCTGCCGAAAATTGTACATTACCAATCGTGCCGGAATGAACCACCACCCGACCAACATTCTGCCCTTCATTGGGGCCCGACAGGACCAGATCAGGGGCTTTGCCCCAGCGCTTATTGGCAACCACATCCAGACCATACGCAGTGGCCATAACCGGTGTACCATGCACATAGTTCCAGTCGCCATTGTTATAACCGGCTTTGCTAAATGGGCCTGCGGCTGGTGCGCCAATCGCTGCTGCTCCATTATGGCAGCCATTTTCAGCCGCAATCTGCTTATCATTGTCTGCTGAAATTACGCTGGCGCTATACATCACGATCGCCCCGCCACGCCCACTTTGCGGTGAACATGGCACAGAGACCAGCACACTATGACCATTGGCCTTTAACTCGTCATACAGTGCTTTGACATTACTGGTTAAACCATCATCGTTAACAATTAAAATATTTAAAGCAAAGGTCTGCATGCTACAGCCCGCTAAAATTATTCCACCCCAAAAACGCTTTTTCATCCTTCGATCACTATGCAAAATATTTGCTAGAAACAATAGTGCTGGAATATGAAAATTTTATGACCCAACCCTCTTAAATGCTTTAGAAAACAAGCGGCTTCAAATGTGAGTGACTGTCTTAAATTCTTAACAAAGTTCGATTAGTTTAAATAAATAGTGAATGAGGCCTTAACAGAGCATTAACCATGACCGAGATATCAACCTTCGAAAAACTGACCCAACTGCTGGATGCGTATAGTCATGAACATGGGGCCCGACCGCAAAAAATTTTAATTGGCTATAAGGCCTATTATCATCTTATGGGAAATTCAAACTTCGCCACAGAAGTCACCGATTCAGCTTTAAATCCAAATAAAAGAAGATATAAAAAGATAAAAATCAAAGTCACCAAAGATGACTATCAACTTGAGCTGGAATAATGTTCTTGCCTGAAAAGGTAGGTGTTTCTATCTATAATGTATGGGCTTAGATCAGAATTTCATTTTCGTTATAATATTTTTCCAGTTCAGTAATCAACTGTTGTTTGCTATCCATACCATAGAATGCAAAATTGATTTTTTCCAGATAATTGACAATAAAAATCAGGCGACTGTTTTCATCATTCTGACGCTTCTTTTCTTGCAGGAACTTTTTATATGCGATAAACAGTTGCTCACTTTTACGCATTTTTTGCCTTCTCAAGCGCACTTTATTTTCTAGCTCAAACATATACTTTAGACCTTACTCCTTCGGAAATAAAAACCCACCGAAGTGGGTTCAGAAGCCATCAGAATGTTGTGTTAGAAAACATCAAAATTATTATTTTTATGCTCTAACCAACTATTTCTTGTTGTTGTAGAACCAGCATAGTCTGAGGTGATGACAGTTCTATGACGGATCAGATGCCTTTCCATTCCCTTTTCATTCCCTTTCCATTCCCTTTTCATTCCCTTTTCATCAGCTTAGATTTCTACACGATGTTGTTGAGCATTTTTGATGGGTATGCGATGAGGTCATTGATGACTCTTTTTCAGATAAATTACTTTGCTATAAGGCAGTTGGAGACGAATTTTTCCAGCTTTAAATGATCGAGATAATGAATAATTGAATCACGAAGTCAAAAATAGACGTGAGTACATAGGATTGGTTTCTGAAAACTCCACGCCTTTTTTTGTTTGACTTGCGTACGGGTAAAATATATACATAAATAATGATACAGGTTGTATCACGATATAAAAATACAAGAATCAAGAATAGGATTTATAACAATGTCTCATCAAATTAATCTGCCAAGAATTATGGAAATTGGCAAAAATGCACGAAGCAAGCTTCCGCTGATTCTGAAAAGTTTAGGTGCAAAAAAACCACTGATCATTACCGATAAGATGATGGTTTCACTAGGATACATCGCACAGATTCAAACAATATTAAACGCCGAACAGATTGATAGTGATTACTTTGATGAAACCATTCCCGAACCCACCTCGAGCTCGATTGAAGCAGGTGTTGAGCATGTCAAAAACCATGCTTATGATGCCATTATCGCGATTGGTGGCGGCAGCCCGATAGACAGTGCAAAAGCGATCAGCATTTTAAGCAAACACGGTGGTGTCATCGCTGATTATAAATTTCCCCGCCAAGTCAATGAAATAGGCCTTCCGATTATTGCCATCCCGACCACAGCAGGAACAGGTTCTGAATGTACACGTTTCACTATCATTACCAATGACCTGACCAGCGAAAAGATGCTCTGTGCGGGTTTAGGCTTTTTACCTGTTGCAGCGATTATCGACTATGAACTGACGATGTCACTGCCTGCGCGAACCACGGCAGATACAGGAATTGATGCACTGACCCATGCCATGGAAGCCTATGTGAGTAAAAAAGCCAGTCCCTATAGTGATGCGCAAGCAATCGCTGCAATGAAACTGATCGGACCAAATTTGCAAAAAGTGTATCACCAGTCTGGCAATGAATCTGCGCGTGAAAAGATGATGCTTGGCTCAACGTTGGCAGGCATTGCCTTTTCCAATGCCTCTGTTGCATTAGTGCATGGCATGAGCCGACCGATTGGTGCTTTTTTCCATGTCCCTCATGGTCTGTCGAATGCCATGTTGTTACCTAGCGTCACGGCATTTTCAGTTCAAGCCGCACCTGAGCGCTATGCAGAATGTGCCAAAGCGATCGGCTGTGCGGATTATGATGACTCGGATGAGGTCGCCAATCAAAAGCTTATTGATACGCTCATTAAAATTAATCGAGATTTGGCGGTACCCAGCTTAGCTGAATTTGGCGTCAGTAAAAGTGATTTTGATCAGGTGGTACAGACTATGGCTGAGCAAGCATTGGCTTCAGGTTCACCGTTAAATAATCCTGTTGTACCCAGGATTGAACAGATCATCACGCTTTACCAACAACTTTGGCAAGAACCAAAACCGGCACTGATTTACGAGAATAAACTTACCGAAAAAAGCTACACATAGAACTGATCTAAAAGGCTGAGCATGATCGCTTATCTGCCACACGATTATGCAATTGATCTGCGAGTCTTGAGGTCTATCGAATGTTTCAGAGCTGCTAGAAGCTGTTGAGCGGCCAAAAAATGAAATACCCATTAAAAAAGGATATTGAGTAAAAGACTTACTCAATATCCTTTAAGAGTGACTCAATAATGGTTTAGGCTAAAAAAGCGCTGGCCATTGTTGAATGCAATCAAAGCGCTGGCCATTGTTGAATGCAATCAAAGCGCTGGATTTAGCTGGTAAAGCGCCCGTATTCATCGCGTTTTTGATTGCCGCGCCCACGGCTGCCACGATCATCGTCTTCATCGTCGTCATCATAACGGCTGCGGCCTCGGCCACCAGAACGGCTGCCACCACGACGATCATCTTCATCGTCGTCATCACGACGGCTACGGCCTCGACCACCGGAACGGTTGCCACCGCGATCATCTTCATCGTCATCATCACGACGGCTGCGGCCTCGACCACCGGAACGGCTACCACCACGATCATCTTCATCGTCATCACGACGGCTGCGACCACGACCACCAGAACGGTTGCCACCACGATCATCTTCATCATCGTCATCACGACGGCTACGACCTCGGCCACCGGAACGGTTGCCGCGACGATCATCATAATCATCGTCGTCATCGTCATTGCGGCTGCGGCCACGACCACCTGAACGGTTACCGCGACGATCGTCTTCATCATCGTCGTCACGACGGTTGCGACCACGACCACCGGAACGGTTGCCACCGCGATCATCTTCATCGTCATCATCACGACGGCTGCGACCACGATCATCTTCATCATCGTCATCACGACGGCTACGGCCTCGGCCACCGGAACGGTTACTACCACGATCATCTTCGTCATCGTCATCACGACGGCTACGGCCTCGGCCACCGGAACGGCTGCCACCACGATCATCTTCATCATCGTCGTCACGACGGCTGCGGCCTCGGCCACCAGAACGGTTGCCACCACGATCATCTTCGTCATCGTCGTCACGACGGCTGCGACCACGACCACCGGAGCGGCTGCCACCACGATCATCTTCATCGTCGTCGTCACGACGGCTACGACCACGACCACCAGAACGGTTGCCACCACGATCATCTTCATCATCGTCATCACGACGGCTACGGCCTCGGCCACCGGAACGGTTACTACCACGATCATCATAATCATCGTCATCGTCATTGCGGCTACGGCCACGACCACCGGAACGGCTGCCACCGCGATCATCTTCATCATCGTCATCACGACGGCTGCGACCACGGCTACCGGAACGGTTACCGCCGCGATCATCATAATCATCGTCGTCATCGTCATTGCGGCTACGACCTCGGCCGCGACCACCGCGATCATCATAATCGTCGTCCTCATCGTCACGACTGCTAGAACGACGACCATTTCTATGACTTAATGAGCCTGCTTCACGTGCTTCATCAGAGGTAAATTCGTGAGCATTGCCGCGGGAATGGGCAATACGTCCCGCCTCCCGGGCTTCCTCTGTGGTAAATTCATGCGCATTTCCGCTTGCATGGGCGGCACGTCCGCCCTTACTTGCGATTTCCCGTAATCGATCTGGATCCATGCTCGCGAATCCACGGTTTGAGGTACCTGAGTTATTATCTTGATCATCGTTTCTAGAATCTTGATTAGCCATGATTATCTCTTCCTCTATTAAAATTATATAGGCCGTTATATAGCGGCTATATTCACCATAAGAGATAAAATACTTTTGCTCTAACCCCGCTATGTTTCAATACTTTTAAATGTTTCTCAGTTATATTTTTCTAAAATTCATATCTTCATGTTATCTGTGATTTTTTTAAATTATATTTTTTTAAATTACCCGCTGATTTTTACGCTTTAAATCACACAGAGATAAAAGCATTAATAAAGTCAACAAATAAACATTCATTTACAACCCTCATCCAAATAGTTAAAGTTTACATAAAAAAATACAAAGCATATGTTTAAAAAAACAATTGAATTGAAGACATTAAAAATTGGACAGAGAAAAAATTTAGGAGAGTTAAAATGAATAAAAAACAAGAGACAGATTCAGTGATAAAACTGCAATCAAGCTTTATAAGTTTGCTCAGTCCTGAAATTTTGATGGCTCATCTCGACATTAATCATAATGACTGGGTTGCCTATGACTCGGACTGGTTTTACAAAGTAGAAAAAAAAGATATTGCCTTGCCGTTCCAGCGTATCCTGTACATAACCAACAATATGAAAAATATTGAAATTTGTAGTAATGAACAGGAGTATTCCAAGGCGTTAGACGCTCAACAAGCTGCATCCAGTGATAGCACTTTGGCAATAGCTGAAAAAATAATTCGAACAATCCTCAACCTGGCAGATACCACACCCATTGAAAACTGGACTCAAGATACTGAAAACAGAACACTTGTTGAAGATATTATTGCCAGTAACCATATTAAGATTTTAGCGATTGTCTAAATGTCATTTTATAATCGTTAAAATTTATATTTTTTTACCACCTTCTACGGAAAAAATACAATTCCAACTAATCAAAACATTGTCCTTACCGAAAATAACATCTTTTTCCAAGATGATGAAAAATAATCGAAGCAAAGGACGTTAGAGATGAGCAATAACCCGAATCAATATCCAACAGCTGCACCGGCGCAAGAACAACAACACCAGCCTGGAGAGCAACAAGTTATGCATCCAGAACCTGAAATCATTAAATCCACCCATCAGGGTAGTCATAAACTTAAAGATAAAGTGGTGCTGATTAGTGGTGGCGATAGCGGTATAGGCCGTTCCATCGCGGTGTTATTTGCCCGTGAAGGTGCAGATGTCGCAATTATTTATCTTGAAGAACAACAAGATGCTGAAAAAACAAAACAACTGGTTGAGCAAGAAGGTCAGCACTGTTTACTGCTCAAGGAAGATATTAGCGATCCCAAAAGTTCAGAAAAATGTGTCGCAGAAACCCTTAAGGTGTTCGGAAAGATTAATATCTTGATTAATAATGCCGGTGTACAGTATCAACAAAAAGATCTTGGCGATATTAGTACCGAACAGCTGGAAAAAACATTTAAAACCAATATATTTTCAATGTTTCATTTAACCAAAGCCGTACTGCCTCATTTAAAAGAAGGAGACAGTATTATTAATACCACCAGTATTACCAGTTATCATGGACATGATGAATTAATGGACTATGCCAGTACCAAAGGCGCAATTACCACGTTTACCCGTAGTTTATCCAATAATCTGATGAAGCAGAAAAAAGGCATCCGAGTCAATGGTGTTGCCCCTGGCCCGATCTGGACGCCCCTGATTCCAAGTAGTTTCGATGCAGAAACTGTCGCAAAATTCGGTCAGGACACGCCAATGGGACGAATGGGCCAGCCGAGTGAAGTTGCGCCAGCCTACTTGTTTCTGGCGTCTGATGATGCCAGTTATATCACCGGACAGGTCATCCATGTCAATGGTGGTGAAATCGTGAATGGCTAAGTGAGCAAAAAACCTCCTTCGGGAGGTTTTTTAATAAAAACAAGAGGCTAAAACATGGATCAGCACGTGAATATGGAACTTGCACAGCAGAGGGCTTTACTGTATTTACTTAATTTTCTAAAACAAAAACATTACCGTTTTACTGTAATTACTCCGCTCAGCCATGAACGGATTTTTATGCGTAAGCAAAATTTACCCAATGAACTTCGAAGTTTAAAGGATATCTTTGGCTGGAATCTGCCCTTTTATCCACAAGATCTTGATCAACGTCTGTTTCTGATATTAAAAAATGCCCACCTGATCCGTATTGAAAACCAGCAGTGGTTGAGTCTTGTTCGGGTCGCCTCTCTGGATGATCAGTTATTTATTCATTCCGCTTTTCCAACCGTTGAAACCGATGCGGTGTTCTTTGGTCCCGACACCTATCGCTTTTATTATCATCTTAAACAATATTTGCTTACCCAGCCCCAGACGGTAAAACGCAGTGTAGAACTGTGTTGTGGTGCATCTCCGGTGGCTATTGCGGTTGCCCGCTTATTTCCTGAAACGACAGAAATTTTCACGGCCGACATCAATCCCAAAGCCCTGTTTTATAGCCAGATAAATAAAAAATTTTTAGGTGCCGATAATATTTTCCCCACCCACAGTAATTTGTTCTCTGCTCTGGAAGGTGATTTCGATTTGATTTTTGCCAATCCACCTTATCTGATGGATCTGCATGAACGTCAATACCGCCACGGCGGCAATACACTGGATGGCACGGACCTATCCTTTAATATTCTCACAGAAGGCATAAAAAGACTTACGCCTCAAGGCACGTTATTTTTATATACAGGCATTGCAATCAGCCAAGACGGCAATAAATTTTTACAAGCCGTCGATCACTGGATGCAACATTATCCAGACTTTAAATACAGTTATGAAGAAATTGATCCGGATGTGTTCGGAGAAGAGCTGGAACAACCTGCCTATCAGCATATTGAGCGCATTGCCATAGTGCTGGTCAAACTTTCTGCTGCCTGAGCAATATTTTAAACGGATATAAAAAAGCTCCATATAGGAGCTTTTTTAGTATTAGGCAGGTATGGCTTCGGCCACAGCTTCCCTGTCCCAAACACGATGATGGCGCAGTAAGTGTTTAAGCGTGTCGGCCACCTGTAGGAAATCATCCTGTAATAGCGTGCCTTCATCCGGTTTTAAACCCAACTGATCCAGTAACTCAGCTTTGTCACCCAGCAACACAACCGGTTTTAAATGTTTATAGGCTTCCAGCAAATAATGTTTGCTCACACCATCGGCTAAAACGGCATCCAGATTGTCACCATCGGCAATCACCACCGCATCATAGATAATCGAGGGTTCGGCTTTCTGCATACCGTCTGAAGGAATCACTTCATCACGTGAGCCTTTTACAGGTGCCAGCATTGGGGTCAGTAAATGCACAATGGCATTTTCCTGAATTGACCAGTTGATAATGCTACGTAAGCTCTCGGCATGGACTTTATCATGAATCAGTACCGCTATTTTACGGCCCTTGATATCCTCTGGAATAAATGCCTGCATAGACAGTTTTTCAGATTTTTCAATGCTGGCATGCTTGAAGTTTTCTTTTAAGTCTGGCACTTCAATCCCGAGATTTTGCCCGACTTGCTTGGCAAGATCAGTATCAATATTGGCCAGCACTTCCTGTACTTCACGCTCACGGATGTGTGGGCGCTGGACCTTGCTCAATTCAAAGGTATAGGCATCTACCACATGTTTTTGCTCATGCGGTGCCAAGCTTTGATAGTACAAACGGGCTTGTGAGAAATGATCCGAGAAAGATTCACTGCGCTGGCGAATTTTATGTCCATCAATGCGCTCCTGATAACTTTCAAAGCCTCCATTCTGCGCAGCAGGCGGAATCTCAATTGGCCAGTTATTATCAATCGAATTAGGTTGATAAGAGGCCTGACCTTTATGAATTTGATGCTGGTGTATGCCATCACGCTGGTTATTATGGAATGGGCAGACCGGCTTATTGATCGGGATCTGATGGAAATTCGGTCCACCCAAACGACTTAACTGGGTATCGGTATAAGAGAATAAGCGCGCCTGTAACAACGGATCATTGGTAAAATCAAGCCCTGGTACGATATGACCCGGGCAAAATGCGATCTGCTCGGTCTCCGCAAAAAAGTTGTCGACATTACGGTTCAATACGAACTTGCCAATCGGGGTAATCGGGACCAACTCTTCTGGAATAATTTTGGTTGGGTCCAGCAGGTCGAAATCGAAGCTCATTTCATCTTCCTCTTCGACAATCTGCACTCCCAGTTCCCATTCAGGATACAGGCCCTGCTCAATGGCTTCATACAGATCCCGTCGATGGAAATCCGGGTCTTTACCGGCCAGTTTTTGTGCTTCATCCCAGACCAGTGCGCTTAAACCTTGTTTAGGCGTCCAGTGAAATTTCACAAAGCGTGCTTTTTCATGTGCATCAATCAGACGGAAGGTATGCACACCAAAGCCCTGAATCGAGCGTAAATTGCGCGGGATCGCACGGTCTGACATGGCCCACATGACTGCATGCGCAGATTCAGGCACCAGTGAGACAAAATCCCAGAAGGTGTCATGGGCAGTGGCGCCAGTCGGAATTTCTCTATGTGGTTCGGGTTTAACCGCATGAACAAAATCTGGAAATTTAATCCCGTCCTGAACAAAAAATACCGGGGCATTATTCCCCACCAGATCAAAGTTACCTTCTTGGGTATAGAACTTGATGGCGAAACCGCGAATATCACGTACCGTATCAGCTGAACCACGAGGTCCCTGCACGGTAGAAAAACGCACAAAAATAGGCGTCTGTATGCTTGGATCAGTCAGGAAGCCGGCTTTGGTAAAACGTTCATTGCCTTCATAGGCCTGAAAATAGCCATGCGCACCTACACCACGTGCATGTACAATCCGTTCTGGAATGCGCTCATGGTCAAAGTGGGTAATTTTCTCACGTAAAATAAAGTCTTCAAGTAATGTCGAACCGCGTACGCCCGCTTTCAAACTGTTCTGGTTATCTGAAATCTTGACCCCTTGATTGGTGGTGAGCGCTTCATTGGTCGCATCACTTCTGACCTGGTCAAGCTGTCTGGTCTTGTCAGTTTGATTCATTTTGTCTGGTGTATTCCCAGCTAAAGCACTTTGGCTATTATTGTCTTTAAGATCGTCACTCATTGGGCTACCCTGTTTATTGTTGGCTATATAAAAATGATGAGATGTTTTGCTCATGTTTCCTCACTTAACGCAGCGAAGCGGTTAAATAAGGAAATAAAAGTTCTGCATATTTCTGCGTACTCCATAAACCGATGCTTTTGTGATGGGATTCGGGGGCGAGAAAAGGCGTCAATTTACAAAGCTTGAGTGCAAAATTGTCTGTCTGGCTGACTCTGTTTTGTAAATGTTCCAGTTCGCCATCCGAGATATAACTAAATAAATAGTCATGTAAGGGTTGTTCTTTACTTAGGCTATTCTTATACGGCAATACATGGGTTGCGTATTGTTCGCCTGCAATCCAGTCGTGAATAATCTGTCTTTCGGCCGGGGTAAACACCCCATACATTTTTCCGTCTTCATGGCTGATCATGCGCCAGAACACACTTTCTTCCGGATCACAATTAAATTTAATCCACCGCTTTTCAACCAGTTGATTGATGAAGCTGCCAATTTCTTGAGGGTTGGCCAACCACTGATTAATGGATTTACACCCAATAAACTGTTTTTCGTTATGCACCAGTTGTCCGATGAGTGCCTTACGCTTCAAGATTTTATAAACAAAGTTTTCTAGATTCAGGTTTTTAATAATTTGCGGGGAGGATATACCTTGCTGATTGAGTGCATAACCACGTTTTACCTTCTGCATGAAAACATCTTTATCTTTATATTTTTTATAAACATTTTCAAAGACTTTCAGGGATTTGTGTGCATGACCATTGTCTAGATTATCAATGGTAATATGTAAATTGAAATACTTGGCTTCAATTCCTAATTCTTTAAGTTCATAGTTGGTGATGAGAAGATGTAAAGGCAACTGCTCATAGCCGAGATTAAAGCCAATGATTTCAGGAATATACTCTGGCGGAGCATAACCGAGTGCAAGTTGAACTGCAGATTGATGGTAATATTCATCATCCAGAAACAGCTCAAAATCATCCAGTCCCAATACACGCAATAAATCGTCATAAATGCAGACATGATTGGCTTTTGCCTGCCCCAAGCCAAGCTCTTCCAGATAGATCAGAATCAGATCATGAAAGACTGGATCATTCCAGTAATTGACAATACTGTATAGCCAGGAACCGTCTACCTTTTTAACTGGGGCAACTTTAAGTAGAAATTCAAACGCCTGCCCGATATTTTTAAAATATTCTCGCTCGCCTCCCGCATTACGCTGGCTCAAATATTCCTGATAGTCATGACATACTTTTCGATTTTCATTGTTATACCAAGCACGGATTTCTTCAATTTGATTGGGCAAAGAAATCTTGCTCGGTTTCATCATCTCAAATTCTTGTTTTAAAAAATTAACGGCTTTTTTCTCTTTTTCAAAGTTAGATATATCCCCATCGAGGAAGAAAGAAACTAACTCGTAATAATTTTTATGATCGTCCTGCAACAAATCAAGTAATCTTTTTTTTACGACAACAGACATTTCCATTCTCCGAATCGAAACTATAAAATCACCTTACTTTGCTCATCCTTTATTCCTACCAACATTTTGTTAAAACAGGTTAATATTGAAACACGTAAAATTTAAAAACATTTCATATCAACCATATAGAAGAAGCATGTTTTTACATTTTAATATTTTGAATTATTTATCCATAAAATAGATTTCAAAATAATTAATAATTTAATGAATGATTTTTATTCGAGAGAGCCATGTTTAAGAAATCTTGCGAATTACTCGCGCAAAAAAAACTTTCTATCTTCTTTCTGGAAAGTGCCTCTGCTGGTTATTTATCTTACCAGTTTTCTTTGAGCCCATTTTCTGGAGATATTCTGACCGGAAGTCTAGTTTGCTATGATCTCAAAGTAAAAGAAAAAGTACTTAAAATTTCTCCTGCGATGATTAAAAAATATAGCGCCGAATCAAGGGAAATTACTGAAGAAATGATTAATAAAGGCAAACATATCTTTAAATCTGATATTTATATTTCCTGTACCGGCTTGCTTAAGCCAGGAGGATCTGAAAACAAGCAAAAGCCAGTCGGAACATTCTTTTACTGCATAAACTATAAAAAGAAAAACTATAATTTCAGAAACCTATATAAAGGCAGCCCTGAAAAAAAGCTGGAAAGATTACTCAAAGATATATGCACGAATCTTGTTAAAATTATCAAGAAAAAAGATATATAAAAAAGGAGAAACCCCATTTTATGTTGCTTTATGTTACTTTGATATCAACTTATATTAATACTGTTTTCATCAAAACTTGATTAGAAGCATTAAGCTCTTAAAAAAGCATTATTTAATGAAAATTTGTATATTACATTTAAATAAAGTGAAACAGGCTTGCCCTATTCTTCCGATAAAAATATGTTTTAATTAAACCATCTGATTTACTCAGATAAAATCAATAACCAAATGAGGTGTACGATCATGAGTAATACAAATAATCAAAGCAATCAAGAGCGCAATAACCAACAGCAGCAGCAACAAAACCAGCAAAATCAGCAAAATCAGCAAAATCAGCAAAATCAGCAAAACCAAAATAATGACAACCGTCAGCAGCAACAGCAGCAAAATGACAACCGTCAGCAACAAGGATCTAATCAAAAAGATTCTAACAACCAAGGATCAAACCAAAATAATCAGCAGAAATAAGCTTTGATTATTTTAAGATCCGTAAATATTTAGGAGAATAAATTAATATTCTCCTAAATTTTATATACATTGGAAAATTTGCTGGAGAACGATAATGACAAATCAGAATATTACTAATCAAAATAATCAAGGTTCACGTGTAAGTATCGATCCAAATGATCATTGGCGTGAAAGCTATGTGACCCGTCCTTATTATCAGGAAGCTTCACTGGATACACCAGACCTCGATTACGACCGGGACTTTTCCAAAGCATATGAGTTAGGCAGCCGCGCACGATCTGAACATGATCGTAATACCCAGTTCGAAGATGTAGAAGGCAATCTTAAAGAATCTTGGGAAGAGCTGAAAGCCGAATCAAGATTAAAATGGGAACAGGCCAAACAAGCCATCAAAGATGCCTGGGATAAAATGTAGTCCCTGCTCTCCTATAAAAAAATGAGCTTATTTAAAACATAAGCTCATTTTTATTGCGTAGAATATAAGCACTTACAAATTATAAGAAAGAGTAAATCAATAATGGATCTTATCGGTGTTTTCATCCACGATACGACTTGGGAACTGGTCGTAGAAATCATCATTCGCTGTTGTGTCATGTTTCTGCTTATCCTGATCTTTTTAAAGCTGTCCGGAAAACGCGGCATCCGACAACTTTCAATCTTTGAGGTCGCTATCATTCTGAGTTTAGGCAGTGCCGCCGGCGATCCGATGTTTGTTGATGATGCACCGATTGCCCAAGCTTTCGTGGTCATGTGTACCATCATTATTTTATATCGTCTGGTGACATGGGCCATGATGAAAAGCAAGAAAGTGGAAATCCTGCTGGAAGGAAAACCACTTTGTATTGTCGAAGATGGCTTGATGGTGATACAGGATATGAGAAAAGAAAAATATTCCCATGATGAATTTTTTGCAGAAATGCGCCAGCAAAGTGTTGAACATCTCGGACAAGTCAAAGTCGCTTTGCTTGAAACTGATGGCTGTTTAAGTCTGCTGTTCTATGCCAATGACGACACAAAATGGGGATTGCCACTCTTTCCAAACCATTATAAAAAGACAGATCAATTAAATCCGGCACTTTTTTATTCGTGTATGTACTGTGGTATGACCCAACATTTAAATCATCTGCAGCAACAATGCCCACGTTGCAAAGGAAAAGATTGGGCAGAGGCTTTAAATACGCCTCACATCAACTAGCAAAGAGTCTTCACACTGGCTTGCAATGTGGCGCCTCGTTTACGTACGGCGCAGCACATTTTTTCAGCTGCCAATACGAAAAACTTTTCCAGTCCGTGGATGGGTAAAGGTTAAGTCATCATTCAGCGGGATCACTTTATCGGTAATGACCACTTTAAATAAAGGTGACCAGGAAAAATCATTTATATTTACATCTATCGGGGGCAGCTTTTCATAAATCTGCTCCACAATAATTTTATCTCCTGCTTCACTACTCGCATCAACTTCTTTTAACATATATTGTTTCGACATCTTAAAAACTCCTGTTTCAAAATAATCGTGGCAAAATACGAAAGATTATTTTATTTCATTAAATCGGTTCTTTATCTTTAAAATATGAAATAATTTCTTCACCACTATTTTTAGTTTTACTCACAATATTGCCTGAATCATCATAATAATAATTCGGCATCACTACCTTATTTTTTAGTTTTGTTTCAGTCTTCTTGGTAGAAACGATCAGTTTTTCTACAAAGCCTGATAACCATAGTATGTATTCACCTTTATTTTTACTTTTCGGCAAAATACTCACATCCAGATCAATCGATAATGCTTTGGATTTCATTAATAAGTCTTCGAAATTAATATAATTATAAAGCATTTTAAAATCTGAATCTTTGGCAGCATTTCTTAACTCAATCATTAAATTATTAAGATCTTCTACATGATCATCAGTGAACTCATATTTTGTTTGAACCTGATCATAAATTTGTTCTGCTATTTTTAAATATTGATGCATGACATTATTCCTTTATATTCTATTTAGGAATTTTGCAGTATTTACAGTAATCAATTGTTAATATTGTTTTAAGTTATGAAATAGCCTTTAAGCTTCATATACATAAACACTACATGATAAGTGAGTTAAAATGCAGTACTACAATTTAATGTGATTAAAATCACAATAAAAACTGTCTAGGCTATTATTTATTTTTTGATCCGCTATAAATAATAAAAATGACTAAAGTATGAGCTCGGTACTTTAGTCATTTTTCCCAACGGATCTTTTGACTTATGAAGCTGGGGATTGTCCTGAATTTGAAGTCGTATTACCTGTCTGCACACCTGATGTACCTTGATCGTTCATCATTGCTGGTGCTGATGAATGCTGCATATCATCATGCATTTCATTATTAGGGCTTACAGGTGCTGCCTCCTTAGAATGAGGTGTGGTGGTTTCACCTTTGGTCATTGGATCATCGGCATCCCGATTTTTATCACAGCCAGCAAAGGCAAATACACAACATAATGCTAGACTTTTCACGTATAAATTCTTCATTTTTCATTACCTCTCACTTGGTTAATTGAGTAACTCAGATGAATCTTAAAGAACTGCTCTATTCATCCATCATCCACACACACTTCTTTTTACGTTCCTGCTGCAATCGGCTTTTTCGACGCTCAGATAAATGTTTGTGATGTTTAGCTGAATCTCGCTCCCACTCATCGATATCCATCATGCTGTCCAGGACATATTCAGCGTTATAAGGGGGCTTGGAACCGATCAATTGATTATCTTTGGCACTCATCTTTTATTTCCTTATACTTATACTCGACTTTATATTTAGCAAAATTTAGGCTTAATATAAGGGAAGCTTGATCACAAGCTTCCCTTTCAGATTATTTCAGGAACTTGCTCAGCACTTTCTTGCCTTTTACGCTATCGTCCATGCTCAGATCATCATCTTTTTTCTCATCAGATAATTTATTTTTATCTTTATGAGACTTATAATAACAACCTAGAGCAACACCAGTTCCTAAAGTCAAAATCGTTTTTAACATGTGGCACCTCTTAATGTATTTAAGCAACCTCTATACTGAAGATTAATCATGTAAATTTCCCTGTTACTTTTTTTACTTTTCTTAAGAAATGCAATCTTATGTAATTATAAAAAATACGTCTAACGATTAAATATCACTTTAACTTATTGAAAAATATATCTTAAATTTAGCACCTATGTGTTTCGATATTATTCAATATATATCTCGAAACAAGTTAATAGAAAGGTATAACAACTTTCAAACCAAAACAAATGATATAAAGAAATTAATTTCGATGCATATATGCTCATACTTTCATAAGTATTTGGGAAAGGAGGAATAATAATGGCTAAAATCAAAGCTTTTGAAGCGGGTTCAATTCAAACATTAGAACACACCATCAATGACTGGCTGAGAAATGAACTTACCCAGAATAATCATCAGGTCAATATTAAGTTTATGAGTCATTCGTACGGCAGTGAAAATGACCAAAAGTTTACAGCATTAATTGTTTATGAATATTGCTAAGTAAGCATAAACGCAAGGTCTAATATTTTTAAAAATAATATTGGATCTTGTTGGGATATATTATAAAAAGCTAGATAACAGATAAAAACAGAACAGCACCTTGAGCAAACCTAAGTTATTCTTCCAATACTGCTATTTAGTTGCATAAAGCTCCTATTACTCACAAGAACAGGCACAACACTCACAATAAAAAACCTAAAACTCTTCATAATCTCTACATAGCTTGGATTTCGGGAGAGTAAGATATGCCACAATATTTACGTATAGCTGAAACAGTTTATCGACAAGTAAAGGAAAATAAAGACTTCCAGCAGGATCCATTAGAAAATTTAAATAATTTAATGATTGAGATTCGAAAAGAACTCAAAGGGTCTAAATTAAAATTACTTTATAACTTTATTGACTTTGAAGAATGTCTGAACAGGCCCAATGCTGAATGTAAGGTTAAACTGGATGTGAGCCTTATTCCGGCTATAAAAAATGAAGGTGAATTCATCTTGTGGTTAGCAGGTTTTATCCAAAGAATTACCACCGACGGAAAGAGAAAGCTCCCGCCTATTCGTAAAGAGATTCCTCCAGAATTTAAATACAGCTTGCCCAAAGCACCTCAGAAAACTGCACCTGTCCAGCCAGAATACTCTAAAAGTGGCGAGCTGATTAGTTCATATTTTAAATCAGATGAATTTATGGAAGCATTTAATAAAAGCCACTAATTCAAGAAAATAGAAGTGGGCTCTTGACCGTTCACACTTCTATGATTTGCTGACCAGTTTCAGCTACCGCCTGTACGGGCGGTTTTCTTTTTCTACGCATAGCACTTTTCATAAAAAAACCCTGTTCTTAAAGAACAGGGCTTGGAGACTTCAACTTTAAACCATTATTTGGATAGATCTGTCGTCCGGTTCCATGCATCTCGTGAAGCATGGCGTGCTTCATCCCAAGATAAGCGCGAGCCCGCTTTGCCTTCTTGATCCCAGTGTGTTCTTAACTCTGGTTCAACGTCTTCAAAGGCCACGTCTGGCTCATAGCCATAACGTTTTTCATAGCCCACACGATAAGCGCCACGATAATCACGATCATAGTCCAGATCAGGATACTTGGTTTTGGCCTCATTATAATAAGGCTGATTCAGGTAATTTTCGCGCCAGTAGGCATCTTCTACAGTCGGATCAATCGCCTCACCCACCGCATTACCGGTTAAACCACCAACAAAGGCACCTACGGCACCTCCTACCAATGTCCCCACAGGTCCACCTGCACTACCGATTGCCGCACCTGCTACCGCACCGCCTGCTGCCCCAACACCTGTTCCAACCGGATGCGAACCCGGTTCACCGGTAATTGGATCAGCATTTAATTCTTTTTTTACTTCATCAGATGAGTTCTTGATACGCTCACGATCATATTGGTCATTATTTGTCATGGTTATTCTCCTTAAAAAAATAATTTACTTGAAACCTTATGCTTAAATAGAAGTTTCAATTCATGTACGCTTTACAGTTTTAGACTAAATAACTTCTTTGTTAAAAACCGTTATAAGAATTTTTTTTAAGTTAATGACGATGATTTAAAGTAAAGTAGGAAATATATTGAAATAGATCGAGAAACTTAATGAAATAAAAACCCTCATAAAGAGGGTTTTAATACATTAACTTTTTACATTTAGGTCAGACTATCTTTGTCTTTATTTAAATATTTTATATATTCGGCCTGATATTTTTCTGCAAGCTCCAGTTTTTGATCATCTGCTAAAATTTTACCCGCTTGCTGGAAAAAACTATGTTCTTCCTCTTTAAGATGATGATGAACCACTTCAGATAATTTCTTGGCAATCGCCAGCCATCCCGGATTACTAAACTCGGTCTCTGTAAGCTGTTCGAGCAACTCATCCATTTCATGGTGCTCGGCTAAAGCATGACGGGTAATATTTAGCCCTGCATCAGACATCATTAAAGGAATATACAGATAGCGGTCTTCAGCAACCGCATGTGCAAATAGTTCATTTTTTAATAAATCAAAAAGCTCTCTTCTTTCAGGGCTATCGCCCGAAGTTTTCACTAACTTTTCAGAAAATTCTCTTTGTTTTTCGTGGCTTTCTCTTAAAGCTTCAAATATGGTTAATACTTTTTCACGTTTTGGCATTGTTGGTCTCTTTGGGCTATAGTGAAAAATTTACACTAAAAATCAGCCAGATATAAAATTCTACAAGCTTGCTTTATTTCTTATCTGGAACTGATTTTTATGTATGAAAGGAGTATTGAACGGATTCAATACTCCTTCATGATCGTAACACTCAAGTTAGTGTTGATTGAAGCCATTTAGAAAATCTCCACTCTTGAAATAGGAGATAATCTGCTCACTGTTTTTATCTGTGCTCATCACATCGATCTGCCTGAGATCACTAGTCACGGTAAATTCGGGCGGAATATTATCGACGATAGGAGGAATCCTTTTTTTCCCACCGACGGTAATTTTTTCAATAAATCCTGCCAGCCAGAGCACATATTCATCCTGATATTTATAATTTGGAATCAGACTGACATCGATATTCAGGTAACCATCTATAAGCTGGTTCTTAAAACCGGAATTAAACTCAATAAAATTGTAAATAAGCTTCATATCGGTACCCTTCAGCTCTTTACGGATTTGTTTGAGTAAATCATTGATATATTCGACTGGAGCTTGCGTAAACTTTTTTTCGTCTTTAAGGTTCTTATAAACTTTTTCAGCAATACGCAAATATTGTGGCATTTCGAGGGTCCTCCACTTTTTTGTATTCTTGCTTATTATCTAAAATTCAGTTTTTCCATTTGTAATCATTCTTACATTTATTGTGTTGTTTATTGCTGCTTTGCTACAGATTCATATTTTGTCATAAATAAGTCATCTCAGCTTTACTAAAGCTTGCGTTTTATCTTCAAATACAGAGGTATGGCACTTATTTTATAAGAGAATAATTCTCATATCTAACAATTCGTTACTTGTGGTTCAGGCAGGTTCTTGGCATCGTTTGTCAGTTGCTTTATTTTTAGGAATCTCCTGCCAATGGCTAGTCCAGCACAAGCGATAAGACATAAATTACTTAACACTTTCTTTTCAAGACATTCTGTTTGGTTTCTTTGTATTTTCATTGCTTTAAGTATTACCTGGTTCAAAACAATTTATACCCCGCATAGTATTTATTATTTCATTTCAGACACCTTGTTAAACGGACTCTGGCTGGTAAGCAGTTTACTCAGCCTGGTCGGCCTGCATGATTTATTACAAAAGAAACATGCCATTTTAAGAAACTATCCGATTCTTGGGCATTTCCGCTTTATTTTTGAAGATGTCCGCCCGGAAATCCGTCAGTACTTTATTGAGTCCGATCAGGATGCATTACCCTTTTCGCGCATGCAACGTAGTCTGGTCTATCAGCGTGCCAAGAATGAGAATGCAGATAAACCCTTTGGTTCAATCATTGATGTGTATGATCCAAATTACCGTTTTATTGTTCACTCGATTGCACCTTGTCCTCCCTCTGATCCAGCGACCTTCCGCGTACAGATTGGTAATGCACAATGTAGCCAGCCCTACAGCGCATCGATTATGAATATTTCTGCGATGAGTTTTGGCAGTTTAAGTGCCAATGCCATTCGTGCCCTCAATAAAGGTGCCGCGCTGGGTAAGTTTTATCATGACACAGGCGAAGGCAGCTTAAGTCCTTATCATTTAGAAAATGGTGGTGACATTGTCTGGCAAATTGCCAGCGGCTATTTCGGCTGCCGTACTCCACAAGGTCTGTTTTCACCGGAAAAGTTTGCTGAGCAGGCGAAAAACCCGAAGATCAAAATGATCGAGGTGAAACTGTCTCAAGGTGCAAAACCGGGTCATGGCGGTATTTTGCCAAAGCATAAGATTACTGAGGAAATTGCTGCGATCCGTGGTATTTCGCGTGAGCATGACTGTATTTCACCATCTAAACATCCAAGCTTTAACACCCCGATTGAAATGATGCATTTTATCCAGCAGCTTCGTGAACTGTCTGGTGGTAAACCGGTTGGCTTTAAGCTATGTATCGGACAGCCGTGGCAATTTATGAGCATTGTCAAAGCCATGCTGGAAACTAAAATTGTTCCTGATTTTGTGGTGGTTGATGGTTCAGAAGGCGGTACCGGTGCCGCACCAATCGAGTTCAGCGACTATATTGGTACACCATTAAGAGAAGGTTTGCGTTTTGTACATAATACCCTGGTCGGTGCCGGTTTACGTGATCAGATCAAGATCGGTGCCAGTGGTAAAATGATCAGTGCCTTTGATATTGCCAGCACTTTTGCCTTGGGCGCAGATTGGGTCAATTCTGCACGTGGCTTCATGTTTGCAGTAGGTTGTATTCAGGCACAAAGCTGTCATACCAACCAATGTCCAGTTGGCGTTGCCACCCAAGATAAAGACCGTCAAAAAGCACTGGATGTACCAAGTAAAGCCGAACGTGTTTTTAACTTTCATAAAAATACCCTGCATGCTCTTTCTGAAATGATTGCAGCTGCTGGCCTAAATCATCCTTCAGAAATCAAGGCACACCATTTAGCTCAACGTATGAATGATCGTGAAATTAAAAACTATGCACAGATCCATTTCTTCCTGAAAGAAAATGAGTTGTTGCTGGGCGATTTGAAAGATGAAGACAATTTCTACTATCGGATGTGGAAACTTGCCGACCCAAATCATTTCTAATTTATGTAAAAAAGCCACTTTAAAGTGGCTTTTTTATGGCTTGTATAAAAATCAATTACCGGCTAATCAAGCGATAAATGCCAAAGATTGCCAGCATCAGGATCAGCAGAAATTTCAGATAAGCAGTCCAGTTGTATTGTGAGCCCTTACCCTGCCAGATTTGTACTTCTACAGACTGGAACTGCAGGTTTGAGGCTTCCCTCAATTCAGCATGCACCGCATAATTGCTTCCGTTATTTGACTCACTTACTGAAAATGGATCTGAGCTCACCACCAGCAACACCGGCTCATTTGCATCGTAATGATGCGAATCATTGCTTTGAAAAACTTCAGGATGATAGCCATTTGAAGTTTCACTTTGAACACCCCCGATCCACTTCAACACGGTTTCTCCGGCTTGCAGGGTGCTACCTTTCACAACCAGCACAAAACGATAAGGATTTTGGGCTGCATCAGCCTGAAAGCTGATTCCGACATTCGGCCGTTGAAAGGTGTCTTTTGGAAGATCAACGACTGCCTTGTTTAAAGTCTGAATCTCACTCGGAGTCAATAGAATCGAGTTCACCAGCTTTTCGCCATATTCTCCAGCTTTAGGCGCATGCTTCACCTGACCACATGCTGTGATAATGACGCTGATACTCACTATTAATAAAATTCGAATCCAATTCATATGCAAATTGAGATGAGCATGTTTACCGAATCTTTGCATTTAAAATACACTCACCGCAATATGACGATCCAGCATCCAGCGAATTACCGGACCTTGTTTTTCCACAGGTAAAGACAAAATATATTCAAACGTTCGTATCACGACTTCACACTGTTTATTTTTGTCTGGCGCAGTCTCACTGGCATTGAGCAGATCGGCATCAGCCGCATAATCCTGTCTTAGCTTTTCTGCAATTTCAGTCCATTCTGGCGGTGCTTGCATACGATCGACCACTGAACGTGAACCTTGATGGGTTAAAATATAATTCAGTGCGGTAGCAGTCTGTTGCTGCGTAGCAATACTGAGTAAATTTCTTCGTTGATCTATCGTCGTTTTAGCATACAGCGGAAATGCGATAGGAAAGCAATCACCCTTGCGTTTGGCATCATAAAGTTGCTGTAAATAAGCTTGTGTCCATAACCGTTGCCCTTCATCATCTGCCTGCTTTTCAACTATTTCTCGAAGCTTCCACCACAAGGTGCTGCTAACTGTAGCTAGCATTTCTTCGGGTTGAAGGGTCGCATTGGCCGTTTGCTGAATCGTTTCGTAATCTTTAATTGCATGTTGTTTAAGCGGTTGTAATAAAACAATCTGATCCAGAAGGTTCTGACGTTGTTCAACTGGACTGTTCTGTGCAGCTTGTCCTGATGTTAACTCGTGCTGTGAACAACGATTTAACAAAAAGAAAACGGCGAAAATTGCCCCAATTAAAATCAATGCTGCTCTCATTGCGCATTTCCTTGTTATTTTAATATGTGAAAATAAATTACTTTAAGATCAAAACGTCATTAACGTTTAATTGAACAGGTGGAACTGGTCTGCGTCACCAAAGTATTGGTAGCGGCATGGCAACTGAGATAAATTCCCCCATCTTCAGTACACACGCTTGCGGCATACAGCTGAGGATTATTTTCCAGTAATTGCGCTGGTCGATCTGTATAACGGGCGAATCTCTGCAATGCCTGAATGCGTTGTTTACATTGGCTGAACTCAAGTATGGTTTTTTGAAATTCGGATCTCGACGTCACTGTTCTGGTCTTGTTGCTTGCCAGATCCTGCGTATAAGCATTTTTCTCATGCATGATGGCTTGCTGCCGTTGTTGTTGCAGCTGACGGCAATCACCGCTAAAGCCATCAGCCGCCGAACCGGTACACGCTGTTTTCTGGTTCGCCTGAATCGCACATGGCCGACTTTGATAGGCTGTACCCTGACGGGTTACACATTTATACAGCTCTTGGGCACCAGCCGGAAAGGTCGCACCGAGCAGAATCAAGACACAAAAACCCCTTAATGTACCTTTTTTCATGATTTCCCCGAATATCTAATTCATTGATATTTTTATAATATTCGAGATTCTATCACTTAAATAATGGCTAAAAAAGCGAAATCAATAATAATAATGGTTAGGCTTGGCATGCAAAAATGCCGGAATCAGCCCTGTGAGCGCGGCACGAATATCTGCCCGTTCATTGATCAGCTGATGTGAGCCTTCTTCTAACATCAGCAAGGTCTGCAGTCTAAACTTACGGCGGATGTATTCAATGTTATAACGCCAATCCACTGTTTGATCGAGCGCACCCTGCGCCAGCCACACCGGAATACGGCAAGCAGGTCGCTGCTCCATTTCCAGCATCCATTTCGACATCGCCAGAATCCAGTCCATACCCATCATACGAGGCTGCAAAGGATCGGTTAAACGGATAAAACGCAGAAATTCGGGATTGTGATTATTACGACGGAAATGTCGTGGTACCTGACTCTTGATACGGCGAATAATGCCCAGCCCGACCGAGTTATGCCACCATGCCGTTTTCGCAGGCCGGATTAACGGAGAAAGTAATAACACCCGATCAACAATCGGGTCTTCACGCCGTTCAGCAAACTCCAGTAAATGATGCATCCAGATGGCACCACCCGTACTTTGACCGATTCCCAGCCACGGCTTTGGCAATTGTCTGGCACCACGCACTGCATCATAAACCGCATGCAAGACTTGCTGATAATGATCAAAGTTTTGAATACTGGCCGGTGAACCATTGCTCAGCCCATGCCCAGGAAGATCATAGGTCAGCACGCTAAAGCCCTGATCCAGAATTTCCTTGATAATCGGCTGATAGATGCCACTATGTTCCAGATAACCATGCAGCAGGCAAACGGTGCCCTGAATCTTTTGCTGCTTCGGCTGGAACACCTGTACATGTAAACGGAACAATGGCATTTCCACGTAACCCTGCCAATGCTCACAATCCAGCACGTTTAAACCATAGAGTTTACGATAGGCTTGTAAGGGTTTAGATGGTTCGGCAATAACGGATAAATCCAAGGGTTCCAGCACCTGCGGCGTGGTTTCCCGATTTGGTACAGGTAAATCCAGTTGTTTTAGAATTGTCGGATTTAAAAATGGAATATTGGACATTAGGGTATCTCTCGACAATCACTTGAACCAATCAACATATCACGAATTGTGGCCAGCATTTCATAGTTCGCACGGCGACTATGGTCATAGTTTTGTTCGCTCGGACGCCAGTCGGTCAAGGTGGTTGGCATAGGTGCAATCACAGGAACTGTCTCAATACCGCTTAAGGCAAATAAACGGCGGGTACGCGGCATGTGATATTCATCGGTAATCAGAATCACCGTTGGCGCTCCGCCTTTCTTTTGCAGCAATAACGAGCTGAATCTGGTGTTTTCACAGGTATTCATACTTCTATTTTCAAGTAGCTTGGCTTCTATACCTCGCTCTTTGAGCCATGCCTGCATATAGGGTGCTTCAACGCCGCTCAAGACAATTGGTAGAGCATATTGCTTTTCGACTTCAAGGGTTTTCTCCAGACGCAAACGGGTGTAATTATTGACCACAATATCTTTACCGTTCGCGCCGAGTGTTAAACCACCACCCAGCACCACAATGGCATTGGGCTGAGACATATTTTGTGGTTCAGGTACACCATCTTTATTCTTTTTCAGCTCAACCAGATCTTTATTGGTTTCATCCTTATCCTCTTCATTCACGGGTAACTCAATAGGATAGGTCTCAAGAAAAGCCATATACTTACCCATCAGCGCCTGATTGTCCGGGGTATTCCACTGTAAAAAGTCTAATGGTGTAGTGATGGTCACCGCTGAACTGGCCTGATCCTGATCAGCTCGCTCCCCCATCAATGGAATAGCTGGCTGCTTCTTTTCTTCAGCACTTTCTTTTTCCTGCTCTTCAGCAATCAGCTGTTGAAGCAATTTATAACGGGCCTGAATTAATCTTAAATCTTCAGATTGTTCAGACTGAAAAGACTTTTCCATCAGCTTGAGGTAGGCTTGGCGCGCAATCCACAGATTCGAACCCGGTTCCAAAGTCTCATGCTCACTCAAAGCGGCCGGCTTTTGGCTTTGTGCAGCGACTTCATTCACGTCGACAGGCACAAAGCGGTTCAGCCCTTTCACCACCAGTTGTGAATAAAAAGGCGAATATAAAAAAAGTACAAAACAGCCCAATAGCACGAAGAGTATGGTAATTACCCGTACTAAACTGACCATCCAATGCACTTTAGCCATAAATCTCCTCATCCACGATGGGCTTGAATCAAACCACATTCACTATATAACACAGGTTCAGGCTCTAGCTGAATACTAAACTTTTGTTTTACATCACTTTGTACAGCCTGATAGGTTTTTTGTACGTCAGTGAGTGCGGCGTCGGCATAGTTGACCAGGACCAAGGCCTGTTTATGAAACATGCCAACTGGCCCTAATTGCTTACCTTTCCAGCCTGTTTGGTCAATCAACCAGCCTGCTGCCACTTTAACATTGCTGTTCGGCTGTGGATAATGCGGTATGTTTGGAAATTGTTGAGTAATTTTGTCAAATTCGGTTTGCGACAAGATCGGGTTTTTGAAAAAACTGCCCACATTTGGAAATTCTTTAGGATCGGGTAATTTGCTTTGACGAATCAGGATGACCTGATTTTGCAAATTTTCTGCACTGAGTTGATCACCTACTGCCTGTTTTAAATCCCCATAATTCAATCTGAGATCTGCTTTTTTCAGTAATTTAAAAGTAACACTCACAATGATGTAACGGTTAGGATCATCTTTGAAAATGCTATGACGATAGGCAAACTGGCATGCCTGAGCCGGAATCGAATCAAACTGCTTCAGTTGACGATCGTAAACCTGAACAGAGTCAATAAACTCTCCTGCTTCAACTCCATAAGCACCAATATTCTGGACTGGCGAGGCACCGACCAGACCCGGGATCAAAGCCAGATTTTGTAAACCGAACCACTGCTGCTCGGTACTATATAAAACAAAGTCGTGCCAGACCTGACCTGCGCCCACTTTAACACTAACCGTATCGGCATCCTGAGCAACAACTTCAATGCCCTGAATATTCAAATGAACCACCAGGGCCTGTATATGCTGTGGCAGTAATACATTACTCCCGCCAGACAGTACCAGCACATTGAGCCCGTGCTGCTCAGCAAAATCCAGCGCTGCAATGATGTCATCTGCCTGATTGATCTGGACATAATGTGAAGCAATAGCATTAAGATTTAATGTATTTAAACGCTTAAGCGAAACCTGCTGTTGTACTTGCATGTTAAATTAAATCCTATAACCCTGCTTTTAATTGCTTTTTAAAAATATCAACCCATGCTTGGCTGCTCGATTCACACTGATCCAGCACCCGATCAAAACCGTCTGCACCGCCATAATAAGGATCTGGAACTGCCTGCTGGCCAAATTGAGGATCATGTTCACTCATCAAGGCAATTTTTGCCCGAATCTGCGCTGCACCAAATTGCTGGGTTGCTTTTTGCATGAGTGCCTGAATATCATCAAAGTTCTCATGATCCATTGCCAGAATCAGATCAAACTCCACAAAATCATTCAACTGGATTTGTCTTGCGCGCAATGCTGACAGATCATAACCACGTTGCATTGCATGTTGCTGACTGCGTGCATCAGGTGCCTTGTTGGGATGATAATTACTGGTGCCTGCCGAATCGATCACCACGTCCAAGCCATGGGCATGACAATAATGTCTGAGAATTGCCTCTGCAGTGGGAGATCGGCAAATATTACCTAAACAGACACATAACACCTTATATTGTGCTGTCATTAGTTATACATTCCAACATACTGTTCTATAAGGAGATTAAAATATTGCATGTAAAATTCCTGCAAAATAAAGGCAAACCTGTTCAATGTGATTCTGCATGAGTTGACCACGTTGATCTCAGGCTATTCTGTCAAAAATTGCGTTGATTTGAAAGGAAATAGTGTTGATCTCTTTTGAATATTCTGTATGAATATGTTCTTTTTCGGAATGAGTAATACACAATCGCAATCAACCAGTCTGCATAAGCCATTCTTAATCACCAGACAGATCAACCAATTTTATTTCTAAAGATCGGGTATGCTCATCTGAAAGCTTAAGAAATCACTTTTATACTCAGAAAATATCTCTTGTAGGTCTTTGAGTTCTTATTTTGATCAGAAAAAACTAAAAGGATATAGCAGAGATGCCAGCATTTTTAATTATTATTGGATTTATTCTGGCTTTGTCCGGAATGATCTTTGGACCGCATCTATTTGCTAAGCACATAACAAATATCCAGGAAGCCAAAGCTATGAGCTTTTTATGTATGCTGCCCGGCGTATTGAGCTTGGCAATTGGTTTCTATCTGAGATAAGTACTAAAAACGTCCTGCTCTTGCATTTATAAGATTAAAGTTAAAGTAAAGCCCTGACCAAATCATTAAATATACATACAGGTCTGTATACAAACCCAATCATCAATTACCATAAAATGTAACAATACAATTTCATTTTAATTGCAATATATATCACATGATTTATACATTTTTATAAATCTGATTATTACTTTAAAAATCTAAACTTGAGGGTTTCCCATGAAAAAGATACTGCTTACATTCACTACATTACTGGCAATTTCTACTGGTGCAATGGCAACTGATCTCAGTCCGAAGCATGATACGATTCGCGGCGGTGGTTGTGGCTTTAGCTGTGGTGGTGGCCACTAACATCTAAAATTAATATACAACCTCAGCACAGCCAGTAAAGGCCCTCATTAGAGGGCTTTTACCACTCGTCAAAATCAAAAAAGACAATCAAAGCATAAGTTTCATTTATTTATATATGATCTAGCCACCAAGAGAATTAAACATGCCAAAGCTGATACACAATGGCCAATCGTTATACTATACAGATTCAGGTCGCGGTCCGATCACCCTGATATTTTCCCACGGTTTATTGATGGACAATGAAATGTTCAATCAGCAGATTGAATTCTTTAAAGATAAATATCGTTGTATAGCCTGGGATGAAAGAGCGCATGGTCAAACAGCCAGTGATTCAATTGAAGCATTCAATTACTATGATTCGGCAGATGATCTGGTTGCTATTCTGGATAAATTAAATATACAGAAAGCCATTCTTGTTGGCATGAGTCAGGGTGGCTATCTATCACTACGCTGTGCTTTAAAGCATCGTGATCGGGTAAGTGCTCTGGTGTTGATAGATACACAGGCCCAGTTAGAAGACCCTGAAAAATTAATGAATTACAAACCTTTGTTTGAGCAGTGGATCGATCATGGCCTGACGCAAGATATCGCTGACTTTATCGCCCGTGTCATACTCGGAGCAGATGCACCTGAAAGATTTGTATGGCAGGAAAAGTGGAAAAGCTGGCAACCGCATAATTTAGCCGCTGCCTTGAATGCGCTGCTAGATCGCGAAGATATTTCAGAAGATATAGCAAAGCTTAAGCTGCCCGCGATTGTTATTCATGGAGAAAACGATATCGCAATTGGGCTAAACCGCGCTAAAGATATGGCTTTACGCTTAAATTCAGAACTGGCCGTGATTCCGGAAGCTGGGCATGCAGCGAATCTGACCCATGCCGAACAGGTCAATCAGGTCATAGATAATTTCCTTAACACCCTCACTCAGGATTCATGATCAGTAGAGTTAACAAACAGAATCTAGAGTTAAAACATCAAATGACTGACTACACACTAGCAATGATGAATCTTGATCTGATCTATTAAAGTATGTGCAGCATAAAATAGTGTGTAGCATTAACTCTTATTAGATTAACTTTACATTCTGAAATGTGAGCAGCCATTTGAATTGTATAAAATACAAACTAAGCAGCTCAGCTATTGTTAAAGGTATTATTTTTGAAAATTAAAGCCATTGTTCTTCAGGACGAAGAATTAAAATTACATAAACTCCGGAAAGTTCAAGATTCAGTTTATGATGCTGCCAAAAAGAGCAAAGTCTCAACCTGGCTATGGATTTATGCTGAAACGGCAGAATTTTTCAATTTCCATATCTGGGAAGAGCTGGACAATGCTTATCTCAATAAAGTCATTCATTATAAAAACAAGTTTTACAAAGTGATTGAAATCGACCCGACAGATAAGGTCCGTTATTCTTGAACCCTCCATCTGATCGGAAACTTCCCGGCTTTTAATAAAAATCACTTCAAAGATAAGGATGAATACCGCGCTGGTTTAGTCCTACTCTTTTACGAATATAACTTTGATTTTCATGCAGAAGAGCTTCTAGCATGCCCTGCACATTTTGCTCATTCAGCACTGAAGGCATGAATTCTTCGCAGCCTAAACCATGAAAGAAAATATCGACCTTTGAGCTTTTTTGAACATACTTCATCGACCAGTTCTTAAAGCTGTACTTCCCAATTTTTTTGATTTCAAATTCAACAATATCCTGATGTCTTGGATCTCTTTTGATGCTTTCAAACAGAGGTAAAACAATAAAGTCTTCCCCTTCCAGACATTGGAAAAATGCATTATTTGCATAATACAGTACCCCAAACACCAGATTTTTTGCATTAAAGTCTCTGGCCCTGGTCAGGATATTACTGAGATCATCAATCAAATCGTCAGCCAGGCCTTGTCGTGAACTTGCATAGTACAATTGAATTTTCATATTTTTTTCTTACCTATTGCATGCTATGAATCAATTGACTTTTAATCATTTAGCTCAAAGGCATAGGGTTCGGTTGCATATTCGGCAGCTAGAAGCGTTATGAATGAAGATATTGAGTCTGTGGTCAGTAAAAATGGATTAAAATCGTCTCTATGATGTTCCAGGAAAAAATCACTCAATCTTTTATTGATGGGTGCAAATTTCATATTCCAGTGCTTAAATAGTCCGAAATCGCATTTTTGATAAAACAAAATTTCGCAATTTTTATGGCGATTATCTTTTAAAATTTTCTGATAAAAAAGTTCATCTACTTTACTTTTACGTCCCTCTAAGCATTGAACAAAATACCCATGACCATAGTAAAGAACACCCGTAATATCATTACGAGAATTAAAATCAACTGCTGTATCAAGAATTGTTAATAAATCCTGTTTCAGGTCAGGATAGATATTTGTCGCCTTACTTGCATATAAAACTCTAACGAATTCCATCTGGGACGTGCTCACATCTAAAAAATTAAAGGGAGATAGACAAATAATTCACTTAAATGAGGGAGTTATAGTGTTTAATGTCCACGTATACAAAGCTTAATCACCACCATACAGGCTTTTGTTTTTTAATGCTATTTTTATTTTTTCCAGCTTTCTGTATGACATATACCAGCCTTCTGTTAAAAAATATTAATCGATTTTTTTTAGAAATTTATCAGTTAAAAATAAAAAATTGATTTCACTATGAATTAATGAATATTTGCTGAAACATTATGGTTATTTTTTAATCAAATGTACGATATTTCTCATAAACATGTCCGCCAAAGCTTATACCGATCCATTTTCCAATCCCTATAATTTTCTCATACACCAGCATTTCGATAATCCATTATTTTTATTGAGTTTAAAATAATAGCCATGATCATTTTAAACGATAAAAACCCATATAAAGGCTTACTTTAAATAATGGTGTAGACCCACTCCCTACCTTTGAGATGAGGCCCTTAAAGGTAGGGATTTTCTTATGCTCAGCAATAGAGGCAAAACGATGAATATCATCAAGAATTTTTTTATTTTTGCTGTTTCGGTAATCGTTATTTCTGTATTGATCATCTTGTTTGATAAAATCGGAATGAATAAAAGCTTCAATCTGTTATTTTCATCCGCTCTATATTCAGTTTCTATTACCCTATATTTTAAGCATATTGCCATCAGTTTATTATGTGTGTTTGCATATTACTCGCTATTATTCCTACTGACTGATTCATTAGAAGTTTTTTGGATGCTTTTAACTTCACTCTTGACATGCATTTTAATTGAATTTGTAATGCCAAAACTCAAGAAAGATGTCCTCATATCGTTTTATAAGACCAATAGCTTATAAATTTTATCCACTTGTCAATCACGATCCCGTCTACCCTAAGATTAGCTAAAGATAGATAAAGACCCGCTACTTCGCAGCCAATAGAAGTGATGGATGCATACAGATAAATTAAATAAAAATCCATGTAGATGGGGCGAATTGTTGAACATCAATAATTAAAATCAAAACGCTCTTATAAGATTGAAAAGAGCGTTTAAATAATTAATTTGAAGTTATCAATTTATGATTTCATCCCCGTTAAAATATTTTTTTCTTAACCAGAGCGATACGCTAACCAATGCAATCAGCACAGGTACTTCCACTAAAGGGCCAATCACCGTGGTGAATGCCACAGGCGAAGCTAAGCCAAAGGTTGCAATTGCGACAGCCAAAGCCAACTCAAAATTATTCCCTGCAGCCGTAAAAGAAATTGCTGTGGTTTTAGCATAGTCATTCCCCATCCATCTGCTCATAAAAAAGCTGATAAAGAACATCATCACAAAATAGATTGTGAGCGGGATGGCAATATGAATTACATCTAAAGGCAGACTCACAACTTCCCCACCTTTCAAGCTAAACATCGCCACAATCGTAAACAATAAAGCCAACAAACTCAGGGGACTGATTTTAGGCAAAAAGACATTTTGGTACCAATCTAAACCCTTAGCTCGAACCATAGTCAATCGCGTAATAAAGCCAAGGAAAAATGGAATTCCTAAATACACGAATACCGTATGGGTGACTGTCCAGAAATCAACATTGATCACTTGTCCTGCCACACCAAAATAAGGTGATAACAACGTCAAGAACAACCAAGCATATGTACTAAAGAATAAAATCTGGAAGATACTATTAAAAGCCACCAAGGCAGCGACGTATTGATGATCACCACAGGCCAAACCGTTCCATACCAGAACCATGGCGATACAGCGTGCCAATCCAATAAGAATTAAGCCGGTCATATATTCAGGATAACTATGCAAAAAAAGGACAGCCAATAAAAACATTAAAACAGGTGCAATCACCCAGTTTTGCACCAAGGAGAGTGTCAATGTTTTCTTATCTTTAAAGACCTGTGGTAGAGCCGCATAGTCCACTTTGGCCAAAGGTGGATACATCATCAGAATTAACCCTATTGCAATCGGGATATTGACTGAATCCACACTCATTTGATCCAAAGTAACGGAAGCTTGTGGGAACAACCCACCTATCGCAATCCCTAAGGCCATGGCAATGAAAATCCATAGCGTAAGGTTACGATCTAAAAATGATAATCTGGGTTGAGCCATGAGATTCTCATTCAATATCAGAAATTCGATTGAATGCAGCAATGAATTCAGGACGTGTCATGCTCACTGTATCCAGTTTAAATAAAGCATCTAAACGACGATTTATATGATCCACAGTCATTTGGAATGCTTTTAGCTTTTGTTCTTTCGGTAAATCCAAATGTGAAGGATCAACCAAGCCCCAATGAGCTTTGATTGCCCCACCCAAATAAAGCGGACAAGCTTCCTGTGCTGCTGCGTCGCAAACTGTGATGACCACATCAGCTTGATATTGCTCACAGTCATCTACGGTTTTACTCCACAATCCCTGTGTTGAAAGTCCCATATTCTCAAGCGTTTCGATGGTTAAAGGATGAACTTGTCCGGATGGTTTACTGCCCGCACTAAATGCCTTCCAACCATCAGCTGCGTGGTGGTTAAATAAAACTTCTGAAAGGATACTTCTGCAACTGTTACCGGTACATAGAAATAAAAAATTCATTATGTTTACTCACATTGAATTAAAAGAGGCGAATTAACGTTTGTATTCATCATTTTCTCACCCTCCTGATTCGCAATAATGCTTAGAACAGACATTGCCCATTCAGGCAGATCCGGATTTAAGCTGTAATACACCCACTGCCCTTTTCTTTCGTCTAGCAATATGGAAAGGTTTCTTAATAGGGCTAAGTGTCGAGAAATTTTCGGTTGACTCAATTCAAGTTGTTCTGTGAGTTCACAGACACAAATACTATTTTTAGCGACAACTAACCTCAAAATATCCAAGCGGGTTTGATCTGAAAGACATTTAAAAAAATCAGTTTGATTCATTTTCAAGCTCAACACATACTTTCATATAAATATACGCATACCCATATATACAAACAAGTCATTTAAGTTAAAATATTTTGCTTTCATAAAATGCCCACTGCCTAACATTAATTTTTAAATTTATCTTCTTTTAAAAAGTTAAATGATTAAATCTCAGCTATTTACCCGATTACCGTCCATCAACCTCAAACCTACTGGCATCAGAATGTTCTAGACTGGCTGGTCAATAGACAGAACTGTCTATATTTATTTGATAATATGCCGTGGAAAATTGCTACTGTGAGTAAAGTTTATTATGCCAACGCGATATATCGTTGTAGGGTGTCCTACAACTGGTGGCGGTAAAGTCATCACAGGCAATCAAAACTTTTCAATCAACGGCCAAGCGATTGCCTGTATTGGCGATGAGGCAACCTGCCCCAAACACAGTTGTGTATCTATTATTATTACAGGTGACGCTACAACTCAGCTTGGTGGTCGATCGGTTGCTCGTATTCATGACTCACTCTCTTGCGGTTGTAAGTTGCTTCAGCTTGAAAATGCCTCATCTTGATGTAAAGGCGCTGAGACCTCTCTCAATGTCGCAACCAAGCAAGATCCTGAACAAGATGCGCTTATCGCTCTCATTTATCGAATAGACTACTCTTTATTCGAACCAGCCAGTTTCTCAGTCACAAAAATCTTAAAAATAAATATTTTTCAATTATTTAAAACTCTAAATTTATAGAATACATTCCTTATCCGGGAAGACAGGTAGCGTTTAAAATTACACTGTTGAAACGCATCTTATGTTAATTTATTGGAGCAATGACCTAAAGTCACATTATAAAAAATGATGTATGTATGATGAAAAAATAAGGATGTATGTATGAACCCGTTTCAATTTCAAACCGTTCCCAACATCATTGCGGGGCTAGGTTCGATACAAGAACTTAAAAATATTTTAACCCAACACAACTATCATAATGCCCTGATTGTGACCGATGCCGGCATGATTCAGCATCAGTTGCATCAACCTATTCTTGAGATTTTAAAAGAAATTGATCTGGCACATCTCATCTATTCAGATATTCAGGCCGATCCTCCTGAACATATTGTTCTGGAAGCCGTGGATTTTGCCAAACAGGAAAAGATCGATGTGATCATAGGTTTTGGCGGTGGCAGTTCCATGGATGTGGCCAAGATTATCGCTTTGCTTGCACATCCAGCGCAGCAACAGCAGCTCAGTGAAATCTATGGCGTGAACCAGGCAAAAGCGCCGCGCTTACCTCTTATCTTGATTCCAACCACGGCAGGTACCGGTTCAGAAGTGACTCCCATCTCGATTGTCACCACAGGAGCCACCACCAAAATGGGCGTGGTTTCTCCGATTCTCTATGCCGATGTTGCCATTTTAGATGCTACTTTCACACAAGGACTCCCTGCCCATATCACGGCGGCAACGGGTATCGATGCCATGGTGCATGCGATTGAAGCGTATACCTCGAATATTAAGAAAAACTTTTATGCAGATATGCTGGCGAAGAATGCACTCAAATTACTGAATCAGAATCTGGCAAAAGTTCTCAAGAATGGTGCCGATCTGGAAGCACGCCAGAATATGCTGCTAGGTTCAATGCTGGCAGGTCAGGCTTTTGCCAATGCACCCGTTGGCGCAGTGCATGCGCTTGCTTATCCATTAGGTGGACATTTTCATCTTTCGCATGGGCATACCAATGCGTTGGTACTGGTAGAAGTGTTAAAATTCAATGCGCCCAAAGCCAAACAACATTATGCCGAGCTCATGCAACTGTTAGATCCACGCAGTACGGGATGTACCGATGGCTTATGTGACCTGTTTATTGATCATATGCAAAACCATCTGGATCAAAGTGGCCTGACTCTGAAATTAAAAGATCTGGATGTTCCAGAGGCCAAACTGGCCCAATTGGCGAAAGATGCCATGCTACAAACCCGCCTCTTGCAAAACAATCCAAGAGAAATGACCGAACAAGACGCTTTACAGATTTATCAGGCGATCTACGCATGAGCAAACCCGTTTTAAAAACACGAAAACAATTTAAATTCTTTTTTCCGATCCAGACCCGTTGGTCTGATAATGATATCTATGGTCACGTCAATAATGTCACTTACTATAGTTATTTCGATACCGCTGCCAATTCATTGCTGATTCAAAAAACCGGATTTGATATTCACAACAGTGAAATTATTGGTCTGGTGGTAGATTCGGCTTGTAGCTTTTTACAGGAACTCTCATTTCCGGAAATGATTGAAGTCGGGGTAGCAATCGGGAAAATCGGCAATTCATCACTTCGCTATGAGCTGGCGATTTTTAAACAAGGTCAGCCGCAAGCTTCAGCTCAAGGGCATTTTGTGCATGTTTTCGTTGATCGTGAAAATCGAAAAAGTACCGCCCTTCCAGAGAAAATGCGGGAAGTTCTCGAGCAATATTTGCTGCCTAGTGAATAAAGTTAATATAAAAAGGCAAAGCGATTAAGCTTTGCCTTTTTATTAAGACTTAAGGCTTCAATTGAATATTGTGCAATTCCGCATCAAAAGTGTCTACCAGACTTTTAATCGTCGGTTCTTGATGTAACAACTCGACAGCACGATTAAAGGCTTTTTGCTTACGTTGATTCTGCATCAACAACGGCGTATTTGAGTCCACTGCACCGTATTGCACATTAAAATGGGTTTGTGGCCATTGCGTTTTTAAGGCATCTTCCAGACCATGCTGTAACTGTGACAGCATGCCTTCATACTCCTGAGGAATCATAAGGACACAGGTGCCGTTAATTTGCCCTTGCATCACACCATGCTGTGCCAACTCCTGTACGGCAGGTGAAAGCTGGCTGGTTCTAAACCAGTATTCCCATTTTTCCAGATTCCACTCGCCCTCCAAAGTCTGCTCACGCAGCTTGAGAATGTCTTGTGGCATTAAATCGTCTGATATTGCTGGAGCAACAGTCACTACGCTTGTGGTTGTTGCAACCACAGTGTCTACAACCTGTTGCTTGATAACAGCAACTGAAGACTCTGCTTCCACTACAGGTTGTGGTTCAAGCTGCAGCTCATCTACGGGAGCAGAAGTTTCAACATTTTCTTCAACCGGGAAAATCAGAACTTCTTCCGAATCGGTAATACTCGATTGAACGATTTCTGTCTGTGCTGAAGTTTCCAGACCGATTAATTGTCCCGCTTCTGCATCAAATACCATCAAATTACGATCTGGATTTTGTGCAGCAGGTTCAGGTTCAGGTTCAGGTTCAGGTTCAGGTTCAGGTTCAGGTTCAGGTTCAGGTTCAGGTTCAGCATTAATCGCTTCTTGCTGAACCGCAAGTTGATTTTCTGTATTTACATGTTGTACTGGTTGCTGAACTTCTGCTGCAATCTGGGTAACGGGCATTGCACTTACAGTGACTTCATTTAAGCTCATCGGTCTAAATGCCAATAAGCGTAACACTGTCATTTCAAAGCCTTGCTCTTGCGTCACCGCCAGCTGTAACTCTGCCCGCCCTTTGCATGCAATTTGATAATAAAGCTGTAAGTCTTGGGCAGAAACTGTCTTAGAAAGCTGTAAAATTTTCTGATTGATTTCTTCACTATACTTCAGCGCAAGATCTGGCAAGTATTGCAACAAAGCCAGTTCATGTAAGGTTGAAACCAGTTGATCCAGTACCAGAGACACATCGAGGGCTTGCTGTCTAAATTGTAGAAGTAGCTGACTGACACGCGCTTGCTGATTTTGATGAATCGCCAGAATCAGGTCGTAAATAATGGTTCGGTCAATTAGGCCCAACATGTCTTTGACATCTTGGTGATGTACGGCGCCTTGACCATAGGCAATTGCCTGATCTGTTAATGACAAGGCATCACGTAAAGAACCTTGTGCAGACTCGGCAATTTGCCAAATCGCATCCTGATCCGCATCTATCTGTTCTTTATTCAGAATCGCGGTTAAATGTTCGGTGATTTCATCGACAGCTAACGGGCGCAGAGTAAATTGCAGACAACGCGAAATCACGGTAATCGGTAATTTTTGTGGATCTGTAGTTGCAAACAGGAATTTGACATGCTCAGGCGGTTCTTCCAAGGTCTTTAACAAGGCATTAAACGAATGCGTTGAAAGCATGTGCACTTCATCGATCAGGTAGACCTTGAAACGACCTTGCGTTGGCGCATAAGGAACATTGTCGAGTAACTCACGGGTATCTTCCACTTTGGTCCGTGACGCCGCATCGATTTCGATCAAGTCGATAAAGCGGCCTTCATTCACCGCCTTACAAGTGGTGCATACTTCACACGGCGTTGAGGTGACACCGGTTTCACAGTTTAAGCATTTGGCCAAAATACGGGCAATCGTGGTTTTCCCCACGCCACGCGTTCCTGTAAACAAGTAAGCATGATGCAAACGACCGCGTTCCAATGCGCTGGTTAACGCACGAGAAACATGGTTTTGCCCCACTAACTCATTGAAATTACGTGGACGGTATTTTCTTGCCAGTACTTGATACATGTATGCTCCTTTTCGCCTGTTAAGCATACTGTTTTTTTGAAAGACTGTGAACGAATACGCGTTCAATTGATCAAGATTAAGTACTTTATCTGATCTTTTCTGTGGTTTTCATCACTTTCATACAAGACTTGCACCAACATTCAACTCAAGGGACAATACACACCAATTTAAATGTTGTTGGTTTCATTTCCCATGTCTCAATCTTTAGCGGTACTCGGCGGCATTACCGCAGAACAGTTTCTTAATGAATATTGGCAAAAAAAACCTTTACTGGTTCGTAACGCCATGCCTGAAATTATTGGCCTATTAGAACCAGCGGACGTACAAGAGCTGGCGCTGGAAGAACATGTCACGGCCCGTCTGATTCGTCAAAAAAACAAGAATCCAAATGAATGGCATGTCAAGTCTTCACCACTCACCAAAGGTGACTTCCAGAAATTGCCTAATCTATGGACCTTATTGGTTCAAGCCATTGACCATTACTCCTTCGATATTGCTGAGTTATGGAAAAAATTTCCGTTTATCCCGCAATGGCGTCGTGATGACATCATGGTGTCTTATGCGCCCAAAGGCGGTTCTGTTGGAAAACACTTCGATTTTTATGATGTGTTCCTGATCCAGGGTCACGGTCACCGTCGCTGGCAACTTGGTCAGATGTGTGACGAATCAACCCAGTTCATTGCTGACCAGCCGTTAAAGCTTTTGGCTGACATGGATGTGCATTTTGATGAGGTACTCGCACCGGGCGACTTACTTTATGTCCCACCCGGTCTATCACATTACGGCGTTGCTGAAGATGATTGCTTAACCTTTTCCTTTGGTTTCCGTATGCCAAATCTTTCTGAAATGATTGATCAGGTCAGCGATAAATTTGCAGAAAACACCCTGCTCAAGAATCCATTGGCAGATATCGCACGTCAACAGACAGCACATCTAGGTGAAATTAATAGCACTGAGTTTGCTTATTTAAAAACCCAACTCCTAGACTACCTCACTCAAGCACCTGAGTTTGATGCCGCCATCATGGCCTACATGAGTGAAGCAAGCTATCCAAACAATATTCCTGAACCTGAAGAAGTAGATGCGAATGATGTGGCGGAAGTGATTGGTGCAGATTACCAGATCATTTTGGAACCTGCTTCAAGGTTACTTTACCGGAAACAGGGCGATTCTTTCGAGTTTTGGGCCAATGGTGATACGGTTTGTATCTCGGCAGCGTTCATGCCTTATTTAAAACAAATTGCAGATGGTGAAAGCCTATTACTGGATGAACGTTTTAATGAAGCAGATATTCTGGAAGACATCGCATTGTTACTTAACAATGCCATTGTAATGCTATTACCGCCAAATTAATCCATATCCCCTTAAACATTCTGGCCCGATAGAGAAGCCTTTTCTCTTTCGGGCGACGCCAATGAAAGCCCCTAAAAATAAATCCCTACTTTTTATATTGATTACATTTTACTGCTTGAATAAAGTCGTTTTTTAAATAGACTCAAATTAATTCATTACAAAAAAATATTGAATAGAAACCATGCTTATATAACTGCAAGGAGTATCACTTGTGTTTAAAAAAATATTAGGTTTTTCTTTTCTTGCCACTGCATTGATCTTGCAAACTAGCCATGCCTGTACCCGTGCGGTTTATCTCGGAAATAATGATCATATTATTACTGCCCGATCAATGGACTGGAAAGTAGATGTCGGTACCAACCTGTGGATTTTACCCAGCGGCGTAGTTAGAGACAGCAATGCCGGCCCTAAATCGCTGAAATGGAAAGCCAAGTATGGCAGTGTGATTGCCACAGGCTATGATATTTCCACTACAGACGGCATGAATGAAGCCGGATTGGTCGCTAATGTTTTATGGCTGGTTGAATCTGAATATCCCGATACCAAACACTCGAATAAACCGCAGCTGAGCATTTCTGCCTGGGCGCAATATGTACTGGATAATTATGCGACTGTCGCCGAGGCTGTCAGCGCATTAGAAAAACAACCTTTTGACCTGATTACCGACAGTGTGCCGGGTGAACAGCGTCTTGCCACCTTGCATTTATCCATTTCAGATAAGACCGGAGACAGTGCAATCATTGAGTACATTGGCGGCAAACAAGTGATTCATCATAATAAAAAATATCAGGTTATGACCAATTCACCCACCTTTGATCAGCAACTTGCATTAAACAGCTACTGGCAGCAAATTGGTGGAACGGTGATGCTACCGGGTACTAACCGCGCAGCTGACCGTTTCGCACGAGCTTCTTTTTATATCAATGCCATTCCCAAAAATGACAATCCTAAAGATGCCATTGCCTCGGTGTTTAGTGTCATCCGTAATGCCTCCGTGCCTTATGGACTAAATACCGCAGAAGAACCGAATATTTCTTCTACCCGCTGGAGAACGGTTGCGGATCATAAACAGCAACTTTACTTCTTTGAATCTGCGGTTTCCCCCAATGTATTCTGGGTAGATTTAAAGAAAATCAACTTTAAAGATGGTTTAACGCGTAAACTTGATCTTGGAAAAGATCAACAAAATACCTTTGCTGGTGATGCCACCAATCAATTTAAAATATCAAAACCATTTGAATTTCTTGGCCCACAACTACACCATTAACACTGAACCCTAGAGAGTTAAAAACATGAAAAAAACTTTAAGTTTAATGAGCCTTTGTCTTGTGATGAGCGGATGCTCGACCTTGCCCGACCCTACTACACTATCAACAGGTAATTTCGCCACAGCAGGCTCTTTAAACTGTAAAGCAAACGAACTTTGCCCCAACGTCTTTGTGGAATGGGATCAGCAACAGAAACAACAATTAAGAGTTGAAACGGTGCTCAATAGCAGTTATGACTATTATGATATTAAAGCGATTACCTTCCTGCTTGATGGCAAAGCATTTTCATATCCGGCGACTAGCCCAACCCAGCAGAAAAATATTAATCGCCTGATTCCAAGACGCTCTTCAAATAGTTTTATTGTTCCAAGCTCGTTTCTATATGAACTCAGCAAAGCTCAACAGGTCGAGCTTTCAATCGAAACCGACAAAGGAAATATTCAGCGTTCAGTTTATGCGCCAAACCAGCCATCAATGCTCTATCAAAATTTTGTCAAGTTGATCGCTGGTCTACCAACGTCTGCTAACAAATCGTAAAAAAGAAAATTATACGATCAAAGTCAGTTATTTATTTTAACTAAAATAACTGACTTTTAAATATTACAGTTTTATTAGAAATTCGGATTTAGAATCAATTTTCAAAAAAACCTCTGTGAGAATTAAATAAGCCATAGCAAACAACAATTAAACTCATATCATTATTTTCCAAACGATAAAGATTATTTGCATCACAGCACATATCTTGTAAAAACAATTAGATGAATTATCACCCATTCATTACCTTCTCTGATTTTATTTAAAACTTCGCCTAAATAAAATAATTCCAGATTATTTCTTAAATATTCATATCTTTAATTTTTATACTGCCCTTGAAAAGAAAGCCTGAAGGATCAATTAAATAAATATTATTATTTTTCCCTATGATATTTTTTAAATACCATGTAGAATCCCAGCGAAAATTGCATGATGAAATGCAACTTGGTGCTCTTGATGATGGGCTAACTTGAGGCGTTATATGTCAAAAAAAGAAGATATTATTAACACTGCATTAAGACTTTTTAATTCGCACAGTTACAACTCGATTGGCGTCGATCGTATTATCAGTGAATCTGGCGTTGCAAAGATGACTTTTTATAAATACTTTCCATCAAAGGAAAAGCTGATTGAAGAGTGTCTGATACAACGTAATATCAACCTTCAGGCCTCTTTGAATGCAACTTTGGCGGAGTGTGACCAGTCAGATCACCTAAGCCAGCTTAAGGCGATTTTTCAATGGTATGCTGCATGGTTTAATAGTGAAGACTTCAATGGATGCATGTTCCAGAAAGCTTTAGAAGAAGTCATCAAAATCTATCCATCGACCTTGCAACCTGCAACCCAATATAAGATCTGGTTAACTGCACTGGTGCAAAACTTGTTGACCAATCTTGAAATTCACAATCCGACCCATCTCGCCACGCTGATTGTCAGCATCCTGGATGGGATGACGATTCAAGCCCATGTCAACAGACATTCCGTTGAGATGAATGAATACTGGAAACGTGTTGAGCATCTGATCAATTTTGAAAAAGAATTTGCATAAGCCTGGTTATCCCTTTATGGATAAGGGGATAATCATTCATTAAATTTAAGCAGAATCTGAATAAAGAATTGAAAAAAATAAAGCGTGATTTATAATTATTATTGTGGCTCACGCTTGCGTCTGAGTGTAAAAAGAATAATAAGTATTATTACCCTCTGGCGGTTGTACTTTCGCACTCCCAATCCTTCTTATGCAGACAGATCGTTCTGTCTTGTTTTCTATTATATATACTTTCTATTAAAGCACAATCTTTTTTTCAATATTTTTATATTTGTTAAATATATTAAGCACTTAATTTTATTTTACAGTTTAACTAAAGAATAACTTGGCCTAAAAAACTGGCCTGATTCTCAAAATGCGACAAAAAACACATTTAATCATCATAAAAATAACTAAAGCACACTATTCCCAAGAATCAAGAAAAGCACCACATTTTGAATTGGTTTATCAATTTTACTTATATGTATTTTCATTAAAAACCATTGCAATTATGCAGTTTTACTACAATTTTCTCCTATGCTGACTTTATACTAGCCACGGCTGTAACGTAACGAGTGTAAGTATGCAAAAGGATTTTGAAATCGACGCAATGAGAGAATCAGCAGGTACAATCGTCAATGTACTTAAATCTCTCGCCAATACCGATCGGTTAATTATTTTGTGTCATTTAGCTAAACAAGAGCTGAATGTTTCACAGATTGAGGAGATTACGCAAATCTTCCAACCTACCCTGTCTCAACAGCTAATGATGCTACGGAAAAGCAATGCAGTGTCTACCCGCCGTGATGGTAAACAAATTTTTTACTCCATTCTCGATCCGAAATTAAAAGCAATTTTAAATACCTTGTATGAACATTATTGCCCTCAAGCATAATTTTTGAGGAAATTACAATCAGCATCAGTTTCTTTAGCATTTTTTCTGCATAATATATATGAATTTATGATTTAGACTATGATGCATGAAATTGTTCAACCAAAATGTTTCCAGACTTTTTCCTGCACGAAAATGGCTAAGTGAATATCAGTTTTCAAGCTTTAAGTCGGACTTAATTGCCGCGCTTATTGTGCTGGCAATGCTGGTACCCCAAGGTATGGCCTATGCTATGCTGGCTGGGTTGCCACCAGTTATGGGGATATACGCCAGTATATTGCCCATGATTGTTTATGCCTTTACCGGAACCAGTACAACGCTGTCCATAGGGCCCGTTGCCATTATTTCCATGATGGTCTTTGCTGCATTAAATCCACTATTTCCCGTAGGCTCTACCGCTTATATTGAAGCTGCCTGCCTACTGGCGCTTTTGGTGGGTATCATTTCGATGATTCTGGGGCTATTACGTTTCGGATTCCTAATCCAGTTAATTAGTCATCCGGTGATTCAGAGTTTTATCATTGCATCGGCGCTGTTAATTGCATTGGGACAGCTCAAGTTTCTGCTCGATATTCCGCTACAAGCCACAAATATTCCAGAATTTATCCTGAGCTTATCTCAAAATTTTCACCGGATCACAGTTTCAGGAATGAGCTTTGGCCTGCTCTCGGTATTGTTACTTTTTTTGCTTCCCAAATTTATCCGCTCGGAATTCCTCAACAAAGTCCTGCCTCTGCTTCTGGTCGTCTGCTCCATTGTCTTACTCAGCCTTTGGAGTGAAAATAATCTGGGCATTCAAACCGTAGGGATCATTCCGACAGGTTTACCTGGCTTACAGTTTCCAACATGGAACCTCAGTTTAGTCCAGCAACTGTTACCCAGCGCTTTTATGATTGCCATGATTAGTTTTGTTGAATCACTGGCCATTGCTCAAGCCACCGCTTTGCAAAAACGCGATGATTTAAATAGTAATCAGGAACTGATTGCTTTAGGTCTGGCAAATATTGTTGCTGGTGTAAATTCAGGTTTTGCGGTATCGGGTAGCTTATCCCGTACTGTGGTCAATGCCGATGCAGGTGCAAAGACCCCAATTGCGGGTGTACTTTCTTCATTGTTCATGATCGCTGTGAGCTTATATTTTACGGGGTTTTTCCAAAATTTACCTTTAGCTGTGCTGGCTGCAACCATTTTTGTTTCCATCTGGAAGCTGGTTCGCCTGAGCCCCTTTATTGAAACCTGGAAATATTCAAAAGCCGATGGTCTCGCCATGTGGGCAACATTTTTTGGCGTCACCTGTATTGATATCTCGACAGGATTGATTATTGGTATTATTTTAACCTTTGTTCTATTACTGTGTAAAATTAGCCGACCGCATATTGCAGTGATTGGTCTGATTGAAGGGACCCAGCATTTCAGAAATGTGTCACGCTATGATGTCATTACGACCCCAACCGTGGTGGCTTTTCGTGTAGATGAAAATCTGACATTTTTAAACGCGCATGTGTTAAAAGGTCATGTGATTACAGAAGTCAGTCAAAATGCAGAACTCCAACATGTGGTGATCAATTGCTCAAGTATTAGCAATATTGACCTGAGTGCTTTAGAAATGCTGGAAGATCTTAACCGTGAATTGGCACAGTTAAATATTCAATTGCATTTGTCAGAAGTGAAAAGTTTTGTGATGGACCGGCTGGTTAAATCTGAACTGACCACGCAACTCACAGGCCAGATTTTTCTATCACATTATCAAGCAATACAAACACTTTCGCCTGATATGCTTGTAGAATAGACAATTTTACCGGATTATTTTTTATACAAAAGGATGTGTCATGTTTTCCTAATTTTTTTTTAAAAACATTGTCTTAATTTTTTCAATATTTTTAAAGTAATTGAATTGCAAAAAAAATTTTATTATTCACGGTTCTTAGGTATAGAATACCGCGCTTGTTTAACCTTAAACCGTGCATAGGTTTATAAGGCCTTTATATGTTTAATGTATTGTCTCGCTTGAGTTTAGTTAGCAAAATTATTATCGCTATTTTTCTAGGGATCGGAGTAGCTCTGCTCTTTCCTAACTTTACACCCTATTTAAGTTTATTGGGTGAATTATTCATTAAAGCATTAAAGTCTGTTGCACCGATTTTAGTTTTTGTCTTAGTCCTTTCTTCGATTGCAAATTTCCAGATCGGACAGCACTCTAATATCAGACCTGTTCTGGTGTTGTATCTGGTGGGAATGCTGTTGGCTGCATTTAGTGCGGTAGCTGCAAGTATCATGTTCCCAAGCCAGCTGTTTTTACACTTACCCGCTGAAAGTGGACTTCAGGCGCCTGGTAGCCTGGCAGAAATTTTAAAGAATTTACTTTTAAGTTTTATTGCCAACCCTGTTCAAGCCATTGGTGAAGCCAACTTTATCGGTATTCTGGCATGGGCAATCGGCTTAGGCCTAGCTTTACGTCATAGTTCGGATGCAACCAAACAGGTATTGACTGATGTTGCCGATGCGGTGAATAAGATCATTCATACCGTGATTGGATTTGCCCCAATCGGCATTTTTGGTCTGGTTGCGGTGACCTTCGCAGATGCAGGCTTGGCGACATTACAAAGCTATGCACATCTCTTGTTCGTATTAATTGGGACCATGTTGTTTGTCGCGCTGGTGATCAACCCGATCCTGGTTGCGATTACCATGAAAGCCAATCCCTATCCGCTGGTATTTACCTGTCTCAAAGAGAGTGGCATCACCGCATTCTTTACCCGTAGCTCTGCAGCCAATATTCCTGTGAATCTGGATCTGGCACAACGTTTGGGTGTAAACGAGGCAACAGCAAGTGTATCTATCCCACTTGGTGCAACCATTAACATGGCAGGTGCTGCCGTGACCATTACGGTACTTACCCTTGCGGCCGTGCATACTTTGGGTATCCCTGTTGACCTAAGCACCATGATTATTTTATCCGTAGTGGCAGCAGTCTCTGCTTGTGGCGCTTCAGGCGTTGCTGGCGGGTCTTTACTCCTGATCCCTGTTGCATGTAGCCTGTTTGGTATATCATCTGAAGTTGCAATGCAAATCGTTGCGATTGGTATGATTATCAGTGTATTGCAGGATTCAACAGAAACAGCGCTAAACTCATCAACCGATGTCCTCTTTACCGCTGCTGTAGATTTTAGAGACCGTCAAAACCCATAGGTATATATGCCACTTCAACGTTTACCCAACTGGATTCAACTTGGTGCTTTTTTTCTTGCACTGAATGCAGGAATGGTAAACGTTTTAGGCTTATTTACCGTGTTGCATCAATCTGTTTCACACATGACAGGCAATGTCAGCATTCTGGCCATGAGTTTGCTGGACTGGCAGCCTGAACATTTTATCTATCTCAGTCTGGTCATTCTCTGCTTTATCACAGGGTCATTCTATAGTGGCCTGATTCTGGGGAATGGCAATCTGGCCTTTGGTCGTCGTTACGGCCTTCCTCTCAGCCTAGTGGCTATCTTTCTATTTCTGACCTGGTTGTTGCTGCCTTACTTCCCCCGTTATGGCCTGCTCTGGGCGTGTGTAGCCATGGGCGTGCAGAATGCCATGGTCAGTCATTACAAAGGTGCGATTATTCGGACAACGCACCTTTCAGGCGTTCTCACCGATATTGGGCTGGCTTTAGGATACAAAGCCCGTGGCTTACATGTAGAAAAACGCCGGATTTTTCTACATCTGCTTATCTTTATCGGTTTTTTATTGGGTGGACTCATTGCGAGTGCACTTTATCCTTATTTAAAATTAAATAGTTTTCTCATCCCTGCCGGCTTAAGTCTGGGGATGAGTATGACATACTGGATTTTTTATTTTCGTTCTTCATCAAACTCACATCTGGATTGAATTATGGTTAAAAATGCATTGCAGGCCCAATTATTAAAAGCTGGTTTGGTGGATAATAAAAAAGCGAAGAAACTGACCAAACAGGCTCAACACGGGCAACGGACCGGACAAAATGATGATGCGACTCTGAAGGCGGAGATTGATCGTGCCAAACAAGAAAAATTAGCCAAAGATCAGGCGCTGAATCTGGAAAAGCAAAAGATTCTGGAAGAGAAAGCCCTAAAAGCTTCGATTATCCAGATGATTAAACAGCATAAAGTGAAAGACATTAGCGGCGATGTCACCTATCAATTTATTGATGAAGGCAAAATCAAGAAAGTCTATCTTTCACAACAGGTTTATAACGCACTTGTTTCAGGCTCACTGGTGATTGCCAAAGATCAGGACAGTTATGCTTATCTGCCTAAAGCGCTGGCGGACAAGATTGATCAAAAGATGTCAGGTTTTATCCTGGTGAATAACAATAGCGAAAACAATGATCAGGCCACCGATGAGGAAGATCCATACGCAGCTTATGTGATTCCTGATGACTTGATGTGGTAAAACACCACGGCGTTATGTAAAAACGCCTTACAGAACGTATATAAACTGTGATCAAATTATTATAAATATCAAATACACCTTACAATTCTGTCTTAAAAGAAATGTAAGGTGTATTCGTTTGGATTATTTAGGTTTTATCCGTGATATTCGGGTTGAGTTAAGTCATTATCCCTGGCTTGAGATGATATTATCCTTAGCTGTTTTAATTTTATTTGCAGCGCTTGCGAACTTTATTGCGAAAAGAATTATTGTTCGTGGCATTCGCCATCTGATTACAAAATTTAAGTCTCCAAATCAATCTATATTTGCACAACACAGTGTTACTCGCCGTTTTGCAAATATTGTTCCTGCCATCGTTATCATGAATGGTATCAGTACGATTCCTCATCTGCCTGCAAAAATCGTAAGTCTGGTACAAATGGGGGCGCAAGCATTCATTTTCCTTACACTTGCCCTTACGGTCAGTGAAGCTTTAAATATCTTTAACCTGATTTATCAGCGCAATCCAAAATCAAGAAACAAGCCCATCAAAGGTTATCTACAGCTGGTTAAGCTGATCCTGTTTGTGGTGTGCGGCTTGATGATCTTGGGAACTTTCCTGAAGAAAGATGTGTTTACCCTGCTTGCCGGTTTTGGTGCCATGGCAGCAGTGCTGATGCTGGTATTCCAGAACACTATCCTTTCGTTAGTTGCTAGCGTACAGATTGCTTCTTATGACATGGTACGTATCGGAGACTGGATTGAAATGCCATCGTTAAATGCGGATGGCGATGTCATTGATATGTCATTACATACGGTGACCGTACAGAACTTTGACAAGACCTTTACCACCATCCCCACCAATAAACTAGTGACGGATACCTTTAGAAACTGGCGTGGTATGAGTGAGTCCGGCTGCCGTCGTATTAAACGCTCTCTTTTCCTCGATCAAAGTAGCGTTCACTTCATGAGTGATGAAGAGCAGCAAAAGCTAAAAGATTTTCTATTACTGGATCAATATCTGGATGCCAAGAAATCTGAAATTGAAGAGTTCAATAATCACTTAAGTAACCAGTCGCGTTACAACCAGCGTCGCTTAACCAACCTCGGTACATTCCGTGCTTATGTTGAATTTTATTTACGTCAGCATCAAGGCATTGCACAGAACCAGACCATTCTGGTACGTCAAATGCAGCCAACAAGTGAAGGTCTGCCACTAGAGATCTATGCATTTACCAATACCATTGCTTGGGCCGCTTATGAAGCCATCCAGTCAGATATTTTCGATCATCTGATTGCGATTATTCCGGAGTTTGGTCTGAGAATTTATCAAGCACCATCAGGTCATGATTTTCAACTACTTACACCAGAGCATGAAAACAAAGTTTAAATAAAATATTAAAAAAGCACCTTCAGGTGCTTTTTTATTTTTTGATACTCTACAAACTTAAATTAGGTAAGTTCGACAATGTCTTCCGTGATTGAGGAAATCTTAAGTGATAGATATTTCTTTAGTCATTTTTTGGCCTTTCCGCAAAATTTCAAACTTCACAGTCTCCTTCTTTAAATAATTAGATATATCCACAAAATGACTTACGTCTCTCACTACAATATCATTCATTTTTAAAATAATATCGTCTTCTAATATTTCCCCAAAAGCAGGAGATTTTTTGGATATCACTTTAGCCTTTACACCTTCCAAATAACCAGTTCGAGATTTGTCCGAATCAGATAAATCAATTGGATAAACTCCTGTAACAGATTCAAATCTATAAAAATAACTGACCGTATATTCTTTTTGCGGTTGATAGACAGGAGCTGATTGCGTTAAGGCTCCATTAATATTATTGGATGTATTAACACTACCAAATCCATTGCCATTGTTTTCTCCTTGATTCTGAGGATTATGAGGAGCTGACGTCAAAAAACTATAGTATCCCATTGATTCTGTTGATTGATTATTGCTAAACAATACAATCTGGGCTCCAAGAGAGTCTGCTCTTTTTTCGAGTTCATTAACAATGTAATCATATCCTTTTGAGCTATCTCTCCCATTAAATTTCTGCGATTTAATTGGTACAAAACCTTCTTCTAATAGTTGTATTGTTGATACATTAAACTCTTCTGTCTTCAAGGCTTGCGCTTTAACGAATTGGGATTTATTTGCCTTCTTAAAAAGAGAAATAGGAATAGGAATATAAATATTTGCTGATGTTTGAGTACTTAAACAAAGTATAAGGACGCTAGAAAAAAACACGCCAACTAAATTTTTCATTTTAAAAATCACTTTTCTATTGTCATACAACTAAATAATCTAAGAAACTAGAATTATACAAAAAACCATATCAAATTTAATTTTTATTCTCAAAAATTTCAAGTCATACATATTCTAGAGATTATTAAATTTCGGTCTATTTTTAAAAAATTACAGCCTAATCTTCTTATATTCCTATAATCCACTGATATATAAACAAAAAGTCATAAACTACTTTTAATGAATCTCAAAATATCGCTTACACCCTTCCATCCATTATTTAGACACAGGTGCTTCACGGGGGTATTCGGTATTTGCCAGCTTACAATCTTCTACCTTTTTTAAGCCATTGTCCGCTGGAAAAGTATAACCATAATAACCGTCACTATTGCGCTGATAGCCTCCTGTTTGTCTATAATCCAGATACAGGTAGCCCATACATAATAATATGATCCCCAAAATTACAAGCATCACCCCTTTTAAGCTCATTGTTCTGCTCTATGGCCTATTTTTCAACATTATAATCATATTTTATTAACATTTTAGGATAAAAGAATCTTATCTTCTCAATTAGCTCTGGCTCCTTTTTCACATTATATAACCAACAATATTTTATAAATCACATAAAAAAAGCCCTAAAAATTTAGGGCTTTTTTGATCTTCGTATTCAGTCCCACTCTAGCTGAAACTGAATATTGGTATTGGTAAAATTAGGATTCAAAAACACGCGGTAACCTGCGGCTTTTAACTCAGAGACTACGATGTCTGCGTCCTCACTACTGACTTCATGCTTAGAAAATTGTTGTAAGGCATCGCGATCGCCGTCATTGGCTCTTAATTTAATGGTACTTGAAATCTTGGAGAGAATTTTATCTACAGTTAATTTTTTAACATTGGCATTTGAAATTGCAGTAGCTCGTGATGCAGGTAACAAAATTTCTTCGTTCACTGTATTCCGCCTGTGATATCAGAATAAGAAAAAAATATAATATGTTCTATTTCCACTTTTTCAAGTGTTAAAATTGAACTAAACGACATATTTTGGCGCATATCAAGAAATTCTGTATGCAGCTTGATTGATAAGTACAGCTTAACGCAAATCATCTAACTGTTTTAAAGCAAGTTTTACCGTGTAATTTACTTGATCAGGATTAGTTTGTTTTCGAGACGTGATTGCTGCTGACACTTTTTTATCAATATTATGTCCAGCCAATTGCTTTGCATCCTGACTATTGAGATAACCGACCGTTAAACCTTGAACTTCCACCCTTATGGCATGCTGATCAGATGGATTGGAAGGTTCAGACAGAACTCTCGCCGCGACTTCAATCAATTTGGATGCAAGATCTGTGTTTTCTACAATTGTTTTTAAATTAGTCTGATAAGAAGATTCACTCACAATCTCGAACGTATATAAGACATTATCAACAAAAGAGGCATCTTCTGGAGCAGAGGTAGATAAACTTTCATTATTTTGAAATTTTCTGGCAAATAATATGATCAATAAACCAATGACCAGCGTAATTATTATTGTCCACATAAAAATCTCCCCAATGTTTAGAGGTAGATATAGCATGTGTAAATTATGATAAATTTCTATTGTTTGTATACGGATCGCATTTAGTCTGCAAGATTTGTTATTTTTCTTTGCTCATAATATTGCAAAATACTACTCACCTTAAGCAGCAAATAACCAAACAATAATCCATTCATAATAATGCCGAGCCCAACAGCAATAATTTTTCCAGACCAGACTTGAACAATATCCAGATTCTCATTTCTGACTTCGATTTGCCCAAAAAGTATAATAAAAGCAATGCCCGCAATACATCCTAATACCATAACAACCCAGGCAACAAACGTATTGGTTGTGCTTTCTCTCAGTTGGGGTTGGGTCTCGCTCATATTGTCCCCTGAATAGGCCTAATGATTAACATTATGTGATGAATATATCAAATTATATAGAGAGAAAAAGCTCCATATTGGAGCTTTTTTATTGCAGTTCGTTATTGTTTATTTACAGATGATATCCAGCTTTTCAGCATAGTAATCTGTCGAAATCTTCAAATCATTCATCAATTTTTCTTTGGTGTAATCTTTTGGCGCCACCTTTAACAAGGCTGGAATATATTTCGATTCATATAACTTCGGATAGTCCTCACAAAGCACTTGGGTCTGCTGTTGTTTAGGTGTGTCAGGATTATCCAGAATATCCATGTACTCGGAAATTTTATTGTCTACGCTCTCGAAGCTTTCCTGAGCCTTTTCACTCTTTACTTCAGGCTGCTTATTACAACCTGTAAAAAGGATTGTAATCAAACCAAAGAATAGAATCTTGTTTTTCATAAGGATCTTTTAAATTCTGGAAAGTAATACAAGTGAGTGTATATCAGTTTTCATTTGAATAAGTGACAATTTCGTTTTCAGTTTCTTGTCTATTTCGTAAAGTTTAGTCTTCGGCTTTTGATGGCTCCATTCTATTTATATTAGTCAGTCATCTATCTCAAAAAAAGGCTTTGCAGCTCAAAGCCTTTTTCGTTATGAGATTAATTTTATAAATAAATTTCAGGTGGATACGGCGTATCGTCACTAATTGGGGAATATAAACTCTGCCCTACAAAGAAACCGTTTGGAGCCTGTGCAATATCAATGGTGACTGAATCGGCCATAACCTGAGGATAGGCCCAGATGAACTGTTTCATCAGTCCCAAAGGTTGATTATTTTGCATATCACCAAAGATACGCTGCCAGATCGGTGTTTGGTAAGGTTTACTTGCGTCAAATCCATATAAATGCGCAATAGATGAATCAGGTACAAACCCAGCCAGATACGCAACCTTATCTTCCGGATAGTTCAAATCCTGAGTCGGAATCTCTGACACAGCCTGATGTGCCAATCCCAAACGCGCTTCTAAAATCCAGTCATAAGCTTCCGTCATCAGGTAATCAAAATTTGGATAGGCATAATGTTCACGTGGATAATTGATATCCGTCACCAGAGTTTCAATTGGGGTGCGAATGGTCGGGAAGAAAATCAGCGGAGATACTTTTGCCTGTGGGTATTTTGTCTTAACCACCGACCGAATATCCTGACAGGTTTGTCCTAATTTGTTTCTTAACCAGCTTTTAAACTGATCATACGGCGTCCCAGTTTTGTTCATCGCTTCATAAATGGTACCCAGATCTGGCGCATATAAACCGGTATCCGCATTAAAAGCCAGTTTGGTTGGGTAATCATAGACACATGGCAGATCTGTACCCTGGTTATACCACCACCACGGTTCGCCAATCTGCATATTCACTTCACACCCACCGGCAACCAGGGTATCTGCAAACTCAATAAAGGCTTTATGTAAATAAGCCTGCGCATTTTGATCACATGGACTAAAGAAGTAACTTGGTGGCTCATAGCCTGTTCGACCCAGATTATTATTCCAGTCCCGCTGAGCCCAGTATTCATTGGCACCCAAGGAATACATTTCAAAGCTCACCCCAAAGATAGGCTGCATATCGGCACAATGGAGTGCCTGGGCAAAATGTTCGTGCCATTTTCGAGTACATGGATTAACGACATTGGCATTGCTGACTAACGGATCAGGAATCTGCCATTTGTTGATATCAGCATTCCATGACATTTCAGGATATTTCGACATGCCACAATAGTGATTGATCAGACCGTGATACCCCAAAGCCGCCATATTATCGACCAGTCGCTGTGGGTTGAGATCATAATGATCATCATAACTGGTACATAGACCATACTCATGCGCAGGTACTGAGACCCGATTTAAAGCCAGCTTGGCATTCGGGCCGGTAGTTACGGAGTTGGTTATCCGAATATACCCCTCTTCTGCCTGTGCTAATGGCAGGGTTGAATGTCCATTGTAACTGAGGGTAAATCCAGAGAAAGAAATACGCTGAATGTTACTGACAGGAAATGGATCTATTGCAGAGAAGCCCGCCTTGACGCTATCCCAATTAATATGAATATGGGCTGATCGTGAAGCAGGCTGATCGGCATAATTAAACAGCACGATATAGGCGACCTTATCTACTCCATTTTCATGATATTGCACAGTCAATGTCGGGGTTAAAGTGGGGTTATTTAACGTTGGCATACTGGCCGACAATTCAATATCAAAATCCCAAATCGTACCGCTGTAATCATATTTGGTCTCATAGGCAAGAAACTGATGATCTTTTGCATCATAAGAATCCCAACTAATCCCCACCAGATCAGTGCTGGTGCGGGAACGGAAAAAAGCTTCAAAACCGTTAGCAAAATTGGTAATAGCAAAAGACATGGTTTGCGGGCCATCAACTCGCCAAAACTTTGGGCTAAACCGATCAATGCTCGAAGTTGTAACAGTTAAGCTAGGAGATTTTTTAAATTTTTTTTCAAAGTTATTCGTCATTTGATAATGCTCTCATTTAATAATTAAGTTTTCATGTTAAGTAATCCTGTTATTTTTGGCTGTTTGCATCGGTAATCTTTGATCAAAAACCCAGCACTTACATGGAGTTTATGTAACTTGAATTTTTGATGCATAAAAAAAGCTTATCTATCGATAAGCTTTGCAATAACGTCTCCATATTGATACCCATCCTTGTAGTCCGGTATTGTTATATGCAACTCAAATAAGCTGCTTATCTCAAGCTAGGCAGAGAACAGCTTAAGCAGCCATTCTTCTACATTCTATGCCACATTGATGGCAGGTTTCGGCACACTGTTGACAATGTTCAGAAGAGTGTTTGATACACTCTTCAGCGCACCAGTCACATATTTTTGCACAGATCTGGCACATATCCGCCAGAAAGATTGATTCTCGTTGCTCAGCTTTGGCACATAACATACAGATATCCGAACATTCCAGGCATCGGGTAATGCACTCCCGCATCATCTCGACTTTTTCTTCTTGTAAACATGCGGATGCACAAGTAGTACAGGCCAATGAACAAACCAGACAAGCTTTGGCGCAATCTGAAAACTGGATAGAGTCCATCTTATTCTCCTTAGCTAAATCTTCAAAAATGCTTAGTAAATAAGCTAACCAGATAAAGTGCTGCAAAACATAGGGATTCGGTTATAAAAAGTAAGCCATGTTTTATTCGGTAACCGTATTAAAAAAGACTATTAAAAGTCATGTCCTTAAACTTAACAGACTTAAGGACATGTAAACTTAAATCATAAAATTAGAAGCGATAACCCACACCTAGATAAGTAATAAGTGGATCAATATCGATTTTAGTGGTTGCATGAATAAGTTGGCTATTGGCATTTTGGTTGATTACTTTAATGGTTGCCTGATTATTCAGTTTGGCATAGGACAATGAACCAGTAGCGAACCAAGACTCATTCAGGTCGTAGTTAAACCCTAGTGAAACAATTGGTGCAATTGCATCATCCGCATCAACTTTAACAATCATTTTCCCGCTAGAAGGACGTCCTTCCAATGCCGCACCTGCTTGACCATCATGAATATTTTGAATCATATGTCCAGCAGCAATCAGGTCATTCTTAACACCATTATTGATTTTAATATTACTATAATGCGCATACAGTAAACCTGCACCAATGTAGGGTCTAAATTTATTCACCCCGGTTTTTCCAAAATGATAAGTTGCCTGAATTGCCGGCGTCCATGCCGTAGCTGTGGCTGCCTTATCATATTTATTTAAATCCGTAATCAATAATCCATTTTTTAGATAGACATTTATATCCGGCGCGTTCGGATCATAGTCGGGGGTACCTGGGATATTTGGTAATGGGTGGCCAATTGCTTCAAAAGGTGCATATACCGTTCCTTTACCTTTTAACTTTACTTTAGGGGGTATACCGCCAATCAGTTTCAATGAAACATTATCATTCACATAATAATCAAACATCAACCCCAGGGTATCAATATCATCGGCTTCAAGACCAGCATCTGATTGCCAATTTTCAATTCCTGAAATTTGCGCATCTCCCGTTATAGTTTTTAAAATTGCATCCCTCTCCTCAGGTGTTTCACTTCCATCTAGATTCATCTTTATGATTTCATCTAAATATTTTGTTTTGATAATACTATTGTAGATAGTCAAATCAAAACTATTAGGGTCTGTTTTCTCTAACTCAGCATATTTTGCGGTATCTACATTTTTGAGGATTGTATCTCCAGAAATCATACCGACATCTGCCACCGTTCCATTTTTAACATTAGTATTAATATTAAAACGATTCGCTTTACCCTGAGGCATCACATGTAACCACCCTGCAGAAACAGAATAACGTTTAAATTCCTGCGCATGGCCCATATTGGTAAAAGCTAATAGACTTGTTGCTATTACAATTATTTTTACTGTTTTTTTCATTTTATTTTCATCCTGAAATTCATATTATCCGATCTGGCAATATGCTTTTTAAATATAGCACGATAATATTTTTATCAAAAAGTAAATTTTAGTTACTCATAAATATAGAAAAATTAAAAATACTCTCAAAAAAAATTAAATATATATTTATAAATAAAATGAACATAATTGTAGTGATAAAAATCACAAAATATATAAAAATAGAGTTTTAACTAGCGAAAATTATTGATAGAACTTCATGAATCATTTGTTTTCTTAGCTTCTAAGGTAATTTTATAATCTGTAAATATTAGTATTTTTAAAATATTAAGCCTATATATTAGTAAATATTAACAATTGGAAATATTCAAGTTCATTATGTACAAATTCTTTCAGCATTTTCAGCAAATATTCGGAGATAAAAAGCATTTAATTCTAAATTTTTAATTGATAAATCTAAAACTATAAAAACTACTTCTCTCTTCATCAAGATAAAATAAAGCGCTCAAAATCAGCAATGAAGATGAGCGCTTTATATTAAGCCGGGTCACTCTATAAAAAAATAATCAGTGCCCATAAATATTTTTGTGCAAGATGTCTGAAAGCCAGTGAATAAAGCCTGTTTTATTGTTAAATTGCGGGGTATCGAATAAATTTACATTCAACTCAAAATGATTAAAATTAATAAATTTATAGCTCCCGCCGCCTAAAGGAACCACATCGCTGTGTGGATATTTGAGCGTTTTTAGCGCTTCGCTAAAGAACAAGGCTTTAAGCGCTATCTCACTATTCTTGTGCGCCTGATAACTTTGAGACTGAAGGAATAAATCATATTCTTGATCTAAACGTGTCATGATTTGGGAAATAACCACTTTAGACTCCTTTATTATTGGAACACCTGTTATCGCATACAAAACAGTAAAAGCCCACCTTTTGATGGACTTTTATAGTATTAAATTGGTATGACTAGTGCAGGCTTAACTCTTCATCGTTGGCAATTACGACCGAAGTAAGCATCGGAATGCCCAAGATCACCGGGACCATAATGATCCATAAATCGGTTGTTAAATGACTTGAAAAGAAGAAATGGATAACCATGGCCACCAAAGCCAATACACTCAACAATACACCCATGAATCGAACTGCAAATTTAATCAGCATTTTTGATCCTATATAATTGTCAGTACACTTCATCAGTATACGCCTAGCATTTCGATCAAGATACCTGCTTTTATACAACCGATACATCACAATAAGCCCCCATCCTTGCACCTGAGCTTTTCTCCTCTCTATTGCTGATTTTCTGCTATGCTACAGAACAAGCTGAATTAGTACTTGATATTAGAGGAAACCGAAATGCTGCGATGGTTTGAAAAGCTAGTCGATCCATACCCCACCAAAGACTTAAACAAACCATTACCTACGACCTTTTTTGCTTTCGTTTGGCAATCGACTCAAGGCATTCGCCCTTTTCTATTTTTACTGATTGCATGTACTGCCGCAGCAGCATGTTTTGAAGCTTTATTCTTTTCCTATATTGGTAAATTGGTAGACTGGCTCACTAAAAGTCAACCCAGCACCTTTTTACAAACCAATCAACAGAACTTAACCATTCTGATCAGTATTCTGTTTGCCAATATTTTCTTTGTCAGCCTGCAATCGATTATTAAACACCAAGTATTATTCAGTAATTTTCCAATGCGTATGCGTTGGCGTTTTCATAATTTATTACTGCAACAAAGCCTGGACTTCTTCCATACCGATTTCGCTGGACGTCTTTCTGCCAAAGTCATGCAGACTGCACTGGCGGTACGCGAATTCTGGATGATTCTCGGGGATATGCTGGTTTATGTACTGGTCTATTTTGTGACTATTAGTCTGGTCATGGGTGCAATTTCGCCAGTGTTGATTGTGCCGCTGATTTTATGGTTAGCCTTATTTATTGGCATTGCCAGCTACTTTATTCCACGACTTGGCAAAATCTCCCAGCAACAGGCCGACGCGCGTTCCGTCATGACCGGTCGAGTTACCGACGCCTATACCAATATCCAGACAGTAAAGCTCTTCGCTCATGCGGGTCGTGAAAGCCAATATGCCAAAGAGTCGATGCAGGAATTTATGGTGACGGTGTATAAGCAAATGCGTTTGGGGGTGAAATACCAGATCAGTATTCGTGTACTCAGCGCATTCCTGTTTATTAGTGTGATTGGAACCTCGGTCTGGCTTTGGACACAAGGTCAGGCAGCAATCGGGGTGATTGCTGCAACCACAGCGATGGTATTGAAGTTGGACAGTCTGGCCGAATTCATCATGTGGCACATTACCATGCTGTTTGAAAATGTCGGTACCATTCAGGACGGGATGAAAACTCTGGGCAAACCGATCCAGATTCAGGACAAGGAAAATGCCACTGAGTTACAGGTACAGCACGGCGAGATTCGTTTTGAAGATGTCAGCTTTGCTTATAACCAGAAGAATGTCATTGATCATTTTAACCTGACCATCAAACCGGGTGAGAAAATTGGGATTGTCGGTCGTTCCGGTGCGGGGAAATCGACACTAATTCAACTGTTGCTGCATTTCTATAACATCAACCAGGGTCGTATTTTGATTGACGGTCAAAATATTCATGATGTGACCCAAGATAGTTTACGTGCCAATATTGCCCTGGTAACGCAAGATACCTCGCTGCTACATCGTACCGTCGCTGAAAATATTAAATACGGTCGCCCGAGTGCAACTGAAGCTGAAATTCAACAGGCGGTCAGAAAAGCCAAAGCGGAAGAGTTTATTCCGCAGCTAACAGATATGAAAGGTCGTGTTGGGTTTGATGCTTATGTGGGTGAACGTGGCGTGAAACTGTCGGGCGGACAACGTCAACGTATTGCCATTTCACGGGTTTTCCTAAAAGATGCACCGATTTTAATATTGGATGAAGCCACTAGTGCCCTTGATTCCGAAGTCGAAGCCGCAATTCAAAGCAGTTTAAATGACTTGATGGTTGGCAAAACGGTCATTGCAATTGCCCACCGTTTATCTACTATTGCTCAAATGGATCGTCTCATTGTGCTGGATCAGGGCAGAATCGCAGAACAAGGCACACATGAGGAGCTGATTGCTCAGAATGGTTTATATGCTCAACTATGGAAACGCCAGACAGGCAGTTTTTTGGTTGAACAACGGGTAACGCAGGACACAGAATAATGTTGTATTTAGAAGACCTTAATATTGGCGATCGTTTCATCAGCCGTGAATATGAAATGACATTAGAAGAAGTTAAGCAGTTTGCCAATCAATACGACCCACAACCCTTTCATACCGATGAGCAGGCTGCTGCGCAACATCCTATTTTTCAAGGATTAGCAGCAAGCGGCTGGCACACTTCAGCCGTGACCATGCGACTTTGGACGGAATGTTTTCCGGTTGCTGGCGGCTTACTGGGAACAGAATCGAGTTTACGCTGGCCAAGACCGACACGTGCAGGAGATAAAATTCACGTTGAAGTTGAAATTACCGCAATCGTTCCGTCTAAAACCAAACCAGATCGCGGTATCGTCAGCTACGTAACCCAAGCTTTGAACCAGCATGGTGATGTGCTATTAATATCGACAACCAAAATTATGGTGTTTAGAAAAGCAGCTTAAGACTTGGACATTCAGTGACTGTTTTGTCCAACAATTTTTATGATTGATTATTTTATTTCATGTAAAGATGTTTAAGACTTTAATGTTTAAAAGATATTGGCAAAATTGATGAGCGCCACGGAAAGCCCATGAAAACAAGCACAACTCGTCAAGATCAAGGAATACCAGGCGTCTATGGCTTATTGCTATTGGATGTAGTTTCTCGTTGGGGATATAGCGATGAAACTTTATTTGCTCCATTTCATTTAACGAGTGAACAGCTGGCTGATCCGAACTATCGAATTCCAACACCGATTGCCAATGAACTGGTGAAGCATTCTTTGCGCCTGACTGGTGAAAGTACACTGGGTTTTCATCTCGGTACACAAATGCGGATTTCCATTCATGGCTTTATCGGTTATGCCATTATGACGGCGCATGACATTACCGATGCCATTGCACTGGCCAGCCGCTTTATTCAATTACGTCTACCCTTTCTACAGCTATATTTTTCGACCTTCGGCCCTAAAGCTACTTTACAACTGCAGTGTGATATCGAAGTCGAACCGTTGCGCACCGAAATTATTCTAGGTCTGACCATTGGCATCATGACCATGGCCAGAGCGCTAACCGGAATAGAAGATTTAAGTGGTGAAGTGGATCTGGATTTCCCTGAACCAGCAGGCTTTGAAAAATATCGGGACAAACTCAGCAGCAGCATTCGTTTTAATCAGCCGCATTTAATCTCAAGCTTTGATAAAAAATATCTGGGCCTGAAAATGGTCAATGCCGATCCGATTGCCAGCCAGATTGCTATTAACCAGTGTGAAACAGAATTGTCAGCACTTGGCGAACGTCGGCGTTTAGCGATGCGGGTGCGGGATATTCTGACCAATTCAGAACAGCATTATCTCAGTATCGAAAGTGTGGCTGAACGCCTGCATATGTCCGACCGTACCTTGAAGCGTCAGTTAGCAGCAGAAGGCACCTCTTTTTCCACTTTAGTGGATGAAGTACGTTATCGTCATGCGACCTCCCTGCTTTCCCGCACCGATTATAGTCTGGAACAGATTGCAGATGAGCTTGGCTATTCTGACGTGGCAAACTTCAGTCGTGCCTTTAAGCGCTGGAGTGGCCGTAGCCCAAGTAACTGGCGCAAAGATCCATACTTATAATAAGTTCAACGGCGAAAGCTTTTGTTTTTATTGAAAAGCATGTATAAACCAAATAAAAATGATACGACAGATTGTTAAGGAGTTGTCATGAATCATCCAGCAGAATTGAAATATGCACGTACGCATGAATGGGTAAGAATCGAGGGTGACCTCGTTGTGACTGGTATTACCGACCATGCACAAGATGAGTTGGGTGATTTGGTCTACGTGGAAACCCCAGCAGTGGGCAGTCATGTCACGGCAACTGAACAGGCCGGTATTGTCGAATCAGTCAAAACTGCATCAGATATTCATGCACCTGTTTCAGGTACAGTGGTTGAAGTGAATAGCGATCTTGAAGATGATCCTGATTTTGTCAATGATGAACCTTATGGCAAAGGCTGGATTTACAAGATCAAACCGGACAATATCGCAGATGTAGAAAAACTGCTTTCAAATAGTGAATACGAATCAGGTTTATAATCGAATAGATCTTGAGAAAAAGCCCGGCTGATTTGACCGGGCTTTTTTTTAAAATGAATGCACGTGGTGGTACCTTGCAGCGCTCATACTTGCGTCTAAAATCTGAATTTGACGACACACATGTGATCAAGTCACAGCTTAATCCTTGAAGCATCTTTACGGCCAATTGGCTGAATCATTTTTTCTTTTCTCGCCAAGCCGTCATCTTGAAAATTCGATAAATAAATAATCAAAATTTCTGCTACTTTTTATGTAGAAAAGCACTCAACATTATATTTTTTTAATGTCAAATTTCTCTGTCGGGCTACCTTTGTAACATCATGTGTCAATATTTTTGCCTAGTTTTTGACTGCTTCAATTTAATCTACATTTGTACTTTTTATAAATTGTAACTTTTGAAAACATTGTGCGTAAATTTCACTCATCAACCCGATCATTTTTGCTGAAAAAAACCGCGCTTTTTTCAATAAAAAAATTAATATTCATAGAGTTATTTTAAATTACATAAAATATACAAATAAAATACACAAACATAACAGTATTTTAAAAATCATTTGTGCTTGAATCTGTGACCTTATCAATCCCAAGAATAGTCATTCATTTTTTTAGCTATTCAGTTGTGATTGCAAATTATGGATATGTAAGGACAGGCATCCATTATGAATTTTTCGAATCCCACAGTTGTTGTATTCGTGGTGTATATCCTGGCCATGCTTGGCATCGGTTTATACGCCTATTTTTCTACTAAAAATCTTGATGATTATATTCTTGGAGGCCGAAGTTTAGGCAGTTTTGTAACCGCATTATCTGCGGGTGCATCAGACATGAGCGGTTGGTTACTCATGGGCCTACCTGGCGCTATTTACTTAACGGGTTTATCTGAATCGTGGATTGCGATCGGTTTGATTATCGGTGCATGGCTGAACTGGTATTTGGTCGCTGGGCGTTTACGTGTCCATACCGAAGTACAAAACAATGCCCTCACCTTACCTGATTATTTTACTGGTCGTTTTGATGACCAGAAGAAAATCTTACGCGTCACTTCTGCATTGATTATTCTGGTATTTTTCGCAATTTATTGTGCTTCTGGCATGGTCGCTGGTGCACGTTTGTTTGAAACATTATTCCAATTGCCGTATAGCACAGCATTATGGATCGGTGCATTTGCAACCATCGGCTATGTTTGTATCGGTGGCTTCCTAGCAATCAGCTGGACCGATACCTTCCAGGCTGGCTTAATGATTTTCGCATTATTACTCCTGCCAATTGTGACCTACATGTCTTTAGGTATCGGCATGGAAGAGTTTACCGCTGTTGTTGAAAGTGTTCGCCCACATGCCTTTGATTTTGCGACAAATTTAAGTGTTGTTGCGATTCTTTCTGCAGCTGCATGGGGCTTAGGCTATTTTGGTCAACCACACATTCTGGTTCGCTTCATGGCTGCTGATTCTGTGAAATCAATTCCAGCGGCTCGCCGTATTGGTATGACCTGGATGGTTTTATGCTTAGCGGGTGCAGTCGGTTCAGGCTTTATCGGTATTGCATACTTCCAGATGCATCCTGAATTTGCGGCAGCAGTAACTGCTAACCCTGAAACTGTGTTCATGGAATTGACCAAGATCTTATTCAACCCTTGGGTTGTAGGCGTCATTCTTGCTGCAATTTTATCGGCAGTCATGAGTACCTTGAGCTGTCAGTTACTGGTCTGTTCGAGTGCCTTAACTGAAGATTTGTACAAAGGCTTTATCCGTAAAAACGCGTCACAAAAAGAACTGGTGTGGATTGGTCGTGCCATGGTACTTGCAGTTGCAATGCTTGCACTGGTGCTTGCTCAGAACCCAGACAGTAAAGTACTTGGTCTCGTTGCTTACGCCTGGGCTGGTTTTGGCGCAGCATTCGGTCCATTGATTATTCTTTCATTGTTCTGGAAGCGTATGACCCTGAACGGCGCATTGGCAGGTATGGTTGTGGGTGCTGTAACCGTTATTCTTTGGAAGAACTTCTTCGGTGCTACAGGCATCTACGAAATTATTCCGGGCTTCGTTTTCGCCTTGATCAGTATTGTGGTGGTGAGCTTGCTTGGTAAAGCGCCAAATGCTGCTGTAACCAGCCGCTTCGAACAAGCTGATGAAATTTATGCACGCGAAATGAAATAATTTTGCTGAAAAATTTAAGGGGCTTTCGAGCCCCTTTTTTTTATTTAAAATTTTGTCCGTGATTTAATTTTTATTTTCGAGCTGTCTTTCACCACCTGCATCACAGGATAACTACGGGTTTCCTTCACTCCTGGCAACTGCCATAAAATCTGTCCTGCAATGCGACGGAACTCCTCCATTCCCTCACTACGCAATTTAATCAGAAAATCAAAACCGCCACTGACCATATGACATTCCACGATTTCAGGATACTGCGTGACTGCGTCAATAAAATCATCCAGTACATGCGGTGTGGTCTTATCCAGCAGAACTTCCACAAAGACCAGAAAATTGGCATTGAGCTTATTCGGATTCAGTTTCGCCTCATACCCCAAGATAAACTCATCCTTCGTCAATTTCTGCACGCGCGCCATCACCGCAGTCGGTGACAGGTTCACGAGTTCCGCCAATTTACTATTGGAAATCCTTCCATCTGTTTGAAGAATATCCAGAATTTTCAGATCCGTTCGATCTAATGTATAAATAGGGCCATTCAACTGAATTTTCCTCTAAAAAATAAGCAAATTATAGTGAGTTACTCGGGATTTATTCTGTAATCATAAATTATCTAAACCTCTCTGCTCAATATGTTTTAGAGATTGTTATTGGAATTTAGCATGAATACATTGGATACTCCCGCACAAATGGACACAGCTCACGCAGACGGTTATATCACCGAATTTAAAGAAAAAAGTGAGTTTGAGCAACGCATCAATACGGCATGGCGCCGTGCAGAGCCTGAAGCAGTCGCTGTACTTGCTGAAGCAGCCAACATTTCCCCTGAACTAGACCATAAAATTTATGAGCTCGCATTTAGCTTAGCGCACAATTTGCGTGAGCGTAAAAGTTCAGCGGGCAAAGCTGGTATCGTTCAAGGTTTACTTCAAGAATTTTCACTTTCTTCACAAGAAGGTGTAGCACTGATGTGTTTGGCAGAAGCTTTGCTTCGTATTCCAGATACTGCAACGCGTGATTTATTGATCCGTGACAAAATCAACCAAGGCAACTGGAAAGAACACGTTGGTCAAAGTAACCTGATGTTCGTCAATGCCGCTGCCTGGGGTTTGATGTTAACTGGTAAGTTGATGGAAACGCCGAAGCAAACCAGTTTATCAAGTGTCTTAACTGGCCTTTTGGCACGCAGTGGTCGCGGTATCATCCGTAAAGCCGTTGACGTTGCCATGCGTATGATGGGCGAGCAATTCGTTACCGGCGAAACTATTGGCGAAGCGCTTGAACATGCGAAACCATTTGAGCACAAGGGTTTCCGCTACTCATACGACATGTTGGGTGAAGCTGCCCTAACTGAACATGATGCTGAGCGTTATTACAACGACTACACCCAAGCCATTCATGCCATTGGTAAAGCATCGAACGGTCGTGGTGTCTATGACGGCCCCGGTATTTCAATCAAGCTTTCTGCATTGCACCCGCGTTACCAACGTGCGCAAATTGACCGTGTTCATCATGAACTTTACAACAAAGTTTTTGAACTGGCGTGCTTGGCAAAACAATACGATATCGGTTTAAACATCGATGCTGAAGAATCTGAGCGCTTGGAAATCTCGCTTGAATTGCTTGAACGCCTATGTTTCGAACCGAAACTTGCCAACTGGAAAGGTATTGGTTTCGTGATTCAGGCCTACCAAAAGCGTTGTTTCTATGTGGTTGATTACATCGTTGATCTTGCAAAACGCAGTAACAAACGCCTGATGATCCGTTTGGTGAAAGGTGCGTATTGGGATAGCGAAATCAAGAAAGCGCAAATCGATGGCATGACCGACTACCCTGTGTTTACCCGTAAAGTTCACACTGACTTGTCTTACATTGCGTGTGCGAAAAAATTACTTGCTGCACCAGATCAAGTGTATCCGCAGTTTGCAACACATAATGCGCAATCGCTTGCAACGATTTACAACTTGGCTGATCCAAGCAAATATTATCCAGGTCAATACGAGTTCCAATGCTTGCACGGTATGGGTGAGCCATTGTACGAACAAGTGGTTGGTTCTAAAGAAGACAATAAACTTGGTGTGCCATGTCGTGTTTACGCACCTGTGGGTAACCATGAAACTTTGTTGGCTTACTTGGTCCGTCGTTTACTTGAAAATGGTGCCAACACCTCATTCGTCAACCGTATTGCGGATAAAACTTTAAAAGTTGAAGATTTAATTCAATCTCCAATCAAAGATATTCAAACTTCAGCGAAAGACGAAGGCCAGCTTGGTTTAAAACACCCAGCGATTCCACTTCCGCATGATCTTTATCCATTACGTCCAAACTCAAATGGCTTTGATCTCAATAACGATCAACCATTAGCAGACCTGGATGCGACCGCACAGAAGCTACGTAACCAGATTTGGAAAAGTGCCCCTTTACTTGGTTTTGAATCAGCAGTCCATGATGAAAGTAATGCGCTTGCAATTACAAACCCTGCACAAAACAGTGAAGTTGTCGGTTATGTTAATGAAGCAACCAGCGCTGATGTACAACTGGCCTTAGAAGCTGCAGCACAAGCAGAACAAAGCTGGGCAGCAACTGATAAAGTTGAGCGTGCTGCTTGCTTAAAACGTGCTGCTGACTTGATGGAAGCCCGTATTCAAGAGTTGATGGTTTTACTGTGCCGCGAAAGTGGTAAAACCTATGCCAATGCGATTGCAGAAGTTCGTGAAGCGGTCGATTTCCTACGTTACTACGCAACTCAAATTGAAAACCTGCCTGCAAATGCACAGGTGAAGCCATTAGGTACCGTATTGTGTATCAGCCCATGGAACTTCCCTCTTGCAATTTTCTCGGGTCAGATTGCAGCGGCATTGGTAAGCGGTAACTGTGTTATTGCCAAACCGGCAGAACAAACACCACTCATTGCAGCACAAGCGGTGCAAATGCTTTGGGAAGCTGGCGTGCCACACGGCGCTGTACAGCTTGTTCCAGGCCGTGGTGAAACAGTCGGTGCGCAATTGAGCCAGGATGACCGCATCCAAGGCATCATGTTCACAGGTTCGACTGAAGTTGCAAAAATCTTGCAAAAGACGGTAGCAAAACGTTTATCTCCAAATGGTCAACCTATTCCGTTAATCGCGGAAACCGGTGGTCAAAATGCGATGATCGTAGACTCTTCTGCACTGACTGAACAAGTGGTTCTCGATGTTGTCAGTTCTGCATTCGACAGTGCCGGTCAACGTTGTTCTGCACTTCGTATCTTATGTGTACAGGAAGACAGCGCTGCAACCGTCATCAAAATGTTGAAAGGTGCAATGCAACAGTTGATCGTCGGCAACCCTGCGATCTTAAAAACCGACATTGGTCCTGTGATCGATACTGAAGCGAAACAAACCATCGATACGCACATTCAAAAGATGAAATCTAAGGGTTACCCTGTTCATCAATTGATGTTCAACGATGCTGCAAGCCAACAGGCACTTGCACAAGGTACTTTCGTTCCGCCAACAGCAATCGAATTACCAAACCTTGATGACCTTGAGCGTGAAGTATTTGGTCCGGTATTGCATATCATCACTTATAAGTACGGTGAACTTGAGCAGTTGATCGATCGTATCAACGCCAAAGGTTACGGTTTGACCATGGGTCTACATACCCGTATCGATGAAACCATTAATACGGTGATTCAACGTGCTGAAGTGGGTAACTTATACATCAATCGTAACATCGTCGGTGCAGTGGTAGGTGTACAGCCGTTTGGTGGTGAAGGCTTGTCTGGTACTGGTCCGAAAGCGGGTGGTCCACTTTATATGTACCGTTTGATGGAACATTGTTCAGAGAAAGTATTGGCGACCCCATTTGCGGTAAAAGCTGAAATCTCTCAGTTTGATGCGGTATCCAATGTGGCTTACCAAAGCTTGCTGGCTTGGGCAAAACAACACATGGCTCAAGCAGTACCGACAATTCCAGCGTTTGGCGTAGGTAAATTCTACGAGTTGCAAGGTCCGACTGGCGAAAGTAACCAGTACATTATCCTGCCTCGTCATCGTGTGCTTTCGATTGCCAATGATGATGCTAGCCAGCTTCAACAATTGCTTGCGATTTTCGCTGTTAGTAGTACAGCGGCGGTATTGAAAGACAATGCATTCTTGGTAAAACACAAAGCGTCTTTACCAAAAGATGTCTTGGATGCAATCACTGTGATTTCAAGCGTTGAAAAAGATGCCTTTGATGCCGTGCTTCATCATGGTTCTGTTGAACAGTTGCAAGATTTGCAAACTAAAGTTGCTGCCCGTTCAGGTGCGATTGTTGGCATTACCCAGCTGCAAACCAATGAGCAGATTCCTTTAGAACGTCTTGTGATTGAACGTGCCATCAGCGTGAATACTGCAGCAGCTGGCGGTAACGCAAGCTTGATGACTTTATCTGAAGACTAATATTCGTCTTTTCGAGAAATATTAAGTCTCTCACTGACCCGAATCATGTTTACATGGTTCGGGTTTTTTATTATGTTTTAGTTGATCTTTATTGCAATTATAAAAATGAGAACCTGAAAATGCAGTTTTTCCCCGCTACTGAATATCAGCCTCACTGTGCCCAGCTTTTTGAAGATTATAAAACGAAGATCAAGCAGCTTATCCCTTTTGCCATTGTTGAACATATTGGTTCATCCGCGATCCCCAATGCAATCTCAAAGGGTGATCTCGATATTTATATTGAAGTCCCCGCTCAACAGTTTTTAGATGCCATTAAAGAATTGCAACAACTTAATTTTAAAGAAAAGCTGGATACATTACGTACTCATGAGCTATGTATGTTGCAATCACAAGCGCATGATGTCGCCTTGCAAATCGTTGTGACGGGCTCGGAATTTCAAAATTTTCTTACTTTTCGGGATCAACTACGACGTCACCCAGAGCTGGTTCAGCAATACAACCAACTCAAACAAAGTTGTTCAGGTACTTCACCAGAGCAGTATCGTCAGATTAAAGCACTATTTATACAGAATGTGCTGAATCCCCATCCAGCTTACAAATAAGCAAATTTGATAATTTCCCTGCACCTTGTAGCACTTTTTTTGATACCATTCCTGTTTAGATTTCACCTATAGTTTTTTTGTTTATGACCATCTCTTACCAGCAGCAACTTCAAGAGAAAGTTGAACGAATCACTGCACAATTTGCCCCGTTCAATCCACCAGCTTTAGAAGTGTTTCAATCACCCGAACAACATTTCCGTATGCGTGCCGAATTCCGTCTCTGGCATACCGAAGATGATCTGTTCTATGCCATGTTTGAACGTGCTGAAGATGGAAAGCAAAAAGAAGTTGTTCGTGTGGATGAGTTTCCGATTGCCGACCAAAGCATCAATGACTTGATGCCTCGTCTGTTAGAAGAATTAAAAGCAGTCCCTGTTTTATCGCAACGTATTTTTGAAGCGGATTTTCTTGCAACATTAAGCGGAGAAATGCTGGTTACGCTGATTTATCACCGTAAACTGGACGCAGAATGGGAAACGGCAGCAAAAACGTTAGCAGAAAAACTGAATATCAAGATCATGGGGCGTAGCCGCGGTCAAAAAGTGATTATTGGCGTTGACTATGTGGTTGAGCAGCTCAATGTTCATGGTCGTACTTTTAAATACAAACAAATTGAAAGCAGTTTTACCCAGCCGAATGCACAAGTGTGCCAGCATATGCTGGAATGGGCATGTGATGCTGCACAAGGATCTCAACAAGATCTTTTAGAATTGTATTGTGGTAATGGTAACTTTACCCTACCGTTGTCTTTAAAATTCAATCGTGTACTTGCCACTGAGCTGGCTAAATCTTCGGTTTATGCGGCGCAATGGAATATTGAGCAAAACCAAATTGAGAATATTCAGGTAGCGCGTTTATCTGCGGAAGAGTTTACCCAAGCCTATCAGGGCGAACGTGAGTTTAGACGCCTGCAAGAAGCTGAAATTGATATTCAAAGCTATGACTTCGATACAGTTTTCGTCGATCCGCCACGTGCAGGCATTGATGATGAGACGCTGAAACTGCTACAGGGATTCAAGCGTATTCTCTATATCTCATGTAATCCGGACACCCTGCATGACAATCTCAACACACTGACTCAAACCCATCGCATTGTGCAGTTCGCTATGTTCGATCAGTTCCCTTTTACCCATCATGTTGAGTCGGGTGTTTTACTTGAGAAGATTTAAACAAATTATTTCAACGTAACAATAAATTATAAAGGGTTTCAATAACCCTTTATTTTTGCTCAAAGTATATGAATAAAAAAGTGATATTTTTCAAAGGTCAAGTCATGATACCGTCATAATTTCGTTTGAGATGAGCAGACTCATCGAAAAAATTGAAGTTCAACTGCTGCTTTTATCACTTAAGCTGACTTGTATTTTATTTTAAAGTGGCTATATTTCGAGCTATGTTAGGTTGTTAATGAAGGCTCTATGAGTTTTTGGCAAAAATTGTTCAATGCAGACGAACAATATAACGAACACAAGAACCAGACTTCTTGCGTGGAAAACGATTGTTCTTGCAAAACCAATGAACAGCTACTCGATGCTTTAGTCAAAGCAACAGATGAGGATGTCATTAAAGGCATTAAGAAAGTACTGATTTCTCGGGGTTATAGCCGCAAAGAGTTACTTGCGATGATCAAACCACCGATTCAATAAAAATAAGCCCCTCATCTCCTTAAAATCAGGAGATGAGGGTGTCATCAAGATTTACACTTTTCCCGATTCACTTCTGCCACCATCGGTCCCAGATTAAATCGCTTATCATGGCGTTTGTTTTGTATTGAATACATACTTGAAATCGATCCATCCAGATATAACGCATGATCTATTTTCAACTGTTGCTTAAAAAACTGCGCAAACTGGTAAAAACTTACCCGTTGTTGTGAAATCACAAAATACAGCTCATTATTTTTTACGCCCACCCCATTTCTGATTTTAAATGAAGTTGAGTCAGGTAAAAATTGATCATTAATTCTACCCTGATAGACCAGCATCGGCCCTGACTGGGTCGCAAACTGTGCCTGAAAACCTGAATGTGCATAATCGGCCGTGGTTTTGATAACGGCACGGCGATCATTCCACGCCACAACTCCATTCGGTTGCATAAAGAAATTACCAAATCCTTGGGTCTGATTTAACTGGCGCAGCTCTTTGCCCTGTTCGACATATAATCCGACGGGCTGAAAGTCAGCATGATACATTCCCGCATTCATGGCAAAATTGAGTTGGGCACAAGGCGGCAATGCTTTTTGTAAAGTTGCAAACTTTTGATAGTAGCGATTGCTTTCAGGATTTTTTAAAAATAATTCCAGTTGATCCAGGTGGTCGACTTTAATGACATCGTAGCTGTTCTGATTAAATTGAATAGCTTGCTGCTGCATCGCATATGCAGATGGAACAGCTAAAAATGTAAAGGCGAACAGTAACCAGATTTTCATTATGCGATATATTTAAGATGAGATCTGGCTATTTTCTCACAACAGCAAATCATGCTGAATGACGGATACAAACTCCACACATAATCATCGGATTGAGTGTATAAATAAGCTCGATTGATTCACATTTTTTCACTAAAATAAGCGTGTAAATACAATAACCTTGTATCAACATGCAGCAAAGACATCCGCGCTTTCCAATTGGCGCCCATCTGATCGTAAAACACTTTGGTTATAGTCACCACGGCATTTATGCAGGACGTGGCCGAGTCATTCATTATTCCGGTTTTGCCCATATCTTTAAAAAGCATCCGATTGAAATGACCTCTATCCAGCGTTTTGCGCGAGGAAAGCCTATTTATATCAGGGACTATCACTCCCCGCGCTACAAGGCCAGAACCGTAGTACGGCGTATGCGCTCACGCATGCATGAAAATCACTACCATCTCATCATTAACAACTGCGAACACTTATGTACCTGGGCGATTACCGGTGTTGAATCCAGTACTCAGGTCGAACGCATGCAACGCCGTTTAGCCACGATCGGTTATGTCAGCTCGGTCATGAGTTATATGAATGGCCTGATGCTGACGGTTGCGACAGCCTGCTTCGCGATTGTGCTGTATATTAAAATACTGTTGCGCCATCAAGCTAAAAAATCGGTTCCAGCTTACTTACAGCTCAAAGAAAAGCGCCCGAAAAGATAAGCTTTGCCTGCACTTCAAATAGTGTTTCTCACACAATTATTGCTTTTTAATTTATCTTGCTTTAGTATTTTCAGCGATACACATCGTATCGCATCCATATCGAGGATTTTATGTTGGAGATAGCAGTAATCTGGTAACTAAATTTCAATAGCACATTGAAATTGGTTATCTGCGCGATTTTTTGGGCGTTAAGCCTAACTTTGCCTCTGATTATTTCTATCTGGATAACAACATGAACTTATCTAAGTCCGAACAACGGACACTGCACGTCTTAGCAAAAGGCGGAAAAATCGTAAAACTTCGTAATGACTCAGGTCAAATCATCGCTGTAGAGTGCTATAGCCGAGAAGGTTTCTTGCTGTCCGATTGCGACCTTGCCGTTTTTAACAAGCTAAGAAAGAAAAAACTGATTAAATCCATTAATGGACAGCCCTATCAAATTAATTTACATGGGCTTAGATCAGTACGCCCACAGTTAGACAATCGTTAACACAACCATAGGTTTGGATAAATCCTTGGTTGTACTTTGATGATATCTATCAATCTAATCTTAGATCGGGTTTGTCCAAATTACATATGGTTTATTTTGAGAAAGAAAATGGAACTAGACGTAATTCAAAACCGCTTAGCTTTTTTACGAGAAGCGGAAAAACTAAAAAATGTGCTGCGATTTTCACATACTTCCAATGGTCGCCAAGAAAGTACTGCTGAACATAGTTGGCGTTTATGCTTAATGGCGATGATTTTTGCAGATCAATTCGAAGACATTAATCTCGAGAAAATACTAAAAATGTGCCTGATTCATGACTTAGGTGAAGCTCTTCATGGTGATATTCCAGCCATTATGAAAGATCAATTTCCAGCGAAGAATCAGCAGGAGAAACAGGATCTTTATCAATTAACCGAATGTTTAGATGATCAACCTCAAATGTTGATTCGATCACTTTGGCAAGAATATGAAGATGCAGAAACAACTGAAGCCAGATTGGTTAAAGCTCTGGATAAGTTAGAGACCATTCTGCAACATAATCAAGGTATTAACCCTGTTAATTTCGATTATGCATTTAATCTTAGTTACGGTGAAAAATACACTCAAGCCAACCCCACTCTCAAGCAGATTCGGTCCATCCTAAATCAGGAAACACAAGAGTAAATAAAGATGAACATACAGATTCGTGATGAAAAACTATACGATATTCAAGCTATTTTTGACTTAACGCAAGCGGCTTTCGCCGATGCAGAGCATTCGAGTCATACAGAGCAATTTATTGTGAATACTTTACGTAATTCAGGCCAATTGAGTTTATCTTTGGTTGCGATCAGTAATAATAAACTAATTGGACATATTGCATTTTCCCCTGTGAAAATCTCAGATGGCACTAAAGGCTGGTATGGCTTAGGGCCAATTTCAGTTTTACCTGAATATCAAGGTCAAGGCGTTGGCGCAAAACTGATGCATGCAGGCCTTGAAGCTCTCAAGGATTTAGATGCTGTTGGCTGTGTTTTACTCGGCGATCCTGACTATTACGGTAAATTTGGTTTTAAAGCAGATGCAAGACTTGTATTACAAGGTGTGCCCGCAGCGTATTTCCAAATTTTGCCATTTACTGAACATGTCCCATCAGGTAACGTGGTCTATACAGATGCATTTAATTAATGCGACTGCATAGTCTTATGCGCTCAGCTTCAGTTAACGCTGAGCGCTTATATTTGTGAGTATAGAATTCCAAAGGGAATAGATTGAATATACGCTTAATGACAAACAACCTCTTCAGAAGCTTCTAAAGCCTGTTCAAAGATTTCGGCATAGCTCGCAATCAGTTCAGCTTTATCTGTTCCATTGACAATATAGCGTGCGCCCACATAATTCTTTTTATGCTGATTGATGTAATCAGAAAGTCTTTTACCTGTGAACATGCCCTTTTTCATACCGACAATCATGACACGGGCCGCGATATCAGCCTGTAAAGCCAATTTTGGATTTTTGACTAAATCAATTTTTAAGTAATCGCCCATGCGTTTATAGTTGGACAACCATGTCAGTTGCACATAGCCATAACCAATATAGGGATAATATTGCTTAGACTTTAAATATTTTTCAGAGCCGTACTCGATCACTGGCTGCATGGTTTTTGCTGTTTCATGCCAGGCCGTTGCCAAGATATAAGCCGCCTGTGTAGTTATAATGGCCGTATCTTCAGCCAGCACCGAGACAAGAAAGTTAATGCCATCGACCTGAGATTGTGCCAACTTGCCAAAATTTTTGCGCAAAATATCAAAACCATCTTGTGTAATTGTCATGTTCTTTTCCTCTTTATAATAAAAAACCGCCCGAAGGCGGCATTGAATTGAAGTTATTATTTAAAATTTGTCTTTAAAGTCTTTTACTTCTCTTGCAACATCTAGAATCGTTGAATCTTCTCTTGCGTTGATGTAGTTAAAAGTCCAGCGAATGAGTGCCCACACAGGTAAGCCACAAAGGAAATACAAGCCGCCGAGGGCAAATGCGCCAAACATATTCTTACTCCAGTCTTGCAAATCAAAATGCTGAATCACAAAACCGCCACCCGCAATGCTTCCGACCGAAGTAGAAATTAATGAAACCACCCACTCACGCCTAGATTTTGGCAACCGTGTCATCACAACAACAATCCAGGCCAAAAGCATGAAAGTGAGTGCCATCAAGATAATAAAAAACACACCATAAGATTTTATTGCGGCTGCAATGTCTGCACCCGCTGAAACGAGGTCTACCATTTTCCTCCTCCAAAAAGAAAAGCCCTGAGCGATACAGGGCATTATTTAAATAAGGTAATTTTATAAAGCGGCCGACTTATTCTTATTGCAGCCATCACTCTTGTTATTCACTTCCTATCACAGCACATGTTTTATCTATAAAAAAACCTCCCGTGTGGGAGGCCGACTCATTAAAAAAGTCACAATGGATAAAGCGGCAAATACTGCGAATGAGAAAAAGGTAAATAATGACCTGTTCTCATTCGCTTAGGCGAAAGCTTGTATTTATGCACTGTGTCATAGTTTTTTGCATTATTTGTATTTACAGCATAGATCTCTTTTCCAACTGCTGCATAGGCTGCTCTTAAGTCAAAATCCAGTTGAGTCAGCCCATCCAATGCAATAACTTGATAAAATTCTGGTAACTCTAATCCATGACTTGAAACCCAGCTCCCCATCAGTTTTCCATCAATATAGACATTCATCGAATGCTTGCCTGTGATTTCAAAAGTGACAACTGGATTTAAACAAGGCTCATCTTGCGTAAAAGTGACATTATCCATACTGCCATAATCCCCTAATATCACCGTGAACTTCTCATCCACAAATAAACTGTAAATGACAAATCCCTGTTTCACCTGATCAGCAATCAGCTTTCTTTCTGGTGGATAGGCAAGTCCAGCAAGCATAAAGGCATGCTGAGATGCATTTGAGTTACTCAAGGAAAAACTACCCTGACATACCTGAAAATAGGCCGATAAGAACGGTGCCTTGGTCAGTTGCTCGGCCCATCCAAACTGGATAAAGACATTGGACAGATCATAAGGCAATTCAGTTGCCTCCAGTTGCACATATTCGAAATCCATATCTAATTGATAGGCCTGTGTATGGACAGTCTTATCATTGATTTTTAACAACTGTACAGCGTTTACTGTTACCCGAATCACCAGATTCTCGATTTTATTAAAATCATTTAGGGTGATGGGCAAATCAGTACTACTGAACATTGACACTCTTTTGCCTTCTATACTAATCGTGACATGATCTTGTCCGTGTTTAAAAAGGATTAAAGTCTCAGCCTGTTCACCGATGCTGATTTTGTAATCACGATTGCCCTGTAGCGGTGCAATAAGACCCTGCATGCTGACAGGTCGAATGATCGCAATATCTGGTATAAATCTAGCTTCAGACACAGCAAGCATATTTCGCGACTGGATGAGCTGATAATCATCATAACTAAGAGCGGGTTCCTGTATATCTTCGACTACTGTTAAGGCACCTAGATACGGGCTGGATTCCATCAGGGCCACACCCGCCGCATCTGGTGTGATCTGCATACAAGACGGGACAATAGCAGCGGGAGAAAAACGCATTAAATCTTGGTTTAAATAGCTAATATTATTTGTACTCTTCATTTTCAAATACCTCAAATTCTTTATAAATTTCAAACCAATTCCAGGTTTTAGACATAAAAAAACTCGGTCTCCATGACGGAACCGAGTTTTCATTAGGCAACAAAAAAGCCCATCTATTGATGAGCTTCAAGCTTTGTCATATTTAATCTTTAATACGACCAGTATAGTAAAACTATAGCGTGCTTTCCGAAATAATGGAATCCTTAGTTATGCATATTTTTGTAAGTGTTTTTACGATATTGTTCAATCACGATTTCTGCTTCTTCAATAGCTGACTCTAATGCTTTAACCATCAGATTTTCATAAGTTTTCCAAGTCTTTCGATAGCTCTCTACATTAAGTTGATGGCGATGGATTCCAGCATAGGCCAAACGTCCTTTCGCTGTGTAATTTTCTTCCAGTTCCGGATTTAAAACGAAATCCAACACTATTCTAGATACCAACCAGGCCAAGTGATACATGGCGATCCGTTCTGGTTCACGCTTTTTATCTCGTTCAGCCTGTTTAATAAAAATATCTGCCAAATGCTGACGGATATAGTCATAATCTGTAGCTGACTTATTTTCAAACACAATCAATGCGGTCACGGACTTGGCCAACTGCGTATCCATTGCAGCAATCGCACCTAAACGATCCTGATAGCTTAAACGCTCGCCTGTGCCACGCACGTAAGGATCAAAACCTGGAGAACTTACCGTTAAACCATGTGTTAACCACTCAAATTTTTCAAATTTAGTTACCATCGCATTCATATTTTCACCTCATCTCATTATTTATTTTTCTGGCTTGATCTATGTTGTCCCTCAAGTAATAGATCCTTTGCCAACTTGAATCATCATGTTCATGCTTGCTTGTGCATGTCATGACTTTATTTACGACCTGACGCTACCTTGCTTTCTCTTTTCATCTTTGAATTAATGATATTTTTCTGTTTGCTCCACACAGTGCATGGCCTGTTTGATCTCTTCAAATCGGCTCTTGCTACATGGCCGGGTAAAGCTCTTGATTTGAGAAATATAGCTATGCGCACAGCCGAGCACTTCAACCAAGGCCTTGGCTCTACCCTTGTGTTGATTGAGCCAGTTGCTGAGCATCGTAATCTGTTGTTCCGTAGCCTGATTGTCGATACGCTTTTGTTTTTTGAGCTGTTTCTGCTCATCTTCCAGTCGCATCGCTTTTAGTTTTTTACTGTATTCCACTCTTCGTGGCTGAAATTTAGTTTGAATCTGGGTGATTGCATTGCCTTTTGCCAACCAGGCTTCAATTTCAGCATTTAAGTTTTGTTTGATATGCATGTTTGGAGTTATTGCTTTGCCCATACGCCACCTCTCACATTGAAATTTAAGTAATATGACCATAATATTAGTAAACTAATATAAAATCAATAAGAATACTAATTTGACTTCACATTAGTTTGCTAATATTCTGAATTTAATAATATTCAGGTCGATTGAAATGCTAAAAGATAGGCTCAAAGAAGCTAGAAAAAGAGCAAAGAAGTCTCAAAAAGATGTGGTTGCCGCTGTCGGAATAACCCAGTCCGCTTTAAGCCAACTGGAAACAGGATTAGTGAATTCATCCTCGCATCTTCCCTCTATCGCCAAATACTTAGGTGTTGATGCTTACTGGCTGCAAACTGGTCAAGGACAAGCCGAACTAGATCCATCCCAGCCCGAACATGCAATTAATATTTCTCCGGTTCAGGCCAAGATGGCGCCTGTTTTGTCATGGGTACAAGCAGGTATTTTTACCAATGTGCAAGCTGTTGATATGGCTCAGGTTGAAGAATGGTTACCGCTACCCGATGATTGTGATCAGTGTTTTTATCTTAAAGTTCAAGGTCTAAGTAATTATCCTGTATTTCATGAGGGCGATTACATTCTGGTTGATCCAACCGTCCAGTATAGTGATATGCAGTCAGGTGACATGATTGTGGTGAGAAAACATGAAGATGCCACCTTCAAGAAACTGGTGATCGAGACTGATAATTCGAGATACTTACAGGCGCTTAATCCGGAATTTAAACCAAATATTATTCCCTTAGACGAAGAATGTATTTTCGTGGGTGAAGTGGTCGACTCGATTCGTTATATTTACCAATCCAAACGTCGTTCAAAGATAAAACATAGTTAAAGGTCACGTAATACTACAAAAAATTAGTATTCTGATAACAAACAAATATTAGAATACTAATAATATAGCACATGAATAATAAGCAAATAAAAAAGCCTGAATGAGCTGGTCATTCAGGCTTTTTTGCTAAACTTCGATATTACTTTGCAGCAGTTGCTTCAGTTGTAATATTTACTGTGATCTTATCCCCTACATTCGGGACGTAGTTACCGATACCAAATGCAGAACGGTTAAAGCTAGTGGTTGCATTAAAGCCAATTGCAGGTACTTTTGCCATTGGATGCTCGCCTTGTTTATTCAGTACAGCATTTAATACCACAGGTTTAGTTACACCTTTAACCGTTAAATCACCTGTAATTTTAAAGTGTTTCTTGTCTTTGGTTTCTACCTTAGTACTTTTGAAAGTAATGTTTGGATATTTTGCAGCATTAAACCATGCTTCTTCCTGGAACTCTTTGTCCAAAGCAGGCACATTCGTATTGACACTGCTTAAAGGAATCGTTACTTCAACTGATGAGTTTGCAGGTTTTGCATTATCAACTTTAATTGTACCCTGAATATCAGTGAAGTTTGCACTTGGTGTAGAGAAACCAAAGTGATTCCAGCTGAATACTGTCGCAGTATGCGTTGGGTCAATTTTATAGTCGACTGGCGCAGCCAACGTTACAGAACTAGCTAAAGCAACTGCTAAACCGAGGCTTAATGTTTTAAATTGCATTTTTGGTATCCTTGTTTGATATAGCCATTAGTGTATAGATCAAGTATTTTTATTCACTAGTCTTTATAAAACGATATGTTTCATCCATGCAACAATAAAAGCGTTACAGTTATTATGTAAAACGCCTATCATAAGACTATTCGCTACTCGACAATTGATCTGAGAAGTAACAAGATCAGTTCATATATAGATTTAAATTCTTAAAGATAAACAACAAGGTAGAATATGACACATACAGCTCAAGCACTCAGTACTTCAACACCTTATCGCGTTACATTGATAGATTCTTCTGGTCATAGTTGGTATGCAGATGAGCCAGCCGATAAAGGCGGTCAAGATACTGCACCCAACCCAGTTCAGCTTTTACTGTCAGCTTTAGGTGCCTGTACTACCATTACCTTAGAAATGTATGCTAATCACAAAGGCATCAAGCTTGAGCATGTTCAGGTCGATTTAGCCTTAAATCCGAACGGCGAACCTGAATCAGGACACAACAATATTGAACGTAAAATTATCTTAAAAGGTGAATTTACCGAAGATCAGCATAAGCGTTTATTAAAAGTTGCGGAAAGCTGCCCGATTCATAAATTGTTAACGTCAAATATCTCGATTCAGAGTGAATTAAATATTGCGTAAGAGATATAAATATGGTCTTTATGTTAAAGACCATATTTTACAAAAAATTAATCTTGAACTGATAATTTAGTTCCTGACAATCAAATTCTTCCAACATATGCTGAGGAATGATCTGTTTTGCTTGTGGGCTTATAATCATATAAATTAAGTCATACCAATTCACTTCACTTTTGTCATCTGGACAGTAGAAAAGCCCCTGTTTCTGGTCCAATTTAATATATTTTTCATCGATACTTCTTAACTCATAACCATATTTATTGGTTAAAAGCATGTTAATCAGTTCTATAATTTTTATCTTATACTGCGGAAAAAACTCTGGTTTTTCAAAATTATGAACTATATCCAAGCTTGCCATCTTCAAAAAATGTGTTTCATACGTATCAATACAATTGACGCCAAAGACCCGCCAAGTAGATAAATTTTCAACGTTGTTCAAACTCTGAATTAAACTGTCTGTATATTTAAACAATTGATATTTGCATAGATTCTGTTTTGGATCTTCTGTGCAAAGAATTTCTGTATCAAAACCTATATCGAGATCAGCCATTGTACTTTGTTCAAATAAAGCTTCTCTAAGTTTTAAACGCCATTCATCACACTCAAAATAATAAGTCTGGTTAGCTGCGATTCTACAAATTATTGAAAATAAATATGGGTGCATGTAATTCATAATAATTTTTATTCCCCTATAAAACCAAAGAGTATTTCATAATTTCTTTAACTTTCTATCACTATTGTTTTAAGAAACTCAATTCACAAATGTAAAAAAGCGCCCTGAATCAGGACGCTTTTTTATACAACTTAATTCAATTAAGCAGTCAATTCTTTAACCGCAGCAACAACCGCTTCAGTGGTAATACCGAAGAACTGGAACAAGTCTTTTGCTGGCGCAGATTCGCCGTAAGTGGTCATACCGATCACTTTGCCGTCTAAACCAACAAACTTCCACCAGTAGTCTACATGAGCCGCTTCAACCGCTACACGTGCACGGATATGCGAAGGCAATACCGCTTCACGATATGCAGCATCTTGCTTCATAAACTCTTCGGCACATGGCATAGACACGACACGCACACCTTCAAGTTGTGCATATGCTTCCATTGCCAATGAAACTTCAGAACCTGTTGCAATAATGATTGCTTTCAACTCACCTTTCTCTTCAGCAAGTACATAACCACCTTTTGCCACGTTTTGAATTTGAGCTTCATTACGCGCTTGGAACGGCAAGTTTTGACGAGAGAAAATTAACGCAGATGGGCCTTCTTTACGTTGAAGTGCAGATTTCCAAGAAACAGCTGCTTCAACCGTATCACATGGACGCCAAGTATTTAAGTTTGGTGTACCGCGTAATGATGCAATTTGTTCGATTGGCTGATGTGTAGGACCATCTTCACCCAAACCAATTGAGTCATGCGTATACACATGAATCACACGTTGCTTCATCAATGCAGACATACGTACTGCATTACGCGCATATTCCATAAACATCAAGAATGTTGCAACGTAAGGAACGAAACCGCCATGTAAAGCTACACCGTTCGCGATTGCAGTCATACCGAATTCACGAACGCCGTAATACACGTAGTTGCCCGCAGGATTTTCTTGTACGCCTTGGCAACCTTTCCAAAGTGTCAGGTTAGAACCTGCCAAGTCAGCAGAACCACCTAATAATTCAGGAAGTAATGGACCGAACGCTTGTAAAGTATTTTGGCTTGCTTTACGTGTCGCAATAGTTTCAGCTTTGGCATTGGTTTCAGCAATGAAAGCATCTGCTTGTGCTGCAAATTCAGCAGGTAAATCACCATTGATACGGCGTAATAATTCTGCTGCTTCAGTTGGATATTTTGCTTGGTATTGAGCAAACAATTCATTCCAAGCTGCTTCAGAGGTTTGACCTTTTGCTTTTGCATCCCAAGCTGCATAAACATCTTCAGGAATAACAAATGAATCTTCTTTCCAGCCTAATGCTTCACGGGTTAAAACGATTTCATCTTTACCGAGTGGTGCACCGTGACAGTCTTCTTTACCTTGTTTATTTGGTGAACCCAAACCAATCACTGTTTTACAGATAATGATGGTTGGTTTATTGCTTTCAGCTTTCGCTTCTACAGTCGCTTGACGAATTGCATCAGCGTCATGACCATCTACACGAAGCACTTGCCAACCATAAGCTTTGAAACGTTGTTCAGTATCATCGCTGAACCAGCCTTCAACTTCACCATCGATCGAGATACCATTGTCATCGTAGTATGCGATTAGCTTACCCAGACCTAATGTGCCTGCAAGTGAACATACTTCGTGAGAAATACCTTCCATCAAGCAGCCATCGCCAAGGAAGCAGTAAGTGAAGTGATCAACAACGTTTAAGCCATCTTTGTTGAACTGTGCAGCCAACGTTTTTTCAGCTAATGCAAAACCGACTGCATTGGCAATCCCCTGACCCAATGGACCAGTTGTAGTTTCAATACCAGGTGCATAACCATATTCAGGGTGACCTGGTGTTTTAGAATGTAATTGACGGAACTGTTTTAAATCTTCAATAGATAAATCATAACCAGTCAAATGCAATAAGGCATATTGCAACATTGAGCCATGACCATTCGACAATACAAAACGGTCGCGGTTCGCCCATTGCGGGTTGGTCGGGTTATGATTTAAAAATTCACGCCAAACAACGTCAGCGATATCTGCCATCCCCATTGGTGCACCTGGATGCCCTGAGTTTGCTTGTTGCACAGCATCCATTGCCAAGACACGAATTGCGTTTGCAATACGACGTTCATTTAAAGGGGTTGTCATAAGTCAGAATCCGATTAAATCAAATAAGATGAGAGAAGATGAGAAATCATCTTTCAAAAACTGAGACTATTGTCTTAAAAAAACGCCAAGGGGTAAAGTCCAATACACGATATTTCTTGTTTTTCACGCAATCATTTAACATTAAATGTGTAAATGTTCATACGATAGGCGGCGCCTGTGCTTCCTTGTAAAAAATTTAAACAGTAAATTACAGATTTATTCATATCAAAAACTATAAATATCAATTTCCCTGATACACATATCAATAAAAACATCATGAAAATGAAATAAATTCACGCTTTTTAGTCAGCTTGTGCTAGTCCTATGCGCCAAGTCGATGTAACATACTCTGTCTTTTTGAAAATACCAATGATAGGACGTTCATGCGCGAGTATGCTGTTTTTACTTCAGAATCTGTAAGCGAAGGTCATCCAGATAAAATGGCTGACCAAATTAGCGATGCAATTTTAGATGCAATCCTAAGAGAAGACCCGTATGCGCGTGTCGCTTGTGAAACATTAGTAAAAACAGGTGCGGTTGTTCTTGCTGGTGAAATCACAACGACAGCAAATGTGGACTTTGAAGCGATTGTACGTCAAACCGTCAATGGAATCGGTTATCACCATTCTGATTTAGGTTTCGATGGTTCAACTTGTGCCGTGATCAACATGATCGGTAAACAGTCTCCTGAGATTGCACAAGGTGTTGATCGCCAGAAGCCAGAAGATCAAGGCGCAGGTGACCAAGGTTTGATGTTCGGTTATGCAAGCCGTGAAACTGACGTGCTGATGCCTGCCCCAATCTCTTATGCGCACCGTTTAATGGAGCGTCAAGCAGAATTACGCCGTTCAGGTGCATTACCGTGGTTACGCCCAGATGCGAAAAGCCAGGTGACCTTTGCTTATGAAAATGGCAAACCGGTTCGTTTAGATGCAGTTGTATTATCAACGCAACATGATCCTGAAATTTCTCAAATCCAGTTAAAAGAAGCTGTGATTGAAGAAATTGTTAAACCGATCATTCCTGCTGAAATGTTCCATGCCGGCACGAAGTTCCATATCAACCCGACAGGTATGTTCGTCATTGGCGGTCCTGTAGGTGACTGTGGCTTAACAGGTCGTAAAATTATTGTAGATACGTATGGCGGTATGGCGCGTCATGGTGGTGGTGCTTTCTCTGGTAAAGACCCATCAAAAGTTGACCGTTCAGCGGCTTATGCGGGCCGTTATGTAGCAAAAAATATTGTTGCAGCTGGTTTGGCAGATAAATGTGAAATTCAGGTGAGCTATGCAATCGGTGTAGCTGAACCGACTTCGATTTCAATCAATACTTTTAATACCGGCAAAGTATCGGATGAGCTGATTGTTCAACTTGTACGTGAACATTTTGACTTACGTCCATACGGCATTACCCGTATGTTGAATCTGATTCAACCTATGTATAAGCAAACAGCGGCTTATGGTCATTTTGGCCGTGAAGGTTCTGATTCTGCATTTACCTGGGAAAAAACCGATAAAGTTGACATCCTTAAGGATGCTGCTGGACTGTAATTCCTTTACTGTAAAAAAGCTCGCCATGGCGAGCTTTTTTATTGCCCCAGAAATTATTTATTCGAATTGGTATTGTCCTGTTTGAACATCTCCAGTAGCGAATTGCTTTGCACTGGCTGATCTTCTTGATGATGCTGACTATATAAATGTGCAAGTTTAATCACAACCACCACTGCCAGACAGGCAGCAACACAAAACATCCACATGCCATACGGGCTGCGAATATGCTGAGAACCACAATAAGGGCACTCTTTATCTGTTGATGCAACGACCTTGTCACAACATGCACAATGATATTGATATAACATCATTCATACCTCCTCTTTATTTTTTTATTTTCTTTTTACAACAAATACTCATATGTCACACTTTTATCCTATGAGAAAAAAAACCATAATTCAATCACGTTTTCTGACCTACACATTCAAATTAACAAATTTTTATGACAATTTGGTTAGAATCTTAAGTTTGACTCAATGATTAAGCTGTTCATTTTATTTTGATCTTTCATGTAATTTGATAAAATAAGATTTTACGCAGTGTGGAGTAACGCATGGCCCAATTGATCAATAAAGGTGGATTTCGCGAACGCGCCAATCGTAGTCGCAAGTACCAACAGTCAGAAAATGAGGTGACCACCCTGCCCCCGAGCCAATATCAACCGCATTCCAAAGAAACAGCTACGTCTACCAAACCAGAATCACCCGATCTAGCCAACTCAAAAAACCAAACATAAAAAAAGCACACCAAATAAAGTGTGCTTTTTATAAAAATGAAATGAATTAATTCACATCTTTAAATTCAATTTTCTTCTGATCCGGTTTTACTTCACGTGCTTCACCATCAATAATGGTTGAGTCTCGATGCTGACCACCACCTTGTTGCTGGTTTTGCATATCTTGCATCTGGCGCATCAGATCAGCAAACGGATTTTGCCCTGCTGCACCACCGCTCATGCCACCCATACCGCCCATCATTTTATCCATCATGGCTTGCTGACGTTTGGCCATAGTTTTCATCAAGGCATTGCGGAATGCGGTTTGAACTGCTGGAATCAAGACTAATACTGCCAACACATCAGAAATCAAACCAGGAATCATCAGTAAGAAACCTGCCATCGCCAGTGCCAGTTTCTTGGTGACAGCAGGATCACCACCCAACTGACCTGTCATCTGCATTTGCTGTAATTGCGGCATGATCGTTGAAGCACTTGAACGCAACAGGTTTAAACCAATAAAGAATGCGATGATGAACCAGAAAAAGACATACCACATACTTCCAACGAGGTCACCCACGCCAATCCAGACTAAAACCTCGGCAATTGTGCCAAATACCACGATAAGAAGTAGATTCATGTCAAATCTCTAAAATTAAAACCTTGTGCAATATTGATGAATCAATCCTGACACAACAAATAAAATAAACCCAATAAAGTTAATGATGGGTACATTTTCAAATTTATCAAGTCTTGTAAAAAAGCTTGTATAAAAAAGCTCCCAATTAAATTTGATCTAATTGAGAGCCCAAAGCGTCTTTAAAAATTAGCCACAAGTTGCTTGGGTAATTTTCTTCGATTGAGGATCAATCGTTACGGTCACACGATTTTCACGGTAATCCATGGTAACAGGCTGGTTTGGACCCACACTGCGAACAATTTCAGATTTGGTTTTTTGTTTAATCTGTGCTTCTGTTAAGCCCGACTGACCGATTAACTTAGTTGCTTCGTCAGCGATACATTTTGGCTGGCTTGCGCGGAACAGTTCCCACTCTTCAACCACCTGGCCATTTGGTAATTTGCAATAACCTACCTGACCATTGGCTTCATTGCGGATTTCCAGCTGTCCACCTTGGTCTACGCAGAATTTACTTGCTGGGTTAGGCATACCAATTTTTGGTGGCGTCATATCTTTATTTGGAGTTGCTGAACACGCTGCTAATGAAGCGACAATTGCACCTAAAAGTAAGATCTTTTTCATAATTTGAATTCTGATAAAGTGAAAAAGCAAAGATAACAAAATAACTTAACTTTTTATGTCAATGATTTGAAACAAGATGCAAACTTATATTCGGTTCATAATTTTTTTTAAAAGTATTTATAAGCCTTTTAAAGGCTTTAATCTTCCGGCCTACTCATCTGCCTATAAATTCTGTTTATTTGCTATTTTTCTTAAGCGATATTGCATTTCCTGCGCAATGTCTTGATTTTGACTTTGTGTATAGCGCTTTAACACAGCCATTGCATCTAGCGTACCAATATCAGCTAAAGCATGACTAAACCATTTTGCAATAACACTATCATCAGAAGCAGTATATTCAAAACGCTTAAAATCCTGTTCAAGGATTCTGGCAATAATTGCGACGCTTGATGGATGAGCAAGATCTTGCAGCTCTTTGGTTATCATTTGATGCTGGTCATGTCCATCCAACAATAATAAATGATTTAGTGCCGAAGCTCTGATTTCCAGATTCTCTATTTTAAATGCCACGTCGACTACAAATTCAAGTGTATCAGTCTCATTTTGCTGAACACCACGCTCAAACATTTCTAACAAATACGTTACTTTGTTTTGATCCGCAATATTCACGTCCTCCCAGAATGAATCTATTCTTGCATCATGACCCAAAACAGAATCTCCTTTTTCTCAAATCCTAATTATGATTATTGGATAATAATATATTCCAACCGAATCGCCTCATCGACCAAATAGTGCTCTTTGATGATATAAAAATAAGGTCGCGTATTAATCCACGCATCCATCGCCAGAATCGCTTCAGTATAGCCAGTGAATGCCGGAAAATCTTTGACTTGTATGATATCCATGAGCTGATCTCTTTTTTTATCAAGCCTAGCACACCCAGCGCATTTTACTAAAGCATAAAATCTAGCCAGATTCATTAATAGATTTTTATACGGCCATGTTCAATAGCTCAACATTACAAAACCAAGATGCAAAGTGCCTCTAGATAAGAGGCACTTTTTAGGGACAAGATAGATCGATATTTAGAAAGAAACCATTTTCCCGGGATTCAACATGCCTGTCATACCATACCAACCTTTTGACATTGGAATCGCCAGCGGTGCCAGCAAACGTCCAAATAAAATATCGCTATGCTGGATTTTGGTGAGCATTGCATAATCGGTATTTAAACCAGAAAAATCATCCGCAATGGCCTTACCGATCCTTACGGTTTGAGCCACACCATGACCACTCCAGCCGTGCACTGCATAAATTGGATATTTTTCTCCAAATTTACGGTTATCCGTCGCCCCGTTTACGGTCAGATCACTGACGCCACTCCAGCAGAAGTCCATCTCTACCTGGTTGAGCTGCGGAAATACTTTATGAGTTCGGCCCAGCAAATACTGATTGATACGCCCTACGCTCCAGCTGGTGCCGGTTCCTTGCCCACCAAACAATAAACGGTTTTTCGAAACACCACGATAATAGTCAATCTGCAATTGCGTATCATAGACTGGATGATCCTGCGGTAATAACTCGGTCAACGGCACCTCCAAAGGTGCGGTCACCGCAATATAAGTATGAAATGGAATCGCTGTCTGTTTTTTCTCAGGTAGTAATTTAAAAGCATTGTGATGCACGGCAATCACAACGCTTTTACGCGCTTTGATGGTACCGCCGCTCGTCTTGACATAGACCCCGTCAGCCTGCTCAGAAATAGACAATACTTCGGTCTGTTCGAACACTTGACCGCCATTTTTACAAAAGCCATGTATCAAAGCACGGTTTAAAGCCAGCGGCTGGATATGACCACCCAAATCATCGACCAGTCCACCTTTATACAGGTCAGATTTGATCAATTGTTTCAGTTCATATTCGCCCATCACCGTGGTGTTGTTTTCACCTAAGTACTTTCTCGCGTCTGCGCCTTGCGTCAAAGCAATAAGATGCCCTTCATGTACCGCAGCGGTAATATGTCCACGCTTACGTGCCAGCTCAACATCATATTTTTCACTGATCTGGTCGATTAATGACATTGCCTCGGTAGAGGTAAAATGCCAAAGCTTTTTCGCGTCTTCATAGCTAAAACGCTTGATCATTTCTTCAGCTTCCCAACGGGCCAAACCAGGTGTGAGTTGCCCACCATTTCGGCCAGATGCAGATGAACCGATGCGGTTTTTCTCCACCAGAATCGTATCCACGCCCTGTTCCGACAAATGCAATGCTGCCGAAGCGCCCAGTAAGCCCCCACCAATCACTACAACATCACATACTTGGTCCGAATTGAGTGCATCAAAGGTAGGCCAGTCGTCTAAAGAACTCTCATAATAATTGGCTGGATGTTCAAATTCCCCATGCTTAGGATTGACCCAGCTCCACTCATTCGAATTTTGAGATGCTTTACTTTCCTTAAAGACCACATCATCTAAATGGATTGGTTTATTAATACCGTTAAACATTTGAAATTCACCCAAAAAATAAATTTTCTTACTTCACAATAAGACAAGGTTACCGCCAAAACAGTGATTAATAAAACCAGAATCTTTCAATATTTTTGATAGTTTATTCTCTAGAAAAGCGCTATGGCGACATATTTTAAAACATTAAAAAAGCACCCGAAGGTGCTTTTCATTTCTATAGGCTGGTTGCAATTAAAACCATAAAGCTAAACAACAACGTGCCTAAAGATCTTTTACAATGTACATGAACTTCCTGCTCAAACCCTTGAGCATATGACTCCAAGTTTTCCATAACCCTAACGCTCATTAAATGTACTGCACTTGTTAATTTGCCTAATAAATTAACACAATAAAATTAGCAAAAAGTCGTAGTCCTGACTAGCACAAATTTTGTACAAAAAAGTTGTTTTATGACAAAAATAGGCACTTAACTCAAAATAATTAAATATTTAATTTAGAGCAATGCACAAACAGGGTTACAAAAAAAGCCCACGAAAGTGAGCTTTTTTTGTATGGTTTTTTTAGTGTATTAAGGAACAACCGTAATCCCTGTTGCTTGCGGGCCTTTTTTACCATCGGTAATGGTAAATGTCACACGTTGACCTTCATGTAAAACTTTAAAACCGCTACTTTGGATTTCGCTGAAATGAGCAAAAACATCCTGTCCAGAATCAGCATGAATAAAGCCAAAACCTTTGGTTTCATTGAACCATTTCACTGTACCCGTCACAGTATTCGACATATATTTAACCTATTTAATAAATTTTGGGGTGCTTGCTAGCGCGTAACTTGGAATCATAAACTCTGAGATTAGATCTGATAAAACGAAAGGTTTATTCAAATGATGAAATGCAAGATTTACTGAATCAGCAGCGTTATTCTTCTCGTTGTAATTTACTATACACCAGTTTACTTTTTAGGCACAATGAATATTTATTGATCGCACCCAGATAGCCTGACTTATTGATCGGCACAGCGATTCCCCTACCGCCATTCCTATAACTTTTATAATACATTTCAAATAATTATAAGCCTGTTTTGCTTTAAAAATTATACCTTAAAATAATGATATAAATTTTTAACATATTATTTCATCGAATTTTAGCGTGCAAATAGAAGCAAGCAGCCTATCATCAAACGCTGAGACCATTCCTCCACACTATTTTTTTTCACAAAAAAAGCCCACAACGTGTGTGAGCTTTTTTTTACTGGTCTAAAAATTAGATAACAGTGATAAGGGTTGCTTGTGGTCCTTTCTTACCTTGACCAAGTACGAAAGAAACGCGTTGGCCTTCTTGTAATACTTTAAAACCTTTGCTTTGGATTTCGCTGAAGTGTGCAAAAACATCTTCACCAGAATCAGCTTGAATGAAACCAAAACCTTTAGTTTCGTTAAACCACTTAACAGTACCGGTAACTGTATCAGACATACTTTTAAACCTTTTAAAATTTGTTCATTTATAAGTTAAATCAAAATTTTTAATCATGATTTAACTTAATCTATCTTTATTTGACAGATACTGCAAGCATACCAAACTTTAAGCCATACGAGATAGTAGATTGAGAGAAGTATAGATAGTTTTATCCCCTAAATAGATGAGGTTGGACTTTAATAAACCAAATCATTTGCAAGTAACATTCACTGCTAAATCAAAAAATTACCTGTAGAGGCTAAGCGATCTAGCATCTAAAAACTGAGGTTTAGCCAAATAAAAAATATTTTTGTTTTTTCTGCTCAAGATATTTTTTTGCATCAAGATTTAAATTTAAGCCTGGTTTCTTATGCAAAATTCAACTTTTAGCCCTACAATTCACTTCAGCACAGCTATGGGTAAAGCCTCAAACGACAATTTGTTCAGATGTAAAAAAAGCCCACCTAAAGTGAGCTTCATTTTCAAGCAATCTTATTAGATAACTTTAATTGTTGTTGCTTGTGGTCCTTTTTTACCTTGACCAAGTACAAACGAAACGCGTTGGCCTTCGTTTAATACTTTGAAACCATTGCTTTGGATTTCGCTGAAGTGAGCAAAAACATCTTGGCCAGAATCAGCTTGAATGAAACCAAAACCTTTAGTTTCGTTAAACCACTTAACAGTACCAGTAACTGTATCAGACATACTTTTAAACCTTTAAACTTTGTTCATTTATGAGTTAAATCAAATTATTAATATTGATTTAACTCAATCTATCTTTAACCAATAGATACTTCAAGTGCGTAAATCATCTATGTTAATCGATAAAGCTGATTAACATCGGTATAGAAGCTTTTGCCATCTAGATTAAAATCGATTTCCCGACCTGACTCTAGCTGGATTTTCTTTCCAACTTCCACCCATTTGAAACCATCCAACGTATTTTGCTGACGTTTCATCGGGATAATTTGCACACAAATTTCATTGCCATTGCTGGCTTTGGCTACACGCCATTCATTAATAATTTTCAACACAAAATCACTCATTCCTGAGCTCAAGTGATCGATTTGGATTTACTATAACGCTAGATATATGGAGAGAGGCAAACTACAATTCTAGAATCTAATAATTTTTAGCTTTCTTTAGGGTTATTTCAGCTAACTTAATTGCTGTCTAATCTTTCAGATAACAACAACTCAATAATCACAGAGCTAATATTCGATTAACTTTAAAAGTGGTAGCGGGAGCTGGATTTGAACCAACGACCTTCGGGTTATGAGCCCGACGAGCTACCAGACTGCTCCATCCCGCAACAACATATTGATCAACATCTTCGATCAATGAGATGCTTTATACGCCCATCTCCCCCACAATGCAAATTTTTTTTAGAAAAATCACATAATTTACGCTCTAACGCTCAAATTAAATACAAATTGATCAAAATCACCTCAGATTAAGCCATATCGATCGAACTGTTGAGATGAGACCGAATTGCAGGATAATTAACCGAACAAACCGAATTTGCTTAATAAATCTGCTATTTTGTTATAATTCAAAATCCTACAAAAATAATATGCATCGAAAAGCCTGCTATGTAACAATATCAACAATCTTTTATTGTTATAGTTCAACATGTCATTAATTATTGGTATTGATCCCGGCTCACGCTTAACAGGTTACGGAATTATCGAAAAAGATGGCAATAAACTACGTTTTGTCGATGCAGGCACCATTCGTACCGAAACCCAAGAAATGCCAGAACGTTTAAAACGTATCTTTGCCGGGGTTGAACGGATTGTTAAATTTCATGGCCCAACTGAAGCTGCGGTAGAGCAAGTCTTTATGGCGCAGAATCCTGATTCGGCATTGAAACTCGGTCAGGCACGTGGTGCTGCAATTGCCGCTCTAGTTAATCTGGATTTACAGGTGGCTGAATATACCGCACGACAAATTAAACAGTCTGTGGTCGGTTACGGCGCAGCAGATAAAGAACAGGTCCAGATGATGGTGATGCGTTTATTGAACCTGAGCATCAAACCACAGTCTGATGCTGCCGATGCCCTAGCTGCCGCCATTTGCCATGCCCATGCTTCGGGCAGTATGAGTAAAATGGCTGTGCTCAATGCATTAGGTGGCATGGCTCGTGGCCGCAGCCGTGTCAGCAGCAGACGCCGTTAGTCATTTTGATTGACCACCTGATAAATCATTTTTCCCATTTCATGTGCCTGTAATCCGCGCATACCCTTTTCAGCCAACAGATCACCTGCCTGTGCATGTAAGCTCACAATTTCATACAAAGCAATCTGCTGATGGAACTGCGCTTTTAAACTGGCAATCATGCCTGCCAGTACATCGCCCATTCCACCTGTACCCATGCCCGCATTGCCTTGGGTACAAATGACTAATTCTTTCTCTAAAATGAGACTGCCCGCGCCTTTAAGTACCCATTGACCAGCGTACTTTTGCTGCAACTGCTGAATGGCACCAATGCGGTCCTGTTCAATTTCCTTGGCGCTACAACCTAACAAGGTCGCCGCCTCACCGGGGTGCGGGGTGGCATACACATGATTATTTAACTGTTGTGGATCTTTTGCCAAAAACCAGAGCGCGTCGGCATCAAGTACCACGTCTAAATGAGAATTTTGATTCAGTCGCACAAACCATTGCTGATAAATTTGTTCAGCCCATTGATCTCTTCCTAAACCCATACCCAAACCTACCGCATCGACATGTTCAAGTAATTGCTCAATCTGTTCTTGATCTAAGCTATTGATGTCTCTAACCATAATATTAGGTGAACGTGCCAGAATAGCCTGATGGTGTTTGGCATGACAGACCACACTGACTTTGCCAGCTCCAGCATGAAAAGCGGCTTCAGCCGACATGATAACTGCACCGCCCATATCGGCATGACCGCCTACCACCAATACATGGCCATAACTGCCTTTATGTCCAAAGGCTTGCCGCTTGGGCAAGATCACTGTTTCGGGAGACAGATAAGCCAGCGCTTTTAATTGCGTATCTGGTGGAATCAGGTTAACAAGTTGTAATTCTCCGACATATTGCTTGCCTTGACCTGTGAATAGGCCAGCCTTGTACCCCAAAATTGTAAAAGTTTGATCTGCCTGTATCGCAACAGGTAAAGCCTGACCTGTGTTGGCCTGCAAACCACTCGGAATATCAATCGAGATTTTTAACCCTGTCTGGGCATTAAAGAGCTGGATAATCTTTTGCCAATATTGGTCGAGTTCCCGATTCAAGCCAATGCCAAATAAGGCATCAATATGACAATCAAAACCTGGAATTTCTTGATGGACTTCTGTTTCTGACAATACATAATCGATGGTTTGAATATCGACTTGATAAGACTGCGCATAATCTGCGGCTTGTTTTAAATCCGCTGATTGTCCGAGTTTTGTCGCAAACACGGTCACTTTTATTCCCTGCTGCTTCAGATAGGCAGCCATATAGTAGCCGTCTCCAGCATTATTGCCTTGTCCGCACCAGACTGCGATCTTTTGAATTTTCTTTGACTTAAATTGCGGAATTAACTGCTGTGAGATTGCCCAGGCGGCTTGCTGCATTAGCCCCAAGGATGAATTTTGCTGAGCAAACCAACGCTGTTCCCATGCTTGGATACTCTGGCTATGGTAAACTACAGCTTGCATGTTCTCTCCCTCATTCTTGGTTTATGGCTTCAACCTCTTCATCTCCGACACAATCTCAAAAGATTGAACTACAGCAGCTCGATCCACAAGCACTGAAGGCTTGGATTAAACAACAAGCTTTGGATTTGGGTTTTTCTGATTGTGTCATTGCCAAACCAGATGCTCAAGATCAAATGCCGCGTTTTAAAGAATATTTAGAACGCGGATACCATGCAGACATGCACTATTTAGAAGAAAATCTGGAAAAACGTGCAGATCCAACCTTACTTGTGCCTGGTACAAAAAGCATTATTTGTGTGCGCATGAACTATCTTGTGGCTTCACCGAAGCCCCGTTATGTACCTTTTGAACCAAATTCAGCCATTATCGCGCGTTATGCACGGGGCCGTGATTATCACAAAGTCATGCGTGGACGGCTAAAGACTTTAGCCACGCGTATCCGGGAAAAAGTCGGGGATTTTGAATCGCGCCCCTTTGCTGACTCTGCTCCGATCTTTGAAAAATCGCTGGCTGAAAGTGCAGGCATGGGCTGGACCGGGAAACATACCCTACTCATTCATAAAAAATCAGGCTCTTTCTTTGTTTTAGGCGAACTGTTTACGTCACTGGAACTGCCTTTCGACCAACCTGCAACTGCACATTGTGGCTCATGTACCGCCTGTATCGACATTTGTCCGACCCAAGCCATTGTTGAGCCCTACATGCTGGATGCACGAAAATGTATCGCTTATTTAACCATTGAATATAAAGGCATCATTCCTGAAGAATTACGCTCTGGTATTGGTAACCGTATTTTCGGTTGTGATGACTGTCAACTGATTTGCCCATGGAACAGCTTTGCCAAAACTGCCTCCATTCCGGATTTTGATCCAAGGCATGGTCTGGATAATATCAGCCTGCTGGAGATCTGGCGCTGGGATGAAGCCACTTTTCTTGCCAATACCGAAGGCAGCCCGATCCGCCGTACCGGCTATCAATCCTTTAAACGTAATATTGCAATCGGCCTTGGAAATGCTCCATACTCAGCTGAAATTGTCACGGCCTTGCAAGATGCAAAAACGTGGCACGACGAGATTGTCAATGTGCATATTGACTGGGCAATTCAACAGCAATTGCAACAGGCAGATATGCCCCAAATAGAAAAATGATGTTTTTTGCCCTTTGGCTTTGGCACGATTTCTGTATGATTAGTCTCAATGTTTGTCATCAATCATCATGGATATAACAATGACCTTACGTAATGACTGGACTCGTGATGAAATCCAAGCTCTATATGATCAACCTTTTCTAGACTTAGTTTTTGAAGCGCAAAGTGTACATCGTCAACATTTCCAGGCCAACTCGATTCAGGTCAGCACCCTTCTTTCCATTAAAACGGGTAAATGTCCTGAAGATTGCAAATACTGTTCGCAATCGGCGCATTACGATTCAAAATTAGAAGCTGAAAAACGTATTGCGGTTGATAAAGTCATTCGTGAAGCACAGTCTGCCAAAGAATCAGGCTCTTCACGTTTCTGTATGGGCGCTGCATGGCGTAATCCGCATGAACGTGACATGCCTTATGTGCTTGAAATGGTACGTGAAGTAAAAGCATTAGGCCTTGAAACCTGCATGACCTTAGGTATGTTGAACCAGTCACAAGCCGAGCGTTTAAAAGATGCAGGTCTGGATTATTACAACCATAACCTGGATACTTCCCGCGAATACTATTCTCATATTATTAGCACGCGTACTTTTGATGATCGTCTGGATACTTTGGATCACGTTCGTCAAGCAGGCATGAAAGTTTGTAGTGGTGGTATTGTTGGGTTGGGCGAAAGCCGTAATGACCGTATTGGTCTATTACATGAACTGGCAACCATGCCTGTCCATCCTGAATCAGTGCCAATCAACATGCTGGTTCCTATCGAAGGCACACCACTTGCTGATGTCGAAAAACTAGATGTTACCGAATGGATCCGTACCATTGCGGTTGCACGTATCATCATGCCACACAGTTATATCCGCCTTTCAGCAGGTCGTGAATCACTCAGTGATTCTGATCAGGCACTTGCATTTATGGCGGGTGCAAACTCGCTCTTCTCTGGCGACAAATTATTAACCACACCAAATGCTGGCGAAGGCAAAGATCAGATCCTGTTTGCAAAACTGGGTTTAACCGCAGAAAAGCCAAAACCAACCATTGCAGAACTTTCGGTCGATGCCATGAGTGCATAAATGAAAAAGCCTTGTCAAATGACAAGGCTTTTTTTAGATGAAAAATCAGATAGATGTCACCAGAATGCCATACTTGGCAGTTAGATACATGCCGACTCGAATAATATCCACGCCTGCTGCATGTGAAACTGACAGTTCCTGAGTATGCACATCAAAATGTAATGAATCGAAAACCTCCTGATGCTGCATCAGCCATGTCATTGTGTCTGCCATATTGTCATCGACAGTATAGGTTTCTGATTTAAAATCCTTATTCATTAAGCCAATCTAATCATTGAATACATGACGCTATCATAGCGAATAGACAGCTTTAAATCAGCTAAGTCAAAGACATTTAGCGATATCAATGCTCGCTAAATGTTTCAATAAGGCTTGGTCGTTTTAAGCTTGGGTTTAAGCAGCCTTTGGATTCACAATCGTCTGACCTGATTTCAAACTATCAACTGCTTTCGGGTTAAACTCCAGAGTCAACACGTGATTATCTAAGTGGACGTGATACGAACGGATCAATGACTGCTGCCCTTCATCTGTTTCAAGCACATATTCATCGGCAATATTTAAAATCCCTTCCAGATTGGTCGTACTTGAGGCACGGTCGTGACCAAACAGATCATAGATGGTTTGCAGATTAAAACTGGTTTGTTTTTCCAACGGATGGCTTTTCAGATGACTTTCCAGAAATAAAACCAATTTATGTGCAAAGAAATAGTAATTCGGTTTATGGGTATAAAGCATGTTCATTGAAAGCTCCTCTTGACGTTTTTTTCATCTAATCATGACTAAAAAACTAAAGATTGAACCTTAAAAAATTCTTAAAAGCAGTACGCATATTTTGTTAATGGATTGTCATTTTTCTTCAAATTTGTTAATCAAAAACTACAAAAAAGCATTTGTTTTACATTTTTTCTCGGCAAAGCATTTTCAGTCAGCCCCATGATTCCGCACAAAAAGTAAACAATCTATTCTTTTTTTCTAAAGGAAAAATCAATCAATCTTTAGAAATATTAAAAAAAATGATTAAAAAAATTGAATTTTTACTCTATAAAATACAAAAATATAATATATATCACAAACTTATTTTAAATCGGAATTTTAGATTAAAAAAATACCAAAAATGTGACGTAATTTGCACTTTTTAAATTAATTGCGATATATTTTGCGCATTACTTGTTCAGCGCAAAAATTCAACTGAAAAGTAATTTTAATTCAAACTTTTAGCTGATGTATTCGAGAAATTATTATGAAAAAACTTGCTTTGATCGCTGCTCTTTCAGTTGTAGGTATTGCTAACGCTCAAGCTGCTGATGGAACGATTACAATTAATGGTCTAGTCACAGACAAAACTTGTGACATCGTAACTCCAGCGGGTAAAGACTTTACCGTAACGCTTCCAACTGTATCTAAACAAACTCTTGCTAACGCAGGTGATGTAGCTGGTCGTACTCCATTCCAAATCAACTTAGGTAACTGTTCAGAAGGTAAAGTTGCAACTTACTTCGAACCAGGCGCGACTGTTGATTTCAACACTGGTCGTTTATTAAACCAAAATGCTGCTGGTGCTAAAAATGTTGATGTTCAATTACTTGGTAACAACAACCAAGTAATCCCAGTGCTTGCTGCAGGCAGCAATGGTGCTCAAACGAACTCACAATGGGTTGACGTGGTAGAGGGTGGTACTGCTGACCTTAACTACTATGCTGAATATTATGCAACTGGCGCTTCATCTGCTGGTGAAGTAAACACTTCAGTTCAATATACAATTATTTATCAATAATCTATTGATAGACTTTGCGGGTTTCTAGGCTTCTAGGAATTCGCAATTGTAAATTTCACGCAATCATAGAGTAAATTTAAATGGCACTGAACGGTTACAATTTTTTGCTTGGTTTAACACTATCATCGGCAGTCATCGCAACTCACACCCATGCAGAAATTATTTTGCACGGCACTCGTGTGATTTATCCATCTGATGCACGTGAAGTAACTTTGCAAGTGAGTAACAATGGTTCTAAACCATCGCTTGTTCAGGCATGGATTGATGAAGGTGATGCTAAAAGTACACCAGACCAGTCAAAAGTTCCATTTATGATTACCCCACCGATTTCGCGTGTCGATCCAACGAAGAGTCAATCCCTTCGTATTACCGCATTACCTAATGCAGCTCAGTTAAATCAAAAACAAGAAACTGTTTTTTGGCTAAATGTTCTGGATATTCCACCACGACCAACAGCGAATAGCAAAGATGCTGTTCCTGATAATTTTTTACAGCTTGCGATTCGTTCACGCATTAAATTTTTCTATCGCCCGGCAAGTATTAAAACTGATGCCAATCTTGCAGGTGAAAAATTGCAATGGACTAAAAGCGGACAAACACTGATTGTAAAAAATCCAACGCCGTTTCACGTCACCATGACGGCGATCTACCAGCAAAATGCAGGAAAGCCGGTGGATCTATTACCCAAAGGTTTAATGCTCTCACCTTTTTCAGAAGACAAAGTCCAGTTAAAAACGGGAAATACTGAAAAGATGAGCTATGTCAGCATTAATGATTACGGCGGTCGTATCGAACACCAGATCAAGCTTCAATAACAAACAAATTTATTCCCAATGTATAAATGATTTTGTACCTATCATTGAATAGGCGAACCGATTATGTCAAAGAAAAATGCAACAGCTAAATTCTTGAAGCGTCGTATCTGTTATTACCTGACTTCAGGGGTAATCACCGTAACGCTGCCTATGGCTGTTTATGCAGTAGAACAGACAACAGAACAAGCAGCACCCATGGAAGCGGAATTCGACTCTGTTTTTTTAATCGGTGATGCGCAAAAAGTCGATATTTCCCGCTTTAAATACGGCAACCCTGTTTTACCGGGTGAATATAACGTTGATGTCTACATCAATGGCAACTGGTTCGGTAAAAGAAGAATGATGTTTCGTTCATCTGAACAGAACCAGAATGCTTTTACCTGTTTTACTTCAGGTTCTTTACTTGAATATGGTGTAAAGCAAGAAGTTCTGGTCAACCGTACTGAATCGAATGTGCCAAATGCATGCTATAAAATCGAAGAATGGATTGAAAATGCCTATTACGATTTCGATACCTCACGCCTGCGTATCGACATTTCGATTCCACAAATTGCATTACAAAAAAATGCCCAGGGCTATGTAGACCCAAGTATCTGGGATCGTGGTGTTAATGCCGGATTTTTATCGTATAGCGGTAGTGCTTACAAAACCTTTAACCGTTTAAATGATAATAAAGAGACTACCAATGCCTTTATGGCAATTACAGCGGGTGCAAACATTGCAGGATGGCAACTTCGCCATAACGGTCAGTGGCAATGGCAAGATGGCGCTCAAAGTGAATTAGACTCAACGAATAAGAAGAAATCTAACTACGAATCTACCAGCACTTATTTACAACGTGCCTTTCCTCGATATCGTGGGGTTTTAACCTTAGGTGATAGCTTTACCAATGGTGAGTTATTTGACTCATTCGGTTATCGCGGACTAGATTTTTCGAGCGATGACCGCATGCTGCCGAATAGTATGCTCGGCTATGCGCCCCGTATTCGTGGTAATGCCAAAACCAACGCGAAAGTAGAAGTTCGTCAACAGGGTCAGTTGATTTACCAGACTACGGTTGCACCAGGTAGCTTTGAAATCAATGATCTCTACCCGACAGGTTTTGGTGGTGAACTTGAAGTTTCGATTATTGAATCGAATGGTGAAATACAAAAGCTGGCGGTTCCTTATGCGTCTGTTGTGCAAATGCTACGCCCCGGACTCAGCCGCTACTCCGTCACTGCCGGTGAATTCCGTGATCGTGATATTGATTTAACGCCGTGGGTGACGCAAGGTAAATACCAACGTGGTATTAACAACTACTTGACCGGCTATACCGGCTTTCAACTGGCTGAAGATTACAGTGCCTTACTATTAGGTGCCGCGGTAGCAACACCTATTGGTGCGGTCTCTTTTGACGTGACCCAGTCCAATACTGACTTTGACAAGCAAGGTTCACAATCTGGGCAAAGTTTCCGTCTCAGTTATAGCAAACTGATTTCACCGACCAATACCAACTTAACCTTGGCAGCCTATCGTTATTCGACGGAAAACTATTATAAATTACGTGATGCCCTGCTCATTCGTGACCTTGAAGATAAAGGTGTGAATACCTTTGCGGTAGGTAAACAACGTAGTGAATTCCAGATTACCCTGAACCAAGGCCTGCCTGAGGGCTGGGGTAATGTTTATATGGTCGGTTCCTGGAATGATTACTGGAACCGTAATGAGACCAGTCGCCAATATCAAATCGGTTACAGCAATAATTATCATGGTTTGACCTATGGTCTTTCTGCGACCAATCGTGAGATTGAATATGGTTCAAGAAATCAAACCCGTGATACTGAATATTTGATGACCCTTTCTTTCCCGATCAATTTCAGAAAGAGCTCTGTCAACGTCAATGCGACCGCGTCTGAAAACAGCCGTACTGTGGGTATGAGCGGAATGGTCGGTGATCGTTTTAACTATGGTGCTTCTGTATCTCATCAAGATAGACAAAACCCGAGCTTTAACGTGAATAGCCGTTATCGCACTAACTTTGCGACCGTAGGTGGCTCATATAGCATCGCTGATGCTTATCAACAGGCGATGCTCAGTGTGAGTGGCAGTATCGTTGCCCATGAAAAAGGCATCCTGTTTGGTCCGGAACAAGGGCAAACCATGGTGCTGGTCTATGCACCAGATGCTGCAGGTGCCAAAGTCAACAATACCGTTGGACTCAGTGTAAATAAGGCTGGTTATGCCGTGATTCCTTATGTCACGCCTTACCGTTTGAATGACATCACACTTGATCCGCAAGAAATGTCAACCAATGTTGAATTGGAAGAAACCAGCCAGCGTATTGCCCCATTTGCGGGTGCGATTGCAAAAGTTGATTTCTCGACCAAGAAGGGCTATGCCATCTACATCAATACCAAAACAGCAACAGGTGAAAGCTTACCGTTTGCTTCGCAAGTTTTTAATGCTAAAGATGAATCTGTTGGTATTGTTGCCCAAGGCAGCATGGTGTATTTACGTACCCAAGAGCCAAAAGGTGATTTGTATGTAAAATGGGGCGAAGAAGCCAATGAACAGTGCCACTTTAGTTATGATGTTAGCGCACAAATTTCTAAAGATCAGCAAAGCATGATCATGTCTGAGGCCGTATGCAAATGAAAAAATTACTATTAAGCAGTGCCTTGGTTGCTGTAGGTTTTGGTATCAATACAGCAGCTCAAGCTGCTTGTTCAACTAGCGCGGGTTTCAGAACAATTGACGTCTCCATGCAAGTTGGTCGAGTTGTAGTTCGACCAAGTGACCCCGTTGGTAAAGTCTTAGTTAAATCTCTTTTTGAAATTCGTCCTGATTCTAGAACAACATATACTTGTAATAGTAGCGATATGATGGTCGCACGGTTACTACAAAATTATGCAATTAGTCCACTGGGCGATAATATCTATTCAACCAATATCCCAGGTATTGGAATTCGTCTTTATCGAGAAGCTTTTAACGCAACGAATTTCTCAGGATATTATCCTTATACCCGATCTGTACCAAGTACTCGTATTAGCCTTGCCGAGGGCTATTTCGTTGTTGAAATTGTGAAGACAGCAGAAAATACAGGCTCAGGAACATTAGTGCCTGGTGTTTATAGTACTTATTATGCTGGAAACAGGAATGATCGCCCTTTCTTAACCAGTACTGTTTACGGTAACGCTATTACGATTGCTTCTTCTTCTTGTGAATGGAGAGGTGATATTAATAAAGCGGTACAACTTCCAACTGTGATGAAATCAGGCTTTAAAGGAATTGGTTCTACTCAAGGAGAGCAATCTTTTGAACTAAATATTCTCTGTAATGGTGGTGAAAACCAAACAGGTTATGAAGAAAAGAACCTTATTAGTTTAACCTTTGATTACCAACAAGAAGGCAATAACACTCAGGTTTTAAAGAATCTTGAGCCAAACTCGACTAAAGCGAATGGTGTTGGCGTTCAACTTGTGTGGAATTATCAGAATAAAAATCAAGTTATTGGCTTAGGTAATAAATTAGAGCTAGGAACAGTGAAATCGAACCAAACCGTTCAATACAATGTTCCACTAACAGCTCGTTATTATCAAACTGCAGCCAATGTCACTGCGGGTAAAGTCCGCGCTATGGCTACAGTGACGATCCAATACGATTAACCTTTTATAAGACCTCTTCCCAAACAAGAGGTCTTTTTTTATAAAAACTCAAAAAATATAATTAACTTATTAATTTTTAAAATCAATAACTCAAAAAATACTCACATTTAATTTTTGATAAAAGCCGTAAATACCACACCAGAGGAATAATCAATGAAAAAACTGAGCATATTTGCACTTAGCCTAGCCTTACTCGGCTGTGGTGAAAATCAAAATGGTTCACAACAAAATGCTATTTCTACTCAATCAACAGCAGCACCATCCTCAAGCTTTAGTTTGCGTAGTTTTAGCCAGCCACAAACATGTCAGTATAACTTCGATGCCACACAACAAGATTATGATGCTTTATGGAACAATCAAAATTCAGAATATCTGATGGGTATATTTCCAGCAATCAATGGTCAAAAGTTTAGCTTAACCGTTGCCCCCCCTTATTTTTCAAATAGCGACCCTGAGTACGGTACTTTTAATTACTTACAATACTTAGCTACCAGTAAAGCAAGGTTTTATTCGGCAATAAATTCTCCATATTTTCCATACTTACAAGATGGTTTAGGAGATTTTAACTTACCAAAAACAGGGATTCTTGCACTGGAAATGCAACTCTATATACCTGGCGCCCCACTAAGTGGGGGTTATTACGGAGAACCAGGTTCATCTTATTTCGCAGATATTAATTTTAGTGGAATCTCTGAAAATGGATATGTTGTAAGGTCAGGATATAGTTTCATGGCAGGTGCCGCTGATCCTGATTTCGGTGAAAACCCACCATCCATATTATTTATGCTTGGTTACCCAAATAGTGATGAGACTGAGTATACTTCAGTTGCTTATTACTACAATAAAATGACCGACTATCAAAGTAAATATCATCGCGTAGGTATCTATATCAACCAAAATACCAAACAGGTTGGCTTTATTGTTAATGGTGTTGATCAGGGGTATCAAGGAACACTCCCTGCTCCATTGAAAAATATAGGTTTTGATATTCGTAGCTGGGTTGGTTCTGATAAGGATGGTGTATTCTCAGACAAACTTGCGGGACTAGAATTCACATCTGAGCTGATCACTGACCGCAATGCACTACAATTCAGTTACCCTCAAGGCACAACGGACATCTGCGGTAATGTAATTTAGTCTAGCTTAGTGTCACAAAAGCCTAATCGACGATTAGGCTTTTTTTGTTACCCAAAATAGCATTCGCATAATTCTCCCGTAACAATGGTATGCCTAAGTTCCATATTTGAGTTTTAAAATATGCTACAACAGTCGCATAATGTATACTAGAAAGATCAGGTTTTTAAATTCGCATTAAAACAAAAATATGTGACACGATTAACAAAATAAATTTATTATATTAATTATCAATTTAAAAATAAAACCTTAAATAGATCACACTTTAAATAAATATTTAATTAAAAATTTATTTAAATATTGCCTCGATAATAAATTCCATGTTAATTAATACTTAATACATTTATAAAAGGCAATAAATATGTATAACTATATTTATAAATCTGCCCTACTTTTATCATTAATGGCATTTGCTTCGGTTAGTTATGCTGCAAGCACAATCCAGCTGAATGGAAGTATTGTAGAAGATACCTGTTCTCAACAACTGCAAATCAATGAATGCGAACAATTGAACATGTTACGGCAAAAAATTGAATCTCAAACTATTTCATTAAGCGATTTAAATACTTCACCTCAAAAAAACACCATGACTGAGATTAGCTTTGAGCAACTTCCAGATCATAAAAACGCGATTATTATTGCAAACTACTACTAGTTAATATATTTATTATAAAGATGTGATTCAGTTAACATTAACAACAGATTCACATCTTTTTAATAATCAAAAAACTTTTTTAGATTTAATTGTTAGTATTCAATAGCTAAAATTTATTTATTGCATTTTTATCAGCATGAAAAACGAGCTATTCAATAGTCTGATTCAATTGCGGGCATAACGAGCAGACATCTGCTCTCCACGTTCTTACGTGGATAGATTGAAGATAGAAAGCAAAAATGGCGGATACTTTAACAAATCCCAAGCAAGCATAGAGCTCAGCGGTTTGAGTACAACTGATCTAAACAATTTTTGTAGCAACCCTCTTCTACAATATGGCATTCTCTTACTTAGTTTAGTCCTTTAAGCTGAAGAAATAGCTGGGATGCTCTGATCTATTTCTCACGATATTCTGCTCTGCGGGCAATGCTAAACAATATACAAGTCTTCAAGCGCGATTCTATTCAAAAATACTCACTTGAGTCTGGCCATCTATTGAAAATATACATTTACCTTTAAATTCTTGTGCATTCCCCAGCTCATTTTCAGCGCAGAACTCCAGATAAAGATATACGTCTCCACTTTTTTGATTTATATAATAATTCCCACGCAAATTATCGTTAAAACTCACGCTTTTTTTCTTTATTACATTGGCCAGCACAAGTTTTTTGCACTTTTGGATCAATTTTTCTTTATTTAAATTAATTTCAGATTTTCGAATATAAGAAGTGTTTTTACTCAAATCTCTGATATTTTCTTGATTATCATTCTCAATAATATAAGAATCAAACTCCGTCATTATATTAGAGTCTTTACTCTTATAATCTTCAAAACTTTCACACCCGAATAAAAATAACATTATGGTGAAAGCTAAGACATTCTTCACTTTAATAATCTATAAGAATAAAAACTATAAGATATCAAAAATAATGAAATATGACAAAGGATAATACCTCCGCCTGAGCATAATTATGATGGGACTTATACGGTCTTAAGATAATCCAAGAAGATACTACAGGTCTTGCCCTATTGTTTTATTTCTATTGCGACCATTAATTTTTAGACATTAAAAAAGCACTTACAGTTAATACATGTAAGTGCTTGATATATGGTGGGCCCACACAGACTTGAACTGTGGACCAACGGATTATGAGTCCTGAGTTTTACGTATTCATTAGCATTCACCAGTATGCTTTAAATTTATATATTTTCTTTATTTTCAGTCAACTATACAACATTTGTATTTATCTGTGTTGACTAACATTGATGTAATTTGATTACATAGCGCTTACACGAAAGCGATGTAATCAATATGAAAGTTAAGCTCACCACAAGTAGAGTTCTCAAATTAGAAAAACCAATAGACGGTAAAAATCAAATCTTCTACTGGGATCTTGATACCCACGGCCTGGCTCTTAGAGTGACAAATAATGATAATCGGTCTTATATCTTCCAAGGAAGAATCCCTAACAAAATTGTACGTATTACAATTGGAGATGTAAACGTTTGGTCCCTTGATGAAGCTCGAATTGAATCTAGGCGCTTAAAACAATTATGTGATCAAGGTATTGACCCACGTCGTAATAAAGCTGAAGAAGAAGTTAAAAATACTGATTTTTCTAGACTTGAGTCTTTAAAAAAAATCACTTTTGGTCATGTTTTTAAGGAATATGTTGAAGAAAACAAAAGCCGTTGGAGCGATAGGCATTTTGATGACCACATTAAACTAATTAAGAAAGGTGGTGAGAAGAAAAAACGCGGTGAAGGATTAACAATTGATGGAGCCCTATATGCTTTGGTTAACACCCCTCTTTCACAGTTTTCAGCAGATTATCTAGTTAAATGGCAAAAGAATGAGTCAATCACGAGACCAGGACAAACAGCTTTAGCCTTTCGTTTAGCAAGAGCCTGTATTAATTGGTGTTCAGAACACGACGTTTATTCCCAAATCATTGGTAAAAATGTGCATCAGACAAAACGTGTTCGTAAAGCTGTTCCCGTCCTGAAGGCACGTAAGCGTGCTTTATTAAAAGATCAATTATCAAATTGGTTTTTAGCAGTATCAGAAGTTCCGAACATTATGCATCGAACATTTCTACAAATTACTATTCTCACTGGACCGCGTTCTGATTCACTAAGATCAATTGAAAAGGAACATTTAGACTTCAAATGGAAAGTGATCATGATTTGGGATAAAGATGATCAGGACTATCGTTCTATTCCTATGACCTCATATGTTGAAAAGCTACTTAAATCTTTACCCCAGAATCCTGATTCTAAATACGTTTTTTGGTCAAATAAATCAAAATGTGGATATATTACTGACGTTCGAAAAAAGTACCATGAAAAACTAGACGAGTACGGTCTACCCCATTTATCGATACATGATCTTCGAAGATCTTTTAGTAATTTGACAGAATGGCTAGATATACCACAAGGTGTGGTTGCTCAAATTATGGGTCATAAACCAAGTGCTACTCAGGAAAAACACTACAAAGACCGCCCGGTTGATCTTTTGAGAGTTCACCACCAGCGTATTGAAGACTGGATTTTACAAGAGGCAAATATTTTAGTAGAACCTTCTTTAAACAAATCTATAGATAAATAAAACAACTTATAGGTTCATAGTGATTAAAAAGGAGAATTATTATGTGTGCAAACTATGAACCAATAGCCAGAAGCCGAGCACAATTACTCAATCTTCTTGAACCCACATTCGAATACAAAGCTGACTTATATCCAGGCTACGGTGGGCCTATTCTCATTTCGACCGAGCACGGGATTGAATGGAGATCTGCCCGCTTCGGTCTAGTACCAAATTGGGCTGATGATATTAAGAAAGTGCGCAATACTCATAATGCAAGATCTGAAACGGTTGCATCAAAACCGAGCTTCCGCCATGCGTGGTCTAAAAATCAATTTTGCTTAATTCCAGTTGAGACTATTTTCGAACCCAAGTACATCAATGGTAAATCTCATTGGTATGGCATTTATCGTCAGGATGACATGCCATTTACCGTTGCTGGGATTTATGAATATGCCGTTGTTAACGGCGAACCAATGGTTTCAATGAGCATGTTAACGATCAATGCTGATATGCATCCATTTATGAAACAGTTTCATGCTCCAGACGATGAAAAGCGCTCAATTGTGGTAATTCCAAAGGGTCGCCGCAAAGATTGGCTTACCTGTAGTCATGATCAAGCACGGGATTTTTTAATAGATCTACCACCCGATGAATACACCGCTGCGCCTAAAAATGAAATGCATAAATTCCGACCAAATGCACATTTTTAAGCGACAAGTTATGACTTCCCTTTGTTTAAGCAGAAAATTTAAAATTTGTTAACTTTGTAGGCCATAGTCTATCATCTTGATTACGTAACAAATTCAAGAGGTATTTATGAGCTCATCATCCCAAATCATCGAAATCAAGAATCATTTTAGACGTGAGTACTTCTCTGATATAGGGTCTATTTCGCTTATTGAGCCCTCTATGCGAATGCAGATTTCTGTTGCTATCGAGAAAGTTTCGGCAGGCTTTCCATCACCAGCACAAGACTACATCGATAAAAAAATAGATATGAATGAGCACTTGATCCAGAATGAGTGCGCCACTTTCATTGTCAAAGTAGCATCACTATCAATGATAAACGCTGGTATTGATATTGATGATGAGCTCATTGTAGACCGCAGTCTTGAAGCCAAGCATAGAGATATCATTGTGGCATTGGTTGATAACGATTTCACAGTCAAACGGTTGATGATTGACGAAACAGGTATCTGGCTAAAAGCTGAAAATCCAGAATACAGCAATATTTATTTAAACGATGGACAACAATTAGAACTCTGGGGTGTAGTTACTTTTGTATTAAAGAATACAAGAAAGTCATGAAATCCGAAAATAAAGTATTCGCACTCGTTGATGTGAACAATTGCTACGTCAGCTGCGAACGCATGTTTAATCCAAGCTTACGAGACAAGCCGGTTATTGTGCTTAGCAATAATGACGGTTGTGCTGTTGCCCGATCAAATGAAGCCAAAGCACTAGGTATCAGGATGGGAGTTCCCCTCTTTCAGATTAAGGATATTGTCCAAAAACATAATGTCCAAGTTCACTCGAGTAACTATGCTCTCTATGCCGAGATGTCTCGCCGTTTTCACAAGATCCTTGGTCAATATGTTACAGAAGCCGAGCAAGAAATTTATTCAATTGATGAATGCTTTTTAGACCTGACAGCTTATTACCAGAATTATGATTTAACCGAGTATGGCCAAGACATGCGACAGAAGATCTTAAAATGGATTGGCCTTCCAGTATGTGTTGGCATAGGACGGTCAAAAACAGAAGCAAAAATCGCAAATCATATCGCAAAGAAGAATCCAAGCTTTGAGGGTGTTTGTGATTTGGTGAATATAGATCTGTGCAATAAAGAGGATTACCTTGCGAATATCGATGTGTCAGAGGTTTGGGGTGTCGGACGCAAAATATCAAAGAAGCTTCAAGCAATGGGCGTTAATACAGTACTTGATTTAGCTAGCTCAGATCCGCGTGAGATGCAAAAGCGATTTTCTATTGTGATGGCGCGAACAGTTGCAGAGCTTCAAGGTATCTCATGTATTGAGATTGAACATACTCCACCGAGTAAAAAACAGATTGTGGCCAGCCGATCATTTGGATCTCGAGTAACTGAACTGACAGATTTAAAAGAAGCTATCTCAATGTATGCTCAAGATGCATGCACCCGGTTGAGAAGTGAGGAGTTACTTTGCGGGACCATCATTGCATTTGTACAATCCAATCCATTTGATCCGAATGTACCGTTTTATAATAAGTCTGTAAGTTATACGTTTCCAGAACCTACAGACTTTGCGCCAGATTTAGCGAAAGCAGCCACATTGATGCTGAATCATATTTTTAAGGAAGGAATCAAATACAAGAAGTGCGGCGTGTTGTTGACTTGTTTAGAGCCCAAAAGTGGTCATACATATGATCTATTAACAGATTTTGATGAGATAGAGAAAAAAGAAAGGCTGATGAAAGCTATGGAATGTGTTCATCAGAAATTTGGTAAGAAAAAGATAGGAATAGGTCCCTGCTTTGTGCCCAACCGGAATTGGTCTATGAGCCGGGATAAATTAAGTAGGAATCCCTTTAGATGGGATGAATTATTGACCATTAAAGACTAAACAATTAATATATAAATAAAAATTCAGTTAAAGAGACAATAGATTTATGTCACAGGAAAACACCGTTGAAGAAAATTTTCAGTTAAAAGAAGCTGAAATCATAACTATAATTAACCATATAAAAAACAATAAGGAATTAATCTCTAGAGATGGAGATCGATTATTTCAAACAATATCTAGTGGATTCTCTTCTTTAAGAAAAAGTGTAAACATAAAGAAAAACCTGTATGGTAAGAACCTAAAATTTGTAATAGAAATATATAATGATATATTTTCAAAACTGGATGCGATTCTAAAAAATGATTTAGAAATAATAGGATATTCAATGGAAAACCCTCTACAGGAAGACCATTATTTTGAATTTACAGTATGGGATGTATTATCCAACATAGAATATGAAGTTAAGGAAAACATAAGTAACTATGACTTCGATTTATTATGGGATGAACTATCAACAAAGTTTTTAAATTTTGAAGAAAATTTTAGTAAAAATGATTATCTTGATGCAAATATCACTGATAAAAAAAATTTAGCTAAAATAATGTTAAAATTAAGAAATGATTTGCTTGAAAGAACATCTGGTGATGTCAAAATCAAAGATTTAAATAAAAACACAAATCTTGAAACATTAAAAGCATTTAGTGAGCTTAAAAAATTAAAATTTCAGCTTCAAGAAATAAAAGATAGTCATGAAATGCTATCTAAAATAAAAGAAAATGTAGCCATTGAAAACACATATGAGCTACAAAATGGTTATCAAGATGAAGTACTTAACACATCAAGAAAAATAAACAAATTAAACGTGATTATTGTATCTCTATTTTCCGTAATAACATTACTAATCACCCTAAAAATAATATTTATAATTTTTCAAAAAGATTTATTTAAAGACTTATATAATTTCCTAACTTATTTATCTTTACTGCTTTCCTTGTCTGCACTTATTATATATTTTATTAAAGAAAGAAATAGGCTGATTAAACTTCATGATTACTTCAATTTAACAGTATTGGAACTAAAAACATTACCTCAATATATGAGAGAGCTAGATTCAGCACAACGTAAAAATTTAATCATCAACTTATCATCAAGCTTTTTCAAAGGATCTAATAAATTTCTACCAACGAATGAACAGGAACAAAATATAAGCAATACAGATATATCTAATATAGTATCAAATACGATTAAATTCATTAATGAACAAAAGAAATAGTGATCACACGAAATTTTATATTACTAATTAAATATGGAAATCAAAATGAGTAAATCTAGACCAAAAATCCCAGAAAGCATCAAAAGACAAGTAAGACAAAATTCATTTTTTGGATGTGTTATTTGCGGAATGCCTTTTTATGAGTATGAACACATAGAGGAGTATTCAGTTGTTCAAGAACATACCGTTGATAATATTATTTTACTTTGCCCTAATCATCACTCCTCAAAAACAACACATAAGTTATCAAAGGAACGCTTGATACATGGGCAAAAAAAACCTTATAACTCCCAGAAACCAAATACAACTCCATATAAAATAGAACCATCAAAAAAGATTGATGTCAATCTAGGTACTAATTCATGTTTAGGCTGGGATCACGCGAAATACAATGAGCATCATGTTATTTGGATTAATGGCCAGTCATTTTTTACACTACATTCAGATGATGGATGGTTATCAACTTCATTAAGAATAACTGATCAAAATGGAGTTATTTTATTAAATGTAATCCAGGGTGAATTGGTTGTAAGCACGAACATTTTTGACTATACCTATGAAGGTAATAACATTAAGATTCGTGATAACTCTGATAAACGAATAATTCTTGATATAAGAATAGCTGATAACAAAGTTGAGATTCATCAAGCATTATTTTTACATGAAGGTTGTGATGGCTTCATCATTCAACAAGGGATGTTATATACCATATGTGATAAAAATATGCGTGGCATGAGTATGGGTAGTTCTTGCTATTACAATCAAAATGGTGCATGGGGTGTTTTAAACACTAGAAAATATCCAGAAATAACAAATCCTGGTGGATTTGGTTTTTTTACAAGTTAAGCCCTCCTCAGAGGGCTTTTCCTATTTCTATCCATGCATCCACTTTGGTTGCACATTCATTGCCTTTAGCTACGATATCAACCGCCCAAAGGGTAACAACCTTTCCTATCCCATCGTCCAGTGTGCTGAACTTTTCACAAGGCTGCATCAAGTTAGCTGGAATTACGGGTTTCGATAAGGCTGTTGATCTGCTGCAGCCCGTCATCATCAATACAGCGGTTGAGATAAATAGGACGCTCAACGATCTTTTGCACTGTACGTGTAACCGTTTCGACTTTTGTACGTTGTTCTGACCTAAGCTTTTCATAATCAGCGCTCACTTTATTAACTTTATCTTGCTGCTTGGCCAATGCCTCAACCTGTGCATGTTCGATCTTTTGTATCTGTGCAATGCATTTCTGCTCAGCTTCTTTGAGCAAGCCAGATTTATGGTTGAGTACCGCCAAAGCGATAATCAAAAAAATGGCGAGAACACCAATAATGATTTCTCGCCAGAATTTTACTGCAATAACTAACCCCATCACTGTGCCCTCATACACTTGTCATAACGTTCTAACTGACGTTTCCACACGCCGTAACAGCCATTCGCCCGGATAGAACAGTCACGCTTAGCAACGTACTTGTATTTCAATAACGAAGCACATGCCGCTTTGTAGTTCCCTGCTTTTAAGTTGCGCAACATTGATGAGTTGGCAAAAGCTGTGGTGCCGTATTGGTAAGAAAAGTCCAGATAAACGTCATATTCAGTTTGTGATAACTTCACGCCTTTCAATGAGTTCTTGAATGGGATCTCACGCTTGGCTACATCATGCCGTAGCCACTTGTCTGCAGTGGCGCGGGTAATCGGTGGATCTGACATTTTAACGGCGGTTCCATCAGGCTTGAACGTTGAACCATGCCCTTGTGTAGGCCGATCACCAGGAACGGGGATAACCGGATGAGCGGTAAACCCTTCCTTCTCTTTTACTCGCGCAAAAAAAAGGGCCGAAGCCCCCAATAACACTGCAGCAATTTTAGTCTTGTTTGACATTGCACCCACCTTTTAAGTTATTAATACGTAATTTGTATTCAGCTTTACGCATCTCATGTTCGACTTTTTCACGTCGATTTTTTTGCCAAGCGAAATAAAACTGGATTGCTAAACCAATGACGGCAATGATTAAACCGCCCCAAGCGATAACATCAATTTTTGCGATAAATCCCAGAAACGATCCCACCCCAGTAGTCGCTGTTACTTTTTGCGATATTGTTGCTGCACTAACCCCGAGTGCAGAGTTTTCAGACATTTCACTTCTCCAGAAAATAAAAAAGCCTTAGCAAAGGCTAAGGCTGTTGTTGATTTTGATTTTTAAGCAAATTTAAGAACTAAACGTGCATTTCCACCTGAGTTGATTTTTACGGCGATTCTCGATGTAGCTACCTTGGACAATACCTGGATATTTGAAGATTGTTCAATCACTTCAAATTCTTGGCCAACTAAATAATGTGGCAACTCGATAACATCAATCTGATTCATGATATGCCAATCCAAGAACATAAAGTCGCCGTACTGAGACCGAACAATATAGTCACATGTACGGTTCGCTTTACGCTTGAAGTAAATCCGATATGCAACACATGAGTAATGTTCACCAGCATTCAGTGATGTAAGACCATCCACTAGATATGGGTAAACTTTAGATTCTGTCTCACTAATCTGAATACCTTTGCTTGTTCGTGAATTTCGAATATCTGGTGCCGCATCAAGAATAGGCAGATAACCAATTGCATAACCAATGGTGTCATTGAGCATAATCAAACGGTCAGGTAGTACGGCCCCTGCTTCGGTTTTACCTACATCAAAATCGATTCGACTTGATATACTCAAAGAGTCAATGACGGATGGAATTGAAAAATCAAATGACTGTGAATCATGAGTAAAAGCTATTGAACGAGGCACATAATATTTAACTGGACCACTGATGCCCAGCTTTAAACGGGCAGCCTGTGTGAACATCAGATCTTGTGCAGCAATTGATTTATATGTGAAGAAATTAGAAGGAATTACACATCCTCCCTCATCATCAAATATATAGTTCATTGATACATTCAGTGCTGATTCGGCTTCGTAAGGAACTTTATATGATCCTTTGTTTGCAATCACCCATTCAACAATTGCATTCTTTTCCATCAGGTCATAGCTTTCAAGAACCGATACTGATTTTTTGTATGGCCAGTCCCCAGTTTTATCTGTGACTAACTCCCCATCTACCAAATGCTGTATAGAATGGTTTTTAAGCATTGGCCGCCACTGGTTATTTGTTACTGCAGTTGGGGTAATATTCGCTGTACTAGTAGCACCGCTAACATGAGTTAGTGCTGGCAATGTGCTGCTATAGGAACGGTTTTCTGTTCGACAGGTCACTGCAAGACTGTTCACACCAATAACCTGAATAATGACCCATTGATATGTGCCATCACTCCAAACCGATCCAATATCTGAATCTGTTTTTCCGTGACCATTTGCTGTTAAAACTGATTTACCATAACCATGATTTGCGCCAATCGTTGCACCCATCATTCGCACTGGTGCAGAATCATCGCCACATAAACGCATATTCTGACCATCAAAATCATCAGCGACAAAATTGAAAACTGATGAGACCAAGCTGCTGATTGGCGTATAAACACTGATATTCAATTTCGCTTTTAGATCCGAAACATAGTTTTGGATATATCCGACACCTTCAATTAATGAAAGCTTATTTCTAACTGTAGCAATATCAGTTGTCAGATACTCAGAATCAACCAAGGTGAGCGTTTGTCCAAATGGAATGTATTGAGTAGCAACACTTCCCTCTTCAAACTGTATCTTAGACCAGCCTTTAATGCTTGCTGACTCAAGAGCAATTACGGCATAGTTTGCCCCTGGCGGCGCTGTAACAGTTATCGGCATACTGTTATCATTTATATAAAGTAGTGCCGGATCTGTTGTAATTGAATTTGTAGTAAAGAATGAAATTCCTTGTCTACCACGCTGGCCATCAAGTGTATATTGCTTACCTGCAACGACCGGCATAAAGCCAGAGACTGTCCAGCCTGCTGAAGGACTCAGAGATCCATTAACTGAAGATAGAAAATAGTTACGTAAAATTTTGCTTTCATCGAACAGGTTTACTGACTCAAATACTTTTTCATAGTCTTTAGCCAAAGCAGGCAACAAAGAACTATCTTTAATGACAGTCCCTGTTTCAGAATAAGGCGTATAGCTGGTTGACTCTTCACCTAACTCAACTTGCAGATTTGTAAGTTCCACACTACTTTCATGTTTAGTGTTAATCACCAGGTACCCGACATTTGCAGGCACAGTAATTGTTACTGGTGAAACAAGCCCTAAAGACTGATAATTTTGCCCTTGCACATCGGTAGTATTTTTAAAAAAAGCAATTGCCGGCGCAACCGTTGCAGCATTTGTCCATGAAATCGTATATTTACGTCCCGCACCAACTGGAATATGTGCTGAACGTTTTGCATTGGTGACAGCGGCTATAGCACCTGTAGCAGACAAGCGAGAATTATTTACAACAGTCCCTGTGTTAAACATATTCTTGGATACTTTATAAGAAATTGCAGACATTGCAGCATTCGTAGAAGCTGCGACCTCCTCGCTTAAAGCGAGTTTTTTAAAAGTTGGGAAATTAAGTGAAGCGTTAGAGGTCCTCACATATACATCGTTTGTAAAGGATGGCTTGAACTCCTGTGATATAAAGTTTCCTGATGCACTCACGTCCAGATGAAATGCCTTATTTACAGGCAATCCACCAATAGTTGCAGCAATTGCATCCGAATTACAGACGTACTCACCACGCACAATAATTTGGTCAATTGATGTGAATTCCCCAGCATTAATTACATGCGTTTTAAAAGCAGCACTAGAATTTACGTAATCTTTTGCCTGGTCATATTCACTTTTACCTGTGTCATGCCATGCAGGTGTAGTATCTAGATCTCGTGTTTCCCATATCCAAACTTTAAAAGTATCAAATGCTTTACCTACTACTGGCTCTGCATCAGGAACATAAGCTAATAATTCTGCCTGAGTTGAAAATGGTACATATAAGCCACTTTCAACAGACTCATTAATTACTTTTTTGAAATACTCGATTTCATCAGCAACATCAGATTTAATATTTTCAATATCTTCAAGCGCTTCATCAATCAAAGTGATATCAGCTTTACCATCTAGGCCTGCCAATACTTTACGCAAGATCATCAGAATGTCTGCAAGGCTATTGGCATTGCTTAAAATGGCGCTCCAATTCGTTGCCATGCTTTTCTCCAGGCAATAAAAAATCACCTCATTGGGTGATTAGAACAACTATTACGGCTGTAAATAATTTTGCCGCGACGAATAATAAAAAATTTAAGTTACGACTAACTGGCTCAATCATTTACCTCAATTCAGTCCAGAGCCAAACATTAGCACCCTCGTAACGGTACTCTGAATCAGCGGAAACAATAGCCGTTAGCGGAAAAGCAGAAGCGGAACTTGCTTGAGCTATCGTAACTCTTATGTCATTCACATAAATTGATGCAACAGCAGAATTTACGGTGGGTGTAATAGTCACTAAAATTGGTCGTCCAGTTAGATTCCGATATGTCTCGCCAACCACCCTTGAAGCCGTTACATCTTCATAGGACTGCTCTATGCCAAGCGACTTCGGTGCATTTTCTAAATCTTGAATTCTAAGTCCAAGTTCTTCATCACTTTCAGTTCTTGCATTAACCTCTTCACTGATTGCCGTGACATTTTCATTTACTTGATCAACGACTTCATTTAACTTTTTGGTCAAAGCGTTAAATAACCAGTTGAACCACTGACGTGCGGGCTGTAATTTAGATGGGAATCCCTTATTTAAATCTAAGCCATCGGTATTACTGCTTTTTTCATCTGCTAGATTTGCAAATTCGGTTAATTTTTCAATACTCATCTTCACCCTCGAATATCAACCTTACCCCAGAAGGTAAAGGGAACATTAATCGGACTAACTCCCGTTCAAACACTTCATAACTGGCTAAAAAGCTAAAAGTTATAGTCATGTCTTTGTTGTCTTTAAACTTGAATGGTTTATCGATCACAAGAGAAATAATTTCTTTCGCTGATAACTCAGTACAATCACTTTTATTCAGCAAAATCTTGGCTTTAATCACTTTTTTAAATAGCTTGGGGGGCATCTTAAGCGCCGTATAGCCACTCATCCCCGACTCACGCCAAAACCCTGATTTAAAACTTGGGTCATCAGTTTCGCGCCACGGCAACGATGCTGGCTGACCCTGAAAGCCGAAATAAGGAACTGGTACTGAGTTAGGGATCGAGTTCGGTGCACCCACCCAATCCGCAATAATCTGCAGTTGGTCTCCCTTAGCCGTTTCCAGATCGAATTTACTACCAATGTCATTAAGACATTCCAGACAATCAATTAAAGGATTGAGAGAGGCTTCTACCGTCTCTCTATATTTCGGCTTATCTCGATGCTGGCTGGTCAGCAATGCGATGTATTTACTTGCATCCACTTAGAATCCCCCAGACGTATTAATCTCAATATTGTCTGTATCGCAATAAGCCACGGCGTTAAATGCCAAGCTATAGTCACCATCGATGGGCACATCATTAGCAATAATTTGGATTGAATCGATCTGATAGGTTTCCGAGTCAAGATTTCCGAACAGGCCTGCAGGAATCCATAACTTGTTCATCATGATCCGATCACCGATATCTAGTTGGTTCACATAGTCAGCAAGATTTTGCTTAATGTTGTTTTCAATCTCTTTGGTATATTCCGAAGAGCCAACGATATTCAGCTTAAAGCCGATGTTGATGATGTCTGGCCGATATAGTGAAACGATTTCCTCGTCTCCAAAAGAGTTGATCACCGTAACGTTTAGGTTACCGTACCAGCCACAGCCCAAGCTTTTTTTCGCCCGCATAACATCAGCAATCTCTGTGGCATCACCGCCAGCAACAACGACACAAAGGCTATGAGATGGAATACCTAAGCCATTTGTAGAGTCCGTGTCATTCTCATATGTTTTGCAACGAGAAATACCAGGTAAGCTAAAGATTGCCCCTTTGATACTATCTGTCTTTGATTGCGAAGGAATGGCCACTGAAAGTGCTTGGCGTTGTCTCAGTTTTGCATCGGACTCCACAGACATACCCAATGACGATGCAGCGGGATTATTTACCCCTTTCCAGCCCCGTGTAGGCTTACCGATAATTTTAACGGTATTGCTCATGGCTAGAACGGCACCTGGATTCTTGGCTGTAGCAGTAATGACAGATTTTCCAGAATCGCCAATCGTCACAAACTCAGGAAAAATCCATTGCGTGCCGTTGTCATCTAAAGCATAGCCTTTGGTAATTTCTGTGCCTGGTATACCTGTTATTTCCAAATCCACTGTAGAAAAAGTTGGTACCTGCCGAGCAATCCCGTTTATGGCCACATTCCGTGACAAGGCATCCTTACTGGCTGTCTTCGGTGAAAATGTCGAATAAAGATCAATAATCACGCCATTCACATCTGCAATAGCCCGGGAAAATACGCCGATCCATTGCCCGTCCTGGCTGTCATTTTCAAGATAAGCATCTTCACCATAGATGCTTTTGTATTGTGTCTTGAGATAATCAACAATCTCATAATAGGTCGGTGCAACGGGACCACTGTCTGTAATGACCGGTGCAACAGTTGTTAAAGTCATGTTGTTAAATCCCCGTTAAGATATGCTTCGCCGTAGACCGTATTTACCGTCATAGTTACCGTTAAACGGCGCGTATCTGGATCAAGCGAGCTTTGAAAGTCCATTATGTTGACTACACCAGGCGTTTCTAAAACACGTTGCCTGAGCGTGAGCTCGTAAAGATTCTTTGAGTGTTTGCCGACTATTGACTGGTTCCATCCGGTACCATCTGCAGTATCAGCAAACCACTCACCAAGCCACAGTTTTAACCGGGATAAAATTGCCTGCGCCACAGTCCCTGGTGTATTCACAAGAAAGTCATTCTTGCCAGATCCAAAGACATAGTCGCCATCACTTGAAAGTTTTCTATAGCGCATAAAAAAAGACGCTTTCGCGCCCCTCATATTGATAACTATTATTCTGGTGGACCTGATGTACTAGATCCGGATTGAACACCTTTGTGCTTATGACCAAACAGGCTGACCGCTTTGGCCAAAACATCTTCAAGCGACTTAATTAATCCATTCACCGTCAATGTCTTTTTCATTTCCACATCACAATGAAAGATAGCTTTCTGGCCAATGAAATTGATTATTCCACCAGGTGTGATTTGAATCTTCGTCGCATTGTCATCACTTCGGATCTCGAGATTATCTGACGATATATCAGATATCTTTTTATCCTGTGATTGCGGTCGAAAAAAGGCAAAACCATCAGATAAATCATGATGCCGAGTGTCAAAGGGGTTCTGAACCCCGCCAGATTGCCACCAGTTGTCGATATTGCGCGATGAGAAGCTGACAAGACACTCATCCCCTATATTTATCGGATGTGTGATGGTGAAGCCACCAGCGCATGGAAACATGACTGGCACATCCTGCAGTATTGGAATTTCCAGCATTTCAATACCGCCGTCTGGTGTCCGTGCCGGTACACGGATTAAAGGCTTAGCTTCTACCGTGACAGCATTGGGATCATAACTTACTACTTCACAGGGCAATGACGTCCACACCCCCAACACTTCTGCAGTAACCGCATCTTTGATAATACTGAGCAGATCCGGCGAACGCTCATTGACTGTTAATGCCATCAACCTGCTCCTGGTGCCGGTGTCCAACTTTCGTCCACGGCAGTGAGTGTAATACCTGTTAAAGGTACTACTGCCCCGAGTGCCGTGCATACCATGTTGCTATACCACTCATCCCCACGTGTATCACCGCTGTGCTCGATTGCTTGAATCACAAAAATACCCTTGGCATTGGTTGCCAGTTTAGGAGTTTTATACGGTTGATCTTTCCCCTGACCTTCATATGCAATGTCGTAGTTTTCAGACTGCATGTTCCGAGTATCAATCCTGATTCTATCCATCCGTTTTAACTTTGGATTCAACAAGCATTTAACAATAACACCCTCACTGGTGAGCTGTGGCATTCCCACCATACCTGTCTCAGAACTTAGGTCAAAGATTGACTGAATCGAGAATTTATCCAGTTCAGTTGAATTGAGTACCCCTTCTGAATAATCATAAGTGACGTTATTCTCGCGACCGACACGCTCAATCAGACCATGAAAGCTACCAAACAAGGTCCGTCCCCGCGGATACTTTTGATCACTTAACTGGACCAGATCCCCCGCATCAATACCGTATTTCTTTGCCTCCTCAACAATCAGATCGCTAAGCCCTTGAATTGGAGTGCCTGCAGGAATTGATTGATTAATGATTGCATCATTACGCACCTGATCACCAGCAATAGCCAGAATGCAAAGATAAGTATCAACTGGACTGTAACGGCCACGGCGGTATTGAAAAACACGGCCCTTAAAAATAACCTCAGGTTCATCCTTCCCATAACTGCAGGCTAAAATAACTTGGGTATTCTTTTTATCGTCATCTACACCAGCCAACTTATTCATGGTTTCATGCGATAAGTTGTAGATATAGATCTCTGCAGCCTTGGGTTGATCTCTTGTAGGCTGACTAACAACAAATGTCATTTTAAAATCAGTAAAATCTAAAGCATCAGGTGCATTCTCATCAACCTGAATTGTCAGCCTGCAGTTACGTATCCATTGTGTTGTCATGAGTCACTCCAATACAGTTTGATGTTTGAACCTAAATCGCTAAATGACTGGCTTTCATCTTCGTTAGTATTGAGCACATACATTGAACCTTTAATGATGTGCTGATGTTGAGCCAGTAGATTGTCACCAACGAGCATCGGCAAACCCGTGATTAAGCGATTCTCTGCAGTATCAAAAATATCTAAATACCAGCGGTCCGCACGATAGATAAGTTGCAACTTGAATTGTGCGGTACCAAGCTTGATATTAAATTTTTGATTGCCGTAATTAAGTGGAATTTCATAGTCCATCTTTATTCACCAAATAATACTGATTTGATAAAACCCGTAGTTTTACTCAGTGCCGACTCATTGAGTGGTTTCGCCTGAACCGTTCCGCCGTCTGTTACACCTGCAGTAGCTTCCGGACTTGCCTGATTCTCGATGGCAATGAAAGTTGTTTGTGTACTGACCATAATCACTTTTTTAAATGTGATATCGATCATCAAGACGTTTTCAGTCTGCAGATCCGTAGTACAGGCCAGCGATTTAATAAGCATATTGGTATATAGGCGCTTACCGGTTGAGATGATGAGCGGTAAAGCCTGATCCTGTAGCTGCAGCAAAGTTTGATATACGATAGTCAAGCTTGTATTACCACCCAAAATAGTTTCACCAAGAAACCCGTTAAGAGTGCCGGTACTCTCCGACCAGCCGACTTTCATCGTTACCTCTGGTGGCTCTTTATAGGCATGATCTGAAATGGCCGCACCAACTTCTGTTGGATGTTCGGTAATTTTTAGCTCATCCTTATGCTTTTCTTCGACAGTTACATCGGCAAACAAGCCCATGATTGTTCGTCCACGCCCAGACAGTAGTAACGAACCAAGGATCTCTGTATTTGGTAAGGACGTGACAGCGCCTAGGCCACTATCAATTAAAGTACCTATTGACATATTTCACCTATAAAAAAACCCACCAAAAGGTGGGTTGATTTTCTAAAAACTCTTAATCTTTCTTGTGTGGCTTTAAGACTCTAAAAATAGCAATAGGGGTCATTCCGTAAGCCTTAGCTGGTCTTCCAAATTGCTCTTTCATCATTTTAGTGAAAGTCTCAACCATTTCATTCACATCATTAGATGATTCAATAATACGTTCCTGATCATTTGGGATTGCATCTAATACACCTAAAACATGCCACTCACCTGCCATGATATCGCCATGTTTAAAATTGAGATCATGTACGCTATTTATCATCTCGCTTCGACTCAAAGTCATCCAGACTTCTTCATCCATATTTCCATTATTAAAAAAACGTGCTTGCAAAGCAAATGGAATCCCTTTCATAAATGCTACTAAAGGATTCATAAGTTTCTTTAAATTATTTTTAGCTGTTTTCTCATGGGGCTTAGAATCAGGCATTTGACCTATACCAAATTCAATAGCTGGATCTAATATATCTTTCATCCCAGCAATATCTACAACACCAAGCTTACCTTTTAATAAAACTAAATTTCCCAATTGCTCTTCATTTAGGTCGAAACCAATAAAACCCAATTCATCCAAACGATCCATCATTTCTCTTGGCATAGTTACAGAAGCATCAAAGACATCCTCGCTTCCAAGCCCAGCTCCATTTTTATATGAGGTTTTCGCTGTTGCTATTGTAGGTACACTCCCAGAAAATTCACTGGTCATATCATCAGAAGTAGAACTAGTATTTTTTCTACTAGTAATCGCACCATTACCTGTTAATTGTGCGTAAAAAGAATTAATTTTGAGTTTATCTAAATAAAAGAAATCAAAGATTGATTCGATGTCTTGTAATTCTTGCGCCACGTTTGATATTTCCTTCAGCTTTTTCGCGAGTTTCATTATACTTCGCTAAGCCGTCTTGCATAGCTTTTTGATATGCATCAATAGCTTCTACAAAACCTTTAGTTGTTTCATCCATTTTTTCTTGTTGTTTAGCCCTATTCAAAAAAGAAAAATTCATGTTCGTTCTCCCATAGAACTACTATCTGAAATTATGATTCTAAAGTATTTTAAATCTGCGGTATATGGTTTAAGAATTTAAAATAGTTAAACCCTTTAAGATTTTTGTTAAAAGGCTTAAATGTGTTTTAATTTCAGCAATTTCTAGAGTTTAAGGAAAAAGCATTGAGCGACTCAAGACCAAGGTGTCCATCTTGTAATAGTAAGCAAACAAGAGTTACCCCAAGCAAATCGAACATATTGGCAACGCGCTATTCGTGCAAAGGGTGCGGTGATTATTTCTTTATTGAAAATGAAATCCCAAGCGTTAAAGGTGGTTGTCTAGGATCAATCGTAAAAATAATTGTCTTCATCGTTGTTGTAATGATTGGTATATCTGTGTTTATTGCCAAAGATAGAAAAAGTGATAACAGCTCACCATCGACAAGCCAGGAAGAAAAATCAACCCAAGATAATAGCGACCAAATACGAGATGCTGAAGCAGCCGTAGAAGCCGAGCGATCTGAAAAAGCGGCTCATGAATACATCCCAACTGAAGAAGATTATAAGAAACTAGAACAGACTCAAAAGGTCCATAAATCAGATAATCTAACTATTGTAGAAACCACTAGAGATTCCGTAGAATGAAAAAACTATTACTCCTCACCACCTTGGCTTTCTGTAGCTCAACTTATGCAGGTAGTTTTGAGGATATGCAAAAGTTAGATAAAGAAATAAAAAATCTTAAAAGTGAGCTTAACCTCGTTTATAAAAAAGCCTATTCGCAAACTGAAGCCAAACATGAATTGGATGATGCTCAAAAAGCATGGTTGAAATTCAAAGAACAACAATGCGGTGATTTTGTCGTTGCTGACACACAAGGTAGCCCAGCTACTGGCATCTATGACTTAACTTGCCAGTCAATACTTTATAAACACCGCATTGAATTCTTCAAAGAGATGTTCAACTAATAAAGAGATAAAGCTATGTATAAACTTATATTGATTCTAGCAACTTCATTTTTTAGCTCATTTATATACGCTCAAAATTGCGAGCTTAAATATAAAAATCCAGCTATGGTCGCTGATTGCTATGAAAAAGAATCGTTAAAAAAGGTTCAAGATAAATTTAATCAATTATCCTTAATCTCTAAAGAGCAAATTTCATACAATCCAACAGTACTTACTGAACTCAATACTTCTCAAAAAGATTGGTTAAAATATCGCGATAGTTACTGCAGAACATACAGCAACTACCACTCTGAAATGAATAACCATTCAAACTGTATAGTTGATTTGAATAATAAAAGAGCTGAACAATTACAGTCTGATATTGATTCAAATTAACCTATAAAGACACCGCGTGCCCCTCTTGCCATAAATACCATTGAATTCTCTTGCTGACGCTTTACTGCGTTAGCAGAATCAATTGGATTGCTTGCACCATTAATAGTCATATCAGTTTGATATGTCTGATTAACTACAACATTACTTGCTGTCAAACTATCTGAGTTATTAACCATTGACTTATGAGGATTGCCTGATGGTGGACCATAAGTACCTAATGATTTATTAACATCAAATGCTGAACTTGTGAGATTTCCACTATTTTCAGCAAGCTTGTTTGCAGTGTTGTAGTGTTTTTTAAATATACCTGCTTGTCGTAAAACAAACTGTTGTGGAGTTTCTCCTTCCTTCATTCCATTTTGACGCATCGCCAAAATTCCTTTTTTTGATGCTCCATTTCCAGATAATGCCCTAGCAAAAGTCTCTGCACCAATATTATGAGCAAGATATAAGTTTTCACCTGTAATAGGTAAACCATATTTCTTTAATATCTTGGCATTTTGTTGGGCCAATAAACCAGTCGCTAAAGTGTTAATACGTTTGTCATAACGTGGATCATTTGATTTTCTAAAATTAGATTTATCAATTTTAGTCATTCCAATGTCTTGACCATCTTCAGTAGCTGCTAATCCATTCCATGTTGATTGAATAAATTGACCTGTTCCTATTGCACCCGTTGGTGACATTTTCCCGGTCCATCCAGCCTCCATTTTGACAAACCCTCGTAATACATCCTCGGGAATTCCATATTTTTTAGATGATTCTTTAATATAACCATCCACATCTTGGCCAAAGCTGAAAGCATATTTCGAAGAGCCACCACCTACGGCACTTTTAACGGCACCAACTGCAGCTTTTGCCGCACCGGTTGCAACAGACTGATAACCGATTTCACCACGTTCACGCTGATCGACACGCGTCTGGGCATCTGCATTACCAAACCAATCCAATCCCTTATCAACCAATGAAAATGCAAAATCAGTAACACTGGCCACTTTATCCTGAGTCGGGGTTACTTTCTTCGGATCGGCTGGATTAATGTACTTATCGACAGCCTTGTTAACTGTCTCTGCAGTTTTTTTAACACCCTTATCAACTTCCGTAGCCACCTCTTTTAAAGCACCAGCTGGATCTTTAATAATCTTCTGGACAAACTCGATTGTCTTATCCTTGATCTTATCGAGAATATCCAGAAAATCTTTGATCTTGTTGATGATGGTATCAATACCATTGGTCCACTTTGACCAGTCAAACAGTGACTTTCCGCCTTCCTTCCACGTTTTATAATCATCGTAAAGCAAGGCCAGTGCAGCACCCAACGCCAGAATGATTCCAATCGGGGAAGCCAGGAATGCCAGTCGGAATAATTTGAGCAGTCCGATGAATGTTTTAAAGGCCGGTATGAACTTAAGCAGCAAACCTAAGGACTTGGCCATAGCCCCAAACATCAGAATCAGCATTGCAAAGCGCAAACCTACGGCGAGACCTTCCTTGATTTGTGGATTCAGTTGAGAGAATGCATGAATACCGGCTTGGATTAATTGATTTAGTAATCGCAAAATTGGAATTAAAGCTTTACCCGCCTGCATGACAATGACCTGAAATCCAGTTTTGGTCATCATGGTCAGATCACGGTATTCGGTCATGAACTCATTGCCCGACTTAGCCAAGTCATCGTTCATGCCGAGTTCTTTTTGGATCTTCTGGTATTTTTCCATGTTGGCCATGAATTTACCGTCACGCATGGCCAGCAAGGTTTTTTGATCGATACCAAGGGAATTGGCATAAGCATTGGCTTGGTAGGCAGGCATCTTAGATAAAACACCGCTTAGATCCTTCATGACTTCAACACGCTCACGCCTGAACAATTGGCTACAGCAAAGGCTGTTGAAGATTTAGAGAACTGGAAACAGAGCTGTGTTGAAGCTGAGCATGCTGGCGATTTAAATCAGCTTACTGAGTCTTTATGCAAAGACCACATGTACTACCAGAATATGCGCCAAATCATGCTTGCTCGGTCTAAAGAGCTTGGGTGCACTTTTGATAAAAATCAAAACAAGTGGATCGGTCAGCCTGAGTTCCAAGGTATTTCGAATGCTCAACGCGATGAGTTGCTTGGTTTCATCGATGAGCGCGGTCTGGATACTAAAACAGTCTGTGAGCACCTGGGCATTGATAGCCTTTTGCAGATAGAAGCTAGAACCTTAAACGCCGTTAGAAAAGACATCGACAACATGGCTAAACAAGGCGTTCGATCATGAAATTCAACTATTCCACCATTACCAGAACACTCACTGTGTTCGGGGGCAATATGACTCATATTTTCGACAATGTAAATGAGTCAGAAATTCTGGCCCTCGTAGCCAATGCAAAGTTTAAAGAAGCGACTTGGAGAAAATAAGATGCAAAAAATCCAATTAAAACCAGAAGAAAAATTGCAGCAATTAATTGAATCTGGCGCAAGCTTAGTCAACTCAATAGATGCTGCAACAATCTTGGGTTATAAGCCAAATACACTTCGCGTTTGGGCAAGCACAGGAAAAGGCGATCTCAAGCCTGTGTTAACAAAGAATGGAGCCAGATGGCGTTTAACAGATATTCGTAATCTTATAGGGGCTTAGGCCCCTTTATTTATTATCTAAAAGGTTTACAAACTCTTCTCCTTTAATTACTAAATAATTACCATTGCTGATATTTTTTATAAAAACATATTTCCCGTTGAAATACTCCACTTTAAGCTCCCCATTTATATTTTGTTTTTCAGCTAATCTTTTAATAATTAATGTTTGATTTTCGAGTTTTTTGAAATCAAAAAAATCTGTATAAATAGTTTTCAACTCTTTAGATGAAGTGAAATAAAATATCAAAAAGAGGATTACCGGGAGTGTAAAATAACCTAATTTCATATAAGAAAGTGTCCATTTCTTTAAAAAACCAATATATTCAGAATCATTAATTTCAAATGGAGAAACTTTATCCTTAAAATAATATAAATAAAAAACAATATAATAAGATCTTAAAAATGCCAGTATTATTAATATCTTAAGCAAAATAGTCATAAAACTAACTATTTTAACATTTAAATCAAAAGGATTAAAAAATAGTAAAATCATAATAGTAAATTCAATAACTATTAATGTTATAGGCCTAATTAAATTAATTAGAATATTCGACTTACACCAACCTAACGTAATTTTTTGAAAAAAATCTTCTTTTTCAAATAAATTTTGGGCAAGAACATAAAGGAAAAAAATTATTAGTAAGCTAAGAAAACCATCTGGTACAACTTGCTCTATGGCAAAAAACCTAATAAATGAAAAATCCATACTAATTAGGATAAAAAATTGTATTACCCCTCCTAGCACTGTAGGTAATAATATCCAATCTTTCCAACTAAATTTAACTAAAATTTTCGATATTTCAAAATTGGTTTTTTCATTTTTTTTTATACTAAACATGACCACACCTTTTTTTATCTTACTGATTACATAGTGATTACATGGAATCTGGCATTAAAAAAGCACTTACAATAAATACATGTAAGTGCTTGATATATATGGTGGGCCCACACAGACTTGAACTGTGGACCAACGGATTATGAGTCCGCTGCTCTAACCAACTGAGCTATAGGCCCTATAAATTTCCATCATATTGATATGATGAATGCTGCCTGATCTTAGTCAAATTTAACTTCAATTACAAGCAGATGATTTTATCAAACTACCTAAAAAAGTGTTAAAAATCATAAACTGCGCTGATTCTATCTGATCTGGCTATAATGAGTAAAGTAAATATTGCACGGTTTTGATCATTTTAAAGCCATCCAAATTACTGTTATCTGGTGTTTTCGGATATGTATTTTCCTCAAAACTCGTATTAAACTGCGACCACGCACAGCCAATGATCATGGATATGAAAAAGTTTTTAGGAAAATCTATTTTTAAAGCAACAGGTTGGACATATAACGTTGATCCAGCAATCTTGGAGAATAAACAAGTCATTATCGGTTTTGAGCATACCTCTAATCTCGATACCATCCTCTCTCTAGCTTTATTTGAAATTTTAGAGATTAAAATTCATACGCTTATTAAAAAAGAATTATTTAAAGGTCCATTAAAACCAATTTTACAACGTTTAGGTGGCATTGCTGTAGACCGCAAAGCCAGTAAAGATATTGTCACGCAAATGGTGGAGCTATTTAACCAGAATGATCGTTTTAATCTGGTGATTGCACCGGAAGCAACCCGTGCTAAAGATGGTGAAGCGCGTAAACCGATCCGTACCGGTTTCTGGCATATCGCCAAAGCAGCCAATGTACCGATCATTCTGATGTATGCCAACGCCCGAACCAAGCAAGGCGGCATTTTGGGTAAAATCTACCCGACCGAACTGCAACAGGATCTGGAAAAGATCAAGGCGCTGTATGCGGAATACGACATAGATGTAAAAATTAGCTAATGGCCCCTGTCTATTTGTTCAATCTTTGATACTTGAGCAAGATTTTAAATTTTGAATATCAGTTCGGGCAGTTTTCAACAAAACCTTGGCTATGCTAATATTCCTGCACTTTTTTGAGTTTTAATTTTTTTGGAGTTACTTCCATGGCGGGTCATTCTAAATGGGCCAATATTAAGCATCGTAAAGCTAAACAAGATGCAAGTCGCGGTAAGGTTTTTACTAAATACATCCGCGAAATCGTAACTGCTGCGCGTTTAGGCGGACCAGATGCTGCAAGCAACCCACGTTTACGTGCTGTTGTCGAAAAAGCACTTTCAGTCAATATGACACGCGACACCATTAACCGTGCGATCCAGCGTGGTGCTGGCGGCGAAGATAATGATGATTTAAAAGAAGTAACCTATGAAGGTTATGGTGTTGGCGGTGTGGCCGTTATTGTCGAAACCATGACCGATAACCTGAACCGTACCGTGCCAGATGTTCGTCACTGTTTCTCAAAAACCAATGGTAACTTGGGTACTAATGGTTCAGTGGCTTATCTGTTCACCAAACGTGGCGAAATTTCTTTTGACGATGTGTCTTTAGAAGATAAAGTCATGGAAGTTGCTTTAGAAGCAGGTGCTGACGATATCGAGATTGATGAAGACAGTATCTTGGTAATTACCAGCCCGGAAAGCTTTGGTGACGTTCAGGATGCACTTACAGCTGCAGGTTTAAAATCTGACAACGCTGAAGTTGTGATGAGCCCATCGACTAAAGCTGAAATCACTGATATTGATCAAGCTAAACAAATCATGAAAATGATTGATATGCTTGAAGATCTTGATGATGTTCAAAACGTGTATACCAACGTTGAATTCTCTGAAGAGGTTTTAGCGCAACTTGATGCCTAAACCTTTCTGCCGAGTAAAAAATGCATCTGTTTAGATGCATTTTTTATAGCTTGTTTAAAAGTTTATAGCAGTTAAAGACATTATATTCCTTAATCACAAAGCTGGAATGCAGCGCCACCACACTGTCGATCTTTCCAATACGGCGCAACAGGATTTCACTATAGTCATCCATATTGCGGGCCACCAGTTCCAGGATAAAGTCAGCGCTCTGTCCGGTCACCAGGAATGCATTGGTCACTTCCGGAATATCTTCCAGTTCCTGCAAGAACTTATCAAAAGTTTCACTATCGTGTTTGCTCAATGAAACCTGCAAAAGAATATGTAGGCTAAAGCCCAGTTTATTAAAATTGATTTCTCGTTTGAGCTGTCCCATCACTTGGGATTCGATCAGATTTTTAATGCGTCTATGCACTGAACTAACCGAAAGGTTAATACGTTCTGATAGCTCATTCAGATTGACATCTTCATGGGTCAAAATTTCAAGAATTTGTTTATCAAAACGGTCTAATTCCATTTTACAGTCCTCATGTGTTATCTCGGTTTTTTCGGAACTGTTTACCACCAGTAATTTTTAAGGGTCAAGGGAAAACATTCGTTTAACTTTTGACAATGCTGCATGGATAACGCAAACATGATTCCGATAAACTTGTGGTTTATCTTTGTCTCAAAGCCGAAACAAGACCTTTTGAGCAACTGTTCAACTGATCTCCCAATAGCTGAACAACTCGTTTCGATCCCCATCACACCCTGAAACATAAGATAACAAAGCCGTTTTATAATTATTTCCCTCTTTTCAGTTTTTTTAAAGTAAATTTGGCAATAATTTCTACTATTTTCAGCTTAAAACGAATTTTCTTTTAAAAATTAATTTTATTCACTAATAATTTTTTACTTTTGTGGCAGTTTTTCTATTTTCTTTCTCATAAAAAAAGCCCCGATGATTGCATCAGGGCTTTTTTACAGCATCATTTACTTATAACCCGCGCCAATCGACGCGTGCATTACGCTCCGTGGCATAAATACGCTGTACATATTGTCCAATCGGTAAATCAGACAATTCGTCATAATATTGTTTCAACTCACCACTGAACTGTTCAACATCATCATTCTCCAGCTCCCAAGGGGTGCCTTTAACCATCAGTAAAGGGGCGAGAATTGAACAGACTGCAATATCAGCCAGCCCCAGACGGTCACCCACCAAATAACGTCCTTGATTATCAATCAAACGCTGGTTGAGATCGGTAATCAGCTCGGTCATGCGTAACTTGGATTGTGCTACTTTTTCAGGACTTAACTTATAATTGGTTGACACCAGACTTTTTAAGATCGGCTTGGAAATTTTTTCAAACTGTCGTAAATAGCCCTGTTCCCCCATCATGATTTCAAGTGGATGATCACCCACTGATAAGGCATGCGCCAAAGACCAGCGCCGGACATGTACACCCAGCTCATCCGCCAGCTTATCAATCTCCAAAGCCTGTTCACGCAACTGTTCATCACGTCTGAGTAATGCATGTTCAGGATAGGTCGTATCAAGATATAAAGCGATTTGGGTTGAATCAGCAATCCAGTGTTTATCATCCTTCAACATCGGCAGTAAATACTGCCCCGATTTAAGAAAGGTAAAGGCGCGATGAAAACCAGGAATCAAATTATGTGCAACATAGTCCAATTCCTTATGATCTAACAACCAGCGAGCTTTTTCACAATAGTGAGATAAAGGAAATTGGTATAAAACCCGCATAGACTCTCCAGATTTATTTTTCTACTCGATCAAACATAAGGTTTTTCATACTTTAGAAGTAAAAGCCAATGAATACAATGTCCTTTTTGCTCGATCTTTTTTAATTTTGGCGAGTTTGCTTTATAAATATTCCTGTTGAGATTATTCATTTCTTTCATAGAAAATACGGTTTCCCTTTGAGCAATAAAAAACCAAACACGACTAAATAACTGTTTTTAATCAATATTATATATCTATTTTTCTGTTATTTTTCTCATAAAAAATGCTTAATAATTATTGTGATAATTAAGCCATAACTGATGGTTTAGTGGAAAAGTAAAACTTTTGTAAAGTTCCTCTTATCTATTAGAGGTGCTCACATGTCCAGTAATCAATCAGTGATCCACGCGCAAATACAACTGATTTCAAATGATCAGCAGGCCATTAATGCTGCCTATCAAGTTGCTGACTTTGCCTTAGAAGAGCGCAATATACGTGATCAAAACCGTATACTACCTACAGAACAAATCATCCAGTTTAGCCAAAAAGGTCTTGGTGGAATCCGTGTACCACAGCAGTATGGTGGGGCTTTTGTTTCCAATAAAACCTTGGCCCACGTGTTCCGTATTTTAAGTAAAGCCGATGCCAATGTTGGACAGATTCCTCAAAACCAGTTCGGGCTACTCAATTTTATCAATATCACCGGTTCAGATGCCCAAAAGCAGTTTATCTATACTGAAGTCCTTGCAGGTAAACGGATTGCCAATGGCGGGCCTGAAAAAAACTCCAAAGATACCAAAGCGATTCAAACCACATTAACGTTGCAAAATGGTCAATATCTTTTAAACGGGGAAAAATTTTACTCTACAGGAACCAGCTTTGCAGATTGGCTAGCCATCCGTGTCTTACATCCAGATGGTCATACCGTACTGGCAATCATTGACCGACATGCTGCGGGCGTTGAGGTCATTAATGACTGGAACGGCTTCGGTCAACGTACCACAGCCAGTGGAACAGTTAAACTCCACAACGTCATCGCTGATCCGGCCTTATTTTTTGATGAACGCATTATCGCGGATACTCCAAATGTTCGCGGTGCGTATTCTCAACTGTTACAAGTCGCGATTGATGTTGGCATTGCCGAGGCTGCCTTTGATGACACCTTGTCCAGCGTGCGTAAAGCGCGTCCGGTTATTGATGCAGGTGTAGAAAAAGCCAGTGAGGAACATTACACCTTACAAGAAGTTGGCAAACTCAATATTCTGCTCGATGCTGCCATTTTATTACTGGACAATGCTGCCGAATATCTGGAAGAACTGGATCAACTCACTGAGATTTCTGCCGAGCAAGCCGCCCGCGCTTCGATTTTGGTCGCGGAGGCGAAAATCTATGCCAATGATGCAGCCCTGCACATCTCCGAGAAACTACTCGAACTTGGCGGTAGCCGAGCCAGCCTGAGCCAACATAATCTTGATCAGCACTGGCGCAATGCCCGTGTGCATACCCTACACGATCCTGTGCGTTGGAAATTCCATGCGATTGGTGACTATTACCTGAATGGTACTCACCCTGCCCGCCATGCCTGGATTTAAGGAGAAAATCATCATGACCTCATATCAAGAATTACAAGGTTTTGCCAAGCCGCATTTAAAAGCGGCACATATTATTCAAAGCGATGCAGAGGCATTGGAGATTGCTACACAACTGAGTCAACAGTTCAGACAGGCCGCAGTTGAACGTGATGCCAATCGCAACTTGCCATTTACCGAAATCGAAGCGTATAGCCAGTCAGGTTTATGGGCGATTACTGTACCTAAGCAGTATGGCGGTGCAGAGGTTTCAAGTCTTACCGTTGCCAAAGTGATTGCCCTATTTAGTGGTGCGGATGGTTCAATCGGTCAAATTCCACAAAACCATTTTTATGCATTGGAAGTATTACGCAATACCGGTACCGAAGCACAAAAGCAGCGCCTCTATCAGGAAGTATTACAAGGTGCACGGTTTGGTAATGCGCTGGCTGAATTTAAAACACGTACCTCAGCACATAAACAAACCACATTGATTCCAAGCGAAAACGGTTATCTGATTCGAGGGGAAAAGTTTTATTGCACAGGCAGTTTATTCGCCCATCGTATTCCAACCTTAGTGCTGGATGAGGCGGGAAATGAGTTTCTGGCTTTTGTACAACGAGACAGCCAAGGTTTAGAATTGATTGATGACTGGTCTGGCTTTGGGCAGCGGACTACAGGCAGCGGCACAGTCAAGTTTAATCAGGTCTTTGTTGCCAAAGAGGATGTGATTCCGTTTGATACCGCCTTTAAGCAACTATCTTTGGTCGGCCCATTTGCTCAAATCATGCATGCTGCAATTGAAGTCGGGATTGCCCGTGCGGCCTTTGAGGAAACCTTGCAACGCGTGCGTGTCGCTCGCCCCTGGATTGATGCCAATATTGAATCAGCAACCCAAGATCCTTTAACCCTATCTGAATTGGGTCGTGTCGCAACCGATGTCAAAGCCAGTGAATTACTCCTCAAACAGGCAGCTCGATCTGTTGATGCTGCCAAACAGGATCTCAATCCAGAAAGCTTAGCCAAAGCCTCAATTGATGTTGCCAAAGTTCGTGCGCATAGTAGCGAAACTGCATTAAAAGCATCATCGAAACTGATTGAACTTGCGGGCAGTCGTGGTAGTCAACGTGCCGATGGGCTGGACCGTCACTGGCGTAATGCGCGTGTACACACCTTGCATGATGCTGCACGTTGGAAATATTACTTTATTGGTAATTATGTATTGAATGGCATTCTGCCTCCACGTCGGGGGACATTATAATGACGCAAACCACTGCCAAGAAAATTTTACTGAACGCCTTTGATATGAACTGCGTCGGTCATATCAATCATGGCCTATGGACACATCCACGTGATCAGTCACATCGCTTTAATGAGCTGAATTATTGGACTGAATTGGCACAGACCTTGGAACAGGGTCTGTTTGATGGCCTATTCCTCGCCGATATTACCGGTGTTTATGATGTCTATCAAAATGGTATTGAGCTGACCCTGAAAGAATCAATTCAACTGCCAAGCCATGATCCGTCTACCCTGATTTCAGCCATGGCTTTGGTCACAAAGAATTTGAGTTTTGGTGTTACGGTCAATCTCAGCTATGAACAGCCCTACCAATTTGCACGGCGTTTTGCCAGTCTCGATCATTTAACCCAGGGTCGTTTGGGCTGGAATATTGTCACCGGCTATCTGGATAGTGCCGAACGCCTGATTGGACAAAAAGGCTTAAAAGATCATGATGCGCGTTACGATCAGGCCGAGGAGTTCTTACAGCTTTGCTATCAATATTGGGAAGGTTCCTGGGAAAATGATGCTTTAAAGAAAGACAAACAACAACGCGTTTTTACTGACCCCAATAAAGTCCACTCGATCAATCATCAAGGGCAATATTACCAAAGCCAAGGGGTATTTCAGGTTGCGCCATCGGTACAACGGACTCCCACTCTCTTCCAGGCAGGGGCTTCACCGAAAGGACTACAGTTTGCCACGCGTCATGCCGAATGTATTTTTATTGGCGGTGATCAACCCGAAAAGATTCGTCAGCAAGTCAATAAAATACGACTACAAGCACAGCAACAAGGTCGAGATGAAGATGCAATTAAAATCTTTGTCGGCATTACCGTGGTTGTGGCTGAAACACATGAACTTGCCCAGCAAAAACTGGCTGAATATCGTCAATATGCCAGCCCAGAAGCAGGTTTAGCACATTATGCCAGTTCAGTCGGTATTGATCTTGCCAAGTTTGCAGATGATGAAGCGATTCCGTATCAAAAGAGCAATAGCATTGCTTCAGTCAATGAGAAATTTAAAGAACAGCGCATCAGCAAAAATGATCTAAAAGCCCAACATGTGCTGGGTGGACGTTATCCCCTGATTGTAGGGAGTGGTGCTGAGGTTGCGAAATATCTCATTGAGCTGCTCGATCAGACCGGTATTGATGGTTTTAACCTGACCCGTACGGTTGCACCTGAATCACATCATGATTTCATTCGACTGGTCATTCCAGAGTTACAACAACGTGGACGGTATAAAACTGAATATGCCACAGGTTCATTACGCAATAAGCTTTTTGCCCAAGGCGATCATTTAGCTGCCAGCCATCCTGCCGATCAGTTCCGATGTAGACCGCATAACAACACAGATACCCTAAAAATAATTGAAGAAATTAGTGCTTAACATTAAAGAAAAAATTGGAGAAATATATGGCTCAAACAGCCTCTAAAAAATGGCTCGGTATTGGCCTGGTCGTTGTTGTTGCGATTATTGCCTTACTGGTCTGGAATAAACATAGACAAAGCAGTAATAGTGAACTGGTAATTGGAATCAGTCCTTCTTTTGCCCATCCGCTTCAAGTCGCAGCGGATGAAGCCAAACAACAGGGATTAAATGTCAAACTGGTCGAGTTTTCCGACTGGAATACCCCGAATATCACCTTAAGTCATGGCGATATTGATGCGAACTTTTTCCAGCATCAGCCCTTTCTGGATAATGCCATTAAAGAAACCGGCTTTAAGTTAAAGTCATTTGCTGCGGGTGCGGCGTCACATGTGGGGCTGTATTCAAAAAAATATAAAAGCTTTGAGGAACTGCCAAATGGCGCCACTGTTGCCATTCCGAATGATCCCGTCAATCAGGGCCGCGCATTACTCCTTTTACAGCAAGCCAAGTTAATTGAACTGAAAGACAGCAATAATCATCTTTCTGCACTGAAAGACATTAGCGCAAATCCGAAGAACCTGAAATTTACCGAAGTTGAAGGACCGCAAACTGCACGTGCCATTGATGATGTTGATCTCGCGTTTGGTTATCCGCATTACTTACGTTTAGCCAAAACGGCTGATCCTGAAAGTGCCTTGTTGTTTGATGACAACACCAATAAGCGTTATGCGATTTTATTTGTGGTGCGTGATGACTATCAGGACAAAGACAACAAGCTACAGAAATTTGTCGAGATTTATCAAAACTCGCCAAAAGTGAAAGCGGCCTTGGATAGTGATTTCGGTCCAACGTTGTGGTTCCCTGGCTGGAAATAAGGAGAACGATGATGGTGAGTTTTGGTTCACAAGTCGATTTTTCAGTTCCACACCTGAAAATACGCGGTTTAAATAAGTTTTATGATGTACAGGGCCAACGCTTACATGCCTTAAAAGACATTCATCTTGATATTCCCAAAGCACAAATTGTTGGGATTATCGGAAAAAGCGGAGCAGGTAAATCTTCCCTGCTGCGTACCTTAAATGGCCTAGAACCCATTGATACCGGCAGTATTCTGATTCATCAGCAAAATATTGCTGAACTCAGCCATGCCGAGTTGATCAAGACCCGACAGAAAATTGGCATGATTTTTCAGCATTTTAATTTAATGTCTGCCAAAACGGTGTGGGAAAATGTAGCTCTACCACTACGTATCGCAGCTTATGACAAGGCTGAGATTGAGCAACGGGTCAGTGATGTCCTGACACTGGTAGGTTTGGATGCAAAGCGACATGATTATCCCTCCCAACTGTCGGGAGGACAGAAACAGCGTGTCGGTATCGCACGTGCTTTGGTGTCGCAACCTGAAATCCTGCTGTGTGATGAAGCCACTTCTGCACTCGACCCGGAAAGTACCGCAAACATTTTGGCTTTGCTGAAACAGATTAACCAGGACCTTGGTTTAACCATTGTTTTGATTACCCATGAAATGCAGGTCATCCAGGAGATTTGTGATCAGGTGATCGTGATTGATCAGGGTGAAATCGTTGAGTCAGGGCAGGTCTGGTCGGTATTTTCCAATCCGCAACAACAGATCACACAGGAATTACTCAATTTTGAGCAGGTAAATTTACCTTTTGAACTGAGTCCAACCATTCTGCCTCAAAGTACCCATCAGCTTTTAAAACTGAAATATGTCAGTGAATCGAAATCGGTGCCTGATTTTTATGAATTACTGGATAGATTTAACAGCCCCGTTCAGGTGTATTACAGTCAGATTGATACTATTCAGCAGCATAGCATTGGTTGCTTAGTCATTGGGATTGGCAATCTCGAATTCGATCTGAACAGCCCCCAATTTGCAAAACATCCAGCCATAACACAACTTGAGGTGATCGGTTATGTACAATCAACTCATTGATCTGTTACTGACAGGCACCACCGATACCCTGATTATGGTTGGTGTTTCTGCGATTCTGGCCTTTTTGATTGGTTTGCCGATTGCCTTGATTCTGGTCAGCACCGCCGATTTTGGCATTTATCCGTCCAGGAGAATCAATCAGTCCTTAGGCTGGATCATTAACATCACTCGATCAGTCCCATTCCTGATTTTAATGGTGGCTTTGATTCCGTTTACCCGCTGGATCGTCGGAACCAGTTATGGTGTGCTTGCCGCAATTGTACCTTTGACTATCGCCGCGATTCCGTTCTTTGCCCGTATTGCCGAGGTCAGTCTACGCGAAGTCGATCAAGGGCTGATTGAGGCAGCACAAGCAATGGGCTGTAATCGCAAGCAGATTCTTTGGCACGTGCTGCTCCCGGAAGCATTACCCGGAATTATCGCAGGTTTTACCGTGACTATTGTCACCATGATCAGCTCTTCTGCCATTGCCGGTGCAATAGGTGCAGGCGGTTTAGGCGATATCGCCTATCGTTATGGTTACCAGCGTTTTGATATGCAAGTGATGCTTGCTGTGATTTTAGTCCTGATCGTTTTGGTCATGTTGGTGCAGGCCACTGGCGATCACATTGCCCAACAACTGGATAAACGCAAAGTTTAAGCCCGAATGGATCATCTACTCTAGCCATGACTTTGTCATGGCTTTCATGTAAAATCAGCAGCAATTTTTATATTACACATTTGTGAGTGGTTTCATGGGTTTTAATTGCGGTATTGTTGGTCTGCCAAACGTAGGTAAATCTACATTATTTAATGCATTAACAAAGGCAGCGATTGCTGCTGAAAACTTTCCGTTCTGTACCATTGAACCGAACACAGGCATCGTACCCGTACCAGATCCACGTTTGGACAAACTTGCTGCGATCGTAAAACCACAACGTATTTTACCAACCACGATGGAATTCGTTGACATCGCCGGTCTGGTAGCAGGTGCATCTAAAGGTGAAGGTTTGGGTAACCAGTTCCTTGCCAATATCCGTGAAACAGATGCGATTGCACACGTGGTTCGTTGCTTCGAAGATGAAAACGTCATTCACGTAAATGGTAAAATTGATCCATTAGATGATATTGCAACCATCAATACCGAACTTGCTCTAGCTGACCTTGATACCGTTGCTAAAGCATTGTTACGCTTAACTAAAGCGGCAAAAGGTGGCGATAAAGAAGCGCTTGCAACCAAAGCAGTTTTAGAAAAAATCCAGCCTTTACTTGATGAAGGTAAACCGGCACGTGCCGCTGACCTTTCTGATGATGAGCGTAAAGCAGTGCGTGGTTTTGGTTTAATGACCCTTAAACCAACCATGTATATTGCCAACGTAGCTGAAGACGGTTTTGAAAACAACCCGCATCTTGAAGCAGTACAAAAGCTCGCTGCTGAAGAAAATGCGATTGTTGTGCCACTTTGCAACCAGATCGAAGCTGAAATTTCATTGCTTGAAGATGAAGATCGTGCTGAATTCCTTGAAGCAATGGGTATGGAAGAACCAGGTCTAAACGTGGTAATTCGTGCTGGTTATAAACTGCTTGGTCTACAAACTTACTTCACTGCGGGTGTACAAGAAGTTCGTGCCTGGACAGTGAAAGTGGGTGCAACTGCGCCACAAGCAGCTGGTGTGATTCACACTGACTTTGAAAAAGGCTTTATCCGTGCTGAATGTGTTGCCTATGATGACTTCATTCAATTTAACGGTGAGAATGGTGCCAAAGAAGCGGGTAAATGGCGCTTGGAAGGTAAAACCTATGTCATTCAGGATGGTGATGTCTTGCACTTCCGTTTTAACGTCTAAGTCAGTATTCTGATAGCTAAACCGCCAATGAGAAATTTATTGGCGGTTTTTTTATTTGCACAATAATAACTAAAATTTTAATAGCCCATTAATTCAATAATTTTTGCAATTGTCGAATTACATATTGACGCGCTTTTTTTTGCTTAAAGATTGTCGGAATATGTAATAAAAAGAAAGAATAACGATATTTTTTGTGATCCCGTAAGGATTCACTTAAATACTCATAAAGCTCTACTGCCGCTTCGCGATGAAATGCCCATAAGGGCTGATGCCTATACATAACTACATAATAGGCATCATTCGGCCAGTTCAGTTCATGCTTTTGTTTGTAACCACAAGACTCACAGATTACCCCACCCCGACTTTGCATCGAATAGCGTGTGTTCCAAGCCGTTGAATCATAGCCTTCTGGCATATCTTGAATTTGCTCAATTCTGCTAGAAAGATTCGGATAATAAAATGCAGCATGCCAATAACTACCGCAATAGTCCTGAAAACGTGCGTATTCAAAATCTGGATGAGATTGAAAGTAACCAACATCTTTTTTCAGATGTATCTTTGCCAATCGTGCAAATTCAAAATCTGCCCTGGCCTGACATGCGGGACATTTAATACTTAATTTGGAAGGTAATGACCAATATTCATAGATTCCTGTCATGTGTTCTTTAATTCTGACCACCACATTTGAATAAATATAGATTAGCAACTGAATGACTTTTTTAGAATCCTTAAATCTAATAAATGAAAAAGCCAAGCTTAATTGACTTGGCTTGACTTTGTATATTTGATTTAAGCACATCAAGATATGGTCTGCGGCTTCATATCCATTTCCGCACGTTTCATGTGTGCTTCTTTTAAAATCTGCTGGTGTAATGGCTTACGAAAGCCAAGCAAGAAGATGAATTCAGCCAGCACAAATAACGGTCCAATGGCCAAACCAATCACATCATCAACAAAAGCAGGCTTTTTCTTTTCAAAATAATGCCCCACGAATTGAAACACCCAGCCCACCACAAAAATACCGATACTGGCCCCTAGCCAGCTCCACATGGATAAAGCCGCAATTTTTACGGCCAAGGGATAAGCCAAGACAAAAAGAATCAACATCAGGCCACCAAACAGCTTATCCAGTGAAATATAGTAAATGCTACTTACTACGATGAGCAGCATGGCTAATGTGATTGAAAAGCCAGAAATTTCGATACCTGCACGTGCCGTTAAACACAAAATAGAAAAAACAATTAAAGGAATACCCACAAAATGGGTCACAATATTATTTCGATCCAGATGATAAGCTGCATACTGGCTGAGTAGACGTTCCAGATTTGTCATTTTTCTTTCCTCATATCATTCGTTTATGCTGTTAATCTATAACAAATAGCGTGAGCAAGTTGTCACGTAGCTGACAAATGGATATCTTTCTAAACAAGGAATAATCGTGTTAGAGCCGCTTTATATTCAGCATTTAAAACAAAATGCATGGTTTAGCCACTTAGCAGAGCCTTTTCAAAATTTTATTCTTGAACATGGCAAAAAATACACTGTTGAGAAAAATGCGGCTGTTTTTAGCGCACAAGATCGTTTTGATGGGGTCTATGGTGTACTGGAAGGCTCGATTAGTCTGGGTTATATCGATGTCAATGGTAACGAAGCCATCGCTGCAATTGCTGAACCGATCATGTGGTTTGGCGAAATTTCCCTGATTGACCGACAACCCCGCTCGCATGACGCGATTGCATTGAAGAAAAGTGTGGTACTGCAAATACCTGCGCAGCCACTTCATGATTTCTTGCTACAAAATCCCTATTACTGGTATTACTTTGCCCTGCTCACCAGTCAAAAATTACGCTATGTATTTTTAGAACATATTGCGATTCAAACCCAAAGTATTGGCCAGCGTCTGGCGCAACGGCTGTTATTTATTTTGGAAGGTTATGGTAACCGTTCATCGATTCAAGATTTCAACATTCAGATCTCACAGGACCAGCTGGCCAATATGCTGACCGTTTCCAGACAAACCATCAATCACGAACTGAATCAGTTTGAAAAGCAAGGTGTGATTCAGTTGGGCTTTAAAAAAATTGTAGTAATCGATTTAGACGGTCTCAGAAAACTGGCAACGGTCGGTTATCTAAAAGACTAAGCCTGAACTTTTGTATTTTAAATTGATAAGCACCGCATTTTTTGCAATATGCTTTTAAACTTAAACCTAAATTAAAAGACAAACTCTCACTATAAAATGCTACGCATGCTCTAAAATATTTCACAAAATCAGTCTGCTTTCCTCTCATCAACACGCTTACATTAAGGCTAAGCACTATCGCTTACCCGATGCAGATGACAATCATGAGAAAAATTGCAACGATTCTAACAGCAGGCTTATTTACCGTACTTAGCGCTAGCGCATTTGCCTGCCCGAAAGGAACTCAGCTCCAGGGCGGTACAGGACCCAATCACAAAGGTGGTAAATGTGTTGCAACAAGTGTGGTAAAAACCAAGAAAGCAGCAGCCAAAACCACTCAAACCGCCAAACATGACATGACGAAAATGAAAGATACGACCAAACATGATGCAATGAAGGCAGCAACAGACAGCAAAAAAGTAGCCAGCACCACAGCAAGCAAAGCTAAACAAGAAGCCGCAAAAACAGTCAAAACCTCATAACCGTTTGATGACTTTAACCATAAAAAAGCGAGATCAATGATCTCGCTTTTTTATTGAAACAACATTCTGCTATCCAAAGCTAACAATCCAAGCTGGGATAAATTGCTAATGAGATGATTTCAACGTGGAGCTTTGGCCAATTTCATTTTTTTGACAATATTATTAGCCTGACGCAATTGCTCCTTGGCGGGCAAGCGATCATCTACTAGGTAACACCATAATTTTCGATCTGAAATAGGTCTATAAACCCCTTGTATAACCGTTCCTGGCTGTCCATCAATCATAACGCCTAAACCAATCAACTGATTAAATAGACCTTGATCTTGGCTTTGCGTATTTTTGTTGGCCAACTGATTAAACTTTTTCTGTGCAGAAGCTGAAATTTCAATTTCAACAACTGCGCTTCCATCAATAAGAATCGCCTTTGCATTGACTAGTTCATTGGCAGTAAAAAAGGGAGACAAACTCACAAATTGAAATGAACTATCATTAGAAAAATGTACAGGCTTGGTCTTCGGCATTTGCAGCTGATAGGCAAGATGGAACTCTACTTGCGCATAACTGGTATTTATTCCCAGTAAACCAAATAGCATCAAGAAAACCGATAAGATACGAAAATACATTTTTCACTCCTACTTTGGAGAAGTATTCCCTAAAGCCGGATTATCAATCGCATCTTTACATTGTGCTTTATCACGCTCATAGTCTGCCTGCTTTTGGGCAGATACATTGTCTTTATCTTTAACATCACGTGCCCAGGTATCCAGACTGGTCAATGCCTTACGGCACAACGCATATTTCCCTTCAGTCACCGAATCGGTCATTTTGACATTAATCCGCCAATCGGTACTGAGCTGGCGTAATGGCTTTCTGACCTTCTCTTCAATTTCAGCCGTTTGCTTGTTATAAACAATTGGATCAATTTCATTAATCAGTTTCCATGCGGCATTGGCATAGCTGGTTGCATCATTATTCAGTTTTGGCGCTGGCTTGATCTCTACCTTCTGTTTTGGCTCATCGCCTGAGTTACCACAAGCTGCCAATAAAAAGGCACTACACAACAGAATTGCTGTTACACGCGTGTTTGGATTCGTCATATCAGATCGCCGATGGAACATAAGGCCATTATGCTAGTCAATTTGGGAATAATTCTCAATCATTGTGACATTTTAATCACGCATAGCACGCGGGCTGATTCAATGCAGAGGCATGGTTTTCTCGCGACCTATTTGCTTTATATTGTGATCAGTCAAATAAACAATACATCAGGAAGCAGAATATTCATGTCGCAAGTTAAAATTTATGCCTTACAACAAACCATTGAGCAGTTTAGAAACCAGCTATCCCATGCCATTCATCAAGCGCTGGTAGACAGTCTGAATTACCCAGTCGAAAAGAAATTCCAGCGTTTTATCAGTCTTGCGACCAGTGATTTTATTTATCCAGAAGATCGTAGTGAAAATTACCTGATTATTGAAATCTCCATGTTTGAAGGCCGCAGCAATGAAGCAAAAAAACGTTTAATCCGGTTACTTTTTACTTATATTCAACAACACTGCGGAATCTCTCCCCACGACGTTGAAATCACCATTTTTGAGACGCCCAAAGTGAACTGGGGCATTCGTGGACAGCATGCTGATGAATTAAAACTAAATTACCAAGTCAATGTCTAAATCAATCAAAGGGCTGTTTAACCGTTATTTTTGTCTGACAAAAAGCAGGTTTTTTTGTGATATATGGGCTTAATTCCGTAAAAAGTTCTGCTATGCTTAAACACAAATTACTCAGGATAGGATTATTCGCATGAGCGTCACTCTTGGAACTCCACTTCAATCTTCTGCATTTAAGGTTTTACTGTTAGGTTCTGGAGAGCTGGGTAAAGAAGTGGTGATTTCTTTACAACGTCTGGGTGTCGAAGTTCATGCTGCAGATCGTTATGATCATGCGCCTGCCATGCAAGTCGCTCATTATGCTTATACCCTGAATATGGCCGATCCAGCCGAATTAAAACAACTGATTGAAAACATCAAACCGAACCTGATTGTTCCTGAAATTGAAGCGATTGCCACTGAAGTCTTGCTTGAAATTGAACAAAATAAAACCGCAACCGTAATTCCCTCGGCCAAAGCAGTCAACCTGACCATGAACCGTGAAGGGATTCGTCGTTTAGCTGCTGAAGAGCTTGGCCTCCCGACTTCGGCTTATCGCTTTGCCAGCACTTTAGAAAGTTTCCGCGCTGCTTGTGACGATATAGGTTATCCAAACTTTGTTAAACCGGTGATGTCATCTTCTGGTAAAGGCCAGTCTCGCGTAAAAAGCTTTGATGAGGTGGATGCCGCTTGGGAGTATGCAATGCAAGGTGGCCGCGTGAATCAGGGTACCGTGATTATTGAATCGCAAATTGATTTCGATTTTGAAATTACCTTACTGACTGTCCGCGCCAAAAATCCCGAAACGGGCGAAGTTGAAACGCATTTCTGTGATCCGATTGGACATCGTCAAGATGCGGGTGATTATGTCGAAAGCTGGCAGCCACAAGCAATGACACCAGCTGCGCTACAAGAAGCCAAGCGTATTGCCAATAAGGTCACTGTTGCATTAGGTGGCTGTGGTATTTTCGGGGTTGAGTTATTCATTAAGGGCGATAAAGTCTGGTTCAGTGAAGTTTCTCCTCGTCCACACGACACCGGTTTGGTGACGCTGGCTTCACAATTCCAAAGCGAATTTGAACTGCATGCCCGTGCCATTTTAGGTTTGCCTGTGAATACTGCCCGTCACAGTGTGGCGGCAAGTGCGGTGATCTATGCGGGTGTGGATGCCAAAAATCTCAGCTTTGCTGGCTTGAATCTTGCTTTAGCTAATCCAGATACAGACTTACGCCTATTTGGAAAACCGGAAGGTTTTAAGCGCCGTCGTATGGGTGTTGCCACTGCACGTGCTGAGACCACAGACCTTGCGCGTGAATTGGCCCAACAAGCCGCAGACCAAGTGAGCGTACACACTAACTCTTAACCTGAATTGAGTAGACCCATTTTCATGATCAATACATCTCCATTGTTGAACTACGTCACCAGTCATCATGATATTCAAGCCATTAATCAATGGCGAACGGATGTAGAAAAGCAATTACAGGAGAGTTATGAAAATGGGCAACCCATTCGTGAAGTGATTGGTGCGCGTTCCGACTCGATTGACGAAGCACTGATCTTTCTATGGAATCATGCGGGTTTAAATCAGACTGAATTGGGACTATTTGCAGTGGGCGGCTATGGCCGTCATGAAATGCTGCCCTATTCGGATACCGATATCATGATTTTGTCTGAGGATGAAATCAGTGAAGAACAAGAAAAACTCATTTCGACCTTTATTTCTTCTTTATGGGATGTCGGTAATTTCAAACCCGGCATCAGCGTTCGGACCATTCAAAACTGTGTCGAACAGGCGATTAATGACCTGACCGTTGCGACCACGCTGATTGAAGCGCGTCTCATTACAGGCAATCCGCAACTGGCAAAGTGGCCGCGTCGTATCGTGGCACAGACATGGACGGATCAAACTTTCTATGATGCCAAAATGGCTGAACAGGCCAAACGCTACGCACAACACAACAACACGGAAAGCAATCTGGAACCGGATATTAAAAATGCCCCGGGCGGTATTCGCGATATCAATCAGATCGGCTGGATTGCCAAACGTCATTTCCGTGTCAATCGCATTTATGATCTGGTGCATTTAGGATTTATTACCGAGTTTGAACTTGGGGTACTTGAAGAAGCAGAAAGCTTTTTATGGGAAATCCGTACCCAGTTACATCGTCTAGCCAAACGCGATGAAAACCGCCTGTTATTTGAATACCAGCGAGATATTGCCGCAAAATTTGGCTATGTCCGTGAAGAAGGTCAACCGGTTAATTTTGCCGTTGAACAGTTTATGAAGCGCTATTACCGTACCGCGCAACAGGTCTCCACCCTGAATGAAATGCTACTGGCCTATTTCAATGAATCGGTGATTACGCCTCGTCTACCTGATTATGAACGCCACATTATCGATATTAATGAGCGCTTTAAAATTGTCGATGGGAAATTGGCTGTTCAACATCATAAAGTTTTTTCAGAAGAACCGATTGCCATCCTGGAATTATTCTATCTGCTGGCAAATCGTCCTGAAATTACCGGGATTCGTGCCCGTACCCTGCGTCTGCTGGTATTGGCTGCCAAACGGATTGACCAGCGTTTCCGCGATAATCCGGAACATCAGGCCCTGTTCATGTCGATTATCCGTTCACCGCATCTGTATAACACCATGGTCGCGATGAAACGTTACGGTGTGTTGGGCAATTACATTCCCGCATTTGGACAGATCACCGGCTTGATGCAATACGACCTGTTCCATATTTATACGGTCGATGCGCATACTTTATTGTTACTCCGTAATTTAAGCCGCTTCAAAGAACCTGAATTTGCCAAAGAATTTCCGGTGGTCAGTTCCGTGTTCCAGCGTATTGCCCGCCATGACATCGTGTATATGGCTGCAATTTTCCATGATATTGCCAAAGGCCGTGGTGGTGATCACAGTGAACTCGGCGCGATCGATGCCATTGAATTCTGTCGCACCCATGGTTTTACCGAACGTGAATGCAAGCTGGTGGCATGGCTGATCAACAATCACCTGTTGATGTCACTGACGGCTCAGAAAAAAGATATTTCCGATCCGGATGAAGTCAAAGACTTTGCTGAAAAAGTCGGGGATATGGAGCATCTCGATTATCTCTATACCCTGACAGTCGCCGACATTAATGCCACGAATCCTAAACTCTGGAATACATGGCGTGCCTCATTGATGCGTCAACTGTATACCTATGCGCGTGATGTCATCCGTTCGGGCTTGGGTCGTCCAGTCGACTATCAAATGCTGATTGAAGACACCAAATTTGCGGCCAGCGAACTCCTGGTCAATGACTTCTCCCTTGCTGAAGTAGAGAAAGTCTGGCAAGAGCTGGGCGATGAATACTTCGTCAAAGAATCAGCCAATGAAATTGCATGGCATACCCAAGCGATTCTGCAACACGGCGATAATCCTGAACCTTTGGTATTATTACGTGCGCATCGTAATGCAGCAGATGATGCGGTGCAGATCTTTATCTATACCCGTGATCAGCCAAACCTATTTGCGACAACAGTGGCCGTATTAGACCGTATGAATCTGGATGTTCAGGATGCGCGTATTATTACCGCCTCAACCTCATTCAGCCTGGACACTTATCTGGTACTGGATCGTTTTGGTACTTTGTTGACAGACCCAGAACGTGAATGCAAAGTGAAAGCGGCTCTGGTCGATGCCTTAAGTCATTCCGACCAGTATCCAGGGATCATGCAACGCCGTATCCCACGTCATTTACGTCACTTTGATGTACAAAATACCGTAGATATCGTCCTGAACCCGACCTTGCAGCAACACATGGTCGAGATTTCGACGCTGGATCAACCCGGCCTGCTGGCACGTATCGGTGGCTTGTTCATGCTGCAAGGTCTGGATATCCATTCGGCCAGAATTGCCACCTTGGGCGAACGTGCAGAGGATATTTTCTTTGTCACCAAGAAAAATGGTGTCTTGCTCAGCGATGAAGAAGTCAAAACTTTTGTGGAAACCCTCAAAGCGGCTTTAGACGAAGCATCAAATCAAATTTGTAATCCATCTTAAATTTTATTGTTTGGTACCTGTTTAAATGAACTCTAGCTTGTCGTTATTGCATCCCTATCCTTTTGAAAAGTTAAACCAACTGTTTAAAGAGATACAACCTGCCAATTTACCGTTGATTCCTCTGTCAATTGGTGAGCCGAAACATCCGGCGCCAGAGTTTGTGAAGCAGGCAATTATTGATAATTTTGCCCATTTATCGACCTACCCAAACAGTAAAGGCTTACCTGAGCTGCGCCAAAGTATTGCGCAATGGCTTACAAATCGCTTTAAGCTGAACCAGATCAGTGCAGAAGATCATATTCTGCCCGTTTCTGGCACACGCGAAGGTATTTTTTCTTTTGTACAGGCCTTGATTAAACGTGAAGATGCACCTTACGTGGTGATGCCAAATCCGTTCTATCAGATTTATGAAGGTGCAGCCTTACTGGCAGGTGCAAAACCTTATTTCATCAACTGTACCGAAGACAATGGTTACTTGGGTGATTTTGATGCGGTTCCTGCAGAAGTGTGGGAAAAAACAGCATTACTGTTTGTATGCACTCCCGGCAATCCAACGGGTACGGTGCTGTCAAAAGAACAGTTTAAAAAGCTGATTGCCCTGTCTGATCAATATGATTTTGTGATTGCATCAGATGAATGTTATTCAGAACTCTGGTTTGATCAGGCACCAGTTGGTCTACTTGAAGTTTGTGCGGAAATGGGCCGTGACGATTATAAAAACTGTATCGTGTTCCATTCACTTTCTAAACGCTCAAACCTGCCAGGTATGCGTTCTGGTTTTGTTGCTGGTGATGCGGCTTTATTAAAACCTTATTTGCAATACCGTACTTATCATGGCGCCGCCATGCCAGTACAAAACCAATTGGCTTCAATTGCAGCATGGAATGACGAAACACACGTTGAAGAAAACCGTCAGCAATACCGTGCCAAATTTGATTTATTCCAGTCAGAACTCGGTCATGTATTGCCGTTACAAAAACCGGATGCGGGCTTCTATTACTGGCTAAAAGTGGATAATGATGAGACTTTTGCCAAGATGTTGATGGAAAAAGCACATATTAAAGTTTTGCCAGGTCGTTATCTATCTCGTGACACAGAACAAGGAAATCCGGGTGAAGGTCATGTGCGTATGGCACTGGTTGCAGATTTGAGTCAGTGTGAAGAAGTGGTGAAACGCCTTAAAGCTATTCTATAAATAAAAAATCCCCGAATATTCGGGGATTTTTTTAGCGATATAAATTAGAAATCAAAACTTGCACTGAGCATAAAGGTACGCGGTAGACCTGCAACCACATAACCATTATTGGTGTTTGTAGTGCTATTGATATTGTCAGATAAACCTACAGAAGACCAATAGTCTTTATTGAAGACATTATTGACTTTAAAGTTAAAAGTGGTTGGTGTTTGTCCAAGCTGGGTTTTATAGTTTGCACCGATATCCAGCGTCGTCCAGTCATTCACTTTTAACTTATTGTCCAGACTTGCATAAGTCGAGCCTGTATAAGTCAATTGTGCATTTAGGGAAATCTCTTGCGGAACTGGCAACGCCCATTCAGCACCTAAATTGGCCTGGAACTTTGGCACGCCAACTTCATTATTGCCATCATATAAGGTAGATCCTGTATTTTTTTGCTTGGCATGTAACCACGACGCACCGCCCAATACCGTAATCGAATCAGTCAGCTTGCCATAGGTATTTAGCTCGACACCACGGTGTACGTATTCACCTGCATCACTAAATACCCCATCTTGCAAAACACCACGCTGCTTATTAATGTCAAATAAACTGATACTCGCACCTAAACGATCATTTTCGTATTTAGCACCCATTTCTTTTTGCTTGGCAACAAAAGGTTTAAGTGTAGTGGTTGCATCCGCAGTGGTATTACTTAACCCTTTCGCCAATGATTCGATATAGTTTGCATAGACAGAAAATTCTGGCGTCAGTTTATAAGTCACACCTAAAGCAGGCGTCCATTTCGCCTCATTATATGCTGGATTGATTTTACTTCCATCGGTCTGATAGTTATAAGTTTCCTGCATGATCTTTTGATAACGTGCACCAAGCATCACAATCAACTTATCATCAAGCGCAGAAATATTATCCCCAATCGCGATACTTCTTAGACGGGTACGTGTCCCAAGCTTAGGATCATTGACACGCTCTGGATTACCAATCGTCAATGCAGGTGCATTGCTATAATCTGGGTGAAGAATATTGGTGGTGTTACTTCCGCTCATGGCCCAGCCATTACGGGTATTTTGCTGGAATGCAGAGCCTGATAAGACGAGATTATGCTGGATAGAACCTGTCTGTAATTTACCGCGCACACCGATTTCACCGGTATTCACCATATCGACCCGACCATTGTCAAAGCGTGAATATTTCGCATCCCCATTAGAGGCATTGGTTAAAGTCGGATTTGCCAGACGATTTTGTTCTTCACCATGACGGAAACCATAAGCCGCATAAGCGGTTACTGCATCATTCAAGTCATATTCTGCCCGGTAACTACCGAACACATCTTCTTCGTTGGAATAGGTCCATTTTTGTGCATAATTACGACTCGCCTTTATTGCAGCAGGTACTTCAGTCAAACCTGCCAGTGAAATATTAGGCCGTGTCGCAGTTAAACGATTATTGCTATAGCCCATATCACCAGATAAACGCAGGCGATCACCACGGTAATCCAGACCAATTGCAGCCAAACCTAGTGAGTTTTTTTCATCATCAACGCTGGTATTGCCACCATGGTAAGCGGTGTTTACACGTATACCAAACTCTTGGTTTTCGCCAAAGCGACGCGAGGTATCACTGGCAATTTGGCCGCCGTTAAAATCTGTACCAGCTGTTATACGGTTTAATGGTTCATTACCTGCACGTTTCGGCAATAGATTAATTGCCCCACCAATTCCGCCATTGCCCGGCATCGCCCCATTTAAGAAAGATGAAGCGCCTTTAAGCACTTCGACACGTTCAAATAGTTCGGTTGGAATATACTGTCGTGGCAGAATCGAATACAGACCATTATAAGCCGTATCATCCGAGCCTAAATTAAAACCTCGGATGTAATAAGATTCCTGAAAGTTTCCGAAACCACGCCCAACACGAACGCTTGGATCAGCCTTTAAGACGTCCCCCACACTTTTAGCTTGCCTGGACTGAATATATGCATTGGTATAACTGGTTAAGTTGAATGGTGTATCCAGATTCTTCTGATTACCAAAGATCCCGACCCGACCACCGCTGGCAACTTGCCCACCCGCAAAAGGCTCCATTAAACCATCTGCTGATGCATCCGCACTGGCAGTAATACGAATTGTATTTAATGTCACGCTTGCATCCGCTGCTTGCCCCTGTTGCACTTCATCTGCAAAAACGGCCGTTGACCCCATCGAAGCGCATGTCATCATCAATACTAATGGTTTAAGTTTTCTACCCATGATTTATTTCAGCCGGCTTTAAAAAACCGCATAATAAATGAGAATTAATACGATTTACACTATTTTTTATCTATATGTGCCATTCTAAAATTTCATGATTTTTCCGGACTTAAGGCTATTAAAATTAACAGACTGAATTCAATCAATATAAATTCTAATGTCTGATTTTCAGTTCAAAGCATCCTATTCATTCAAATTTGCCCAACAAATAAGATGACTGCAATGCCTATCATCAAGCTACCAGAAACCCGACTCACAACTTTTACAGCCTGTGGGCGCGTTGCCAATAATTTATTGGCGGCAATTCCCACCAGCACATAAACCACCGCACAACTCAACAGATGAATCATGCCCAGTAACATAATCTGGGTAGTCGGTGCAAAATTCATTTCCGGATGAATAAACGGTGGCAATAAAGCAAAAAACAACAGCAAGACTTTAGGATTTAATCCACTAATCCCCACGCCTTTCAGTAACCACGAACGTGCAGAATCGAGTGTTTGCGTTTCTTCGTGATCACTGGAAATGGTGGCAGGATGAAGTAATAAATTTACACCCATCCATAATAAGTAACAGGCACCTAAGATCGTCATCGTGGTTAATAGTATCGGATAATGTTGCAGTAATGCACCTACCCCAGCGGCTACACACAATATGGCGATAGAATGCCCCAAGATCAGGCCAGTCACGGCATTCAGTACGAATTTACCTTGAATGCCCGCAAGAATGGCATAGGCCCAATCTGCACCAGGTGTTAGCACAAATAAGATCGAAACACACCAGAATGCAAAAATTACACTAAGTTCCATACGCCAAGCCCTTCCTGCATCAGCAACGCTATTTTTAATCGCCTGCTTTTTCACCATTCGGTGAAGATTGTTGAGAAAGGATATGCTTTAATGGTGAAAATGTTATTCTAAATACTTCTATTTCTTTTAAGCCAACAGGGAGATTCTTCCAAGTGGACCGCATTGATAAGAAAATTATTGCTGAACTACAGGCCAATGGACGATTATCTATCACAGAATTGGCCGAACGAATCGGTTTAAGCCTGTCTCCTTGTCATCGTCGCGTCAAAGCTTTGGAAGAAAGTGGCGTGATCAAAGGCTATCATGCCGATCTTGAAGCCTCAAAAATCGGTCTTAATTTCTCGGCAATTATCTTTGTGACCTTAAAAGACGGAGATAAAACCGCCCTGTCCAGCTTTGAAGAAAAAGTCATCGACATTCCCAATGTCATTCAGGCACAGCGCTTATTTGGCAATCCGGATTATTTACTGCATGTGGTTGCAAAAGACCTGGCAAGTTTCCAGAAGCTCTATGATGACAGCCTTTCCGCCCTACCTAATGTGCAACGCCTGACCTCGACCATTGTCATGAAAAATGTGGTGTCCAACCGGCTTCTGCCTTTATAAAAAGGCATTATCCTCTTGGGTGAACCTAAAATGTATCAATGTGAATAAACTCACACTATACTTATTAGCCATCAAGACTTGATGACTATGGAAAGATGACTTCTCAAAATCCCAAGAAAATAAAGAAAAAGGGTTGGCTCATTTTAGCAATCGTGGTTGTACTTTTAATTATTGTAATTGTGGTTTGGCAGACTAAAACTGCTCAAAAATCTACAGCGACGAATCAGCAAAAAAATGCCGATACCACTGCACAAAAAGCTGCGCTGACCGTTACGGTGGTATCACCTCAACAGCAAAACTGGAAACAGACATTTACCGCCAATGGCAATATTGCGGCATGGCAAGAAGTAGTCATTGGCAGCGAACTCTCAGGCCAGCGTCTGACTCGCGTCAATGTCAACGTCGGTGATGAGGTAAGACGTGGTCAGGTTCTGGCAGAGATTAACAGCGACACCATTCGTGCCGACCTTGCCGCAGCAAAAGCCAGTTATGCCGAAGCACAGGCAGTGCTTGCCGATGCCATGACCAATAATAGACGTATTCAGCAACTCAAAAATACAGGTGCAATCTCGGCTCAGGAAGCCACCCAATATCAAACCTCCCAATCCACTGCGCAAGCCAAGCTGGATGCAGCCAAGGCACAGATTGAAAGTAATCAGTTACGTTTAGCTCAAACCAGAGTGGTCTCGCCTGACAATGGTGTCATTTCGGCACGTACTGCCACGGTCGGTTCTTTGGCACAAACCGGACAGGAACTGTTCCGCCTGATTCGCGACCACCGTCTGGAATGGCGCGCAGAAGTGACCACCTCTGATTTGTATAAGCTCAAACAAGGCATGACAGCGCATATCATTTCACCTGATCCAGCTCAACCTGCTGTGACAGGTAAAGTCAGAATGATCGCGCCCGTGATTGATCCACAGACCCGTTATGGACTGGTGTATGTGGATATTCCAACCACGCAGGCTGTACGCATGGGCATATTTGTTAAAGGTGAATTTGATTTAGGCCAGAAAGCCGCATTAACCGTTCCGCAAACTGCGCTGTTGTTACGTGATGGTTTTTCTTATGTGTTTATTGTCAATGACAAAAACCGTGTGACTCAACAGAAAGTCAGTGTGGGACGCCGTCTGGGCGATCGGGTCGAAATTTTAGATTTGGCTCCGAATGTCAAAGTAGTGTCTTCTGGTACAGGTTTCTTGGCAGATGGTGATCTGGTCAGTATTGCCAAAGATATTCCCGACACACCACTCACCAAACAACTTGTGACCACACAGGAGAAATGATATGAATTTCTCCGCCTGGTCGATCCGCAATCCTATTCCCGGCATCCTGTTATTTATCATGCTGGGTCTGGCTGGATTATTATGCTTTAAATGGATGAAGATCCAGCAGTTCCCTGATATTGAACTGCCGATGGTCACGGTCACCGCAGCCCTTCCCGGTGCTGCGCCACCACAACTTGAGACCGAAGTGGCACGTAAAATCGAAAATTCGATTGCCACCCTGCAAGGACTCAGAAACCAGTACACCAATATTCAGGATGGTGTAGTGACGGTCACCGCAGAATTCCAACTGGAAAAGCCCCTGCAGGAAGCGGTGGATGACGTGCGTAATGCAGTATCGCAGGTTCGTTCCGATTTACCTGCTGATCTACGCGACCCCATTGTTAGCAAGATTAACCTGTCTGGCTCTCCGATTCTGACTTATACCATCCAGTCGCCAAAAATGGATGAAGAAGCGCTGTCATGGTTTGTGGATTATGACATTGCCCGTGCCATGCTTCAGGTCAAAGGGGTTGGTGCAGTGGCACGTGTTGGCGGTGTGACACGTCAGGTTGATGTTGAACTTGACCCTGAAAAACTCTTGGCACTGAATGCAACGGCGACCGATATTACCCGTCAATTGCGTTTAGTCCAGCAAGATGCTTCCGGTGGCCAAACCAAAATTGGGGGCAGTGAACAATCGATTCGGACCATTGCCACGGTCAAGACAGCAGATGAAATTGGTGCAATGGATATTGCCTTAAGTGATGGTCGGCATATTCGTCTGGATCAGGTGGCCACGGTTCGTGACGGGATTGCCGAAAGACGTTCAGCTGCATTGTTAAATGGACAGCCCGTCATTGGTTTTGAAATTACCCGCAGTAAAGGGGCCAGTGAGGTTGATGTTCAAAAAGGTGTCGCTGAAGCACTGGATAAACTGAAAACGGCACATCCGGATATCAAGATCACCGAAGCGTTTAACTTCGTCAATCCTGTGATTGACAATTACGAAGGCTCAATGTCGCTGCTGTATGAAGGCGCTATTCTGGCGATTTTGGTGGTGTGGTTATTCTTACGTGACTGGCGTGCCACGATTATTGCCGCAACGGCTCTGCCATTGTCCATTTTACCTGCCATGATCGGCATGTATTTCTTTGGCTTTACCCTCAATACCGTAACACTACTGGCCATGTCACTGGTGGTCGGGATTCTGGTCGATGATGCGATTGTAGAAATTGAAAATATCATACGGCATCTGCGCATGGGCAAGCCCCCCTATGAAGCTGCGATGGAAGCTGCCGATGAAATTGGTCTGGCGGTGATTGCAACCACTTTCACCCTGATTGCCGTATTCCTGCCGACCGCCTTTATGAGCGGGATTGCAGGAAAATTCTTTGTTCAGTTTGGCTGGACAGCAGCATTGGCTATTTTTGCTTCCCTCCTGGTTGCACGTTTGCTTACCCCGATGATGTCTGCCTATATCCTGAAACCGTGGATCGGCAAAGTTGAACAGCAGGACGATGCTTCAGATGCCAAAACGGCGGCTGATCAAGGCACAGCCCGTTTAGCCAAAGACCGCGCCAAAGATGGCAAAGTCATGCGTGGTTATATGCGTCTGGTCACCTGGTGTCTCAATCACCGCTGGATCACCTTAGGTGGTGCAATTGCCTTCTTTATTGCCTCGGTCATGCTGATTCCGTTATTACCGACAGGATTTGTGCCACCCCCAGATACCGGTCAAACACAGGTCCGTCTGGAGCTAACACCTGGTTCTCAATTTGGAGATACCCTTAAAACTGCCGAATATGCACGCAACCTGATTAAAGACCATCCTGAAATTAAGAGCATCTATACCACCATTGGTGGCGGTGCTGCAGGATCAGATCCGTTTTCAGGTGGCGCTTCAAGTGAGCCGCGTAAAGCCACCCTCACAATTCAGACCACGGAACGCTCTGACCGTAGTGCCAGTTTGCAAGACATTGAAGATGAACTGCGCCAACGCCTTGCCCCACTTCCTGGTGCACGTATACAGGTCGGGCTTGCAGGTAACAATAGCCAATACCAGATCGCACTGTCTGGGGATGATCCAGATACACTCATGGCAACCGCACGAAGCCTTGAACGTGAATTACGAACTGTTCCCAATGTAGGAAGTATCACTTCAAGTGCTGCCCTGATTCGTCCTGAACTGGTGATTCGTCCAGACTTTGCCAAAGCAGCTGATCTAGGCGTCACCACCTATGATATTGCAGAGACTTTGCGTATAGCGACTGCAGGTGATTTCGACCAGAATCTGGCCAAGTTAAACCTGTCGCAACGTCAGGTTCCTGTGGTGATCAAGCTACCGCTTTCCGCACGTCAGGATCAGGAATTGATGAAACGCCTAATGGTCAAAGGCAGTCATGGCCCTGTCATGTTAGGTACCATTGCCGATGTCAATATTGAAAGTGGCCCATCGCAGATTGACCGCTTTAACCGCCTACGCAACATCAACTTTACCATCGAGCTGAATAATCAGCCGCTGGGTGATATCGCCGCAAAAGTTGACCAGCTCCCCACCATGAAGAATCTGCCACCGACGGTGAAACGTACCAATATTGGTGATGCCGAAGTCATGCAGGAACTGTTCTCCAGCTTTGGACTGGCCATGTTAACCGGCGTATTGTGTATCTATGTGGTGCTGGTGCTGTTATTCAAAGACTTTCTGCAACCGATTACCATTCTGGTGGCCCTACCTTTATCGCTTGGCGGTGCATTTGTGATGCTGCTATTGGCGAAAAGCAGTTTTTCGATGCCAAGCCTGATCGGTCTGATTATGCTGATGGGGATCGCCAGCAAGAACTCGATTCTACTGGTGGATTACGCCATTATTGCCAGAGATGAAAAACATTACTCCCGCTTCAATGCCTTGCTGGATGCCTGCCATAAACGGGCACGTCCGATTATCATGACCACGCTGGCCATGGGTGCAGGGATGTTGCCGATTGCCTTAGGCATTGGTACTGATCCGAGTTTCCGTGCACCGATGGCGATTTCGGTGATTGGCGGCTTGATTACCAGTACCTTCTTGTCCTTACTGGTGATTCCGGTGGTGTATACCTTTATTGATGATATTAATCGCAAAATCCACAGTTTCAGGAAAACCCAGCCGCCATCGATTGAGCCCTCTCAATAGGTCGGAGTTAAAAAAGACGGTCATATGATCGTCTTTTTTATGTTCAGGATAATATTAGTGCCAGCATAAAAAAGATAAAACTGCCCCCTGCCAGATAATACAAATAATGCATCTGCTGATTTAACCATGACAGATACATGGTTGCGCTCATCAATTTCACCATCACCAGATTCCACAACAGCACTACACTCACCATCCAGCCACAGACCAGAATATTTTGCATCACATTGTATTGATGATAGACCAGGATCACCAACACCGAATAAAACATCAGGTTCTTGGGATTGAGCAGACTTGAACCTAAACCCAGTAAAAAGTGCCTGAACGGTGCTTGTTTTGGTGGTCGAGCATCATGTTCCGGTTCGGCTTTAGTCAATATCTGTGCAGAACGTGCAGCGCGAAAACATTGAACCGCCAGATAGGCAAAATAAAGCACACCCAACCATTTCATGACGACCAGTAGTTCGGTATTGACCTTACCCAGCAAGAACAGACTGCAATAAATCACCAGCAGAATAATGGCATTCCCCAGTGCAATCCCCATACACGTCAAGCGCGCTGCCTCTATTTTGCTTTGCATCAAGGTTTTTAAAATTAAAAAGAAATCAGCCCCAGGCGTCAGCAAAGCAATAAAATGCGTCACCACGATCGTTAAAAAAAGCTCCATAGCCTCTCTCCAGATGAATGAGAGCCAGCTTAAAAAAGCTTAAAGCTTTATTCTTGTACAAAATTGCGAGCACTAAGATTTTTTAGCATATTGTTTTGGGGTGACACCCGTATATTGTTTAAATACACGATGAAAATGACTTTGGTCCGTAAACTCTAACTCCTGTGCCAGCTGGGCCAGCTCACAGCCCTGACGCAAACGTAAACGCGCCTGATTGACCTTTTGATTTAATTGATAAGCATGTGGGGTTAAACCTAAATACTGTTTAAACAGCCGGATCAGTGCATAGCGGCTGATCTGTAATTCATCAGCCAGTTGCTGGAGCGATAAATCCTCAATATCACTCGCCAGACACTCGATCAAACGGGGTAAATAGGACTGAAAATAACCTACCTCCCCAATATTTTCCCAATGAAAATTCGGTATGAGCATTTCGGTTAAGGTGTTAATCAAATATTGTTCTTTTTCCAACCGTGAAATCTGAGGATCAAATAACAGCTGATTTAACGTAGTAAATGCAGTGTAAAGATCGAGGTCATGGAGAATCGTGGGTCTTAATTGCGGCACATAGGAGGTGTTTAAATCCAAATGCAAATCCATTTCCTGTTGCAATTCACTGATCAGTCCAGTGAGCCATGTTGCATCAAGATGCATCATCTGGTAACTCCAGGCGTGTTGCGGTAAAGGGTTACAAGCATGCTCCACATGGGCTGGAATAACCACGACGCTACCCGCCTGAATCAACTGTTCAGAAGCAAAGGAACTGGAAAAATGACTCTGCCCTGCATCTACAGCCCCGATTGAAAAGGTAGGATGGCTATGCGATTTATAACAGATCCGGCTTTGACATGCCCTACGTGTTTCAACGTACGGCATGTCAGGATGGCGCCAAAACTCAACGCTTGAGTTCAAAATAACTTATACCTTTAACTGGTATCCCGATCATTTCTGCGCTAAAGCTTTTTCAATATCTGCTTCTAAGGCCTCTGGTTTAGTGGTTGGGGCATAACGTTCCAACACCTCACCATTACGGCCAACCAGAAACTTGGTGAAATTCCATTTGATATTCCGACTACCCAAAAGCCCTTTTGCCTCACGGGTTAAATAACGGAAAATCACATGGGCTTCAGGTCCTTTGACATCTACCTTGGCAAACATTGGAAAACTGACACCATAATTACGCTGGCAAAAGGTCCCGATTTCTTTATTGGTACCCGGGTCCTGTCCTCCAAACTGATTGCAAGGAAATCCTAATACTTCAAGTCCCTGAGATTTATATTTTTCATAAAGTTTTTCTAATCCGGCAAACTGCGGGGTAAAGCCACACTTACTTGCAGTATTTACAATCAGCATGACCTTGCCTTTATAATCAGCGAGCGCTTTTGTTTCTCCCTCTAACAACTCAGCTTCAAACTGATAAATGTTACTCATGGATAAGTTTCCTCGTCATTCTTCTCATCTGTTTTAAGTTGTAATGATGCCGAATTCACGCAATAACGCAGTCCTGTCGGCTGTGGGCCATCCTCAAACACATGGCCCAAATGTGCATCGCAATCATGGCAGACAATTTCTGTTCTGACCATACCATGTGATAAATCTTCATGTTCTTCTATTGCAACACTATCAATCGGCTTAAAGAAGCTTGGCCAGCCACAGCCGCTATCGTATTTTGTATCGGAAGAAAACAATTCCGCACCACAACAACGACACACATAGGTACCATGTTGCTTGTTATTCCAATATTGTCCTGTAAATGCGGGTTCAGTGCCTTTTTGACGGGTGATGCGATATTCCTCTGCGGATAACTCTCTTTGCCATTCTCGGTCTGTTTTATTCACTTTTCCCATAACCTGCACCTTTTATTCTGATGTTAAAAATATCTTGATGATCAGATTTTATATTTACGCCATTCGCAAAAAAAACTCTAGTCTCAGATCGTATAATTTGTTGAAGTTTAAGCATCTAAACCTAAAAATAGCAAAAAGAAAGCAAATTAAATTTTAAAAGTAAGCAAATTTTAACAATATTGTCTTTTGCGTGAGCAAATATAGTGATATTCTTGTTTCGCACGGTTGTATAGGACAAGAAATGTCTCAGAAGAAAAGTGTAGTGTTCCAGAACTTATTACCAACCATCAGACAATATCAACAATCGGGTTTTACCCATGAAAAGATTGTTGAATTGCTGAGAGATCAGCATGATCTCAATCTGGTCACAGTGGAAACCTTTAAAAGTTATTTATACCGATATGCAAAAGTGAATCCTGCTATGTCTAAAAGTACAGTTGTTCCCCAGTCTCATCCATCAAGCCGAGAAATTAAAAAATCATCTAAGCTTGAGCATGTTTGTTATGACATCCGTGGACCTGTACTACGAGCCGCCAATGAAATGGAAGAGCAAGGACACAAGATTATCAAACTGAATATCGGTAATCCTGCCCCGTTTGGCTTTGAAGCCCCTCAAGAAATTATTAATGATGTCGCTTTAAACCTGCCGAATGCGATTGGCTACACCGATTCAAAGGGGATCTTCCCTGCACGTAAAGCCATCTGCCAGTACTACCAGCAGAAAGGCATCTTCGATATGCATGTGAATGATGTCTATGTTGGCAACGGCGTGTCCGAACTGATCGTGATGGCCATGCAAGGTCTGCTGGACGATGGCGATGAAATGCTGGTACCGATGCCCGACTATCCGTTATGGACAGCAGCGGTAAATCTTTCTGGCGGTACCGCAGTTCATTATAAATGTGATTCGGAGAACTACTGGTATCCAGATATCGCGGATATGGAAAGCAAAATCACGCCAAATACCCGTGGTATCGTGATTATTAACCCGAACAACCCGACCGGTTCTGTTTATCCACGCCATGTGTTAGAGCAAATTGTGGCATTGGCGAAAAAGCACGACCTGATTTTATTTGCTGACGAAATCTACGACAAAATCGTGTATGACGGCATTGAACATGTCGCTGTCGCAGCATTGGCGGGCGACCAGTTGTGTATCTCATTCAATGGCTTGTCAAAAGCTTACCGGATTGCCGGTTATCGCGCGGGCTGGATGGCAATTACAGGCAATAAAGCACGTGCTGCAGACTATATCGAAGGTCTGGATATGCTGGCTTCAATGCGCTTATGTGCCAACCACCAAGCACAATATGCAATTCAAACAGCCTTAGGCGGTTATCAGTCGATTAATGACTTGATTCGCCCGGGTGGGCGTTTATATGAGCAGCGAAATATTGCCTGGGAAATGCTGAATGAAATTCCCGGCCTCAGCTGTGTGAAGCCTGATGGCGCAATGTACTGCTTCCCTAAACTTGATCCAGCGGTTTATCCAGTTGAAGATGACGAGAAACTAATGCTGGATCTGTTAAAAGCTGAAAAAGTATTATTGGTACAAGGTACCGGCTTTAACTGGCCAACACCTGATCACTTCCGTGTGGTGTTCCTGCCTGCGGAAAATGAGCTGCGTGAAGCGATCAATCGCCTCGGTCGCTTCCTGGCAAAAATGCGTTAATAAAAAAATCCCTCTCAGTAAAGGGGGATTTTTTATATTTATTCCCATGCATTGTTCTCGCTTTGAGCTTCCCGCCATATCCTTTCATACTCTTGCGATTTTTTCAGGTTTTTGGCCAGACCGAAACCACCAGTTTTATATAGACGCGCAAGTCCCTGCCAGCCATCCTCATTATCCTGCTCTAAGGCACGTTCATAAAACTCGGCTGCCTTTTTATAGTTTTTAATGGTTCCTTCACCATACTCATGCATCAGTCCTGCACTAAAAGAAGCAAGACCAGATGCTTCAGAAGCCAAGCTAAATAACCGCAAAGCCTCTTTATTATCTTTCTTGACGCCTCCTGTCCCTTCAATATAAAAAAAGGCCAAGGCATTCATTGCTGTAGCATCGCCTTGCTGAGCAGCCAACTGTAAATAGTGTCTTGCCTTCCCAAGATCTTGCGGCAGACCTTTCAGCCCTGCCTCATACATACGCCCTAACGTCGTCTGAGCCACATCAAATCCGGCATCTGCAGCTCGCGTAATCCATTCCACGCCCTTTTTAAGGTTGGTTACCACCCCGTCTTCATCAGAAAGATAAAGATAACCCAAACTATATTGTGCTCGTAATTGCCCTTTTTCTGCAGCTTGGGCATACCATTTCATGGCAGTCAGGTTATCTTCTTCAATACCCTCTCCCAGATCATACATATAACCGACCTGGTACATTGCATCCGCATTTCCTTGTGCAGCAGCTCTTTTAAACCACGTCAAAGCTTCATCATAATTCCATTCTACGCCTTCAGCAAAATAGTAGGCTTTGGCCAGCTCATATTGCGCATTCATATCACCAGACTGAGCCTGTACCATTAAAGCTTGTCGGTCTGGCGCGTCATCAGCATAAGATAAATTTACCCAACCGCTGGTCAACAATATTGCAAGCACAATATTTTTAAATCTCATTATCTAACTCATATTGCTATATTTTTATGCGATCACATTCTAGCGATAAAACCAATGATGTAAAACGATATTGATATATGTAAGGAAATCAAAAACTAATTTTTAACTTTTGAGCAAAATAACAAAGCAAACACACGGTTTGCCAAAATATTAAGCATGTCATTTTCGGTTTGCATGCTAAACTATGCGTTGGTTTGAAAAAGGATAGTCCTTCTATGCGGTTTGTTCATCTCGGTATCCATACAGAGTTTTCGATTACAGAATCGATTGTTCGCATACCTGATTTGGTCAAGGCTGCCGTAAAAGATGAGATGCCTGCGCTGGCACTCACAGACTTATCCAACCTGCATGCCGCAGTAAAATTTTATGAAGCCTGCCTAAAAAAAGGCATTAAACCGGTTTTAGGCAGTGTCATTCGCCTCAACGATGCCGAACATCGTGCCACCCTGCTGGCCATGAGCAATACCGGCTGGCGTAACCTGACTGAAATCGTGTCTCGCGGTTTTATCGAAGGCCAACAGTTAAGTATTCCATGCGTACAAAAAGAGTGGATACTTGAACAGGCTGAAGACCTGATTGTCATGCTGGGTCAACATAGCGATGTGGGCAAAATGCTCTGCTCTTCCAATCCACAAAAAGCTGAACCTTTACTGGAAGCATGGATTGAGAAGTTTGGTAATCGCGTTTATCTGGCCTTAACCCGTACTGAACGTGTCGGTGAAGAAGATTTTATTCAGCAAGCCGTAAAACTAGCCGCCAAATATCAGATTGGTGTTGTTGCCCATAACGATGTTCACTTTGTTGAACAAATAGATTTTGACGCGCATGAAGCACGTGTCTGTATTGCGGACGGTTATGTCCTTGGCGATGCTAAACGCCCCAAAAACTATAGCCCTGAACAATATTTTAAAACGGGCGAACAAATGTCTGAGCTGTTTTCAGACATTCCGAGTGCGATTGAAAATACTTACCATATTGCAAAACGTTGTAATGTCGCTTTACAGCTCGGGACTTATTTCTTACCTGATTTCCCGATTCCAGATGGCTATACCATCGACACCTATTTCGAGCATTTATCTCGTGAAGGTTTAGAAGAACGTTTAAATGTACTTTATCCAGTTGCTGAACGTGACGAAGACTGGGCTGAGATTCGCAAACCGTATGATGAGCGAATCAAATATGAAGTCGACATTATTCTCAAGATGGGCTTCCCGGGTTACTTCCTGATCGTTATGGACTTCATTCAATGGGCCAAAAATAATGGTGTGCCTGTTGGTCCGGGCCGTGGTTCAGGTGCAGGCTCACTGGTGGCCTATAGCTTAAAAATTACCGATCTTGACCCACTCCGTTATGACTTGCTGTTTGAACGTTTCTTAAACCCGGAACGTGTCTCGATGCCCGACTTTGACGTCGATTTCTGTATTGCAGGCCGTGACCGTGTAATTGAATACGTGGCACAAAATTATGGTCGTCAAGCGGTTTCACAGATTGCCACCTTCGGTACCATGGCGGCAAAAGGTGCGATCCGGGATGTGGCACGTGTCTTGGGTAAATCTTATGGTCTGGCTGACCGTATTTCCAAAATGGTACCGACCAAGCCACTGGGTGTTGATCTGGCCACTGCGATCGATATGGAACCGCAGCTCAAGGACATCGTCACCAATCCATCCAATCCGGACAACGATGATGCTGCCGAAATCTGGGAAATGGCACTCAAGCTGGAAGGGATTACACGTAATACCGGTAAACATGCCGGCGGTGTGGTCATTGCACCGGGTAAAATTACCGATTACTCGGCAGTGTTGTGTGATCCTGATGGGACCAACCGTGTTGCACAATATGATAAGGACGATGTTGAAGCCGCAGGTCTGGTTAAGTTCGACTTTTTGGGCTTACGTAACCTGACGGTCATTGAAGATGCCGTTCAGAATATCAATAAACGGATCAAATCCGAGATCCCTCTGAACATTTCCAATGTCCCTTTAGACGATAAAGATGCTTATCTGGTGTTTGCTGAAGCAAATACGACTGCGGTATTCCAGTTTGAATCCGTCGGCATGAAAAAGATGTTGAAGGAAGCACGACCAAGCAAATTTGAAGAAATTATTGCCTTCGTTTCCTTGTACCGTCCGGGTCCGATGGATCTGATTCCCGACTTTATCCATCGTATGCATGGCGGAGAATTCGAGTATCTTCATCCGCTACTTGAGGGCGTACTGGAACCAACTTACGGGATTATGGTTTATCAGGAACAGGTAATGCAGGCTGCACAGTTCTGTGCAGGCTATACCCTTGGTGGCGCAGACTTACTTCGTCGTGCCATGGGTAAAAAGAAACCTGAAGAAATGGTTAAACAGCGCCAGATCTTTATTGAAGGTGCTGCGAAAAAAGATATTGATGAAGCCACCGCCAACCATATCTTTGACTATATGGAAAAGTTCGCAGGCTATGGTTTTAACAAATCGCATGCCGCAGCCTATGCCCTGGTTGCCTACCACACCGCCTGGTTAAAAGCCCATTATCCTGCTGAATTTATGGCGGCGGTATTATCTTCGGAAATGCAGAACACCGACAGTATCGTGTTCCTGATTGATGACTGCCGTAATAACAAACTGGAAGTACTGCCACCTTCAGTGAATATGTCTTTGTATCATTTCCATGCCAGCGATGAAGCCACCATTGTGTATGGTCTAGGTGCCATTAAAGGTGTCGGTGAGCAAGCGATGCAATCGGTCATCGACTCACGCATCAACGAAGGTCCATATAAGGATTTATTCGACTTCTGTCATCGTATTGATTTGAAAAAGATCAATAAACGGACTCTGGAAGCCCTGATCCGTGCGGGTGCGCTGGATTGTCTCGGTATTGAACGTTCGAGCTTAATGGCACAATTGCCAGAAGCCGTACAAGCAGCCGAACAAGCGCGTAGTAACCGTGAAACAGGAATTATGGACTTGTTTGGTGAAGTTGAAGAAGTTCAGCGTAAACCGGCCAAACCCGTGAAACCGTGGTCAGACGAAGTACGCCTGAAAGGTGAAAAAGACACACTGGGTCTCTACCTCACAGGTCACCCAATTGATGTCTATCGCCCGGAATTGAAATCATTTATTTCTGCAAAACTGAATGAACTGACCCCGACCCGTCGCGGTGTGACTACTGTTTTTGCAGGTTTAGTGGTTGATATTGCCAACTTCCCGAACCGGATTATGATCACACTGGATGATGGTACAGCCCGTGTCGAAATCAGTTGCAACCACGAGCGTTTCCAGCGCTATAAAGAGGTGGTCCGCTTAGAACAAGTGGTGGTGATTGAAGGTGAAATCTACGAACGTGAAGGTTTTGACCGTCCAATGGCACGCTTAAGCAAGGCATTCAGTCTAAATGAAATTCGCCAGAAACGTGCCCAAAGCATTCAGGTTCGACTGGCTCAAGAGCTGATGAGCAAAACGTTGGCGAAAGATTTACAAGCCATTCTTTTACCTTATTGTAATGTGGATATGTGCCAGCATATCGGTCTACACATCCAGCTGGACCAAAGTTTTGCAACCGCCGAGTTACACCTCGGTCCACAATGGAAAGTTGCACCACTGGATGAGTTGCTCAGCAAGCTGCGTGATTATTTTGGCAAAGAAACAATTGCGATCGAATATCAGGTGAAGTCTAAAGCAGCCAAAGTTGCAGAAGCGCCGAAAGTGGCAAATATCGCGCCGCCGCCTGACAATATGTCAATGGATGAAGCGCTTGATCTCTATCAGGCAGAAGTCTCTCAATACTCTTAATTCTGGATATTATATGAACCAGTTTGACTCAAATAACGTGTCCAAACATTTGGATCATGTCCGTATTGTCATGGTCAATACCACCCTACCCGCCAATATTGGTAGTGCTTTACGTGCAATGAAAACCATGGCCCTGTCCAAGCTGGTACTGGTTGCACCGAAAACCTATCCACATCCCGATATTGATGCTTTGGCAGCGGGTGCACAGGATTTGGTTGAACAGATTGAAATTGTTGAGACTTTGGAACAGGCCATTCAGGATTGTCATATTGTATTCGGCACCAGTGCCCGTAGTCGCACTATTCCATGGCCATTGCTCGATGTTCGCCCTGCGGCAAAAGAAGCCTTACAGGCGGCAAGCAAAGCACAACATATTGCCATTGTCTTTGGTCGTGAAGATCGTGGCCTGACCAACGAAGAACTGGCCTTGGCCAATTACCACTTAACCATTCCAGTCAATCCTGAGTATGGCGTGCTGAATGTCGCACAAGCCATTCAGGTGGTCTGTTATGAATTGAGAATGGCTGCACTTGAACAAAATACTCAAGTTACAGATACACCAAATGACCATATGCAACTGAAACAACAGCAAAGTATGGAATGGGATGAACCGCTGGTGACACAGCAACAGATGGAAGAGTTCTATCCTCATCTGGAAAAAATGCTGACTGAAATCGAGTTTTTAGACCCGAATAATCCACGTTTACTGCCATTACGCTTGCGTCGTTTATTTGGCAGGATACAATTAGATCGTATGGAGTATCATTTATTACGCGGCATCTTCAGTCGCGTTCAGGCACTTGCCAATGGTTCATGGAAAAAGACAAACACGGAGGATCGTTCAAATGATTAAACAGCTTAAAGAAGATATCGAGGCTGTGTTTGCACGTGATCCTGCAGCTCGAAACACGCTGGAAGTGCTCACCACCTACCCTGGTATCCATGCGCTGATCATGCATCGTATGGCACATGAATTGTGGAAAAAAGAATACAAGGGTACGGCTCGCCTGCTTTCTTCATTTAGCCGCTTTGCTACAGGGATTGAAATTCACCCGGGTGCAAAAATTGGCAAACGTTTCTTTATCGATCACGGCATGGGTGTGGTCATTGGCGAAACGGCAGAAATTGGCAATGATGTGACGCTTTACCATGGTGTTACTTTAGGCGGCACCACCTGGAATAAAGGCAAACGCCATCCGACGCTGGAAGATGGTGTGGTGGTGGGTGCGGGTGCAAAAATTCTAGGTCCGTTTACTGTGCATAAAGGTGCAAAAGTCGGTTCAAATGCGGTAGTAACGAAGGAAGTGCCTGAAAATGTGACTGCGGTCGGTAACCCTGCCCGATATATCTTCAAAGATAAAAGTCAGGTTGAACAGGATGAAGTCAGTCGCCGTGACTATGCTGAAAGTATTGGCTTCCAGCCTTATGCCACCACTCAGGATCAGTCTGATCCTATTTTAGAAGGTATTCGTGTCCTTCTGGACCGTATGCAAAAAAATGAAAAGCGGATGAATGTGCTGTGTCAGCGCCTGTCGGAACTGGATCCGAGTTTCGCTCCGCAAAGTTCTAAAAATCAACCATTGAGTAAAGAAGAACTGAAAATTATTGAAGAAGTTAGACGCGAGTGCGAAGCACAGAACAAAACTTCGGCAACATAAGCAGATATATAAGAAATGTAACAAGCTTATCATTGCAAGTTGGTTTTGCTTTTCCTAGACTGGTGAAACCAACGATCTACTTCTCATTTAACTAAAATTAATGGATGTAAGCATGAATTTTAAGCCTTTGGCATTACTTGTACTTTCAACTTCTTTTTTAACCGCTTGTGGCATCGCCCCTGTCAAAAAAGATAAAGCTTCTGAGCCATTTGTATTCAAAGAGCCAGAACCAACCGCACCGTTCTATGCTTTAAATCCAATCAAATATGATGCGCCGCCAAGCTTTGAAGTTGCACTTAAAGATGCTGCAGCCCAGCCTGCGACTAAAATGGTGGTGTCATTACAGAATGACCCGTCAAAAACAACCACATTAGATATCAATAAACTGATCGTTCCGACCATCGACAGTAAACAACGTAATGTTAAATATGCGGTTCTTGCTGGTGAAAACGAAGTCGACGTGACCGAGATTGATGACTTCTTACAACTGGTTGAAGGTAAAGCGCGTCACTATCCACCTCGCTTCCCTGACCGTCAAGAACGCAAGGGCTATGAAGCCAAGTTAAAAGAAACCACGCAAAAACTGGATGCTTTGGCAGAAAAACCAAATGCATCTATTGATGTTCTGACACGTGCCTTTAAAGCAAGTGTAATGGCTCGTAATATGGATTTGGGTACCGCTTATACCACTAAATCCTTGAACTATGCGCAACGTATTCTGGCAATGAACCCGAATGATGCTGAAACAAACTTCTGGTTCGGTTTTGGCCTGTCTGAAGGTGGCGGTCAACGTGAAGCGATTCCTTATTTAGATAAGGCGATGAAAGGTGGTGTTCAAGAAGCTTATCTGTCTGCTGCCAACAATTATCTCTGGTTAGAGCAAAAGAAAAATGCGCTTCAAACCTTAAAGAACTACAAAATCAATTACCCAGATGAAGCTGAGGTCACTGATCGTCTGATCAAGGAAGTTGAATCTGGAAAACGCTGGAATGTGTGGCAAGTATTGAACTAATTACTCGCCCATGCTGTAGTGAAAAATAGACTGTCGTGTACAGTCTATTTTTTTATGGATGATTGAAAAAACATTCGATTTTCGTATTATAGCTACCATCTCCCAGCCAACTTGCTGATTTATAATGCTAGCATTTACCCCGAATCAACGTTTATTTGCGATTAGCCTACTCAGTGCGATGGTAATGAGTGGCTGCCAAGTTGTCAGTCTGAAACAGCAAGACCTGAATGTCACGATTGCGAACGAGCGTAATAGTATTCTGACCCAGAAGAGATTGAGCGAAGCCAGTCTCAATGTGTTGTCAATGTCAGGCAAAGAAGCAAAAGTCTGCATGCAGACACCAGATGAATGTATTGCAGATCTGCATAAAATTCCGCAGATTCAGGACGAGCAGCTGTTATCAACTTCCAGTGAATTATACCTTTCCAAAGCTATGAGTCTGTCTGACTCGTCTGAATGTAAAGTCAGCAAGCTCAGCAAACATAAGGGCGAAGAACAACAAAAAACAATTCAGAAAACCTATGAACAGTGTCTGGATCAAGAGCTTGAAGCCCTCGATAAGAGCATCCGTTATAGTTATGCTTATTTATTTAAAACCGCTCGCCAGCCGCAAGAGCGTATTTTCGATAACAGACAAGTTCAGATCCGGGATTTCTATAATCAGGCCTTGACCAAGCTGGTCAATGTCCATAGCTTAAGAAATCCGGCTAAAACCATTACCCCGACCATTAAAATTGGTAAAAGTACCTATACCATTGATATCCAGTCTTATCAGCGCTTGCAAAACATGCAGCTTGAGAAGTTTATTTCCAGCTATAACATGAACTTTTCCGGCTTAAGAGCGATTAACCGTCGGGATGGTTTCGGCTCGGATTTCGTTGCGGTATTCCCTTCATCAGAGAATGCTGCCCACGGAGACAATAAATATATTCTTGATCCATTAAGCTTTGACTACCCCAATGGTGTTAACCCGAATATTCATAAAGCCCGTTATCTGGCTGCCACCATTATTGCTCAACCCAAGAATGCGGCTGCAACGATCAATGATGTTTTAAATAATCCAAACTTTGAAGTCAAAGTTTATGATCCCTATAGTGTCGAGAAAGTAAGTATTGCCGGAAAAGAATATTCACTGGCAGCCAATTTCTCTGCACCTTATGGTCTATGGTTAGCTGAAAATAACTTAGGCACTGCTGCCTACCTGACCCTGATTGACCGCGATCAGCATCTGACCATGCCGCATCTCTACATGCTTGAACCTTATAATCCAAACAAGAAAGTGATCGTACTGGTGCATGGTCTGGCCAGTAGTCCTGAAGCCTGGATTGCGGTGACTAACGATATTATGGGCGATCCTGTATTACGTGAACATTATCAGGTCTGGCAAGTGTTCTACTCCACCAATATGCCGATTCTGGAAAGCCGTTTTCAAATCTATGCCCTGTTAAAGCAAGCCTTTGCTTCACTGAACCCGAAAGATGCCGCTGCACAGGATGCAGTTTTAATCGGTCATAGTATGGGTGGGATTATCAGCCGGCTTTTAGTGAGCAATGCGGATATTTCCAAAGAGGCACTGACCATGATGAATAGCCGCCAGCAGGCACGATTGCGCAAACATCCGGTGATTGGCGAGCGACTGAAAATGGAACCGATTACCAATTTTGATCGCGCCATTTTCCTGGCATCCCCGCATCGTGGTACAGATTATGCCGATCGCTGGTTTACCTTGGCAGCCCGAAAGATTATCAAGCTCCCTGCGACGTTCTTGACCACTTTGGCGGATACACTTACCAGCGATGACATGGACCTTAAGGAATTTGTCAAAACCCTGACCAATGACGTGATCCAGAATGGCCCAAGTGATCTGAGTAAAAAATCCAAATTTATGGAATTAACTGCCACCATTCCGCCAGAAAAAGGGCTGGTTTTCCATTCCATTATGGGAAATGTCACCAAAAGCAATGATCCAGAGGTTATCACCGATGGCATTGTGCCTTATAAAAGTGCCCATCTGGATGGTGCGGTATCGGAAAAGATTTTCACCGGCGGTCACTCTATTCAGGAAACACCTGAAGCCGTATTGGAACTTCGCCGTATTTTACGTGAACATCTGGTCGATCATGGCTTATATAAACCGACTAAAAACTAAACCCAATAAAAAAAAGCCCCAAATCATTGGGGCTTTTTTTATCAGATTATTTAGACACCTGAACGGATCATATAATCAAAGGCAGACAGTGAAGCCTTGGCACCTTCACCTGTGGCAATGATAATTTGCTTGTAAGGCACTGTGGTACAGTCACCTGCGGCAAATACACCCTTGACACTGGTTTCGTTACGGTCGTTGATCACGATCTCGCCACGGTTGCTCAACTCCACCGCACTGTTCTTCAGGAAGTCAGTGTTTGGCAATAAGCCGATCTGTACAAAGATCCCTGCCAGCTCAACTGTATGTTCAACATCAGTAGCACGGTCTTTATATTTCAATGCTGTCACCTGAGCACCGTCACCGACCACTTCGGTACTTAATGCATTCATGATTACGGTAGTATTTGGCAAGCTGTTTAACTTGTCTTGCAACACCTGGTCGGCACGAAGTTTGGTATCGAATTCAACCAGTGTGACATGCTCAACAATACCGGCAAGGTCAATCGCTGCTTCAACACCCGAGTTACCGCCACCAATCACTGCAACACGTTTGCCTTTGAATAATGGGCCATCACAGTGCGGGCAGTAAGCCACACCACGGGTACGGTATTCGGCTTCACCCGGCACATTCATCTCTCTCCAGCGTGCACCGGTGGAAAGAATGATGGTTTTCGATTCAAGCTTGGCACCATTTTCCAGTTCAACTTCAACCAGACCGTTGGCCGTTTGATCTGCACCTGTGATCTTGCTGACACGTTGCAGGTTCATGATATCCACACCGTATTCACGGACGTGCGCTTCCATATCCTGAGCAAACTTCGGACCAACGGTTTTTTGCACCGTGGTGAAGTTTTCAATGTCCATGGTATCCATCACCTGACCGCCAAAGCGTTCAGCTACGATACCGGTCTTGATGCCTTTACGCGCTGCATAGATTGCCGCAGTACCACCGGCAGGCCCACCACCAATCACCAACACATCAAATGCATCTTTGGCATTGATTGCTGCTGCATCTTTCTCAGCAGAATGGGTATCTAACTTGGCCACGATTTCTTCCAAAGTCATACGACCTTGACCGATATGTTCATTGTCTTGGAACACCATTGGTACGGCCAAGATTTTACGCTCTTCCACTTCATCCTGGAAGAAAGCACCATCAATCATGGTTGCGGTGGTGTTCGGGTTGTTGATTGCAATCAGGTTAAGTGCCTGCACTACATCTGGACAGTTGTGGCAGCTTAGTGACACAAACACATCAAAGTTGGCAGTCAGGTTGAGGCCTTTGATCTGGGCTAAGACTTCATCAGAAACTTTCGGTGCATAACCCGATACTTGCAATAATGCCAGAATCAAAGAAGTAAACTCATGGCCCATTGGCAAACCAGCAAAGAACACACGCGGTTGTTCACCTGCTTTGGCAACACCGAAGCTAGGACGGCGAGCGTTTGAACCGTCAAAACGCGCCGTAACCTGATCAGAAAGTTCTGCGATTTCAGTCACCAGTTCTTTGATTTTCTCTGCTTTGTCTGAGTCATCTAAAGCAGCAACCAGTTCGATCGGACTTTCTAAACGTTCTAAATAAGCTTTTAATTGAGTTTTAATATTTTGATCTAACATGTATTTCTCCAAACCCTAAGACTTTTAAATCGGTCAATTCATTCAATAAGGCTATATTACGTAAAAATGATAAATAGGTAAAACAGTATGTTTTTATGATTTCAATCGAATAAATCCATCAAAAACAAATCGACCAGCACAGCATACTACGGCAACGACGAAGGTTAACGCGGTGCGGTACGCTGTCAGGCGTTCTGAACATAAAAACAGATTAATACTCAAGCTTTTGACTGATCCGATTGCGACGATTTTTTAAATGCTTGGCGAGCATGTATAAAATGGCAGTTAAAGCCAAAACCAGAATAATGACTCCGCACAAGATCACATTCACAATCTGAGAAATACGCTCGGCTTGCTGGGCCCGTAAATCCAGCGGTTGTGTAAGTGCAGTGATGCTTTTACCGTAAAGTTGCTGTTGCATGACCCACAACTGCTCAGGCTTGAAATCGTATTTCTTAAACAAAAGCGGATCATTCTTTTCTGCATCAATCAGCTGATTCATATAGACATTGGCGGTCTTACGATCGGCGGGCTGATGCAATAAGGCCACTTGGGCCAGCACATACGCTTTTTCAGTCGAAGAAATTTCGGCTTGCTGCAAATCCTGAGCAATCTGGCTTTCTACAATATTATTTTGATAACTCATCCACTGCTGATAAGCCTGTTGGGTTTCATCTTTCCAGTCATACTGAATGTAGCTTAAACCAGACCAGAGTAAGATAAATGCAATGATCCATGCCAGAAAGCGTTGCGTCCAAGCCTGAAAACGCTGCTGAAAAAACTTGAGTTTTTTTGCCCAGCTGACCAGAAAAAATGCCCCAACAAATGAAACCAGGATTTTCAGGAACAGCCAGCCGACCCATGACAGTAAATTAAATAAATAATCGACAGGTTGCTTGAAAGGAACAAGCTCCTGGACATGATAAGGCAAATCGAGTACCTGAACATGCATGGAAAGATCGAAGAAACGATAGATCAATTCTTTTTGAAAAAATAGCGATGCAATGGTAACAAGCGCCAGAGTACTACTTAGAAAAAACCAGATCATTAAATGACGCTGACGTTTTTTTAACACATCTAAACGCTGGCCAAGCGGCTGTACACTAAAATCGTCTATCGGTGACAATGATCTTTCCTTCAAAAAATTAATCGTATCAAGATTGAGGTGGCTGGCTATTCTCCAGCACCAGATGATTCAGACTATCCTGTAAGGCCCGTAACCGTGTCGTGGCTTCCGCACGTTTCTGCATGCCTTCTTTCTGGATCTGAATCACATCATTTACTGTTTTAATGAGGGTGTTTTGGACATGTTCAAGGGTTTCCACATCAATCACTGAACGCTGATTGGCTTTAGCCGTATCAACCGAGTTTTGATGAAGTAACTCTGCATTACGGCGTAATAACTCATTGGTGGTGTCATCAATGGCTTTGGCAAGCTGTACGCTATTCTTTTGCTCCTGCAATGAAATTGCCAGACTAATCTGGTTTTTCCAAGCTGGTAAAGTGATGTTTTTAATCGCATAGAATTTATCGACCAGCATTAGGTTATTCGACTGGATAATGCGGATCATGGGCAATGTTTGCATCGCAGACTGTTGTAACACCTGTAAATCACTGACCCGTTTTTCCAGATTATTGGCTAAGTGATTCAGATCATAAATCTGCTGTGTGGTCTGCTGGTCCTGCTCTTGAGCAGTCAAAGCCGAAATCTGCTGCTGGATATCCTGTTGCTTCAACTGACCTGCTGCGATATACACACCTAGCTGCTTGTATTCATCCTGTACGGCATCAAACATTTTATCGAGCGTACCAACCCGTGCCTTCAAGCCAGATTGCGAGCTTTCAATTTCCTTAACCAAAACATCGATCTGTTCTTTGGTGGTATTAAAATGCTGATCAAAATTTTGTTTGGCGCTTTTAAACTTGCTGAGTAGGCCACCTAAAAAACCCGAGCTTTTTGATTTATTCAAAATGCTAGACGTATTCAGCTGCTGGGCGACCTGCACCACTTCATTGAGTTTTTGCCCGGTGTTATCCAGATCTTTATTCTGCACCAGACTCAGCAATTCATCCGTATAGGTTGAGGTCTTGTTGGCAATATTTTTGCCATATTCAGCCACAACAGTCGGACTCATCTCTGCCAGCTCTTTATGCGCATCCATCACCTCGGCAAGGTCGTGCGGCTGTAAACCCAGCTCTTTCAGGTTAAGCTGCTCGAAACGTTGCTCAGTTTTGAGTTCAAGTTCATGAGATACTTTGCTAAGTTCTGAATCTGACATGGTATTCCCCTCTTATTTCTGTAATGATTTTTTCAAATTTTGAATCAGGTTTTCTCGGCTCTTGTCCAGTTGCTCAATGGTCGACGATGACCCGGACTCACGACTTTGCTTCAAATGATATTGCCATGCAGGAATTAACACCTGTTGCGCTTCCTTAAAACGGTCTAACAGACTAAACGACAAATGCTGGGACAATTGCATCTGCTTCATCGCAATATCATTGCTGCTCTGTAAGGTTTGTAGCGTATTCACTTTTTTTGACAGGCGCTCGACAAAATGGTCCAGCACTTGCTGCTTGCTAAATTGAGGATATTCTTTTAAAAACTCATCCGCGGCCTGAATATAGGCTGCCATCTGCTCACGCAAACCCAATGCCTGTTGCAGACGTGACTGCGATTTCTGGATTTCTATCTGCAAGCGCTGACTCAGGTGATTGGCTTCCTGAATCAGACGATCTAAATCTTTGAGATATTTGACTTGACCCGCATCATATTCGACATCAATCCCCAACCATTTTTGCAATGCATTGAAGCGACGTCCACCCAGATATTTTTTTGAAAGCGAAAGCTGCTGAATAATCTGGCTAATCACTTCGCTCAATTGCTGATTCAGTTTAGGATCAACACCATTGAGCAAAACACTCTGGGCTTGTACCAAATGATCTGCATAATGATTTAAACGATGTGGATCGTTTAATAAAGGTACTAAATCATTACGCTTGATCGCTAAAATATGTTCTTGATTTGACTCAATTTGCGATAAAGGTATCAAGTCGGGCGGTATCGTCATATAAGTTAAAAATCGTGGGTACAAATAAATTTGGACAGCTTTAGTTGTAGCATGTTCTGGCAGTTTCGCCTACAGCATTGTTGTTATGTTTTTTAAAATATATGGCCTGATTAAAAAGCAAAAACCCTCTAAATTACAAACAATAAAGAGGATTATGCCGAGCCTAATTCATGATTTATTCATCATTCAGTGCACATTCAAAACTATTTGGATTTTGCTTGCAACGGACCTTCTTCAAGAAGTTCATCATTTTCGGATCATAAATCCCGGCCTTGGTCAGGGAAATACGTGCCTCACGCATCATTTTCATATAATTCACCTGCTCTTCAGGGGAAATATTCATCCAGTATCTGGCTGGGATTTCCTTTTCATATTTGGCGATTATATTAAAGGTACGGCCCAATTGACCTGCCACCCATTCACGTGACTTTTGTCCAAAACCTGCCGGAAACTTATCCTTGCGAATAATAAAATTTGCCGAGATTTGCGTGAGCGGGAATTTTACGATGCCGCCTTTATCGCCTAAACCTTTATAAAGTTCAAAAGGCTTATAGGCCACAATCGGTGCAGGCACGATATCAATCTGGTGATTATTGAATTTGGCACCGGCATTGGTCACATCAACCGAAACTGCTTGGGCACCGACCTGAGCCACCAGCTTCGGCTGTGCCTCATCATAGGCAAATACCCCGACCTTCTTTCCGGCAGCCTTGGCTAGGGTATTGATACTACGGTCAGAAACAAACAGATAAGCAGGCCCAATGGTACCAAGCCCGGCAATTTCATAAGGTCCATTGATCATGCTTTTTGCAGCTTGTGGCTTGGACAAGATTTGATAGGCTAAAATTGCCGTTTTTAAATCGGTCAGTGCACCAATCGCATCTAGAGAACCGACATATTTATTGAACTGTCGGCCACGTAAGCCACTGATAATCGCTCCATCGCATTGCCCGACCTTCAGATCTTCTGCAGCCACACGCTCATCGACATAGGCACGTAAATCGATATCAGCCCCCCATTTCTTGGCTTCAAGCGCATAATCCTTTGCCAATGCAAAAGCATCGCCCGATTTACCCACAGGATCGAATACACACACTGTTTGCTTGGCCTGTGTAGCGACTGCACATCCTAGCAATGCCAAAGCCATCAAACCGTTTTTAATGATCATTCCGTTCTTCCCGAATCAGATTGGTTATCTATTGATCACACCTGATTGAGCCGCATGATCCTATGACATGTTTTATTTTTTTAAGTGATTTGCCGTCAATAAAAACCGAGTAGATCCTGCAGATCAGCTGAATCATTGACCCGTTCTAGATATTCAGTCAGATGATTTTTGTGGTAGCGCATAAGTGCCAATCACATGGGCCACAGGTTCTTCATCATCCAGTGAATATAACCAGACTTCGCCCGTAACCAAGGTTTTACCCACTTTTATCAACTTACAAACAGCTCGAATATCGCGATTGCCATTTGGTTTACGAAAAAAGTTAATGGTCATATTGGTGGTCACCGCCATCGCAACCAGACCTAAATGTCCCAAAATGGCAATGTACAGCACGTAATCCGCGACCAGCATTAAGGTCGGCCCAGAAACCGTCTGACCTGGCCGTAAATCACCTGTATCAACACGATAAAGCAGCTGTGCTCCTCTGGGTGTAATTTCTTCAATGCTACTTTTCATTAGTGCTTGCGGAAATTCTTGTGCCAGAAATCCCATGATTTGGTCTTTTGTTGCTGCCATGCGTTCTTCCCTTGCTTCTGTTGTTTGATCCCTGCTTGTCACGCTCATTTAATCTGTCTGACTGGAAAGCTGATTTAATACCTGCCAATAGCTTGGCGGTTCAGCCACATGTCCACGTTCACGTAGCATTTGATGCACTTTTGGCAATTTAAAATAAGGGACCGCTGCCATCAAATGATGTTCTTTATGATAGTTCACATTGATCGGAGCAACCAAGGCGCGTGCCAGAAAGCCCGCTTTGGTGGTCCGGGTATTGGTTAAGGCACTGTGACTGGTCTCCATGCCAGCATGCTCTGCCATTGAACGGACTCTGAGAAATAAAGGAAATGGGGTTAAATATGCCACCACCCACAATGCATAAAGTTTAGGATGACCTGCCGCCCATAGCGCTGAAAATAGCGCGGCATTGGTGGCAATTGCCCCACCACTATTCTTTAAAAAGGCTTTAGGATAATCAGTCCAGTGTTTGCCTTCCTGAGAAATCCAGCGACGGTCATTGGAAACTGTCCACTCCATTTTCTCAATATCCATCAGCACACGACCGACCGCAAACTTAAATCCGGTCACTCCGGTTAAGTCACGCATAAATTTGCGCATCAATGATTTCTTAGAGGTGGGAAAACCCGCGACCAGTGATAGATCGGGATCATCTACTGTCGAGGTTTTGCTGTGATGACGCATGTGATGGGCACGGTATTTATGTAAATCATTCCAGATCGGACGCGCGCATAACCAGTCAGTGAATGTGTCATTCAGCCATTTGGTTTTAAACAGGCTCTGATGTGAGGCATCATGCATGATAATCGCCAAGGCCAGCTGACGTCCTGCCAAAATGACCAGTGCTGCTATGCACATCAGTAATTTACCCCAAGCGGGCAAATATTGCCATGAACTGGCTACGGCAGCAAAAGTCCCGCCAATCACGGCCCAGGTCGAGAACACCGCCCAACTGCCATGCAAATCTGATTTTGCTGTGAGTTCAGTAATTTCCTCTCTACTGAATAAGTCACTAATTGCAACACGTGTATTCATCTGTTTACCCTGCCTGGAGCTGTCTATTTTTATAAAACTACACAATTTATATTTTTATTCTAAACTTAGTAATATTTCTGTCAATAAATTAAAATTAAAATAGATGTAATATTTGTAATCAGAGTTTACTCGACATGGCTTTCATAAAATTTGCGCCATGCGTCCAGTCCAGTCTGATCCAGCTGTTGTACACTTGCAGCGAATTGCTTGCGCAGTTGCACATCTACAAAATCTTCTGGCAATAAAGGATCATTCATCAATAAAGAAATGGTCTGTCGCCCAAGCAATAAAGACTCTCGAGCAGCATCCTCTAAGGAGAGTTGCGATACAGTCGCTAACCACTGCTGAATCATCTGGGCATATTTTTCATAATTCTGGTTTAAGGTCTCGGTTGCCCAAAGTTTTGGCAAATTCGCTAAAGTTGTCGCATCAAAATGATTGATTTGACAGATCTTGGCAGACTCTTCCAGTCCCGAAGACTTCAGTTCGGAAAAAAGCGCATCAAAACCAATAGCCAGATTATCCGGACGGATATAAATTCCCTGTTCCAGCTCTTTAAAACCAAAATGCTTGAGTGCTCTTTCACGCCGATTTAAAGCGGTACGGTCAACACGCCCTAACGCTCCGGTTAATACTGCCAGATATTGATGATTCCAGTTCTTGGTCTGTTTAATGCCTTGTTTACGGTTTAGCATGACATCAGCCCATTCATGCGACTGCACCGTAAACTGATAGATACCGCGCTCAATTGCTTCAATCACGCCATCACTGGACAAGCGGGTCACTGCGACGCGAATGCTGTTCTCACTAATATCAAATAGTCTGGCCGCCACAATAATCTGCTTAATTGAAATTGCACCGCCTTGTAAGCCCAGCAGTAAATCTATTATTAAATCACGCGCATTCATTTTAGCTATTGTCATGTTGCAGTCGAACCGATCTGGAAATATGAAAGATGAGATATAAGAGATTGAAATCTTAACTGAGAATCTTCCTTTTAGCATGTGCCAAAAGGAAGAGTTTTTTTATTATTTATAGGAAAACAAACAGTAAAATAATACCGAGTACAATACGGTACCAAGCAAACACACGTAAGGTATGACGTTCAACAAATTTTACCAGGGCGCTAACCACAAATAGTGCCGAGATAAAGGCCGCGACAAAACCTACCGCAATATTCAGCATATTGTCTTGCGTCAATACATCCGCATTACGTGCCAGGTCAAATACTGCTGCGCCCAACATGGTCGGCATCGCCAGAAAGAATGAAAATTCGGTTGCGGCTTTACGAGACAAGCCTGAGAACATCCCCCCAACAATGGTCGCGCCTGAACGCGAAGTTCCCGGAATCATGGCCACACATTGTGCACAGCCCACAAGAAACGCTTGCTTATAGGTAATCTTGGTTGCATCCGTGGTTTTATGCTCAAATTTAATCGACTCCACCCAGAAAATGATCAGACCACCGACTATTAAAGCGACTGCAACCACCAGCGGACTAAACAGGACACTCTTAATAAAATCGACTGCAAATACCCCGATCACCACCGCTGGAATAAATGCCAGTAAAACGCTAAAAGCAAAATGCCGTGCTTCTGCATCGCCACTAAAAAAACCTTTGATCAGGTCAAAAATCTTTTGTCGATATAACCAGCACACCGCCAGAATTGCACCCAGTTGAATCACCACCTCAAACACCCGACCATCATCGGAATGAAAGTCGATCATATGACCAAATAAAATCAAATGACCGGTACTTGAAATGGGCAGGAATTCGGTTAAACCCTCAATAAAGCCTAAAAACAAGGCTTTTAAAATTTCAATATGTTCCATAAATTACTCAAAAGCAGGTAATACAAGAATAAAAATAAATGGCAAGCTTACCTTGAAATGGCAGCATTTTATGTGTTTGTCACGTAACGTTTTTATCAAAAAAACACGTGCAAGCGAATGTCCCTTAAATAATCATCAGACTATTTTTCTTTTGCATTTGCTCAACCACTTCGTGTGTATCAAAACCCAGACGCCAATATAAAAGCTCTAAAACATCCAGCTCATCCTGGGTAATAATCCGGTCGTTCCACAGACATCTTTCTGCAATCGACAAAATATTGAGGCGATCGCGCAATAACAAGCCTGACACATCATTCAGGATTTCCGCCAGATCCAGTGGCTCATCCGAAATATCGGCATAGGTTTGCATTTCGTCTTCAGTCAACAACAATTGCAAGATACGTTCCCGCACCTCAAGCTGATTTGGACTGTTAATTTGCTGAACATGCAGCAAGGCATCAATCAAATGCACAATCTGGGATTTCACATCTTCAAAAGCCGCAGGTAGATGGGCCGGCATTAAATTCAGTTCATGTTTGACGCGTTCCAGCAACAAAGCATCCAGCAAGCCCACTTCCCCATCTTCCTGAATAATACAGGCCAGCTTGGTAAGAAATTGACGGGCGATACTGGCTGGCATGTGCCCAATATTCTTGCAGGCATCATGGAAAATCTGCACATGGATACGTCCATCCAGATTCAGTAAGGCATCGACGATGGCATGGCTGACCGGTGCATCCTGTGGAATAAATTCACGATATTGACGGATCATCAAAATCGCCACCATCACCTCACGCGAACCCGTTGCGGTTTGCATGGCGCGCTGAATCAATTCAGGGCGTTTCTTGTTTTTACGTATCTCTGGGTTAAGCGGCTTAATCGCATCGTTCAAGGCAAAGCTAATTGGCGACAAACGCAACAGCGGCAAAGGCTGCGGTGAGCTCCACGGCGTGGTAATGTCGGTGGTTTCTTCTTCCAGCGAACGAAACAGGCTAAACAAAGGACGATTACGCAGTTTTCTGAGATTTTCCAACTGTAAATCTTGCAATAAGGTCGGGTTCAATTCATAGATGCGATCTTTAATGCTGGGATGAATATTCATCCAGCTTTGCGGGCTCAATGAGTTGGCAAAACACATATGTGAAATGGATTCAGAATAGGCGCTATGAATTTGCGAACCGGAATGATGCACGTAAATCCGCAATAAGGTTTGAATATTGGCATTATTATTCATCAATCGCATGGTCTTGAGATCATTGCGAAAAGTTCGCCCACTCAAGGTAAGGTATTTAATTGCACGAGTAATCAAAATACCTAAACTACCAATCAGCCAGATCACGCCCCCTATCGCGACAAAGATGGTTTCAAACTTATTGCGATACGAGGTTGCATAGGGACTATAGCCCGCTTGAGCCAGCTTACTGCCCCATTGGCTAAATGTGGTTAAGCCACTGTATAACAATTTTAGCTTGGTATTTTCGACGGCTTCTCCGGATAGAATCTGGTTAAACTCATAACTGAGCAAGCCATACAGTTCCAACTCATCCAGGTTTTGCAAAGCCCCCCAGGTCAGGATAATTACAATATCCTGTGATCTGAAGCCTGCGGTTAAGGCATTTACCCCGACTTCATCCGGTAATACATAGACAGCAGGAGGATCGATGGAAAAACTTTTGGCAACTTGCTCCACAATTTTTAATGCCGTACTTTCTTCCGGTGTACTTTCATCAAATACCAGACGTCTGGCTTTTAATTGCTTGGCAAGTGAATGCCCACCTTCACGGAGTACATATAATTCTGCGCCGACCGACCAGAACAGCACACAAATCAGCAATAAAATAAAATAGGGACTCAGCGCATGCCACCAGATGGGCTGGGTATAATCAAAAAAATGAACCACCAAACCTAAAATTAGATTAAGAATAAAAACGGTCAATAACATCGCCAGCCAACAAAAGCTCATTGACCATGCAATATTCTTATTTTCGATTAAGTAATGGCTCATTTCTCTCAATGTAAATTTTCCTGATTACATTGTTTCTATTAAGGACTTCCGTATCCGCTATCATAAAATAAAAAAGCGGGAAATTCCCGCTTTTCTATGGACCAAAAGGTTTACATTTCTTTGATACCGGTTAAATCTACCGAAGCGGCATCAATATTCACATCGATATAGCTATCCAGTTTATTTTTGGCAGAGTCGCTACGTTTTTGCTCAAGTTTATCAAGGTAAGCCTTGTCAATACCACCTGCGACATAAATACCATCAAAGACTGAACAATCAAATTCAGTCAGATCTGGCACTTTACTGGTACGCACGGCATTTTTCAAATCTTCCAGATCCTGGAAAACCAGACGGTCTGCACCAATATTTTCACGGATTTCTTCCACGGTACGTCCTGATGCAATCAGTTCAGCCTTGGCTGGCATATCAATACCATAGACGTTTGGATATTTCACCATTGGCGCGGCTGAAGCAAAGAATACTTTCTTCGCACCCGAATCACGTGCCATCTGGATAATTTCGTTACAGGTGGTGCCACGCACAATCGAGTCATCAACCAGAAGTACATTCTTGTCTTTAAACTCAAGCTCGACCGGATTCAGTTTTTGACGAACCGATTTTTTACGCTGTTGCTGACCTGGCATAATGAAGGTACGTCCGATATAGCGGTTTTTCATAAACCCTTCACGGAATTTCACCCCTAAAATATTGGCCAACTCTAAAGCGGAAGTACGGCTGGTATCCGGAATTGGAATCACCACATCAATATCGTGCTGCTCACCCCATTCTTTCAAAATCTTGTACGCCAGCTTCTCACCCATTTTCAAGCGGGCTTTATACACGGAAATCCCGTCGATCGTGGCATCTGGTCGCGCAAAATACACGTATTCGAAAATACATGGACGATATTCTGGGTTTGCAGCACATTGCTTGCTAAACAACTGACCATTTTCATCAATGAAAATCGCTTCACCTGGCGCAATATCACGCTCAACTTTAAAACCGAGTGCGGTAATCGCAACTGACTCAGAAGCGATAATATATTCAGTGCCTTGCTCAGTTTCGCGAGAACCGTAGACCAGCGGACGGATACCATTCGGGTCACGGAAGCCGACCAGACCGTGGCCTGTGATCATGGCAACCACGCCATAAGCACCTTTACAACGCTCATGTACGCGAGAAACGGTGTGGAAAATATCGTCCGGAGTTGGATTTAAAGTGCGAAGCTTTTGCAGTTCATGCGCAAATACGTTGAGCAGGACTTCTGAATCGGAATCCGTATTCATATGACGTAAATCTGTTTTAAACAGGTCATCATGAATTTCTGCGGCATTGGTCAGGTTACCATTGTGTGCAAGGGTAATCCCGTAAGGAGAGTTTACATAAAACGGCTGTGCTTCAGCACTGCTGGATGAACCTGCGGTTGGGTAACGCACATGTCCAATCCCGTAGTTGCCAAGCAATGCACGCATGTGACGGGTATGAAATACATCGCGTACCATACCGTTATCTTTGCGGAGAAATAAACGCCCTTGGTGGCAGGTTACGATCCCTGCGGCATCCTGTCCTCGATGTTGCAGCATCGTTAAGGCATCAAATAACATTTGGTTCACTGGTGATTTACCGGCTATCCCAACAACTCCACACATAGCAACCTCGCGACAAGCTAGCGATTAATAAAAAGGATTTTTCGTCGAATGATCAGAACGCTCAGTGACTGATGCACGTTCCGATTCGTCCATTTCTGGTGAAGGGCGATGTAATAGCGCACCTTCGGATGTCATTTGATGTAAGGCTTGATTTGCCGCATCTTTGGACATTTCAGTTGCCAAAGGTGCGTAAGGTAATAAAATTTGTACAAATTTAGACTGTTTCCAGTGCGGTGAGCTTTCAACCCATGGTCCAAGCCCCTGCATAGTGATCAGCACAATCAAAAGGCCTTTGAGCGAACCAAAAGCGCCCCCTGCTAAACGATTTAATGGGCCCAGTTTTAAACTTTTCAAGAGCCCGTTGAGTAATGCCGAAACAATCCAGGTACACACCACGATGATCAATACGATAAAAGCAAAAGCTGCAATTTTTTGCACAACCGGGTCTTGGCTCAGACTGCTCATCGCAGGGGCCAATAACACAGCGTATTTTGCTCCAATGATCAATGCAAATATCCATCCGATCAAGTTGGCAAAGGCTTTAATAAATCCTTGGCGCAAACCGTTCAGCCCTCCAATGAGCAAGATGACCAGAATAATGATATCAAGCGTGTTCATTTCACAATGTCATCGCATTAACACAATCTTTAATCAGGGTCGGACCGGTATAAATCAGTCCGCTATAGACCTGAACGAGGCTCGCTCCTGCCTGTTGTTTCGCAACCGCATGTTCGCCTGCCAGAATACCGCCAACACCAATCAAAGGAATCTGGCCCGCAAGTACTTTCGCAAACTGACGCAAACATTCGGTACTTTTCTCAAATACAGGCGCACCAGACAAACCACCCGCTTCATTACCGTTTTCCAGGTTTTCGACACCTTCACGGCCCAGCGTGGTATTGGTCACGATGAGACCATCAATCTTGAATTGCAATAATTGTGCTGCAATAAAATCAATATCTTCTGCAGTGAGATCAGGTGCAACTTTAAGCACCAGAGGAACATAATGATTATATTGTTTTGCCAGCTCTAGTTGTCGATCTTTTAATGTTTGTAACAACTCTGTCAGTGCGTCACCACTTTGTAAGCTACGTAAGTTTTTGGTATTTGGCGATGAGATATTCACCGTAACATAGGAAGCGTAATTATAAACTTTTTCGAGACAGATCAGATAATCAGAAACCGCATCTTCAACTGGCGTATCGGCATTTTTACCAATGTTAATACCTAGCACACCTTTAAATTTTGCTGCCTTGACATTCTCAATCAGTTTATCCACGCCGTCATTATTAAAACCCATACGGTTAATAATGGCTTTTGCCTGAGGAATACGGAATAAACGCGGTTGAGGATTACCTGCTTGTGGACGTGGGGTAATGGTTCCAATTTCGATAAAACCGAAGCCTAAAGCTGCTAAAGCATCAATATGCGCACCATTTTTATCCAAACCAGCGGCAAGACCTACAGGATTCGGGAATTCAATGCCCATACATGTCACAGGTTTTGCTGCTACTTTCTGATGCATGAAGCCAATTTTATGGGCTTTATCCAGCATTGAAAGTGTAAGTTCATGTGCACGCTCTGGCGCTAAAGTAAACAACAAAGGGCGAGCCAATGAATATAACATACCAATCACAGTCTACTGTTTTTTCAAGTAGGCATATTATAGGCATAGGCGTATCAAAACGCCATGCCTGACATAGGGTTATTTTTTAAGGTCTGGTGACATTTCAGCCATATATTGCCTGACTTCAACAAAACCATTCAAACGAGACTTCAAATGTAGATAAGGAGACCCCGTTGGCAAACTTTATAAGCCAGTTTGCTGATTTTTTGCTTTAGTCCCAACAACCTATTTATATTCTGAAAAAAATACGCCGGACTGCTCTAGACAGGAAGCTATGCAGTAGTATTCCTCATACAACCGACCTTCGCTGACTTTGTTTACGGTTTATGATTGAGTTCCAGTGTCGCCCGTTAAGAAAGACCATGTATTACAAAAAGGCTACGCATTCAGGCTGAGCCCTCATACTGTGTAAAAAATCCAAAACCCTGATGTTATTGCACTGTTGCAGTCAATTTAATCTGATTGTTGTTTGATACCATCTCCATTTTTTGAATGCTAATGCCCATTTGTGACAACTGCATTAAAAAGTTAGCTAAAACAGCATAGTTCTGATGTTCTGCCACCAGTTGAATCTGTTCTCCATTTTGCTGGGAGGAGACAGCCAGGCCCTGCTGCTGGGCAGTACGCTGAATCTTGTCTGCAGCGGACAGTGCAAGATCATTAGCAGGCTTCATGGTAGCAGCATTACTCTGCATCCAGACGGTCAGATCCTTGAGTTCATTTAAACGTTTTTGCTGTTGATCGGCCAAAGCGTGCATTTTCCACAAGGAAAAACCAATAATAGTCACGATCACAAAGATGGTCGTAAAAATAACCATCACGCGCTCACGTACAGATAAACCTTGCAGATAGTCATTAAGCGCTTCAATTTTCTGGTCGAAGCTGTTTTGTAAACGTGTTAGTGCTTTCATTATTTTACTTTTACCACCCCGATTGCGCCGACACTGTCCGCCTGCACATTACCTAACTCAGCCTGAAAACCTTGTTGATTTAATTGCTGGGTCAGCCCTTGCAGATCTTCTGCCGATTTTGCCTTGAGTGACATGGCCAGTGTTGAAGCCTCATAGCTGACTTGCTGGGCCACAATCTGTTTTTGCATCAGGATAGGCCCGACACGACTCAACAATGAAAGTGCCTGAGTATCGCCCAGCTGACTCATCCGTAACTGGCTTTCAAACTGGCTCTTGATATTTTGTTCAGTGACCCTGATATTTTCGCCGAACCAGTATTTATACTGGTCAATGGCTTGAGCAGCGGTCTGATCCGCGACTTTTTTCAGTTTCGACCAGCGTAAGGCATCATAGCCTAGTTGCACCACGATCACAGCCAACAGTACTGCCGCTGCAGCTTTCCAATAACCCGACCATTGGGTTTCGGCATGTTTTGACTTCGGCAAAACATTAAACGGATGCTGTTTTGCTTTTAACAGCGGCTGAAATTGATAACTGAATTCCGTGCGCTGGTCTTTGCTGGATGCCGTTGCCAGACTGTCCATCTGGGCAGCATTTAAATTGGCAAACTTAAACTGCGTTTCAGCTGGCTGGAACTCAAGAAATAAACCCAGATCATCCACCGAGTTCCCCAACCATGCATTTTCCCTGACCAATAATTGATCATAGAGATTGACCAGCACCACTTCATGCTGTGCGGGTTCAGGCAAAATCAAAAAGTCAGGCAAGAAGGCACTGATCTGGACAGGTAACAGACTAAGTGCATGTTGCCAGGTTTCAATAGTTGACTGTGCTACCCCCAGAATACTGACCTGATCCTGCTGAAAATGATGGACCACTTTCATCTGGTCAATCGGCAAGCTTACAAACTCTTCCAGAAGATATTTAATCCCTTCTTGACCCAGTTGCTTGTAATGTACCTTGGTCATCGCCTGTTGCAACATCTGCGCATGACGGCTTGGAAAATAAACCACGGTCTCTTTTCCGCTATGCGCCTGCAAGTCTTGAATCAGTTGCTCAAGACTGTCTGCCTGCAACCAGTTTTCCCCAGCCGACCAATACCATGTTCCATTGGTTTCGGGCATCCATAAATACAGCATCGGTGTTCAGTACCCTTATCCTAACGCGGATATATAAAAATTATAATGTTGGCGTAAAACGGTTGTTTTGTGTCGATAGTCCATTCGCGATCACAGCTTGATCATAAATACGGGCTTCTGCCAATGCAAATGGATTAAAGTTCTCATGGGTCAACTGTTCAGCAATATGCGCTACCACATTCATATGACAGACCACTGCAATTGACTCATACGGTAATTTTGACAACCATTCAATCGCATCTTTGGCATCATCATCCGGTTTGATTTTATCGCAAATCAATACGGGAATACCGTGAAAATGTGCCTTGATATGGGCCAAAGTTTCCTGGGCACGCAACAAAGGGCTCACCACAAAGATGTCTGGCTGAATTACATCTTTTAAAAACTGCCCGGTTTGCTCAGCCTGCTGATGACCACGCTGGGTTAAGGGGCGTTGCATATCGTTTCCATTAATGGCTGGAGACGCTTCACCGTGACGAACTAAAGTTAACTGCATAAAACGACCTTATTTTTTATAGCGGTATCATAACGCGAATAGATGACAGTTTTTTGATACATCTCATGATTTTGCTTAGACTTCATGATGAGGTAAAACAAACTCTACATCACTACGATGACCATTTTTCATTAACGACAATGCAATATTCATGGGTGGTGCGCCTTCAAAAATCACTTCATATAGCGCATTGGTAATCGGCATATATACATCCAGTTCTTGTGCTTTGGTACGCACCTGAACAATGGTATTAATCCCTTCAGCGGTCTGCCCCAATTCTTTGCTTGCCTGATCCAGTGTTTTACCTGAACCCAGCGCAAAGCCAATCTGATAATTACGGCTTAATGGACTATTACAGGTTGCGAATAAATCACCGACACCCGACAATCCCAAGAATGTTAAAGGATTGGCACCCTGCTTGACCGCAAAACGACTCATCTCAGCCAAGGCACGGGTCAGGATCATACTCTTGGTATTTTCACCAATCTTGTAGGCATCCCCCATCCCCATCGCCACGGCATAGATATTTTTCAATGCACCGCCCAATTCCACACCATGCACATCATCGCTACCAAACACACGGAATAAAGCACTGTGTAAGGCATGCTGAACGGCATAGCGAACCAGTTCAGAATCACTGGCAATCACCGTACCTGATGGCATACCTGCCATGATTTCTTTGGCAAGGTTGGGACCCGATAACACACCGTAGGGTACTTCCGGCAATTCTGTGCGAATAATATCGCTCATGAAACTGAAGGTTTTGGCCTCAATCCCTTTGGTCAATGAAACTACAGCCTGAGAAGTAATAAACGGTGCAATCTGCTTTAACACATCACGAAATGAATGGCTCGGAATCGCCACCAGAATAATGTCACGGTCACGTACTGCAAGCTCCAGATCAGCGACTGCACGCAATCCGGCTTCCAAAGTAAAATCAGGTAAATAGCGTTTATTGACGTGAGTCTGGTTAATTTCTTCTGCGACGGCAGCATCACGAATCCAGATCATGGTATCGCAGCCATTACGCACGGCCAGGTTAGCCATGGCTGTACCAAAACTACCACCACCCAATACTGTAATTCTTAATGCTGTTTTTTGATCTACAGCCACCGGTTCAACTAAATCGCTAAATTTTAACTCTGTCATTTTTTATCCTGAAACCTGTTTTCTTTCTTTCATCATTACAAACCGAGCTTAGTTTGCTTGCCACACCTTGACAAAATCCTGACTGTTTATTTCTGCACGTGGTGCAATCGCCTTTGCCGCAGTGCCAATATAAATAATTCCTGAAATTAAATCTTGCTCTTTTAAACCCAACTGCTGTTTTAACCAGTTTGACTCAACGACGGCACCTGAACGCCACATGCTGGCAAACCCTTGGGCCTGTAAAGATAACAAGAAGTTCTGAATCGCTGCGCCCGTGCTCAGGATCTGTTCAAAGTGCGGTACTTTGGGATGATCCTGAAGCGTCGTTAAAGCCAGAACCAGCAACGGTGCACGGAACGGATGCTGCTTGACCCGATCGAGCTGGGCAGGATCTGTTTCTCCGAGGTCTGCCAAGGCTTTAGCCAGATGCTCACCAAAAGCAGCGCGTTGCTCAGCAGTAACGATGACAAAACGGGTCGGTTTTAAACGATGATGATCTGGGGCAGTCAGCGCAGCTTGCACTGCTTTTTCAAGTTGTTCTGTATTCGGTGCAGGCTCAATGAGTTGCCCAATAGATTGACGTTGATGAATATTTTGATGAATTGTCTCTATATTTGAGTCCGTCATTGAAATGAATCTAACTAACACAAGGATGGCGCTAGATTAGCATAATCTGAATCAATTCCACTATGCCTAATTCCTGCTTGTAAGGATGGGTTATATTGCTTTTTTGTCAATAAATGGAAAACCTCATGATTACTAAGCTCATCATTCATTTGACAAAATTAACAGAGTCTCTGCATAAACTGTACATAACCTGCCAAAGCACCCATAAATTATATGTTCAAATAATATGATTATGTAATCACTTGAGAACAAGCAATGAAAAAAACCTTCATCATGAGTTTACTTGGTGGCCTAGCATTGGGTCTGACGGCATGTGCATCTACACCGACCAATACCTTGGCCATTCAAAAAGAAAATAATCAGTTTGAAGTGACGGGCATTGGTAAAACCAACCTGATCGCCAAAAATAATGCGATTAGTGCTGCTCAAAAAACCTGTAACCGCAATACCTCACCTGTTGTTGTAGATGAAAAAACCGCCTATCAAGGCGTACTCAAAGGTGTGGTGGATGAGCAAACCGGCAAGATGGTTGAAGCCGCCGCAGGTGTGATTGGCACCATTACCGGTAAAAATGCCTCTTTAGCCAAAGATGATGATTATCAGACCACTCTCACCTTCTATTGCAAGGCCAACGCCTAAATACAAAAAAGCCGATGTTTCTACATCGGCTTTTATTTTATTTATGGCTTAGTGAGCTTGGCTCGCAGCAACTTCCGAAGCCGCCCCATGCTCTGCAACATTGCTATTATGTTCATCTAGATTGGGCTTATCAATGGCATCAATTGCAGCTTGTTGTTCGGGAGTGGTCTGTGTCGATTGAGTAGATACAGCAGAAGCTGCCTGATCTTGCTGTTCAGCATTTTTCGATTCATCTTTCTTTGCACATGCAGTCAGCATGATTGGAGCAATGATTAGCGCGGCAAGGGTCAATTTAAATTTCATCACGTCTTTCCACAGTAACTTGATTAACTTGTGACAAGCATATTTCAGATATATGACACTTTAATGACGACCCTGTTATACAAAAGTAAAAAGAGCCGATTTAAATCGACTCTTTTTTATTTCTTTATTTAATCAAAGCGCTACGTCTTGATTAAGCACGTTCAAGTAGAACCGCAACCGCCGGTAAAGTCTTGCCTTCTACGAACTCAAGGAAAGCACCGCCACCGGTTGAGATATAACCAATTTGGTCAGCAACTTCATATTTATCAATCGCAGCCAATGTGTCACCACCACCTGCAATCGAGAAACCAGCAGATTCAGCAATCGCCAAAGAAAGTGCTTTGGTCCCTTCACCGAATTGATCCACTTCAAATACGCCCACTGGGCCATTCCAAAGAATGGTTTTTGAAGATTTCAGGATTTCTGCAAATGCTTTAGCCGTTTCAGGACCAACATCCAGAATCATATCGGTGTCAGTCACATCTGCAACATTTTTCACAACAGCTTGCGCGCTTGCCAATGAACCCAGGAAGTCTTCAAAGTTGATCTGACTGGCATCTGCAACCACAACATCCGTTGGCAATGGTACACTGACTTTTGCAGCAATTTGTTTTGCCGTTTCAACCAGGTCAGCTTCGTAAAGTGATTTGCCCACGTTATAACCTGCTGCTGCAAGGAAGGTATTGGCAATACCGCCGCCAACAATCAATTGATCGCAGATGGTAGACAATGAATTTAATACATCAAGCTTGGTTGATACTTTAGAACCGGCAACAATCGCCACCATTGGTTTTTCTGGGGTTTGCATGGCACGACCAAGCGCATCTAACTCAGCAGCCAGTAAAGGACCTGCCGCTGCGATTGGTGCAAAACGTGCTGCACCTTCTGTTGATGCTTCTGCACGGTGCGCTGTACCAAATGCATCCATGACGAATACATCACAAAGCGCTGCATATTTTTTTGCCAGTTCTTCGTTATTCTTCTTTTCACCGTGGTTGAAACGCACGTTTTCAAGTAATACCACCTGACCTGCTGCAACGTCCACACCATCTAGATAGTCTGTAAATAATTTAACGTCTTGACCCAAAGCTTTACTTAAATAAGCAGCAACTGGCGCAAGTGATTGTTCTGGTTTTGGCTCACCTTCTACAGGACGACCCAAATGAGAAAATACCATCACTGCCGCGCCTTTCTCTAAAGCAGCTTTAATAGTCGGCAATGCCGCACGTAAACGTGCATCACTGGTAATTTCCCCATTTTTTACAGGAACGTTTAAGTCTTCACGAATAAGGACACGTTTACCTGCTAAATCAAGATCAGTCATGCGCTGAAAATTCATGGATGGCTCTCTAGTTGATTTTAAAAACGGCACAATTTTAAATGATTCTCTGAAATAAAGGTGAGTTTTTTTGCAGAAAAGCTGCCGAAGCCGTCACTTTTGATTATGATAATCAACGTCACTCGATCTTTATTATTATTATGTCTATTCATCCAGATCCTAAAATTAATCGTTTAAATGTGCTTGGCGAACCTTTAGCCAGCTGTTGTTATGATCCCTTAACCGGATATTTCCGTAATGGTTTTTGTCACACCGCGGTCACCGATTCAGGCCAACATACCATGTGCGCGCAAATGACCTCTGAATTTCTGAATTTCTCACAAAAAGTCGGCAATGACCTGATCACCCCCTTACCTGAAGTCGGCTTCCCAGGTCTTAAACCGGGTGACTTCTGGTGTATCTGTGTAACGCGCTGGGTTGAAGCCTATCAGGCTGGGCATGCACCGCCGATCAAACTGAATGCATGCCACAACGCGGTACTACACTATGTACCGCTCAATATTCTTGTGGAATATGCAGTGTAATGCGTCAATATGAACTGATTCTGGCGTCCGGCAGCCAGACCCGTAAAGACCTCATGGATCGTTTAAGGCTGGATTATCGCAGTATCTCGCCTGATATTGATGAATCTGCAACAGGTGAATTACATGCCGACGATTTGGCTAAACGTCTCGCTTTTGAGAAAGCAGCTGTAATTGCTGCGCAACATCCAGATGCGATTGTGATTGGTTCCGATCAGGTCGCTTGGCGTGAATACGCCCCCTATGATTTTATTGGCAAGCCGCTGAGTGTTAAAAATGCCATTCAGCAATTACAGGCCAACTCGGGTCAAACTGTATTTTTCAGCACTGCGCTCAGTGTTCAACATGTACAGTCTGGCTTTGAAACGACACGGGTCGAACATTACCAAGTCAAATTTCGTCAGCTGACCTTGGCAGAAATTGAGCGCTATATTGAGATTGACCAGCCCTTGCATTGTGCCGGTAGTTTTAAATGTGAAAGCTTGGGCATTAGCTTATTTGAAAGAATGGTGGGTGATGATCAAACCACCTTGATGGGCTTGCCGATGATTCAGTTGTGTAAAATCTTACGTCAGTTTGGGATAAACGTTCCTTAAAAAAACACCCTGATCTAAACTACTTTAGATCAGGGTCAATCATTATTCCTCAACGACCTTGACTCGCTTTGGTAAAGCAAACCAGATAAAGATCGACAAGATCAAGAATAATAAGGCTGCCACATTCAACACGGAACGATGCGATTGGCTAAAAGCCTGTTTTGCAGCTGCAATCACATGCTCAGCAATCATGGGCTGTAATTGCTTGGCAGCCTGAACTGCCTCACCAATCGAGCTACTCACCTGTTCAATGATGCCAGATGGCACATCGGTTGGTACCACAATCGAGTTGGCGTAGAACCATGACAACATCAGACCGAAAAAGGCAATGCCTAGGCCTGCACCCAATTCATAAGCCATGCCTTCAATTGCCCCTGCTGCCGTGGCTTTACTTGGCGGCACTGACGACATAATGGCCGAGGTGGACGCCAGTAAAGCAATTTCTACGCTGATTCCCAGCACAACCATCCAGCTCCAGACCTGCATCTTCGCCTGCATAAAGTCTGTACTGGCCAGGCCCCACAAACTGACAGCACTCATCAACATCCCCAGCGACGCCACCGAACGCAGTCCAAAACGGTTGACCAGCATACTGGCAATTGGACCACCCAGACTGATCGCCACCATAAACGGTAAAATGAATGCACCCGCAGCCAATGGCGAAAGCTGGTAAACAAATTGCAGTTCCTGTGAAATCAGCAATTCAAAACCGACCAGTGCCATCATGGAGACAATTGCCATCACCACACCCGTTGCAATCACCGGATGTTTAAACAATTGAATATCGATCATTGGCGAAGTTGAGGTGAGCTGTTTACGGATAAAGCCCACCAGCAAACTAAAACCCACTGCGAATATCAACACCGACCAGATGCTAAAACCATGCATCACGGTTTTCACGGCATAGATCATGCTCAGGATCGCAACCACCAGCACAATCGCCTGTAACAGATTAAGGTTCTGTTTTGGTTGCCCTGCCTGTTTTGGAATCACGAAGACTGTTAAAGCCAATACAGCTAGCATAATCGGCACATTAATCAGGAACACTGAACCCCAATGAAAGTGCTCAAGTAAAAAACCACCGAGCAACGGACCAAAGGCAGCACCGCCCCCGCCGACCGTTGCCCAGATGCCAAGCGCAAAGTTACGTTGCTTTTCATCCAGGAAGGTATTACGGACCGCAGATAAAGTGGCAGGCAGAATCATGGCCGCACCTACGGCCAGTAAAGCCCGCGAACCAATCAAGGCATAAGCAGTCGAAGAGAATGCGGCTGCCAGTGATGCCAGACCAAATAAGATGCCGCCAATGATCATCAGGCGTTTAAAGCCAATTCGGTCACCCAATGCACCCATGGGTAAAATCAGACCGGCCATAACTAGAGAATAGATATCAATAATCCACAGCAACTCATTTGCTGTTAAAGAAAGTGACTCACTCAACGTTGGTGTCGCCACGTGTAAAACGGTTGCATCAATCGATACTGGGAGATAGATCAATACAACGATTGCAAGAATTAACCACTTGCGTGACATAAATGCCTCTAAATTGGACAATTGTTCAAATTGATGTCATTATAACCAAAATTGAACGCTTGTCCAACTTTTAAATTTGGAGTAGTGTGTTCCCGATTTATATCCTGGTAGAGGTGCGAATAAAGAATGGCTTATTTAAATCGCGAACAACGTCGTGAAATGATTCTACAGGCAGCCATGCAGGTCGCCTTAAACGAAGGTTTTTCTGCGATGACTGTGCGCCGCATTGCCACCGAAGCCCAAACCTCGACAGGACAAGTCCATCATCATTTTGCCTCCAGCTCGCATTTAAAAGCAGAAGCATTTATCAAACTGATGCAACAACTGGACGAAATTGAAAATCAGGTCAGCACAGCCAATGCCTTACAACGTCTTTCCCTCCTGCTGGGTTGCGAAAACATTGAACAGATTCAGCCTTATTTAAGACTTTGGAATGAAGCTGAAGTGCTGATTGACCAAGATGAAGAAATTAAACGGGCCTACAATATCGCCATGCAAGATTGGCATCTTTCCATTGTCAATATGATCAATGAAGGTCAGGCACAGGGAGAGTTTCATTTTGAGAGCAATAGCCATGACATTGCATGGCGGTTAATTGCATTTGTCTGTGGTCTGGAAGGAATTTACAAACTCGGGCTGAATGGTTTAAATGAAATTGACTTTAAACGTCATACCGAAGCCATGATTCAGGCAGAATTGTTTAAAACTAAAATGAGCAAACAATGAAACCACCTTTATTACAAAGCCAAAGACTTAATTTATTTACGTTTCAACTGGATGATCTTGCTGATATCTACCCATGCGTTACAACAACGCTAACGCGCTATATGAGTTGGGAGCCTGCACACAGTTTTGCAGAGCAGGAAACAATTGCTCAGCAATGGTTAGTCAAAGCAACAAAGCATAGCGACCAACACTTTGTATTGCGCCATAAACAAGAGCAGCGTTTTATTGGCCTGATCGGTGTGCATGGTATGCAGACGTCGACACCGGAACTCGGATTATGGATTCGGGAAGATTGCCACAATCAAGGCTTTGCCAAAGAAGCGATTTTAGAAGTATTCCGTTGGGCCTCTACTCATCTATCCGCTCAATATTTTTTATATCCAGTAGCAGTCGATAATCAGCCTAGTCGTAAACTGGCTGAATTTTTAGGGGGCACTATTGCTGCATACAAGACTGAACGTAAATATGAAGCAGTGATTTATCATATTCCGCCCTATCAAAATAAGAGCAATTAAAACCAGCCTTTGCGCCCATTTAAAATTGCATCGGCACAACGTAATGTTTCTTGACTCAGGCCCCACAAACGATAATCACCGGTTGCTGAAGTCACATTAAAATTGTGGGTATAAGCAAAACTCAGTTCACGATCAACATCACACCAAGCCCCCGAGCCATTAAAGCCCACATGTCCAAAGCCGTGGGGCGCACGTTTGCCCAGGGTGAGAATACGGTGGTAGCCCAAACGCCAGTGCATTGGAATCGGCATGACCTGATCACGTGTTTTGCTTTGTACCGTACTGAGTTGCTTGAACACTTCTGGTCGAATCAGTTGCTGACCTTGCCATTGCCCCTGATTGGCCAGCATGGCATACACTTTAGCCAGACTATCTGCAGTAAATACACCATTGGCTGCCGGAATGACCGCTTGTAAGCCCTCATCACTATAGAAGCTAAAATGGCGCATCCCTTTAGGAATCATGGCATCCTGAAAATCTTGCGGGTTTTGTCCTGAAAGCTCTAATAAGCGTTCCGATAAAGAGGCTTTACGGGGTTGACTGTTTTTCTTGTTCTGCGGTTTAGCTTGAGATGCCGTTTTGGGTTTTTCCAATAAACGTGCAACACGATCTAATTCTGAAGCAGGCGTTCCAAAATAAGCGCCATCCAGTTCAAGCGGTTGTACCAGATAACGTTGCATCAGCCAGCTTAACGGCTGTTTGGCTGCTTTCTCAATCACACCACCCAAAATCCACCCATAGGTCAAGGGTTGATAGGCAAAACTTTGTCCTGCCGCAAAACGCGGTGTTGCTGCAGCCACCACATCCAGCATATGCGACCAATCCAGCATTTCTGTCGCAGTATCAATCATATTGCGAATATCAAACAAACCGCTTTGATGGGATAACACATGACGCAAGGTAATATTGGCCTTGCCATTTTGAGCGAATTCAGGCCAATAATGTGCAATCGGCTGCTCATAATCCAGCACGCCTTCACTCACTAAAATATGTGCCAGCGTTGCAAGAATCCCCTTACCGGTTGAATAGCACATGGCCAAGGTATCGGCTTGCCAGTCTTCATGTTGAGATTTTTTCCCCGTGAAAATATCAACAACTTTCTGCCCTTGAAAATACACCACCAATGCCGCGCCACCTTGCTGACTACGTGCATCCTGTAAACGGCTAAACTGGTGAGCCAGATCAATAAAGCGTTCATCAACGCTACCGTGATAATGATATGTATCCGCAAATAATAATTCTTTAATCAAAGCTCAATTCCTTATGATATTTATGTTTTTATGGTCTCCCTATTGCGCACAACAGGGAGCATTACAATTTAAGAATAGATTAAAGTGCCTTCACTGTACCTGCCACATGTGGCTTTTTAGATTTCAGATTACGGATCAGGAAATCTGTTTGCTTTGCTTCAGCTGCGGTAAGGAACTCAACCGTTGAAGGTAAATACATTGGCAGTTTAAACCAGACATCAGCTTCATAAGCTGCTGGAAGCTCAATGCTCGCCAAAGCTTTGGCCTTGCTCCACATACCATGTGCAATCGCCTGTTTAAAGCCAAACGCTTTTGCAGTCACCGCATGAATATGAATTAGATTAAAGTCGCCAGAAATCACCGCATAACGGCGCCCAGTATTTTCTGAAATATTCCACTCTGCTTGTGGTTGATAAGCGGGTTCTTGCGTATCTTTAGCTTTTTCGCCTGCTTTTTTCTCAGTTTTCTGACGTGATAAATAGGTAGTTAAACTTTCCATCACCACTTCACCGGCAACTTTGGCAGTGGTAATGAAATCAAATTGCAAACCTTTGTCGTGCGGTTTTAGTTCACCAAACTTGCATGACAACGTGATTTGCTCATTCACACCAATATTACGTATTTGCTTGATCTGGTTACGAATATGCACCAAACCCAAGATCGGGAATGGAAATGCTTCGCTGGTCATCATGTGCATTTGCAGACTTTGCGACAAAACCGCCAGATAAATTGCAGGTACAACACCATCATTTTTAAAACCACAAATCTCGTTATAGCTTTCTAAATGTTTGCTATCAATTTTAAGTGCATCTACCACATACTCAACTTGTGGCAGAACTTTTTCACCTTTTGGCTTTTTGAAAATGAGACCTTGAATGACTTTTGGATAAGCTAAATAAGGTTTTGGCAACTGACTAAAATGACGTGTATTCATAATAAACCTTTCAATATTTTTATAAAAAAGGGATGCACAAGCACCCCTCTTCAAAACCCTAATGCTTAAGCACCTAACAAGCTTTGACCACAGACGCGTACCACGTTACCAGTCACACCTGTTGAACCAGTAGATGCATACCACGCAATTGCTTCAGCTACATCTACAGGTAAACCACCTTGATTCATTGAGTTCATACGGCGACCAGCTTCACGAATCGCGAATGGAATCGCAGCAGTCATTTGCGTTTCAATGAAACCTGGTGCAACTGCATTGATGGTAATACCATTTTTCAATGTCGGCGCAGTAAATTTAACCAGACCGATCACCCCTGCTTTAGATACTGCATAGTTGGTTTGACCGAGGTTACCCGCGATACCACTGATTGATGATACACAAACGATACGGCCATTGGCATTTAAACCGTCATGAGATAGTAAGTAATCGTTAACACGTTCAATGGCAGACAAGTTGATGTTAATGACAAGATCCCAAAGCTCAGGCTTCATATTTGCCAAAGTTTTGTCACGGGTAATCCCTGCATTATGCACGATCACGTCTAAACCGCCTTGTTTTGCAGCAGCAGTCTTGATTTTTTCACCCGCATCCGCAGCCGTAATGTCGATTGCGAGTACTGAACCGCCAATTGAACCTGCCACACGCTCAAGATCCGCTTGTTGTTGCGGTACATCTAAACAAATGACATGTGCACCATCACGCGCCAATACATGTGCAATCGCTTCACCGATACCACGGCTCGCACCGGTAACCAATGCTGTTTTACCTGCAAGTGGCTTCGCCCAGTCTAAATCAGCCACATCAGCTTTAGATACACGGATCACTTGACCTGATACATAAGCAGAACGTGGTGAAATCAAGAAACGTAAAGTTGATTCAAGGTTCGCTTCTGCACCTTGGTCGACATAAACCACTTGAGCAGTAATGCCTTTTTTGAACTCTTTACCAATAGATTTGATGAAACCTTCAAGCGCACGTTGTGCAATCGCCTGTTTGACTGTTTTTGCAGTTTCAGGTGTGGTACCGATCACAATCACACGACCTGAACTTGAGATTTGACGAGCGATTGGATTGAAAAAGTTATACAACTCTTTTAACTGCTCAGAATCCTGAATGCCAGAGGCATCAAATACAACCGCTTTGAATTTAGATTCTTTATCATCGGCATTTAATGGACGCAGATTTAAACCGACTTTTGCAGCAGTCTGCTGTAACTCAACATTATTACCGACATAGCTATCTGCATGAATATTGCTAAGAACTTGAGCAATCGCAGCAGAAACCGTACTTGATGGTGCTGCGCCAAGCAATACTGCCCCATTCACAACAGGTTGGGCACTTTCAAAACGATCTAGCGTCACTGGTGATGGCAGACCTAAATTTTTTACAACAAATTTACCTAAAGGTGATTGTGTAAATGCTTGGTATTGATCAGTCATGGTTATTATCTCTCATACAAATGAATTTGTTACAAACACATGAATCATGTTGGGATATGGCATGAAATCAATGTCTGATTGACTCATCACAAATCATACTTGAGTTCATGTCTGGATGTCTTGACCTGAATGTGGTCGCAAGCGTCATTCTAGTCAATACAGCTGTATGGGAAATATGGTATGTTTGTAGCAAGAATATCGCAATTATGCTTGGAAAAGCCTTATGAGCAAAACAACTCAAGAAAATCCAGCAGTCGACAATTCTGCTCAGGAGAATGTGTCAAATACATCAACAGCAGCTTCTACGAAACGTAAAACTGCGAGCACAACTCCAAAAGCAGCAACCACGACACCAAAAACAACGCGTGCCCGTTCTACAACACGTAGTGCAGGCGCTGCAAAAAGCGCTGCGTCTTCTACAACGACGAAAGCAGCGACTGCTAAAACAACCAAACCTTCTGTTCAACAGGATAAAACCATGAGCCAAAACACTGTGCGCCGTGTTGCCATTATCGGCGGTAACCGTATTCCTTTCGCTCGCTCTAACGGCGCTTACTTCACAGCTTCTAACATCGACATGTTTACAGCTGCGTTAAACGGTTTGGTTGAGCGCTTCAACCTGCAAGGTCAACGCCTAGGTGAAGTGGTTGCGGGCGCAGTATTAAAGCACAGCCGTGATTTTAACATGACGCGTGAATGTGTATTAAATACGCAACTTGCACCAGAAACCCCTGCTTATGACATTCAACAAGCATGTGGTACAGGTTTACAGGCCGCTTTCCTGGTCGCAAACAAAATTGCTTTAGGTCAAATCGAAGTGGGTATCGCAGGTGGTGTTGATACCACTTCTGACGCGCCAATCGCTTTCGGTGACGGCTTACGTAAAGCCCTGCTTGAGCTTAACATTGCCAAAACAGGTAAAGACCGTTTAAAAGCTTTAGCGAAAATCAATGTAAAAGACCTGATGGATGCGCCTAAAAATGGTGAACCACGTACCGGTTTATCAATGGGTGACCACCAAGCAATCACTGCGCTTGAGTGGGGTATTCCACGTGAAGAACAAGATGCGCTAGCTGCTTCTTCTCACCAAAAAATGGCAAAAGCATACGAAGAAGGTTTCTTCGATGACTTAATCACGCCATTCCTGGGTTTAAGCCGTGACAATAACTTACGTGCTGACTCAACTGCCGAAAAACTGGCAAAATTAAAACCAGTGTTTGGTAAAGGCGAAGCTGCAACCATGACAGCAGGTAACTCTACACCATTAACTGATGGTGCGTCATGCGTTCTTTTAGCGTCTGAAGAATGGGCGAAAGCCAATGGTCACGAAGTACTTGCTTACCTGACTTTCTCTGAAACTGCTGCGGTTGATTTCGTGGGCAAGAAAGAAGGCTTATTAATGGCCCCTGCTTATGCAGTTCCGCGTATGCTTGAGCGTGCTGGCCTTAAACTTCAAGATTTCGACTACTATGAAATCCACGAAGCATTTGCATCACAAGTACTTTCTACCTTGAAAGCTTGGGAAGATGAAAAGTTCTGTAAAGAGCGTTTAGGTCTAGATGCACCTTTAGGTTCAATTGATCGTAGCAAACTCAACGTTAAAGGTTCTTCTTTAGCTGCGGGTCACCCATTCGCCGCTACAGGTGGTCGTATCATCGCGACGGCTGCGAAAATCTTAAACCAAAAAGGTTCAGGTCGTATCCTTGTTTCGATCTGTGCTGCGGGTGGTCAAGGTGTGACCGCGATTATTGAAAAATAATTGCTCACCGACTGAAGCAAAAAAAGCTGAATCACTTGATTCAGCTTTTTTTATTGCTCAGTGCTTTACTGCGCTTACGCCCTGCTTAATCAGATGCAGATTCATCAAGTTGTATAGCATTACTTACGATATATTCCTGCCAGTGCTGATATTTTTCAGGATTTTTAAACTGTTCCGATTCAGCATAATAATGCAGTAACTGCTTCAATGCATAAGCATAATCAGCATACTGCAATGCCTTCTCGAAATATTGAATGGCCTTTTTAATATTCTGCTTAAACTGATGCCCTGCTTCATACATCAGCGCATAATAGATCGCCGTATATGCTTCGTCTTTATCACGCTTAATCAGCTTGGCAACTTGAGCATACTCCGCCTGTTGATAGTAGATATCAGCAAGCTGTTCTCCACTGAAATAAAACTGCTGCTCGGCACGTTGATAATATGTTTTGGCAAGCTCCAGATCCTGTTCAACCTCAATCCCGTCATAATAAAACCCTGCCAGATTTTTGCAGGCTTGCCCGTTACCCAATTGTGCACTCTTGTTAAAACATTCAATCGCCAGTTGGACATCCTGCTCAATTCCGTGCCCGTTAAGATACATACACCCCAGATTGTTCCAACCCCACGAATTGTTCAGTTGCACTGCTTGCCAGTAATAGTCCAGCGCGCGCACATAATCTTGCTGCACACCTTCACCGTTATTATAAATCAGGCCCAAGGCCACCATACTCTCACTATCCCCCTGATCCACAGCAGCCTGATAATATTGTATGGCTTGCGCAATATCATGATGTTCTTCAAAAGATTGCGCCATTTTTAACAAGGTGTTGACCTTCAGCTGGCCAAAATAGCTATCGCCTTGGGCGGCCTTCCAGCGTGAATAGAACTGCTCGAAAAATCTTAAATCCTTGCCTTGGAAATTAAAGCGCCGCAGATAAAATTGAGCAATCTGATCAGGGTCAGCTTGTACCAGTTGACGCTGCGGGTTGATAAAAAATACATTCAGCGCTTTGAATAAAGTTAATAGCCCTTGTTCCGGGTCATAACGCTCAATTGCCGGCGCAATATAATCAAAACCTGTTGTTCCCTGCATGTTTTGTTTTGCATCGTAGTAATGGCTTCCCGCTGTTGTGATGCACTGGAACAAGCCGTGACTGACATGCTGGATACGCTTAAACTGATTGGCAAGCGGGATCAGCCATCGCTGTTGCTTGGCATCGAATAGACCATATTGCCCTGCATGTTCAAAAGGATAAATATCTTCGAGTTCATGCAGATATTCTCCCTCAATCAGCTTATCCATACCTTGCGGCAACAAAAAGCGATGGGTTTCGGTCTGATAGACAGACCATTGCTTATTTTTGCAATAAGCAAAACTACAATAACCATACCCCGACCATTCCTTTAGCTGATCAATATCATCAATCAGTAACTCGCCATTTGGTTTTAGTACACAAATCTTGCGCTGGAACTTATTCGGCTTGACCCATAAATAGCCATTACTGAGCGGTTGTAGTACATCTTCAATATACTCTCCCAGATAGCTGCCGTTACTCAGGAAATAACGTCTCTTTGCCGAGCCTTTTTGTGCGCAGTAATACAGCTTAACCTGTTCATTTAAATAATCCAGATCGAAAGGATGATCCGATGATTCAGCGACAATAGCCTGATGCTGGAGATTAACCAGGCGATACTGGCCTGCTTTAAATACATTAAAAACATCCGAGTAAAGTAGCTGCTCTACCGCTTCATAGTAGGCGGGAATCATCCATTGACCATCTTCCACACAGATTAGGCCTTCTAATTCCGGCTTTTCCTGTGGATGAACCACTGCATAATTTATACCTTCCAGTTGAAAACTGTCATAGGCATCTGCAAACTGAGCTTCGAGCAGAATCTTCCCATAATGATTGAGATAACCATATTGTGCATTGCGCTCAAATACGGCAATCCCCTCATCATTAAACGCCCAGATCTCGCTCATCTGCGGTGCAAGAACAACTTCTCCCTGACGGTTTCTGAGTCCCCATAGGCCATTTTCCTCAAAGCTTTCCGATGCATCCCGATAAAGTGATTCTTCCCAATAGCCCAGTCCCCATTGCACCCAGTCTGTCTGTAAGATATCCCAAAAGTTTTCATAGCCCGTTCTGGCTAATACCGCATCCAGAACAGTTAGATCCCGTTGCTCCAGAGCCTGATCATACAAGGCTTTTTTATCCAGGATGTCTTCAAGCCATTGCTGTGCCTGCTGACGATGACTGTCCTCATTCATATTAAAGACATCAGTGGCATCCATTTCTATCTGTTCATAAGGCAAGTGCTGTAACAGCTCGAACATGGTCTGCTGGGCCTCTACACAGCCCGCCTGTTCACTGAATTGATATTGTTCATTTAATAAATCGTAAAAACGTTGTAAGTACTCAACACCACCTTGGCGGTCAAAGTACAGCAAATGCCCCTTACGGGAAGGTTGTGCAAAAAACAGCGGAAGTAACAACTGTGGAATTTCATATTTCCACTCACCTAGATAGCCCAAATCGCTATGCTGTTTATCTTTATTAACATTATATAAATAAATACGATGTGCCATTCAGTTGTCTCTAGTTATTATCTTTATGAAAGTTCATACCCGAATATAGGGTAAGACTACACTTTTGTAGCCACGCCTTATATGTGCTGGTTACTTGATGGAGGGTGTTCGACTTATACTGCTCTATCTCGCCCGTTTAAACTTCACATAATAATCATTTAAAACTTTAATTGCTTGCTTGAGTTCTTTGAGATTTTCTTGATTATTTCCCAACCGCTCAACAAAACGTTGCGAGTGTAATTCCAGATCAATTTTTTCATTAATTTGTGGTGCAATCCGGAACAGCTTTTCTAAATCATCAAATCGTTCTAATTTTCGGTTTGAGAAATATTCCAGACGAAAACCCAAATCATTCAGTACCACACCATTTAAAATTGGCCCCTGCTCAGCATCAAAAGACAGAGCGTGTTCTTTTAGAAATAGTTGCTCGGGTGTTTCTTTAGAACTTTTAAATAAGTTGCTCAGTTGGCTTAACATTTCAAGATCACATCATTATTTTTTCAACTGTATTAAACCGCTAAACCCATAATTGAAGCAACCTCCCTAGCAGTTGATATAAAAAAGCACCTGTTAAAAGATGCTTTCTGAACAATTATACGCCGTACTGCTTCTTTAAATATTCCATAATTTTGGCAGATTCAAACATTTTCACACCTGTATTCGGATCAACCAGATAAGGCACCTGAATATCGCGTCCCATGACCTCAACCACCTTTTCACGTTTGCCATTCGGCAACGGAATATACTTACCGGGCTTTAGACGCAACACGGCTGGCCCCATATCCTGCCAACGTTCTTTCGGTACATTATGCAAAATATAGGGCAGTTCTAACTCGGTCAGGACTTCACGCACCAAACGGGTATACGGGCTCGCCTCAAAACTCCACAGTTCCAATAACTGCGCTGGTGCTGGACGATCAACAATCTGCGGATCAATCCAGATGCCACGCGCTGCGTTAGCGACTGTGGCCAACGTAGAGACATACGGAAGTTTTGGATAATGGCTATACTTTTTCGGTGTTTTCCCTGTTTTGCCATAGTGCTTAAACAGATGATGAATAATGGCTTGTGACTCATATAACTGGTCACCGGTATTTTCATCAATCAAAAAGGGAAACTGTTTTTTCCCACCTTTGGCTTTAACGATCTGTCGATATTTTTGCCCGCCTTTAGGACATGGATAAATTTCTACATCTAGATTCAGTAAGGTGATCACTTCACGGACACGGCGGCAAAATGGTGAACCTTCAAACTCATACAGTTTTATTGCCTTTGCCGGCTGATTAGGGAATGGTGTTCCCATTGCCCCTCGTCCGCCTTCGATTACACTGGCAACAACCGATTGTAAAACCTTGAGTTGGTGATTCACCCTATTCAGCATCGCACTCTCCTTTTAGCAGTCGACTAATTTTTCTTTTGCAATCACAATGCCATTATTATCTGCGTAGATATAATCGCCCGAGTTGATTGTCACACCACCAAAATACAAGCTAATATCGACTTCGCCTATGCCTTTACGATTACTTTTTTGCGGGATTGCAGCCAACGCATGTACGCCCAAATCCAGTTCTGCCAGTGCATCCACATCACGGACACAGCCATAGATCACCACCCCGTTCCAGCGATGTTTCACTGCGGACTCGGCAATCATGTCTCCCATCAAGGCACAACGCATTGATGCACCACCATCGACTACCAGTACTTTCCCTGTACCATCGGTTGCCAACAGCTCTTTCACACGTGAGTTATCTTCAAAACACTTTACAGTCACCACTTGACCGCCAAAGGTTTTACGCGCGCCATAGCTTTTAAAGAATTTACCATCTAAAGACGGGATGACCACTTGTAGCTCTTTTTCCGGGTTATCATCTAACAAATCACAGGTTACAAAAGGAATTGTCGTCACTGAAATTCTCCATTATTTGCTTTGTTGTATACTCAGGTTATCGTAGAGTTTGAATGCGGCAGTCTGTGTTTGTGCTGCAACTCGCATAGTATGCGCCAATTGTTCTGCGGTAACAGGTTTAAGTTTAAACGGCCGAGTCCAGGTTTTTTCGACCAGTTTAAATGCTGTCTGTGCCAGATCTTCAAGCAGACGAACCTCACTACGTTTGCCGATTAAAAGTGAGGGCTGGAAAATTGATAGCTTATAAATTGACAGGCTCTTCAGGTAATTTTCCAGTTCACCTTTGACTTTATTATAGAAAATTGGCGAATTTGCGTTCGCTCCCAACGCACTTATCAGCAATAAATGAATATTTTTATCCTGAATCAAATCAGCAAAATGCGCATTGATTTCATAATCAATTGCATAAAAAGCCTCTTTGGAACCCGCCTGTTTAATAGTGCTTCCCAAGCAACTAAAGGCATGGGTATAGGCATTGACATCTTCATCATTCAACAACAGGAAGTCGTCCAGAATCAGCTGGGTGACCTTGCTATAAGCGTTTAATGTTTCTGAATTTTTCCTGACGACTACGGTAATAGCATTAAAATCTTCAGCTTGTTGCAGTTCATCCACCAGTGCCTGACCGACCAGTCCTGTCGCACCAATTACAATTGCTTTTTTATCACCTGTTCTCATTTTTAATTCTTCCAAGCCATGACTAGGCTTAATGTAACGTTTTATTGGACGATTATCACCTGTTAAATGTACTTAAAAGTATCACAAGACTTGACTTCGGGGCTTAGTTTCCTCAAAATATGGCACTTGTTTACGGGCTGGTGAATGTTGCCAATGTTATTTTGGTTTTAACTTCAGCCCGCCCAGACCAACTTATTTTCAAGGAGTGCACGAGTGGCAAACTCTGCTCAAGCTAAAAAACGTGCTCGTCAAAACGTTAAAGCACGTAAACACAACGCAAGCTTGCGTTCTATGGTTCGTACTTACATCAAACGTACTGTAAATGCGATCGCTGCTGGTGATTATACTGTTGCTACAGAAGCTTACAAAAAAGCTGTTCCTGTAATCGACCGTATGGCTGATAAAGGCATCATCCACAAAAACAAAGCTGCTCGTCATAAGAGCCGCTTGAATGCTCAAGTTAAAGCATTAGCTAACTAATTTGATGCATATAAAAGAGCCCGAATTTTCGGGCTTTTTTATTGTCTTCAGTTTTTCAAATATGGCTGTAAACCTGTTCCCGCCTCTTTCACAAGCAGCATCAGTTTCTGACAAAATTTATAACTTTCCTCGAGCAATCCCAGATCACGCGCACGCGCATTGTGCTGAGTAAAAGACCGTTTATAAAACTGATAGCGCTCATTTAGATAATCATGATCCTGACTCAGTGCAATCATCATCAATTCAAAACGAAAATCCAGATCCACCATAAAGTCTGCCGGCATATCGCCATAGGCCCACGCTTGCAGCGCTCCCAGTTTGCCGTGCCCCAGATTTGTAAAGATAAAAGCAATATAAGCATCCAGCTGTTTAAAGAAATCCTGAATATTGGCCTTGCTTTCCCAACGTCCCGTTAATGCAAAACAAGGTTCTGGATTATATTCCCCATTAGCACGCCGATGCACATCCATCGAACGCAGCCTAAAAATCAACCGTTCAGATAACTGCTCCTGCAAGTGCTGAGGAATAAAACGATCGGTAAAATCCATTGCAAAAGACAGCATCGGACTAATGGTCAGTTTTCTCAGCACCATCTTCAATTGATAAAACACACCCAGCTGTTTCTGGGTCAATAAAAAACACCGGTAACCCGTATCCAGCGCCAGCTCCGGTCGACCAATATTCCCCCAGTTTGAAATAAAATCATGCGCTACATTAAACACATCAAGCTTGAGATGCCGGGTATCGTCCTGCTGCTCAAACCATTGACCAATCAGTTGCTCTGCAGCAGCCATATTATGTGGCATCTCAAAATCACCTGTTTGCAACAGCGATTTCGCCTCTTGTACAGGCTGAATTCGTTTTAACTCTAATGGCTCCAATAAATACGGTTGCAGCATATTTGAGACGGCATTTTCAGGAGACTGCAATTCACCAATCGCCCACACATTATAATTCGGCTCATAAAACCCGACCCCGGTCTCTTGAACCGTTTCATAAAAAACCCGATACATTGCATCATTTTGAGCCTCATTGGCCAGCACTTCAACTTGCACACTGGCACATAATCCTTGAGCAAACTTGCTCTTGAGCCCTTGTACCCATTGTTGAGTAGGCTCGGAAAAATAGGCTTGATATTGAGGATCGCAAATTTTATCTGAAAATAACTCCAACCAAGCCTGTAATGTTTTACCCTGGCTGGAAGTGTTGCAATATTGCTGATGCAGCTCAAAAGCAACCTGTTGAGAATCATCTTCTGCGGGCACTTTGCCTGTAAAAATCTCAGGCTCCCATAAATAAATTGTGTTTGATAACATCTTTTTATCCAATTATGTGTCGGTTTTCTCTTTTTATTTTCCTATCATGACGAAAAAAGATTGATTTTAAAAGTACCGTTTTTATTATTTTTAACTTTTTAGGACATTTTATTGATGAAAAAATATGAAGCCGCAAAGAGCTTCATATTTTTTATTTATAAAATCAACTTAGATACTATAGTAATTAAGGTGTTACTGATAAAGCCTTAGCGGCGATTGGTAAATTCCTGGCAGATAGTCCTGCAAGAAGCAAACTATGATTCATCACCGGAATACTCCATTTCTGATTGGCCCCATTGGTACAGCGATAACGGATTAAGCGTGCACGATTATTGCTTAGATACCCACCTTCCAGATCAAAACACTGATTTGACTGCTTTATTGCCTGCGCAACAGTATCCGTCTCCCACACCTGACTATTTGCAGTACCACATGGCATCAGATTAATCACATTTCCAGCCGTAGTGGTTAGGCATTGATCAATATATTGCTTGTTATGGATTTTGCCCAAGGCATCATAAACCCATTTTTCCGAATCATCACCGATACAACCCGTCGGGCCGCTAATAAAGGCATTGAACTGGCCATTCGCAGACGTCTCAGCTTTTAGACAGTTGGTTCGGTTCATCAAACTTGTACTCGATGCAAAGTTCAAATCCCCTTTAAGCGCTAGTTTTTCGACAAAGGACTGAAAGGCATTTACCGCATCAGGATTCAAATTGCTTAAATCCGAGCGATAGACATTGATCCAGCGATTTACACGATAAAGCTTAATTTGCTGCTGGGTATAACGCATCATTTCGGTTTGTGCATCAGCGGATAACTGATCCTTAAAGCTTCGATATGAATCAAACAGCAATCTAGCTTCAGGTGAGAGGTTCACAACCCGCTTATTCTTATTATCGAGCAAAGCCTGTTCCAGCTGCGGTAACTCAATTGTTCTTAGAGCTGAATATTCTGCCTCCTTACCAATATCAACTGCCGGTGTTAACGCAGGCGTATTGGCAGGAATCGACATACTCGACAATAAAACTGCTGCCTGATTGGCCTTTTTACAATAAAGCTTGACCTGCTGTGGTGCCTCAGTTTGAGCAAGATTAATATGGAACTTATTGGCATTACCATTCATGCGCTGCGGCGCCAAAGCAATATTTTGTGTTGCACTTGCAAACTGTACATTGAGCCAGCAATTTGCGGTTACAGCAGCTGGATTTACTTGCGGTAGATCAAATACATTCCCCCAATTTCCTTTTGCTGCCGGATAAATCAAACCAACTTGTGTCTCTGGATCGTAACCCCCTAAAATCGTATACACAGGTACACCAAACATTCTTGGTTTTAGATAGTTACCATCGGCACGGTTATACCAGACATTACTTGAATTTGGCGTTTTAGGTTGCGCAACCTCCATCATACGGGTGCTGGCATTCCACTTTTTATAACCGGTCGGCGAACTCGCATCCCATACATAACGATCAAAAGCTGGCTGAATTTTTAGGTAGGTGCTATAACCGGTGTAATGGGTATATTTGGAAATACTACTGGCCGTTGCACCGCCCGACATCGCATCCCAACCATAGGCATATTTATTCAGGAAGTTCGGTACGCCATTGGCACCATCGCCTAGACTGGTATTGGTCCAGTTAAGATTGCCACGCATTTTGTTTCTAAAGGCGATATACCCCCAACCACTATCCGCATGATGTGCAGCCCAGAACATATTCTCACCCACGGCACCAGGATAATGCCCAAGCCCATAATGATGGCCGATTTCATGACTAAACTCATTCCCCACAGAGTCGATCAAGGTCAACATACCATTACCACCACTTAAGCCATGGGTGGCCTCACCATTGCTATATTTCCCGCGTGCATAATGCGCCACCACACTCTGAGCAAGTGGTCTATCAATTTTTGCCACCTCGTCAAAGACCAATGGCTGTACTTGATCACGCATAGATGCACTCGTCACTCCAGCATTCGCCAAATTAATGCCCACACCGAAGGTCGATTTAGCAGTATCTTCACGCATATCACCGCTATATACATCCCCTGTTGTGGCACTGACTGTGTCATAAATGACACCACTTGCAACCATGACCCTATCGAGTTTTAAATCATCATATTTTGCAACGATCATACGCGCCGCCGGAATGGTCTGGAAGTAATCAGTGCCCGCTTTGGCAGGCTCAAGCAGCATATAATGACCCGTAGATTTCGGCAGATCAGTTAATAAGCCTAAACGGATATTCTGTAGCACCAACTCTCCTGGTGCGGCCAGATCAATCTTGTCTGCCGTTAAATCACCACTACGATTATTCAATGGATCAATCACCCGAAGATGCAGACCCGCTCGGATTTCATGCCATTTCAATGCGACTGTCCATGCCCGCGTCGAATAACTGACAGGCGGGCGCCCATCGGTATTGGATTGATCCGAAGCTGCAATTCTTGAGGGTTCTTTCAATTTAACCGTTCGTAGCAGTTGATTATCCCGATAAATTTCGACATTTAATGCCTGCAGATCACCCATTTCCGCCAATGGTGTCACCAGCAACAACGCATCTTTTTCCGCGGTTAAGCGTGGCATCGAGTCTTTTTCATTCTGGTTAGGATTGACCACATGGCTTTGTGCAAATTGCAACATTGCAGCAAATCCGCCATTTAAATCATTGCGTAATATTCTTGGCAGTCCGAGTTTATCGTAATCATAAAAGCCCAAAACCGCTTCATCGATCACATCTTTGTCAGGTTCAGGATACTTTTCCAGAACAGGAGGTATCGATGGCGTTTCTGTTGTCGTACCACCACCTTGATCCGGTATCTCAGGTGTCCCATCGCCTGGCAACTCACTGCTTCCATCGTCGGGAACCAGACTGCCACTTCCAGCCGTGGTATGATCATTCTTCGGTGGCTCAGTATGATGTGTTGTACCGCTGTCATCTGAACCACCACCGCAAGCCACCAGCATCATGGACAGCAAACAGGCCGTTAAATGCTTAAGTTGTAATTGCATCACATTTCCCCAAGAAAAACTTGTCAGATTATCGTTAATGATAAATTCTGTTAATTAATTAAAATTAATATAAATCATGTATTTATCATACTAACAATTTAAATGATCGAATGTGAAGTTAATTTTTAATATTGAAATAGCATGCTTAATTTATTGTAATTTTAGAATAATAAACACGGGTACAAGATCACAACCAGACCAATGCCCAACTACATTTCTACAACTTAAACGCTCTATTTTATGAAAATAAAATTAATTTAAATTGAAGTGTATATAAATAATTAAATATCACATGCTGGAGAGCATCATGAATAAAATCTGGAAAGTTATTATTCCCACTGCCTTTGCTTTATGCAGCAGCTTTTCCTTTGCAGCAACATGTAATAGCACCATCGATAACAATACACTCAGTGATCTTACTATTCCAGCTGGCGCCACCTGTACGGTAAATAATGCCTCCATTGAAGGCGATGTAAATATTCAGAAAGATGCCAGCCTGATTCTAAACAGCTCATCCGTTCAGGGCAGCATACAAGCCCATCAAGCCAAAGCCGTTCGCTTAATCAATTCAAGCGTGAGTGGTGATGTACGGGCAGCGCAGGCCGCAACCATGATTCACTTGGAAAAATCGGTTATTTCTGGGGATCTGCAGTGCTCTGCATCCACTAAACTACAAGCCAATTTAAGCAGTATTGAAGGACAAAAAACCGGTAAATGCCGCTAATTTCCTTTCTTCAATCGCCTTCAGAACAAAGCCCAAATAAAAATATTTGGGCTTTAGTAAACACTGATATTGTTGGCATATTTAGAGCAATCCCGCCTGCCTCATTTTATACATTACAGCTCCAAATTTTCTGTACCTCTATCTATTTAAAAACTGCTTTATATTCAAAACATTTTTCTCGCCGCGCCAAATCCATTTTAACTGGCTTTCGGCAAAATCATCGCCTTCAAACCATACAAACAAACCTTCCATCATCGCAGGCCAATCTGTTTGCTCAATCTGGTTTTTTCCGGAAATGACGGCAATGATAGCCGCAAGAATCGTGTCATGACTTACTGCTAGACTTAGGCTATTTTGCTGAGTGGGATGAGTATGGTACAGCAGTTCCAAGACATCAAATACGCCAGTGATCGGATGTTTCATCCCAGGCAGTGCATTATTCACAAAACTGTTAATAAAGCCTAAAGCGCCCTGCTTACGGAAATAGGGCGCAGCCTGCTTGATGTCTAGTACGAAACTTCCTGGCTCAACCAGTAAACGCTGTTCCACAATTTCAATACGATGAGTATTCACTGCTTTACGGGTCTGGTCCGCACCTTCGATCATTAAGGCCGCGGTATCGACACAACGTTGAATTGGACTTGAAATACAATGCTGAATGGCCCGATCGCTATGTTGACTTAAATACTCTCCCCAAGCATAAGCCAGATCACGCCCGGGTTCTGTCAATTGCAGATCATAACCCGCCAAGCCCTGCCCATCCACCAACTCACGCAAGGAGTGTCGGGTAAACAAGGTGACAGGGGTTGAAGCACCAGGTAATAAATCAATTGCTTCGAACATACTTTTCGGCAATAAATGCAGGGCCATATTCATACACAAATTCGGATTTAACCCACTATAGCATGAGTGGAATGACTCTCAATCCAAAATGCCTGAAAGTGCCAGAGCCTCATAAGCAATTTTTTTGCAATGCTGATCTCGAAACGCGATAAAACCGCCATTTAAAACCGTTTCACGCTGATTATATAAAAAAGGCTTTTGATCCAGCGTCATCAGGCCACCACCAATGCTTTCCAGTAAAGCCTGCCCTGAACTGGTATCCCATTCCGAGGTGGGATGAAAGCGAGGATAAATATCAATTTCACCTTCCAGCATCATACAAAACTTATAGGCGCTGCCCGCTTCGCGGCGCTCAATAGCACGATGTTGCAAGATCGGTTGCATAAAGTTTTTATACTTCGGATTTTTGCTGTTATGACTCAGACCAATTTGCAGGGGTGCGGAACAATCATGTTCTTCAATCTGGTACTGAAACCATGCTTGTCGACTAAAACTATATTTATAAGGCAATTGTGAGGTATAGCCGATATACATCACCTGCTCACATGGTACTGCAATGATTGCAAATGTAGTCCGGTCATCCTCAATCAGACTCAGATTAATGGTGAATTCATCACGCTCATGGATAAATTCCTTGGTGCCATCTAAAGGGTCCAGCATCCAGCAGCGTTGCCAAGCAGACCGCGCCGAATAATCACTCTCTTCCGACAATACCGGCAGTTGCGGGGTGATGGTCGCTAAATGCTTCATTAAAAAATGATTCACTTTCAGATCCGCCTGCGTTACCGGAGAATCATCACTCTTTTCCTGAATATTAAACTCGCACCCGGCACAATAACTTTGGTATTCTTCCAGCAATAATTGACTAGCCTGCGCCATGATCGGAACAAGTTGTGAAATTAACTGATCTTGTGGGGCAAGCGTTTTAATAAACATAGACCAACCTTATGTCATATTCAGATTTACAGCAGCAGCCGATTGCCATGTTCGACATGGATGGCACTTTACTCGATTTAGCATTTGACGACTTTATCTGGAATCACTGTTTGCCTGAGCAACATGCTCAAGTGCATCAATGCAGCCTGGAACAAAGTCAGCAAACCCTATTTCAGTTTTACCAACAACATAAGCATACACTATCTTGGTACTCTTCGGCGTTCTGGACGGCTAAAGTCGGAGTCGATGTCCTGCAACTTCAATACCAGCATCGCCAGAAAATTGGCCCACGTGCTGGCTGCCATCAATTGTTACAACAACTCAAAGCCGAAGGTTATCGTTGCTGGTTACTGACCAATGCCGATCGTGCAGGCCTGCAATTGAAGCTTGAAAATGTGGAACTTCGCCCCTATTTTGAAGTAATGATCAGTAGTGAAGAACTTGGGCACGCCAAAGAAGAAACCGCTTTTTGGCAAAAACTACAGCAATTGCATCCCTTTGATCCGGCTCAGGCCGTCTTTATTGATGATACCGTTGCCGTGCTCAAAAGCGCAGAAGATTTCGGTATTACTCAGCTGTTTAGTATTTTACAGCCCTCAAGCAGTAAAACTGCCAGAGTGGCAACCGAATTACCCTATCCGGCACTTGATCATTTAACTGAACTTTTTGATTATCTTGAACCCAACCTACAGGTAACAGATGCCAAGACAGCATGAACCAGAAAGCATGGACGCCATGCGTATTGATAAATGGCTTTGGGCTGCACGTTTTTTTAAAACACGTTCAATTGCCAAAGCTGCGATAGAAGGTGGTAAAGTCCACCACAATAATGATCGCGTTAAAGTCTCCAGAGACGTGCGTATTGGTATGGAATTGACCATCCAGCAGGGTTTTGAGAAAAAGACCGTGGTAGTCAAAGCTCTTTCAGCGGTACGTGGTGGCGCGCCGGCCGCACAACTGCTTTATGAAGAAACAGCTGAAAGTATTGCCCGTCGGGAGTTGCATGCATCACAACGAAAAATGCATAATCTAGCCCGACCAGATCATCGACCAAGCAAAAAAGATCGTCGTGATATCAATCGTTTTAAGCAGGAAAATGTACAGTCATGGTCTTATCATGATGAATAAAATTTTCTAATTTTGGGTGCGTCATCTTGTGTCGCATAGACAGAGATCAGATGTAGAATAAACAACGAGAATCTGCCACTATACTCAAGTCCCAACAAGTTGAGATTCAATACATCCACTTGGGTTAGTCGTTAAGAAATAAAGTTTTGAGGTTTTGAGATGGATGATAATAAAAGCAAGGCGTTACAAGCTGCGTTAAGCCAGATTGAAAAACAATTTGGTAAAAATACAGTAATGCGCCTAGGTGATAACACTGTACAGGCAGTTGAAGCTGTTTCTACAGGTTCTTTAACACTGGATATCGCATTAGGGATTGGCGGATTGCCTAAAGGCCGTATCATCGAGATCTACGGTCCTGAATCATCAGGTAAAACGACCATGACGTTGCAAGCCATTGCGCAATGTCAGAAAAATGGCGGTACATGTGCATTTATCGATGCGGAACATGCATTAGATCCAGAATACGCACGTAAGCTTGGTGTCGATATTGATAACCTGCTGGTCTCTCAACCCGATCACGGTGAACAAGCGCTAGAAATCGCAGATATGCTGGTACGTTCAGGGGCTATTGACTTGATCGTTGTCGACTCTGTCGCTGCGTTAACCCCTAAAGCCGAAATTGAAGGCGAAATGGGTGATTCACACATGGGTCTACAAGCACGCTTGATGAGTCAGGCATTACGTAAAATCACAGGTAATGCAAAGCGTTCTAACTGTATGGTGATCTTCATTAACCAGATCCGTATGAAGATTGGTGTAATGTTTGGTAGCCCGGAAACCACCACTGGTGGTAACGCACTTAAATTCTATGCGTCTGTACGTCTAGATATCCGTCGTATTGGTGCAGTGAAAGAAGGTGATGAGATTACTGGTAACGAAACTCGCGTTAAAGTTGTCAAAAATAAAATGGCGCCTCCTTTTAAAGAAGCCGTGTTCCAGATTATGTATGGCAAAGGTACCAATCAGTTAGGTGAAGTGGTTGATCTTGCAGTTCAGCAAGATATCGTACAAAAAGCAGGTGCATGGTATTCCTACCAAGGCAACAAAATTGGCCAAGGTAAAAACAATGTGATTCGTCATTTTGAAGAGAATCCAGCCATGGCGCAAGAGATTGAAAAACAGATTCGTGAGCAACTTCTGACTAAAACCAATGTTGAAGCTGCACAAACTGAAGATGAAGAAGAACCAGACTTTTTAGAAAGTTAAGCTAAAACGCCCTTCGGGGCGTTTTTGTTTCATGAGGAAATCGATTTTGTTTAATAGTGAAAAAACAGAAAAACCCAAAACCCTGACCGGAACGCGACTACGCTCGTATGCCTTTGCCCTACTCACACGTCGCGACTATTCACAGGCAGAACTGATTGCCAAGCTCAATCAATATGCGATCAATTCCGAAGAAGTCGAGAAACTGGTAGAGGAACTGGCGCAGAATAATTATCAAAGTGACCAGCGTGTGGCCGAGCTGACTTTGGCAAGTCAGTTAAGAAAAGGAAAAGGCCTACAACGCATTAAGCAGGCACTGAAAGCTAAACAGCTGGACGCAGAACTGATTACAGAAGAATTGCAAGAAGTGGATTGGCTCGATCAGGCCTATCAACTGAAACTAAAGAAATTTGGCGAAGAAGTCGCGACTGACCCGAAAATAAAGGCAAGACAAATCAGGTTTTTACAATACCGTGGCTTTGATATGGGTGTGATTATGAAAGCGATTGCTCGAACGAGCGAAGAAGAATAACTGGTGGCAGCCCTACCAGCATGACTTCGGCACATCATAGTTCTACTACCGTTGCTACCTTCCGGTCCTGGCGGGGTTCGTAGAGTACAATTGCGAAGCTACCAGCAGGGCTACCATTGCCTGACAAAGTATAGAGATTTTTGCCTGAGTTGCAAGACTTGTCTCTGTTTTTCAGTGAGTTTTTAGCTCAACTGCCTAATTCATCATCAAACCCTCTGTATTTTTGATCGATTTACTCTAAAGATGTGCAAACATTCAACAACAACCGATTAATTTTCTTCAAAAGTGCTTGAAGATTGTAAATGCTTATTGCATTTAAATGAGTTGCTGTTTTAATGGCTAAATCAAAAATCTATATCTGGTGTGTTGCAAGTAAACAGTGAAGACTTGTTCGGCCACAGCTTTATATTTCAACTTATGGATGAATTTTTATGCTAAAAAAGCATTCCGTACTTTTTATTGCCCTGCTCAGTAGTGCACATTTATATGCCAACGTCCCTATTGAATCGCGTGCTTTAAGCCAGCAACAAGCCAGTAATGTGGTTGCCGGTACGCCGAGTCTGAACTGGGAAATCATGCAGAAGAACCAAAAGCTTGAAGAAGAGATCCGCAAGTTACGTGGTCAGCTTGAAGAACATGACAATGCCATCGAGCAATTAAAAAAAGAGTTAACTAACCGTTATACCGATCTGGATCAGCGTCTGGAACTGCTGTCACAAAAAATTGATCCGCCTGAGGACAATCCTGAGGCACAAGATCCATCGGCTGCAACTGCCTCAACCAGTGCAGACACCAGTGCTCCTGCGATCGTACCTGCAGCACCGGTATCGCAACAGACGACACCGGCCACCACGCAAGCTCCGGCTGCACAACCACAGACCAATACAGCAACAACAGAGAGTGCCAGCAGCCAGATTGAATTAGAAAAAGCGGCGTATACCGTAGCCCTGGATGCCTATAAACAAGGTGGCGCAAAAAAGGCGATTCAGCCGATGCAAAACTTTATTAAAAACCATCCCAACGGCATTTATGTGGGGAATGCCTATTTTTGGCTAGCTGAATTTTATCTGGCTGTTGAGCCTGTGGATTATAAAGCGGCAAAACAAAACTATAATATTGTTGCGACACGCTATCCAAACTCAGCTAAAGCATCTCGTGCAGTGTATCAACTCTATAGTATCGCCAAAGAAGTTGATAAAAACACAGCTTTAGCCAATCAATATAAAAGCAAGCTGCTCAGCCAATATCCTCAATCAGAGGAAGCAAAATTTATCCAGAAAAAATAAGCTTTTTGCTTTAACAAAAAAGCCAGTGGATAACCACTGGCTTTTTTATGACCTAGATCAAATCATTATTTAATCTTGGCTTTTGATTTTAAATATTCAGTGTAATCTTCCAGGATTTGTTGTCCACGGAACTGCTGGTACAGTTTATTCAACTCTTGTACCTGCTCTGCTGGCAAAGTACTGGCAACACTACTGTTGACATTTGAAACTGCCACGATCACCAATTCATTTGGTAATTTCGCAGTCGTAGCAGACCATAAACCTTCTTTCGCTGGCGCCGGAATACTGAAGGCAGCACGCTCGATCGGACGTTTCAAACCTTGAGAACGCGCAAAAGTACCCGCATTTTCAAAGTTCACCTGAGACTTGGCAACCACTTGTGCCGCTGGCTGGGTTTTAAAATCATTCAGGATGCTGGCAATTTTTGCTTGAGCTGCTTTATAGGCTTTCGCTTCGATCACTTTTGCTTTGACTTCAGCAGTCGCCTGCTCTAAAGGTTTAACACCGGCAGCATGATAGTTACGGACTTTGATCCAGATGGTATCGCCATTGGCCAGTTGAATATTTGAAGACGCGTTACGGTCACCATTCTTCACATCATCATTGAATAATTTTGCTTTAACGCCTAGATCACTCAAATAAGGGTTCTGAGTGGCTAAAGTCACGCCATTTGCAGATTCAATACGCGCGCCCTTCACTTCCTCAGCCACAGCCTCTAGAGAATCATTACCGACCACCATTTCATTTAAGCTATTCACGCTATCACTGAACTGATTCGCCAGTTTAGTTTTCTCGACTTCAGCCGTTAAACGTGCTTTTTCAGCTTCAAATGATGGCAATTTCAGCATTGGCGTTTCAGCTTCAATGATGTGATAACCATATTGAGTTTTAACAGGTTTTGAAATTTCACCGCTTTTTAATGCATTCACTGCATTATCAAAATCAGCCGAGAATGCCCCTGGTGCATAAGCCTCAACCAAACCACCCTGCGTCTTGGACGTTGGATCATCCGAGAACTGTGCAGCCGCATCTGCAAAGCTCATACCCGACTGAATTTTTGCATAAACGTCATTGGCAAGCTTCTGCGCTGCCGCATCGTCACGCGCATCCGTGGTAATCAGAATATGTTTAACCTGAGGTTTAACTGCTTTTTTCTTCTCATCGATAAAAGCGTTATAGGCTTGTTGTAAATCAGCTTCAGTCACCGCAAGATTTGCCTTAGGCAACAATTCCGGGGTTAATACCACATAATCGACATCAACACTGGCGACTTGCTTAAATTCACTCTTATGCTTGTTGTAGTAATCAGCGATCTCCTGATTTGAAGCCGTTACGCCTTTTTTATAGTCATCCAGCTTAATACTCGCCAAATGCAAAGTACGCTGTTCAGTCTGTAAATTCGCTAATTGCTGTACATCGGATTTACTGACCAAAGCATAATCCATCAACGAGGTTGAAATCATTTTCAGCGCATGATCCTGGCGTAAGCTGCTGATCAAGGCCTGATTGGTCATCCCTACAGAACGTAAGTAGTTTTCATATAAGGTTTGAGAAAATTTGCCATTTTCCTGAAAACTCGGTTGTTGTGCCAACATTTGCTCAAGTTGCACATCACTGAGTGTCATTCCCAGCTTTTCAGCTTGCTGTTGTAACAATGAACGGGCCACCAAGGCGTCCAGTGCTTTCTCTTGAATCACAGGCAAATTCAAAAGTGATTCATCACCTTTCACCAGTGATAAATACTGGTCTTTATAGTTTTTGGTTGCACTTTCTAATTCTTTATTAGAAATATCTTGACCGTTTACTGATTTTGCAACGTCTGCTTTATTGCTACCACTAAAATACCCTTCTATACCGACAAGTGCTAAAGGAGTCAAAAACAAAACTAACAGGACTTTGCCAAGCCAACCCTTAATGAGAGTACGAAACGATTCCATAAGAATTCCAATATTTTATTTCGGGGCAATTTTAACTGAAAAACAAAAGTGAATGAATGCAGAATAAGGATCAAATTAACTTTTTCATTCAATAAATAAAAAACGCACCCAAAATGGTGCGTTTATTGATTTAAAAAGATTACGCAACTGAATCTTTTAAACCCTTACCAGCTTTGAAGCTAGGTACTTTACTTGCTTTGATTTGTAACTCTTCACCCGTTTTAGGATTACGACCAGTACGAGCAGCACGTTCTTTAACGCTGAAAGTACCGAACCCAACTAAAGTAACCGTATCACCCTTTTTAAGTGCTTCAGTGATTGATGCAATTGTCGCATCGAGTGCCTTACCAGCATCCGATTTTGACACGCCCCCTTTTTCAGCAATCGCATCAATTAATTCTGATTTATTCATGATAAAAAATATCCTCTTAATATCGTTTGTTAAGATCCAAGGCTATAGTTTAAAAGGCCATGACGCCTTTATAGCAATGCTTTGGGGGATAACGCAATACTAGAAAGGCCTTTTAATTAAAATAAATACTGAAATACGACATAAACAGACGAGTTACCTGCATTTTTTTTACTTTTTATTCAATTTGGCCTTCAATTGATTATTTTCTTCGATTAAGGCATCGACCTTGATATGCAGCTGTACAAGCAACTGTTCGATATGCTGCAAATCCTTGGGTGTCACCAGTCCAATCCGGTTAAGTGAATGATTCACACTGGTATCTAAAATCTTTTCAACCTTGTCTTTGGTATCCGTTACCGACTCTTTGGCCTTTTCGGTGACTTTGCCAACCGTATTATCGGCGAAATCGACGGTTTTTGATTCTAATTCTTCCCCTACCTTGACCAGTGAGTCAAACAACTTGTTGCCTTCTTCTTCCGCACGCGAAAAAGCACCGAGACCAGCAAGCCAAATCTGTTGTGTATATTTTTTGAAATCTAACGCAGATTTTTTAGAACTCTTTGATTTTGGCTTAGTTTTTACCTCAGCTTCTTCATTAGGATTTTCTATATTTGAGTTATCCATTGACCCTTACTCCTAAGCACTTTACAAACAGTATGTCGTATTTAACCATAAAAATGTTTTTATAATATCAAAGTTAGGACTTGATCGTTTTAAAAAACTGTTCTACAAAGCAAGAAAGTCCTGTAAATTATTTTTTAACAATTGAGTAAGGATACTCAGGTTTACGGACATTCTGTTTTTATTGATTGATTAACCAGGAAAACCAGACCTATGAATGATACGCAACAAAGACATAAACATCCGCATTTGTTGCTCAATATTGTCATCATTGTTTTAGAGACTTTTTTCTCTTTTATCCTGACCCATGATGCAGGATTGCGTCTGCACGCCAAAAAGTTAATCGATCAAAAAATCACAATCCGGATTAATAGCTACATTCCGTTCTTCGACTTTTATATCCAGTTTACCGAAAAAGGTCTGTTGTTTGATATGAAGGCACTAGATCGCAATATTGATCTGGAGATTAATAGCACATTGATCGACCTGATCAAGATTTTCGTGTTTAACAATCAGCGTAGCATTGCCAATATGCGTATTCTCGGTGATGCCACGCATGCTGAAGAATTTCTGGATGTCCTCCCGCATCTTACCCTTTCCAGTATTCTGGCAAACTGGAAACAATGGTTTAGTGATGAGGCTGAAGTCGTTGCTTCACAACAACGCATCGCTCCGCTACTGGATAAAATCGATCAGCAGCGTTCGGAAATCAACACCTTGCTGGTTGAAGTCAAGCAGTACCAAAACCGCATTCATCGTCTGCAAAAACGTCAACGCCTGATCAATATTAGCTTTGCTGTTTTAAGCTTTATTTTCATCGCCTTTTTTGTTTATAATACGTGGATACAATAATTCCAATATATTTCACTTTTCACGCTCAGAATGGCAATTTAAAACTTGACTATTTTAGTCGGAATTCATAAAATTTAAACATCTAGTCTAACCATGTGTACCGAATCATGCGTCTTACAACTCGCGGTCGTTACGCAGTGACTGCTCTACTTGATTTAGCTTTGCAGCCAACTGAACAAACGATCACGCTTGCGGAAATAGCAGCACGCCAATCCATCTCAGTCGCTTATTTAGAACAGTTATTCGCGAAACTCAAACGTCACGGGTTAGTTTCAAGTGTACGCGGTGCAAATGGTGGTTATCACCTGGCGCGCCATGCAAGTGAAATTACTGTGCTAGAAATCATCGAAGCTGTAAATGAAACTGTTGATGCAACGCGTTGTGACCATAAGGGTAACTGCCAGAATGGTGCAATGTGTTTGACTCATGACTTATGGCAAGAACTCTCCCACCATATTGCCGATTATCTTGCAAAAATCACCCTTGCTGATTTGATTGCGCGTGACAACGTTCAAACCGTTGCATTACGCCAGAATTCACCAAGTTTAGATTCAGCCCTTCTATCGGTTACAGGTATTTGACATGAAACGTCCAATTTATCTTGATTACGCAGCAACCACGCCCGTACTGCCAGAAGTTGCAGAACGCATGATGGAATGTTTAACGTTCGAGGGTACTTTTGGTAACCCTGCGTCACGTTCACATGCCTATGGTTGGCAAGCCGAAGAAAAAGCTGAATATGCGCGCGAGCAAGTTGCCAATCTTATTAAAGCAGATCCACGCGAAATCGTTTGGACTTCTGGCGCAACCGAATCTGACAACCTGGCATTAAAAGGGATTGCTCAGTTCTACGGTTCAAAAGGCAAACACATCATTACAAGTAAAATCGAACATAAAGCAGTGTTGGATCCTTGCCGTGAGCTTGAAGAACAAGGTTTTGAAATTACCTATTTAGAGCCAGAACCGCGTACCGGTTTAATTACCCCAGAAATGGTTCAGGCGGCTTTACGTCCAGATACGATTCTTGTTTCACTGATGATGGTAAACAACGAAATCGGTACCGTGACTGATGTGGCTGCAATTGGTGAATTAACACGTGCGAACAAAACATTCTTCCACGTTGATGCAGCTCAAGCCGCTGGTAAAGTTGAAATTGATCTTTCAACCATGAAAATTGATTTGATGAGCTTCTCTGGTCATAAAGTCTATGGCCCGAAAGGTATCGGTGCCCTTTACGTTCGCCGTAGCCCACGTGTTCGCTTAAAAGCGCAAATGCACGGTGGTGGCCATGAACGTGGCATGCGTTCTGGTACTTTAGCGACACATCAGATTGTTGGTATGGGCGAAGCTTTTGAAATTGCAGGCAAAACCATGCAAGCAGAACAAGAGCGTATTCGCAAGTTACGCGACAAGCTTTGGAATGGCTTACAAGACCTTGAACAAGTGTTCTTGAATGGTCACCCAACACAAAACGTTGCTAACTATCTAAATGTCAGCTTCAACTTCGTTGAAGGTGAGTCACTGATGATGGCATTGAAAGATGCAGCTGTTTCAAGTGGTTCTGCATGTACCTCTGCAACTTTAGAGCCGTCATATGTATTACGTGCTTTAGGTTTATCTGACGAGTTGGCACATAGCTCAATCCGTTTCAGTTTCGGTAAATACACCACTGAAGCAGATATTGACTACGTGTTAACCATTACCAAAGCTGCTGTTGAGAAATTACGTGAACTTTCTCCGCTTTGGGATATGTACAAAGAAGGTATCGACCTTTCAACAGTTGAATGGGCTGAACACTAATTCATCAGGTGCTCAATAGAGCATCTCATTGAAAAGTATGTTTTAACCCTCATATTAATATTAGGCTGACCCCGAGGTTTGGAGAAGCGACATGGCTTATAGCGAAAAGGTAATTGATCATTACGAAAACCCTCGTAATGTTGGTGTTTTAGACAAGAATGCTGAAAATGTAGGTACAGGTATGGTCGGTGCACCTGCGTGTGGCGACGTAATGCGTTTACAAATTCAAGTCGATGACAATGGCGTAATTGAAGAAGCTCGCTTCAAGACTTATGGCTGTGGTTCTGCAATCGCATCAAGTTCACTGGTAACCGAATGGTTAAAAGGTAAAACCCTTGATGAAGCTCAAGCGATCAAAAACATTGATATCGCAACTGAGCTTGCACTTCCACCAGTAAAAGTACACTGCTCTGTCTTGGCTGAAGATGCAATCAAAGCTGCGATTGAAGACTATCGCGGTAAGAAAGCGAAAGCTTAATTGATGACCGAAATAACATTGGAGTTTTCATGATCCATTTAACTGAAAATGCTGCGACTCACATCAGCAATTACCTGCAAAACCGAGGTAAGGGTGAAGGCATTCGTATTGGTGTGAAAACTTCGGGTTGTTCTGGATTGGCTTATGTACTTGAGTTTGTCGATGACATCGACACACACGACCAAGTATTTGAACAACTCGGCGTTAAAGTCTTTGTAGACCCGAAAAGCCTGGTTTATCTCAATGGTTTAGAGATGGACTATGTTAAGAATGGTCTTAATGAAGGCTTTGAGTTTAACAACCCAAACCAAAAAGGTGAATGTGGTTGCGGTGAGTCATTCACTGTTTAACCCCAACCACTACTCTCTTTCTTTTCGTCAAAACAGTGTGTTCCGCACTGTTTTAACGTATTTATCAATAGCGGAATTCATCTCCCATGAATCATTTTGAGTTGTTCCAATTACCAGAAGCACTCGATATAGATTTAGCAGCTTTAAAAAAACAGTTTTTAAGTTTGCAACAGCAATATCACCCGGATAAAGCCAGCGACAAAGATCAGGCGCTGATCAAGTCAAGCGAAATTAATCAGGCTTATAAAGTATTGTCACTGGTTGATAGTCGTGCGGCCTATCTGCTCGCCCTGAAAAAACAAGATCATCATCTTGATCAATCCATCAACGATTTTGAGTTTTTGCAATCTGCACTCGAAATGCGCGAGCAACTGGATGAAGCGACCTCAACCGAGCAGCTCCGTACTTTAAAAGTTGAAATTCAGCAATGGATTGATAGTTTAGTCCGCGAATTCAAAATCGATTATGCGGATGAAGACTGGGCTGAGGCACGTGATACTGTTCGTAAGCTACGCTTTTTCCAACGTGTCATGAATGATATTGATAAAGCTGAAGATCGTATGCTGGACGAAGAAGATAGCTTCGATCTAGACGATGATTTTTAATCCGCTGTTACCGATTATTTTCAAGGGATACCGTACGCATGGCGCTTTTGCAAATTGCTGAACCAGGTCAATCTACCGCACCACACGAACATCGTATTGCGATCGGGATCGACTTAGGGACAACCCACTCTTTAGTGGCGACAGTGCTATCGGGAAAACCGAAAGTTCTACATGATGACAAAGATCGGGTTCTACTTCCCTCTATTGTTCATTACGCGAAAGATTTGACAACGTTTGGTTATGAAGCCAAACCGTTTATGATGACCGACCCCAAAAATACAGTTGTTTCAGTGAAACGCTTTATGGGTCGTTCACAGGCTGATATTAAATTCCAGCATCCCTATACCCTTGTTGGCGCAGAAAATGAAATGCCAGCATTTGAAACGGCTGCCGGACGTAAAACCCCGGTCGAAATTTCTGCCGAGATCTTAAAACAATTAAAAGATCGCGCTGAAGCCAGCCTGAATAATCCTGTCAATGGTGCAGTGATTACCGTTCCTGCTTATTTCGATGAAGCACAACGTCAGGCAACACGTGATGCAGCCCAGCTTGCCGGACTCAATGTTTTACGCTTATTGAATGAGCCAACAGCCGCTGCGGTGGCATATGGTCTTGATCAAGAGACCAATCTCAGTACAGACCGTAACTATGTGATTTACGACCTTGGCGGTGGTACGTTTGACGTTTCAATCCTGCGTTTCTCCCAAGGTGTATTTGAAGTCCTTGCTACAGGTGGACATACTGCACTGGGTGGAGATGACCTTGATCGTTTAATCGTAAAATGGGCTAAAAAACAGCTCAATATCGAAACATTAAGCGATGAAGAATATGCGGTATTCGTTATTGCTGCACGTCAAGCCAAAGAACATTTAACAGATCATGAATCTGCCGAATTAAAATTACTGGATGATCGCTTAACACTCGACCGCACTACTTTTGAATCGATTATTCAAGTCGCACTCGACAAAACCATGAGTGTCTGCAAACGCGTATTACGTGATGCCAAACTTGAACTCGATGATATTGAGCATGTGGTTCTTGTGGGCGGTTCAACACGTTCTTATGCCGTACAAAAAGCTGTACGTGAGCTGTTTGAACGTGAACCGCTATGTACCATTAACCCGGATGAAGTGGTTGCAATTGGCGCATCAATTACCGCCAACCAGCTCATCGGCAATAGCCAAGATGGTTCATTATTGCTTGATGTGACCCCACTCTCTCTTGGTTTAGAGACCATGGGGGGCTTGGTTGAGCGTCTGGTTTCACGTAATACCGCCATTCCGGTTGCACGCCGTCAAGAATTTACCACTTATCAAGATGGCCAAACAGCGATGTTGATCCATGTGGTTCAAGGTGAACGCGATCTGGTTGAGCATTGCCGTTCTTTAGGTCGTTTTGTCTTACATGGCATTCCACCAATGACTGCGGGTCAAGCACGTATTGAAGTGACATTCCAGGTCGATGCCGATGGCTTACTGACTGTCTCTGCGAAAGAAACCACCTCTGGTGTGCAAGCGAAAATCGATATCAAACCGTCGTATGGCTTATCCGCTTCAGATACCGAACGTTTACTGGTAGAAGGTTTCCAGCATGCGGAGGAAGATAAACAGCTTCGCCACTTGCAAGAAACCAAAGTTGAAGCACAACGTGAGCTAGAAGCCTTAGAGCAAGCCTTGAAAGCAGATACAGATCTACTTTCTCAGCAACAGGCGCGCGACTTGATTCTTGCCGCTGAAGCGTTAAAAGCCCGTCTTAAAACCGATGAGCTTGCAGCGATTGAACATGCTGTTCAGCAACTTAAAATTCACAGCGATGCCTTTGCTGCGCTTCGCATGAACCGACATATTGACCATGCCTTAAAAGGTACGAAACTTGAAGATTGGTCAAACTCAAACTAAAGGTATAGGTGATCAATATGCCACGTATTAAAGTTCTTCCTCATGCACAAATTTGCCCTGAAGGTGCAGAATTTGAAGTCGAACAAAACGCCAATTTATGCCAGAGTTTATTAAAAAATGGCATTAAAATTGAACATGCTTGTGATATGTCTGCAGCATGCACCACTTGCCATGTGGTGGTGCGTAAAGGCTTTGACAGCCTTGAAGAAATGAATGATGTTGAAGCAGACTTACTGGATCGTGCCTGGGGCTTAGAGCCTGACTCACGCCTGTCTTGTCAGGTTGAAATTGTGGATGAAGATTTAGAAATCGAGATTCCTAAATACACCATCAACCATGCTTCAGAAAATCATTAAGATCAAGTCATGATTCAAGCTATAGAAAAGCTAGAGTAAATCTCTAGCTTTTTTTATGACTAAACAAAAATTAAAGAACGATGCGCAGCGACGCCTGCCACAGTACCATCACCAACAGCAAGTGATACCGAACCACCCAAGCGCGCCACATCACCACAAGCAAAAATTCCTGCAACCGAAGTTTCCTTCATGGCATTGGTTTTAATCGCTTCTCCCATCGCACTCTGTTCAATTTCACAACCCAGCTTAAAAATCCAGTCTTGAGCAATGACGTATTTAGTCGTTGCAAAAATACCAGCCAGTTGAATCACAGTGCCATCAGCAAGCAAAACATCACTCTGCCCTATAATTTCCTGAATCAATCGCTGCTCGATGACAACGCCACGAGCATTTAATTGCTCAAGTAATTCAGCATCGACAGGATAATCATTCAAGAAAAGTGTCGTTTCACCCCAGTCCGGGAGCATCATCGCTAAATGAGCAGCATGTTCTGAGCTGGCAATAATACCAATTTTGCCTTGATTCAGCTCATAACCATGACAATAAGGACATTGGAAGACTGACTTGCCCCAGCGTTCCGCCAAACCTGCAATATCAGGCAATTGATCTGTAATACCAGCAGCAATAATTAGACGCTTGGCTGTAATTGAATGTGTTGCATCAACACATACCGCAAAACCCTCTTCAATTTTTTCTACGCGCTCTACACTGCCATTCTGCCAATCCACAGTCTTATAAGCCAAAACTTGCTGCTTCGCAATTTGCGCAATTTCACTTGCCCGCGTTCCATCCTGAGTCAGAAAACCATGGGAATACTCGGCAAAGCGATTTCTGCGCTTTCCAGCATCAATAATCAACACTTTTCTGCGCGCTCTCGCCAATGGCAATGCCGCAGCCAAACCCGCATAACTTCCACCAATAATCGCAACATCATATTGCATAGGATTCACCATCTATATGTAACTTTTAAAGTTACATTAATGCTTTTTATTTTAATTTGCAACTTTTGATGTTACATTTAAATCATTCACTTATTTCGTTTGGATTGATCAGATGCGTACTGACAGTAAACTCTCCCGAATGCTGCATGTGCTTTTACACATGGCCAGACAACAGAAGACTTTTACCTCTGATGAAATTGCGCAAATGCTATCAACCAACCCTGTGGTGGTCAGACGGACGATGTCAGGTTTAAAAAAAGCAGGATTTGTCCATTCAGAAAAAGGCGCTGGCGGTGGCTGGCAGCTAACTGGAGATTTAGAAAAAATTACCTTGTGGGATATTTATCAGGCTGTGGGTGAACCTACTATTTTTGCAATCGGTAATGAAAGAGAACATCCAGAATGCTTGGTTGAGCGTGTGGTAAATGCCGCTTTAGATCAGGCCATTCAGGATGCACAGCATATTTTAACACGACAGCTAAAATCCACGACGCTGGCAGCGCTGGCTTTAGAATTTGATCATTTATATGCGATGCATGAACATCAGAATAGCCATACTCAACATTGAGTATTGAATTGTCTATCTCACTTCATCATCTAAAGTGAGTTTAGGAATACCCTGCGCATTGGTAATTTTTTGCTGGGTTTTGATACGCTGCACCATGCTTTCCAGAATCTCGACCAGTTCCGGATATTCATAGTTTTGCACTTCTTCCAGATTGAGCACTAAATGGAAGCCTTTATAATCAAAATCAAACCATTGCTGCGTATCAGATTTTTTGCCAGTGAATTTTTCCATCACCTGCCAGGTTTTCACCGGGCCTTGAATGCCTTTCAAATAGATCGGCACTTTTGGCACACATAAAAACTCGTTTTTAATCAGTTGATGGGTGTCATCGGCAATGAGGATTTCATCGACCTCAGCAGCAGACTGCAAACGTGCAGCCAAATTCACATCACGCCCGACAATGGTATAGGCCATGCGATGTGAAGCACCATAGTTGCCAACGTGGCAATAACCGGTACTGATCCCCATGCGGATGTGCAAGGCCGGATAGCCCATTTTCTTCCAGCGTTCACGTAACAATTTCATTTGTTGACGCATCGCAATTGCCATTTCTACACAAGATTTTGCATCTTGCTCAACACCTTGCGAGTTTGGATCACCAAAGAAAATAAGAATCGCATCGCCCATAAACTTATCGACAGTCGCTTCATACTGCTTGGCAATCTCGGTCATATGACTCAGATAGTCGTTCAGCAAGAAGGCTAAATCGTCCGGGATCAGGGTTTCTGAAAGTTCAGTAAAACCTTGAATATCAGAGAAAAAGATCGTGAGTTTTTTACGCTTATATTCAATTTTTGCTTCCGCCTCGCCACGCATGATCGACTGCCACAATTGCAGTGGTGCATAGCGACTGAGCTGATTGGCAAAAGCAATATAACGAGTCATCTGATTATGGTAATGCTGGCGTTGCTGTCCGAGAATATTCAGGCGGCGATGCTGGTAATAGTTACCGATCACGATAAACATCATCAAGCCAAGCAGACTCACGACAGTCAATTCAGGATTGGTTGGTTCAAAATACTCTTCAGTCCCAAAAATGACATAGGTACTAAAATAAAAAGTCATTACCCCAATCAAACCGATCAGACATGAGACGGGCAAGGAAATCTTATTGTTCAGCCCTACATAGAGCAATGCAAACAAGATGGTAAATGTGGGAACCAGACTTAGATGTAATGCAGCAAGAACCAGCGCAATAAGGATGGCTTCATTGGCAAATAGAACGTTTTTTTCTATTTTTTTATCAAATTTATATTGCAGCCATTTTTCCAAACGCGGGCAAAACAGAAAATAGGCCAATAATAATGGAAGGAGATAGAGTTGGTAGCTAGCACTGGTAGAGGTAAATGTATAAATTACCAGAATCAGTGACAGAATCGAGTATCCCATCAAACGATGGAAATAAGCGAACTGTCTAGGTTCTTTATCAATTAACCTATCTAGTGGCACTCTGTCCTCCTTTCTTATTATAGAATACTGTTTTTATTCTATTTTCTGGATCAGTCCATACGCCAGTCAAATGGCATATCACCCTGACCACGTAACGCAAGCATCAGTGTTTGACGCATGTGCGCGAGTACATCGTTACTATAAGGTACTGCTGGTGTGCCCCAGACTGGTTTCGGCCATGCCACATCGTTTTGATAACGCACCACATGATGAAAATGAAGCTGAGGAACAACATTCCCTAATGCCGCAACATTCATCTTGTCTGCACGGAACACACGTGAAAGCTGGCTTGATAACCAACTTGATTCACGTAGAAATTGTTCTTGGTCTGCCTGGCTGAGTTCATATAATTCTGTAACACCTGGTACACGCGGTACAAGGATCAGCCAAGGAAATTGCATATCATTCATTAAACGACATGTTGAAAGCGGAAAGTCGCCTACAAAAAATGTATCTTGAGCAAGTTGTGGATGCAAACTAAACATATCTTTATAAATGATGCAGAATAATGATGATCAATACTATCACATCAGTTTTGATGTGAATATTCTTAGTCACCCGTTTGATTACAAATAACAATGATTTTCCTCATTTATTGCAGCAACATCTGACCAAAAACATGTCGCGATCTTGCAAACAACCAAACTTGCTCATTTAACACTCAACGATCATTTTTCAACATACTAATTCAACTCGCTCACCAGCTTGTTGAGCAAATCAATAATGAACTGGATTCGCTTGTCATATTCCGGCAGTTGCACCATGACTTTCAAGCGTTGCCCGCCTTCCATCCGGTAATACGTTGGCTGCTTTTGCATGAGTTGAATGATACTGATCGCCTGCACAGGTGTGTCTGGAGAAAACTCGATATAACCGCCATTGCTGTTAATATCAATTTTGGTAATGCCCAGTTGCTCTGCCTTTAAACGCAACTGGTGTACGCTAAATAACTGTTTTACCGGTTGTGGCGGAATCCCAAAACGATCAATCAGCTCCATACGGATGTTATCGAGCTTCTCCTGACTATCGGTATTACTAATGCGCTTATAGAACAACAGGCGTTGATGTACGTCCCCAAGATAGTCATCAGGAATTAACGCTGGCATATGCAAATTAATTTCAGCCGTTAATGACAGCGGAGCATCGAAGTTTGGTGTTTTACCTTTCTGGATTGCTTTGGTCGCTTTTTCCAGCATTTCCATATACAGGCTATAACCGATGGCCTGCATCGAACCGCTTTGCTGCTCACCGAGCAGTTCACCCGCTCCTCGAATTTCCAGATCTTCTGTTGCCAGCATAAAGCCCGCACCAAGCGTTGAAGCACGCTGAATAGCATCCAGACGTTTCTCTGCATCCCCTTTCAGATGCTTGATGGATGGCACCAGCAAATAGGCATAGGCCTGATGATGTGAACGCCCGACACGACCACGCAACTGGTGTAATTGTGCAAGGCCGAGCTTATCTGCGCGTTCGATAATAATGGTATTGGCATTTGGCACATCAATACCAGTCTCGATAATGGTCGAGCACACCAATACGTTATATTCCTTGTGGTAGAACTGCTGCATTACCTGCTCAAGTTCACGTTCACGCATTTGCCCATGCGCCACCGCAACACGTGCTTCAGGCACCAGATGACGAATATTTTCCGCAGTCCGTTCGATGGTATCCACTTCATTGTGCAGGAAGTACACCTGCCCACCGCGTAACAATTCACGCAGAATTGCCTCTTTCACCGAATCATCGGTATGTTCCTGAACAAAGGTTTTCACCGCTAAACGACGTGCGGGCGGCGTGGCAATAATCGAGAGATCACGCATGCCAGAGAAAGCCATATTCAAGGTACGCGGAATCGGTGTCGCTGTCAGCGTTAGCATATCCACATCGGCACGTAGTGCCTTGATCCGTTCTTTGTCACGCACACCAAAACGATGCTCTTCATCTACAATCATCAGACCAAGATTCTTAAATTGCACATTTTCTTGCAGGATTTTATGCGTCCCGACCACGATATCAACCTTACCGTCAGCCAAATCTTCAATGATTTTTAAATGAGCTTTGTTACTACCAAATCGAGAAAGTACCTCGATACGCACTGCCGTATCGGCAAAACGGTCTTTAAATGACTCATAATGCTGTTGTGCCAGCAAGGTGGTTGGCACCAATACCGCCACCTGTTTATTGTTCTGTACCGCCACAAATGCTGCACGCATCGCTACTTCGGTCTTACCAAAACCAACATCACCACAGACCAGACGATCCATCGGTTTGGCCAGCTGCATATCATGAATAGTCGCTTCAATAGCATTGGCCTGATCGAGCGTTTCCTCATAAGCAAAGCCGCTGGCAAATTGCATATAGCCGGTATGGTCCAGCTCAAAGGCAAAACCGGGTTTGGACTGACGACGTGCCTGAATGTGCAGCAGTTCAGCCGCCACATCATGAATCTGCTCCAAAGCCTTACGTTTCGCTTTGCTCCAGGTATCTGTACCCAGCTTATACAACGGGGCTAGATCCGGGTCTCCGCCACTATAACGGCTGATCAGATGTAAATTGGTGACAGGAACGTAGACTTTTGCGCCATCGGCATAATCTAGCTGTAAAAATTCATGATCCTGCTCATCAATTTCCAGCGTCACCAAGCCCGCATAACGTCCGACCCCATGATCGATATGCACCACAGGCGCACCAATGCTTAGCTCGGTTAAACTACGAATTAAAAATTCTTCTGAAACTTCCTGCTGACGCTTACGACGGCGCTGCACCACCCGATGTTCATATAGCTGATTTTCTGAAATCACCGATAACTGATCTGTAAGCAACAAACCACGATCTAAAGGAGCACTGGTAATGGCGACCGATAATTTATCTTTCTGAAACTGGGCAAAACTCTCTACATTCTGAATTTCGCCCAACACAGAACGTAGCGCATCTTTTAAGGTTTCACGACGACCCGCACTTTCTGCCACCAATAGCACAGGATGTTTAGCCTGATCGATATATTGTTTAACGGCGTCGAAAGGTTGTGGCTTTTTCGGATCAACTGGCAATTTTGGCGGTTGCTCAGCAGCCAGATTTAATACACCTGCTTTTGCTTCAAAGCTATCCGCCGATGCCACAATTCTCGGAAACTGATTGAGTGCCTGCAATACATGATTCGGCATCAAGAACAGTTCTTCAGGTGGCAAAATCGGTTGGTCAATATTATGGCGACGATCTTCATAGCGACGCATCACTTCTTTCCAGAAAGTGATTAACTCATCTTCAATTTCATTATTTGTAATGACAACGCAATGCTTTGGTAAGTATGTCGTGAACATACTTTGCGCTTCCATCACCTTTTTATCAAAGAATAATGGCAGGTAAAACTCTAATCCAGGGGTCGAAATACCTTCAAGCACATCCTGATAAATTGGATTTTTCTTTGGATTTGCCGTTGGGAAACTTTCTGCATAACGGTCTCTGAAAATAGAACGCCCTTCTTTTAAAGGAAATTCTTTCGCAGGTAACACCGTGAAGTTTTTTAATGATTCTGTAGTACGTTGTGTTTCTGGATCAAAGAATTTTAAGCTTTCAATTTCATCATCAAACAAGTCAATCCGAATCGGCTGATCTTGCCCAGAAGCAAAAATATCCATGATACTACCGCGAACAGCGAATTCGCCGTGATCATATACCGTATCCACCAGACGATAACCCGCTTGCACCAACTGCTTTTTTTGTACTTCTAAATCGAGCTTTTGCCCAACCTTAATATCAAAATGTTCACCCACCACCCATGAATATGGCGCTACACGCTGTGCCAAAGTACTGGCAGAAATCAATAAAATGCCCTTTTGCGGCATATGCGACAAAATCGCCAAACGCTCAGATACAATATCCTGATGCGGAGATAAACGGTCATACGGCAAAATTTCCCAATCCGGAAATATCGTCGGCTTAATTCCATAAAACTCGAGTTCACTTTCCAGCTGGGCCAGATGCTGATTATTTCGAGCCACAATCACATAGAGATTGGAGCTTTGGGTCGCGATTTCTTTGAATAATAATGCAGCCGATGATCCCAGCAAGGAACCGATCCAGCGTTTCTCGCCCGCTTTAAATTGTTGTAGGTTTAATTGAGAGATTTCTTGTTGGAACATAGAGAAAATCATGCAATCTAAAAAGATAAGTTCCCTATTTTAGCATGATGTTTTTTGTGAATAGGAATTTTTTGGCTCATCCTGAATGCAAAATTATCTTTATAAAAGATCACATCGATTTTCAAGAAAGTAGCGGTGTTACCTAAAAGTCGGATTTGATAACCAATCTTTAATGTTCTGAATTTGCTTTTCTACTTCGATAAGAAGATGAGGATTATCTTCAAGTGTCCATGTTTCATCACACCAGTCACAGGCATTATATAAGTTACCCATCCATGTTGGATAATATGCGATGTTTACAGGAAGATTTCTTGCTGCTCCCATAAAACCGATTTCGATATTATTAAAAATTCGACATAAATCAAAAGGACTTATCTGACCATTTTGGTAATGCTCTAAAAGCTTTAGGAAATAACGAGCCGTTAGAATTTCAGCTTCAACGGAGTCAGCTGAAAAGCTGGTATCTGTTGCTTGTATCAAATGAAGTAGTAAAGACGCCTGATTAACTGCGCTATCAAGTAGTTCAAAAAATTCGATCTCCATAATTTCATTGTTTTCTATGTATTCATTGATTTTTTTTAAGATAATTTCTTTTGAATAATCACCATAATAAATTTCAACAAAAAGCGCTTTAAAAGTCATAAAGTCCCTACTTTTCCATCTAAAACAAGATCAGATCATCTCTTCGGTTTAAAGATTTTTATATTCATGTGAAATCGTAATTTTGATCGCTTTAAAAGCATTCAACCTGCTTAGGCTATTCTTTATCATATCATTAGATAAATTAAAAATAATAAAAAAGCACCTTTCATCAAATGATGAAAAGAGCTTTATTTTTAATCTTTATTATTAATTAAGATGCCAGTTTGGCATTCGGAAAGAAACGTCCTTCAATCATGTCATAGCACCACTGGAAGATGAAGGTATATACCAGAATACACATGGTTAAACCGAAGTCCAGAATGATGGCTTCAATGATCGTCATTTTCATCAAATAGGCAATGATTGGAATGGTTGCAAGCATCAAGCCGCCTTCAAATCCGATCGCATGCAGAATACGGACAGGGATTGTTCTTTCCCATTGATACTTCTGCTCTACTTTTTCGAAGTAATGGTTAAAAATCATATTCCAGAATACTGAAATCACCGCCATAATCGTACCTAGAATACCTGTTACTTCGAGTGGCATACTGAAAATAAAACTTAACGCAATCGCGATGATGACCAATAAAATCACTTCATAGCTGATCGCATGAACGAGTCTTCTTTTGGAAATCAACATTTTTGTAACACTCTCTTGTTTGGATAGTGGCTATTTTATTTTTATAATATTGATTAATCCAATCAGATTCTTTCAGTTTTTTTGACAAATGAATATTAATCAAGAACAACTTCTCATGTTTCAGACCGTCATCGAGACAGGTTCCTTTTCTGCCGCTGCCCGTAAATTAGGTAAAGTTCCTTCAGCGGTCAGTATGTCGATTGCCAATCTGGAAATCGATCTCGATCTGAAACTATTTGAACGGATCGGCCGCGAACCGACACCGACCGCAGAAGCATGGGTTTTATATGAAAAAACCCAGCAATTATTGATCGAAATGAATCAATGGAAACAACATGCTCATGCGCTAAGTACAGGGCTGGAATCGACCTTAAATATAGTGGTGGTGTCGGAGCTGCTACATACTAACTGGACAGATTACATTACCCTGCTCGATCAACATTTTCCGAGCCTGTCACTGAATGTGGTTTCAGCGCCACAAGAGGATGCTCTGCAAATGTTGCTTGATCAAAGCGCTCAACTCGCCCTGATGTTTGAACGGGAGCAACTGGACAGTCGCGAACAGTTTGTTGAGCTAAAAAGAGAAGCGCTTGTTCCGGTCATTGCAAAAATTAATCCCTTGGCAGAACTGGACAAGGTTTCCTTTGAGCAAATGGTGCAGACCCGGCAAATTGTCGTCGCCAGTCGTGATAACACCATTCGACCTGAATTACTTTATTCCAAAGATTATTGGCGTACCGACAATCATCATTCGGCATGTATGATGATTGTGCGAAATCTGGGTTGGGGGGTTTTGCCTTTAGAGATGTTTAATGAAAATCCTGAATTGCGTAAAAAACTAAAAATTCTGGATCTGTATGATTTCACGCCTAAATTTGAATACTATGTCGATCTGGTCTGGAGCCGGGAAAGTGAACTCGGTGCAGCGGCAAGATTCCTGATTGATCATATCCGGAAACAACGTCAACACACCGGTAATAAAAGATAACCTTAAGAAATAACTCTGCCAACAAAAGCGATGCTTTGCTTTGGGCTGGATTATGTTATAAAAGAAATTACCAATAATATGTTTAAGTAAGAACGCTATATCAATGACTCAGAATGCCTTATACCAATTAAAAGATTTAACCACTGTTGTTGCCGATAGTAGTGACTTGGAAGCAATTGAGAAATTTCGTCCACTCGACGCAACAACCAACCCTTCACTGATCACGGCTGCCGCGGAATTGCCGGAAAGCCGTGCACTGATTGAAGATGCCTATACCCAAGCAAAACAGGAAGGTTATCAAAGCGACGAGTTAATCGAGCGTACCATTGATATCTTGACCGTAAAATTCGGTGTGGAAATTTTAAAACTGATTGAAGGCCGGGTTTCAACCGAAGTGGATGCTTCTTTGTCTTATGATACTGACGCCACCATTGCCAAAGCACGCGAATTGTCTAAGCTGTATCAAGGTTATGGTATCGAGCAATCGCGTATCCTGATCAAGATTGCCTCAACCTGGGAAGGTATTCAGGCGGCTAAAGTACTCGAAGCAGAAGGTATCCCGTGTAACCTCACCCTGCTGTTTGGTTTACATCAGGCACAAGCCTGTGCAGATGCAAACGTTACCCTGATCTCACCTTTCGTGGGCCGTATTCTTGACTGGTATAAAAAAGCGGAAGGTGTTGAGCAATATCCAATTGCCAAAGATCCAGGCGTACTTTCAGTCAAGAAAATCTACAATTATTACAAACAGCAAGGTATTCAGACCCAAGTCATGGGTGCAAGCTTCCGCAGTACCGCTCAGGTATTGGGTCTGGCAGGTTGCGATTTACTGACGATTGCACCAAACCTGTTGGCTCAACTTGAACAAGACCAGCAAAAGGTTGAAGCCCAATTGAGCGTTGAGTCAGCCCAGCAAGCTGAAAAAATTGATCGTCCAGCGCAAACCAAAGAAAGCTTTAAGGCTGAACTTGAGCAGGATTTGATGGCATTCCAGTTACTGCAAGGCGGTATCGACGGCTTTATCAAGGCCCGAGATCAACTGAGTTTATTGCTGCGTCAATCTTTTGGAATTGATGCTGAAATCAAGCCATAATTAGTCGAATTTTCACCCATAAAAACCGATTTTTGCTATATTAGCGAAAATCGGTTTTTTAATGAGTTTTCATCGTGTTCGGTATAACAGATTTAACCACTTATATAATTGGGACAATCTTAATTGTGTTATTACCGGGTCCCAACTCATTATATGTGATGTCGGTCGCCTCGCGTTATGGCATCCGTACTGGCTATGCGGCAGCCTGTGGTGTATTTACCGGTGATTTTATTTTAATTCTCTGTACCGTTCTGGGCGCAGCTTCCTTATTAAAAGCCTTCCCGATCCTGTTTGTGATTTTAAAAATCACTGGAGCGGCTTATCTGGCCTATTTGGGTTTTAAATTGCTACAAGGCGCTTACCAGACATGGAACAAGCCGCCGCATCATGCTGAACTGGCGGCTTTACCCAATTTAGACCAGGTTCATCCCTACCGTACCGCGTTAAGCATTAGCCTGCTTAACCCGAAAGCAATCTTGTTTTTCCTGTCCTTCTTTGTTCAGTTTGTTGAGCCAAGTTATGCCTATCCGGCTTTGAGCTTTTTAATTCTGGCGATCATTCTGCAACTGGTCAGTTTCAGTTATCTGACGGCATTAATTTTTTCAGGCATTAAACTGGCAAATTTCTTTAAACATAATTATAAAATTGCAGCTGCAGGTATTTGTCTGGTCGGGATTCTGTTCTTTGGTTTTGGTTTAAGACTGGCAACCTCAACCCTGTCTTAACCGATACAGTCTGATCTCTATTCGGCTTCCAAGACAAAACATATTCAAATCGAAGTCCCATAGCGCTGGTCATTATTCGAGATATTTCATTTAATTTGTCTCTAAAAATAAAAAGCCCTCATCAAGATGAGGGCTCAACCAAGATTGTCTTGATGACTACTTTTCCTCTAAATCCTTTTGTGCCTCTTGGTCATTTAAAATTCTGGCCGCCTGCTTAGGACGAATCAACGGAGCAGTCGGACGTGGATGCGCATGGGTATATTGTAACCCGACCCCTGCATATACATCATCAGCCGCAATTTCAGTTTCGAAACGCTCTTCGTCACGGTCACGAATTTCATCGGTAATCCGTTGCACTTCATCTTGCTCTACCCCTAACTCTTGCAAGATCACGCCACCAAACTTGATTGCAGACTCGAAGGTTTCGCGAATCATATAATCCACTTTTTGTTTCACGAGATAAAGTGAATGTTCACGGTCATAAGAACGAACCAGTAACTTTGCCAATGGAAATTCATGTGTGACCAGTTCCACAATTCGGTTGGTGGTTTCCTTACTATCCACGCAGACAACAATGGCTTGTGCTGTGGCTGCACCAGAGGCATGCAGAATATCCAGACGGCAACCATCACCATAATAAATTTTAAAACCGAATTTCTCTGCGTTTTGTATCATGTCGATATCATTATCAATAATGGTGACATCGACACCACGTGCCAGCAATAACTGACTGGTGACCTGACCAAAACGACCAAAGCCAATCATTAAAATACTGCCACTCAAGCCTTCGGCAACCGTGACATTGTCCAGATTAATCTGGTCTTTGCTTTCAGTGAAACGTTTAAACAGAATTCCCACGATCGGGGTCAGCACCATAGAAAGCACCACAATCGCAGTCAGATTGGACTTGATGGTATTATCAATCACCTGGGCACTGACTGCAGCTGCAAACAGCACAAAAGCAAACTCACCGCCTTGGGCCATCAGCAACGCGCGGTCTAAAGCTTCGGTATGCGGGCTTTTGCTTACACGCGCCACGATATAAATCATCAGCGCCTTGGCAAACATCATGGCGAGAACACCACTGATGATCAGTTGCCAGTTTTGTGCCACCACCGATAAATCAAGCGACATGCCAACGCCGAGGAAAAACAGGCCCAGCAATAATCCACGGAAAGGCTCAATATCGGCTTCAATCTGATGTCTAAAAGTAGATTCCGATAATAATACCCCTGCCAGGAAAGCACCCATCGCCATAGACAGTCCGCTGACCTGCATCAACAAGGCTGCACCTAAAACCACCAGAAGCGCAGCGGCTGTCATGACTTCACGGGCTTTTGCAGCAGCAAGCAACCTGAATAAAGGATTTAATAACCAGTAACCCGCAGCTATCAGTCCGGCAATGGCAATTAAACCGATACCGATACTTTCAAGACGTGTAGAAGTACTTTCCACCACATGATTTGGTGCCATAAAGGCGACAATGGCCAGTAAAGGAACAATCAACAAGTCTTCAAATAATAAAATAGCGACAATCTTTTGCCCATGAGGCTGGGTAATATCGCCCCGATCTCCCAACAGTTGCATCACAATGGCAGTTGAAGTCAGTACAAATCCAGCAGCACCGATGAAAGCCACCTGCCAGCTAAAGCCAAACAGCAGTCCAACCCCGGTTAATGCCAGACCACATGCCACGATCTGTAAAGTGCCCAGACCAAAAATTTCCCGTCTTAAGCTCCACAGATGAGAAGGCTGCATTTCAAGCCCGATCACAAATAGGTACATCACGATCCCTAGTTCCGCAATATGCAGAATCGAGGCTGAATCATGGAAAAATGCGAACCCGAATGGCCCAATAATTAATCCGGCAATTAGATATCCCAGTACCGAACCTAACCCGATCCGCTTAAATATCGGGACGGCAACGACAGCGGCAGCCAGCAAAACCACTGGTGCAATCAAACTGATAGAATGTGCTTCTGAACTCATACTGTTCTCATTGTTATCATGTGTGTTTCATTTTAAATGAAACAATACAGGCCATATATATCATTTATAGGACAATGCATCCCAATTCAATGCTTTAGGGGAAGATTTTCCTGAACTTAATTGATAGTATTTTTGTCCCAAAAGGCCTGACGAACCTGCGGCATGGCATTTAGGTGGTTAATGATATGTTGCGCTTCTTCTGCTTCAATCGAGGTGGCAATCAGTGTCACTTCAATCTCGACCTCTTTTTCACCAAAGGGCGTGACCTCAATATCTTTGGCAGGATAATGATGATGCATCAAGGTCAGATTCAGCTCATCCATGACCGCTTTACTGTGACTACGATCACAAATAATATATATCACATGCATGACCTCAGTATCATCATCCAGCGGACGGCGGTCAATCGCATGCACAATCGGTCTTAGCAAGGTATTTGCCGCTAGAATAAATAAGGTCGCCAATATCGCTTCAATCACCAGATCTGCACCCGCAGACGCCCCGACTGCTGCTGAACACCATAATGTTGCCGCAGTATTGAGACCATGAATATTGCCTTCCTGACGCATAATCACACCTGCACCCAAGAAGCCAATCCCTGAAACCACATAGGCAATCACCCGAACCGCCCCATCGGCGCCCGTCAGATTAATCGCAATATCCACAAAAATGGCAGCACCGACTGCTACCAGTACATTGGTACGCAGCCCTGCAGTACGCTGCCGGTATTGACGTTCAAACCCAATCAGCGCACCTAAAATAAATGCGACAGAAAGACTGATTAGAGTATCCAGAATATTAGAAAAATCGGTATGTTGCAGAAATTTTAATTGCATATTCCACCTCTTTATTATTCATGATTTTGAATGAAGGATATTATGAAAAGCTGCAATTATGATGACGGCGTAAAACTCAGCCCCAAACCGAACCAGTGCTGTTTCTCTGCACGCAAGCGATCACCAAAGGATGCTTCCAGACTTAATACATTGGGAATAATACTGTACTGCACTGCGGTCTGAAAGAATGGTGCCTGACGGTCCTGATTATAGGTTTCAAGGATTAACCCCAGCCGATCCGTTACATTATAGGTTGAAGCCACACCCCAACGAACCAGATGCTCATCGGCATGTTGATAACCAAGATTGGTATCTAAAGCTAAACGTTGGTCTAAAAATTCAAAACTTACAGGTACATTGAAAAACCAGTCCAGCTGGCCACCATGATGTGAAACATCATCTCGTGAGAGCAACAAACTAGAGCCAACAGCCCAATCATTTTCCATCGGTTTTAATATGGTTTTGGCCTGAGCTGAAAAACCATGAATCTGATCAATATCCTTGCTGGAATGATAACCTAAGGATATTTCTAAATTTTCATTAAGATTACAAGCAGGCACAACTTGATAACCCCAACTGCCATCTTTATTACGCGTATAGGTACTTTCCAATTGACAATGCTGTGCCGTTGTAATCGAGACATCATCGGTATTGATCAGTGGACCCGCCTTAGTTTTTTGTGTCAGCAATAAACCAGAAAAAACAAATACATGAATAACAGCAAGCCATTGAATGGACGCATGAAAGAACATAGGCTTCTCCCCCATTTTAGGTGAGAAACTAAACAGGTTGCAGTCAATAGAATAAATTTTGTGAATACAGCAAAATTATACAGAAGGGTTAAAATTTATCTCAAAGCTATCTCATTGCAAGACAGCCGACCTAACAGGCGCTCTTGCTCAGTATTCGCTTTGGTTTAATCGTTTGATCAACCCGAACCTCGAACAACTACCCATTTAGGATCTCCGTGAATAAATTCAAAGGCATTATAGGACATGCGAACTGATTCACAAGCCCTATCCCATGAATTTTTTATTACATGATAAAATTTCAGGCTAAATTAAAGCTCTCTCACCACCACTGTTTTCGCCATTTTGTCGTGCCAGCCTTGTTTCTTGGTATCGAAAGCCACCCAGATCAAGCCAATAAAAAACACCAGCGTTGCAGGAATATAACCAATATAACGAATTACCCCTTGCCCAACGCTAATATTTTCTCCAGTTTTTTCATCCAGCACTTTCAAACGCAGTAAACGCTTACCCGGTGTGCCAGCAAACTTGATCCAGCAGAAAATATAAAATATGGCGCTAATGATTTGCCAGATCCAGTCTGAAGTAGACATAAACTGGAACGATGAAAATCCATCAGAAGCGACCGTGGTTTCACCACCACCAAAAATCATGGTTAATGGAATCAAGGCCACCAGTACGATAATTGAATCGATAATTGCTGCACCAACACGAACCCAGAAGCCGGCATACTCGTATTTCTCAGACATTTTCCCCTCACTTTTTATTTGTAAAAGTTAATATTTAGCAATAATAACCTGTTGTTCCAATGATTTATATTATGTTTTGTTTTAATTCCCGATCAAAAAAGTCAACGGTTCGCTGCCACACCAGTTTGGCTTCAGGTAGACCACGACTGACACTCCGGAAACCATGTGGCATGTTATAAGTATAGGCTTCTACCCGATCTCCCAGTTGCTGGATCAGTTTATTGCGTTTGCTGGCCGGACAAAATGGATCGATGCTTGACCAATGTCCCTGTAAAATACGCACCTCCTCCAGAGATTCTTTTTTTGGAATGCCAGCCCCTTCAATCCCTAAAGAATGGTGATAAACCACAGGCGCCAGCATATCGTCACGTTTTGCCATCTGAATCACGTATCCCCCAGTCAGGCATTGTCCCAACATCCCTAAACGACCATTAGATCTTGGGTCTGCTTTAAGCGCATCCAGCAATACATGGATTTCCTGATTGACCTCGCTATCAGCTGCATTACTTCGCCCTGCTTTGCTTACCATGGCGCGAATACAGTATTTCACTGCACCGCCACTAAACAGATTTGGCACATAGACCAGATAACCGCGATCGGCTAAGTCTTGGGCATCTTCCCGATAGACATCGAGTATGCCAAATAACTCGTGTAGCAATAAAATTGCAGGTGCATTTTCAGCAGTCTGTGCAGGTGCATACACTTCTACTTCAATTTGACGTGTCGGTAATGTGATTGTTTTTATTTCCATTGCAGTCATCCATTGCATTCGAATCGTTTTCATACTATTTATGACAATTATTATTGTCAAATAAAAAAGGATGCCTGACGACATCCTTTTTGCAATGGAATTGAAACTTGAATTAAATACTTAACAAGCTATTTAATGTCTCAGCTACATTTTTAGATTTTACTTTCGGTTGCAAGGCCTGAAGCGCTTGCTGGACTTGAGTGCGTTGTGGTTCGGCCAAGGTGTACCAGCGAGAAAGCACCTGTAGTAAACGTGAACCCAAGATTGGATTTTTCTCATCCAGATAAGCTGCCAAGCTGATGAAATGATCAACACCAAAGCTCCAGGTATTCACTGGATTGGCTGCCAGACCGCCGCTAACCGAACGGATACGGTTGGGTGTACCGAGATCATAGTCCACATGCTTGGTGAGATATTCAATGGTTTCCGCTGTCGCATTTGGATTAGAGGCCTGAATGGTAAACCATTGATCCAGAGACAAGGCTTCATCTTTAAAACGGTTATAAAAATCCGCTAATGCAGCTTGCGCCTGCGGTGCATCATTCCAGACCAAAACACGTAATGCGCCTAAACGCTCAGACATGTTGCCCGTGTTCTGGTATTGCGCATAGGCCAGCTCAAATACCGCATCATCACCCTGACGCGCCAGCATATTTAACATGATATTTTTCAGCGCACGCACCCCCATTGCCAGAGAAAACTCTTTTTGCAATTCAGGATCTAGTGCCAGATACGTGTCTTTCCAGAATGAACCCAACTCACGTGCTAAACGATTCAACACGGCTTCGCGCTTTTCCAGCACCAGCTCAGGTTCGTAGTCCTGATCAATACGGCTACCTAAATAATTTTCGCTTGGCACATCAAATAAACGTGATGCCAATAGAGGATCTTTATTGACCAGCTCAGGCAAGGTGTTCTGAATGGCCTGAATATAAATATCTGCTTTATGGTCGTCTAATAAAATCCGTTCCAACAAGGTTTGGGTGGCTTGCCACTGGTTAAAGCCATTGGTTTCATGCTGGATCAGGAAAGCCAGATCATCATCGGAATAATCAAAGACGAGATTCACAGGTGCAGAGAAATTACGCAATAACGATACAACAGGTTGTTCAGTCACGCCTGTAAATTCAATAGTGGCTTCATTCTGATCAAATAAATACACGCCATCTTTGACATCATTCACAAACAGATCAGCACTGTGCAAGGTATATTGCTCACCGCTATGGGCATTGAATAACGCCAGAGCCACAGGAATTGGCACTGCCTTCAAGTCCGGATATTTAGGATGTGCTTTTAGACTTTGTTTTAAGCTGAGGCGATAAGTTTGTGCAGCCGCATCATACTCACCTTTGGCCTCTAGCTTTGGTGTACCTGGCTGGTTGTACCAGGTCAGGAAGTTAGAAAGATCAACACCTGAACCTGCGCTCAATGCAGCAACCCAATCTTCAACCGTAACCGCTTGTCCGTCATGACGGCGGAAGTATTCATCGGTACCCTGACGATATTTTTCCTTACCCAGTAAGGTCGCCATCATGCGGTTGATTTCCGCACCTTTCTCATACACCGTCGCCGTATAGAAGTTATTAATCTCGACAAAATGATCCGGACGTGGCGGATGTGACAATGGACCTGCATCTTCAGGGAACTGATGCGATTTTAATACTGCCACATCATCAATCCGTTGTACCGCAGCAGATTGTAAATCTTCGGAGAAAGATTGATCACGGAAAACAGTTAAGCCTTCTTTTAGGCACAGTTGGAACCAGTCACGACAGGTAATCCGGTTACCGGTCCAGTTATGAAAATATTCATGGGCAATCACCGATTGAACACGCATAATCGCAGCATCTGTGGTGTATTCTTCATCGGCCAGCACGCATGAGGTATTAAAGATGTTTAAACCTTTATTTTCCATTGCGCCCATGTTGAACTGACTCACCGCAACAATCATGTAATTATCAAGATCGTAAGGGCGACCATAATGTTCTTCATCCCAACGCATTGAATGCTTTAAAGCTTCCATGGCAATGTGACATTTAGGAATATCTTTTTCAATTGCATAGATTTCCAATGCCACATCACGGCCTTCAGACGTGGTGTAATGATCTTTCAGCACCGCCAGATCACCAATCACACAGGCGAATAAATAGCTTGGCTTTTTGGTCGGATCTTGCCAGATGGCAAAATGACGGCCATTACCTGCATCACCTGTTTCCAATAAGTTCCCGTTTGCGAGCAATACTGGATATTTCTTATCGGCTTCTACCCGGGTGGTGAATTCAGCTAGCACATCTGGACGATCGGGATAGAAGGTAATTTTACGGAAACCTTCAGGTTCGTTCTGGGTCACGAACAAGTCACCCGCCTTGTATAAACCTTCAAGCTGGGTATTTGACTCAGGGTGAATCACTACCTGAGTTTGAATAATGACCTCATCTGGTGCATCGGTGATCACCAATTGTTCACTGTCCAGACGATACTGATCCGCATTGAGCACCTGACCATTTAACTGGATCGATTTTAATTCCAGATCACGCCCCAGCAGGACTAAATCACCTGCAGTCTGGCGCTTCATCACCAATGTCGAGTCTACAAGGGTATGCTCATCAAAAACCTGAATATCCAGGTTGATCGATTCAACTAAAAAAGCTGGCTTTTGATAATCTTTTAAATAAATGGTTTGGTCTGCTTGTACGGGAGGTTGTGCCGCAATATTCATCAGTATTCCTTATCTTTCATCATGTCGTTTAGATGGTCTTGTTGGCAAGACTTCTTGATTAAAGTCATTCGGTTGCACAAATCAGGCCTTATTTCGCCTAAATGCTTGTGACAAATCACGTTTGTCATAAGCATCGGTGAAACTCTATCAGATCATACGCCAACTTATAAAACCTGTCTTTACGGCTCTGTATCAGTTTTAATCATTTTATTGGGTTTACTATTCAGGTTTTCAAATTTGATCTGTAAATTGCCCGATCATTTAGACAAAATTACAACATCGTTTTCCATTCTTAAATAAAAACTACAGAACCGATTGCGTTCTATCGCGCAACTTACATTTTTTTCCTGAGTTTTACATTTTGTGCACGGTTATTGCTTAACCAATTATGCCAATCTAGGTCAATAAAATAAGAGAGGGTTATGACGATGGAATTAAAAGCACATCTTTATCGTTTAGAGAATATCAAGGCGATCCATGATCTCGCAAAAGCAGGTGTGGATCATCATGTCATTTCCGTTTTTTTAACTGCAGAAGGAATCGAGCTGACCACACTAGAAGTCACCAATATTGTGAATACCTATGATGCGCTTGGCAAAGAAAAGCTGCCAAGTAAAAAAGTACAGGCATTGATTGCCGCTAAAAAAATTGGACAGGAGGACGAAAACTTACCATGCCCTGTTTAGCCATTCACTTTAACCATAAAAAACCTCGAAATCGATTCGAGGTTTTTTTATTACATTTAAGGCGTGGCGCTATCGGTACGTAGCCAGACCACAGTACGTCCCAGTGCGGAAACGCCCATATAACCCCGCATACGTAGACGCTTTCCTTCACCCGTGACCACACCTTTACCTTTATAGACACGACCCGATGTTGGCTCTAATACACGCCCATCTATATAAGAATCTGGTTTATTTGGATCTTCTCTAAAACCCGACAAAATTTCCAATCCTAGAATCGGTTTATTGGTATTCGGTGCCGCACATTTGGTACAGTTTGTTAATGCAATTCCATGCGAATTTGGATAACGATAAATAATCTTTCCATGATAACGACCGTCATTGCCTTTACGGATTTCGACAATAGAAAGTTGCTCACCGGTTCGTTCTTCGATACTTTTCCAATAACCTTCAATTGAAGCTGAAAATGATGCTGCGCTCGCGCAAGCAAATGTGAGTCCCATGATTCCTTTCATGAGCATACGATTTAGCATATTCACCCCGTCTAAAAAACAACCTATCCAAAGAGATAGGTTTAAAGCACGAAAATTATCACAATTTTCATAAAGTTACACTGTACGCCAGAGTTCATTTGTATAAGAAATAACGGATTTTATGCATTAATTTCATAAGAGAATGAGTACTCTTTAGGCAAATAAAAAAACCCAAAGCAGTCGTTTAGGCTTTCTTAAAAATCAGGCTCGGTTATGGATTTGCACTATCGGTACGCAACCAGACTTGTGTCCGTCCCAATGCAGAAACGCCCATATACCCACGCATACGTAAACGCTTACCATCAGCACTGAGTTGGGCTTTGCCTTTATAAATATTACCGCTTTTCGGTTCTAATACCCGTCCATCGATATATTGATTCGGGTTTTTCGGATCTTCTTTCAATCCCCATGCAATTTGCAGCCCTAAAATAGGTTTGTTTTTGAATGGTTCAGGACATTTCACACAATGGGTCAAGACCGTACCGCCAGGCACCGGATAACGGTATACAATTGTGCCGGTATAGGTATTATCTGCTTTTTTCTTGATTTCAACGATTGAAAGTTGCTCACCCGTACGGTCATCAATACTTTTCCAGAAGCCTTCTGGTGTTGCGGCAAAGCTCATGCTGGCGAATACCGCCAAGCAACTTCCCATGAGTCCTTTCATGAGTGCATTTTTTTGCATAATAATCTCCGTAATGCAAAATAGATCCATCTATAACTTCATTTTTATGCCATCGTTTACACACAGTCAACACAACACATGACTATTTAATTTATTAAAATAAAAGAAAATTTTAATCAATTCACACATTCTTGAATTAGTGATGCCAGATTGGCACAGCGTGTAAAATTTCACCCCCATCGTTTAGAACGCCACAAAGGTATAAAGCATTTAACTTTGGCTTTATATAGCTGGTTGAATTCAGTCATTACGACACTATCCAGCAACGTCATCCTAATGTGAATAACAGAGTTTAACTGTCTATAAACTTTGCATCACTCTGCCTACAGAGTATGTATAATTCCCTTTTAAATGGTCATAGGTTTAACATCAATGGATTTACAGATTCTACAAAAACAGTTAGATGAAAGTAGCCATTGCCCTTTGTGCCAAGCCTCGATGAACTGGATCGAAGCTGAACAATACGCACAAGAATTTCAGTTTCATGAATGTAGTCATTGCCAGCATCGGGTGTTTAAAAGCGATAGTAAACTCAATTGTCATTGTGCCCAATGTACTGCTAGCCGTAAGAAACAGACCCAACAAACCATTTTACAAGAACAACGTAAACATAAAGTCAAAGATGAAGTGGTCTATGGTCTTAATCAACTCAGTTTCTTACATAAACTATTTTTGCTGAGTGTGCTCGATGGTTACGCGCGTGAAGACGTACAGCATGATGAACTGATTCATTGGCAAAACATTAAATATCAAGACTTTACTCCCAATTATCTGTTTCAGCACCAGCTTGTCCAGGAACTGCTGAAATCTGGGATATTGAAATCGCAAGATAGTCATATCGAAACCGAACATTTTTATCTGAATATCCGGCTGGATGGCTACGCGGACCCAAGCCTGTTCAGCATTGCTCAACAATTACGGCAATGGTTTTATGAAAACCTGAGCCTGGGTATTCCCTTCAAAAGCACAGATGAAGTCAAAGATGTGCTGTACTTGGTACTCTACCAAGAGATTGTACAATTCATGCAGTTCTCTTGCCGCACCTGGGGTATTCAAATTGCGGGGAACCGCCCTTTTCAGGCATTCTGTTATCGCTTGATGGAAGGACTTGCAGTCGGGCAGATTTTCTATCTGATCCAGACAGCGCTGGAATATCTACACAAACAAAAAGCCTTACAGCCGAGAAATGACAAGTTTATCAATACCAATTTGCTGAAAAAGACGCTGGAACAATATCGTGAACGTGCTTTGACTGAACGTTGGGAAACCACCACCTTGCCACGCCCTTACACCATTCCATTCAGTAAAATGAGTGAAATATTATTGTTTAAATTTCTGGGTTATGACGAAAGTGTTTTTATCCAGCCAGTCTGGAAATCTTGGCGAAAAATCGAGCCCCGATTAAATTTTTATTCGGTTAAGCGTTGCATGTATTGTGGTTCCAATGATCTGATCGTAGATTATGATGCACAGGATTATGTCTCATTGATCTGCCGTAAATGTAAGCATCAAGATCACTATTTCACCCATTAACGCCCTGTTTAAAGTTGCTATAAAGGATATGTCATGTCACAAAAACAACAACTGATTGATCAAGTCATTGAAGCCTGGCGTGCGTTACAACAACAGGCTCCTTTAGTACAATGTATGACCAACAGCGTTGCCAATAATTATGTTGCCAACATTTTGCTGGCTGCAGGTGCTTCGCCTGCCATGATTGATAATCCTTTTGAAGCTGAAGATTTCACCAGAATCAGTGCAGCACTCAGTCTAAACGTCGGTACACCCACCACTGAGCAAACCCAAGCCATGTTAATTTCGGCGAAAACAGCACAGCAGCATCAGGTGCCTTGGGTACTTGATCCGGTAGGTTATGGCGCAGTTTTGAAATGGCGTAGCGAAACCGTTGATCAGCTTCTGCAATTCCACCCCAGTATTATTCGTGGCAATGCTTCTGAAATCAGTACATTAGCAGGCAACCAGATTCAGTCTAAAGGTGTAGACAGTACCTTAAACAGTCAGGATGTATATGTACAGGCAAAAAGCTTATTGCAACATACCCAGTGTGTGGCGATCTCTGGTGAGTCTGATTTCATCATATCCAAGCAGCTCAATGCAGTTATTCAGGTCAATGGTGGTTGTCATTTACAGCCTAAAATTACTGCTACTGGCTGTGCCTTAGGTGCTTTAACCGCAGCCTACCATGCAGTTGCTCCAGCTACGATTGCGGCACTGGCTGCACATATTCATTTTGCTATCGCTGGGAAACTGGCCTTTGAGCATGCGCAGACTGTCGGTAGTTTTAATATCACATTTTTGGACTATGTTCATATGCTTGATGATAATTTAATTCAGCAATATGTTGATATTGAGGTTATTTGATGCAACATATGGACGAGATAAAACGCACTGAAGAGTGCGTTTTTTTTTATAGGCACAGATTATTTTTCAGTATCCCATACTCTAAGGCTTTCCCGATCTGTTTTAGAATGCGATGGTAATATCTCACCTTGAGTAAAATAGAGTCTCGTATCTGGTTTTGCAGGAGAAGACCAATAACCTGCTTTCTTTACTTTTTCTCCACCCTTTTGAGATATTCTTTCTTCATTAAATACCGGACTGCTGCCACCATCCTCAACTACTTTTCCACCAGTATCCATGTCGTTTCTACTTCTTCTGAATTTTCAATTGTATCTGGTGTCATAAAAAGGTCAGGATTCGTTTTAAAACACTGAACCGCTGGAGCTAATTTCCAGTCTTCAGGATGCTTGGCTGACATTTTTGTTTCATGTATCAGAAACTTACATGCTGAATATGGTTCAGTAGATCGATAAAAACCTGTCACCATAATTGGTTCATCAGTTTTTACACTTATATTAGGATTTAAATAATATTTAGGTAATATTGGAGGATACTCTATACCCACATCTCTTTTATATAAATCATTTTTTAATAGATCTTTATAGTCCCATTGCGAGTCATAGTAATCACTTGCAATAAAGGTATTATTTGCTTTTATAAAAACAATATCTTGTTTAACCTTATACTCAGCAACTGCACCTTTCTCTACTTGATCCATCCAGTCATAGGGATAATCCCTACCTTGAGCAATCAAATCATTTTTTATACTACTCATTCTTCTTAATATTGGTAAAAAACCATGTTGTAAATCTTCAAGACCATCTATCAAATGATGTAATGTACTCTTAAAATTTGGTAGTACGATGGTTCCCCACACATAGTCGGCTTGATGAGATGGATGTTGGGCACGATGATCGGGTGCTAAATGAGCACTATATTTGTCTAATAATCCCTCAGCATATTGAATCAGCTCCTCCCATAACTTTACCGTTTCATAGTAATAATCATACGAAAGAAATTGTTCCAATAAATAAATTTCTTTTGGAAATAGCTCTATTTTATTTAAATCAATCATTTAAATTATATAAATCTCAAAATTTTAAATGCCCCGAAGAGCATATTAGTTATTCTTCACCATCAAAGATCCAATATTCCTCACCCCAGTCTTTATTATATTTCGGAATTAAAGTTCCTTTAGTAAAATACAACCGCTTCTCCTTTTGGCTAGATAAAATCCAATAACCTGTTCTTGGGCATAGCTCGCCACCTATAACTTTTAAATCAGTTGTAGCAAAAATATCTACATCCTCAACCCCAATATCTTCAAACTCTCCACCAACCAATTCAACAAAGTACCAACTACAGTCAAAGCCAGTAAATGCATTTCTTGCAATCAACTCTGGGGCTAATCTTAATTGGGTGTCATAATCAAACTTTACATAACCAAAATCGTCATCTATTTTCTTCTTTTTAATATTTTCAATTGCGAATGTTCTTAGTTCTTCAGATGGCGTCCATGCTGTATATTCATTAAACTTAGAAAATAACTGCTTACCTAAAGCATTTAATGTTTCACATTCTTCCAATTGTCCACCCTCAAAACCATTTTCGTCACGGTAAGTCCAAGCAAATTGAGGTGTACCAAATTGATCGCCTATAGGGATATATACACCTGTCTTACAAATAGATTCCTCACTATTTATACGTATATTTGTATGAACTCTAAGCTTTGGGACTTTATGATCAAAAATTCCAAGCTCTTTAATCACTTCAAATAAACTATATAAAGTCCATGATCTTGGAGGCTTAACACAAGAATCGTAATAACTACATAATCTATATAATTCATCAAAGCGCATTTTAAAATCAGTTTCTTCTTCTTCTGACATCCAGTTGGGTCGAAACTCGCCTAACATACGTGCTGTATTATATGCAGGTGTCCGGCCATATTTTTCCTGTTTAGTCTGCTCTATAATCCTGATCAAACCTAATCTGAAATCGAATAAAGATGGGTAAGCATAGGTGCTCCAATTGGCTGATGTATCCCCCATTCCCCAACCTTCTTGCAATAGAACACGATCCCGATATTGTTGATCAGCGAGATCAATTACTCCACCAGTATATTGAATCAAATCATCCAATTTGGTCAGTAACATTTCCAAATAAGGCCGTGAAGTAAAATAATAGATGAGGGCAACTGATTGCTTTTGAAAACGAGTCAATTTAGAACAGCTTCTTAGCATAAGTTAGTCATCACTATCAAACGGCCAATACACTTCACCCCAGTCAAATTTGATCTCAGGTAAGATTTCAACTTCATCAAAACTTTATCCTTATTTTGAGAATCTAACCTTGAATACATAAATTATTTCTTATTCGTCACTTCTAAATACCAAATCGTTTCTCCCCAACTATTATTTTCAACCTCAGGAAATACCTCTCCCTGTTCAAAATAACGGGATTGCAATTGATTTGCAGGACTCCACCAATTACCTGTCCGTTGACAAGTCTGACCAGCAAAACCTTTTAAGCTTTCAGCTTGAATTGTCTCAGATGAACCACCTTCATCTGCAATCCGTCTCACCAGTAACCACGTTGTACTTTCTTCTCTAGCATATTGCAAACCACTACGACTTAATCCCACCAGAGCTTCAATAGCATCGTGCCCTTTAAGCAACAGCTGTGCACTTGCCTCAGGTATTTCAGGAATGTAAATACCATTCTGTGGTACTGTTTTTCCTGTCTCTACTTTAATATCAGCACTTAAATGATAAATAGGAAAAGAAAGTGGTAAATTTAATTCACCAAAACAATCCGTGTCATAATTTTCTGTTAGAAAGGTTATAGGCCAACTGCTAAAAACTGTTGCTTTAATATTAGATGCTAATAATCTTGCTTTGCTTTGCCACTGATCAAATAATGTAAAGTTATTTTCATCCATCCAATCTGGCAAATAATCAGTAGTCTGAGCATTAAAATCACTTTGCACATTTCCTGCAAATTGTAGTGCGGATAAATCACCCTCTAATAAACGCTTATAGCCATAATTTAATGCTTCTAGAGTTGATCTAAAGTTAGGTAATACTCGCTCCCCCCAAACTACATCAGGTTGTTGTGAAATATGTCGGTTTCGATAATCATAGGGTAAATCCTGCATAAATAGCTCAAGTGCATTTTCTGCTGCATCCAACATATTTTTATAAGCATCTACCAATTCTTTAAAATATTCAGTCGAACTATAGCGTTCAAGTAAGTAAATTTCCTGCGGACGAATTTCAAATTGCAACATTACTTTTTATCTCCATACCAGTTCTGTTCTAAACGGGGAACACCCACCATGCTGGTTTTAGCTTCACCAATCAAACCACTGTCATAGCCCCAAGGGGTTGCTTCACGTTTACTTATATTTGCATGTACTAAATCCTTAGGATCAAGAACAATCTGTATACCACCACCTTCAAGTACAAATATCTCACCTTTACTATTTACTTTCTCAACTTTGCCAGCACTACTTTTAAAAGTTTGGCTCGCCGCTGGCCCCTCCCATACCTTTAAGCCACCTTTAGGAACTCTATATTTAACCATTTCGCCATTATGATTCCATGAAGCAAATACCGCAAAATAGCGTCGCCAATCCGCTTTACTCTTAAGTTTCTTATATTCAGATTCTCGCATCCAACAGATACTATTATCATAACTGCTCGGATCAAGGACACGATATAAAATCGTGCCCTCAGGAAGGTCTATAGGTTCCAGATCATGAAATGTATCAAATTTACCTTTTAAAGGATAACTATTAGAACTATTAGAAATATCAGGATAGCCATCTAGAATTCTTGGTGATTTTTTTAAAGCTGCATATTTTTCTTTCGCTGCAACATCAACCCAATTCGGTTTATTGTTTAACACACTTTTTAACTCGGTATCTGTTCCTACTTTCTTAAAATTATGAATATTCTTAACATTAGTCGTCGCTTTAAAAGCCTGATCACTCTCTTTCTCGATTCTAACCGCCAATCTTTCCAAAAAGTCTTGCACAGGTTTTAAAAATTCACCAAGTTTTTGATTCGCCAAGTTACGGACATCAATCACGGTTTGCAACATTTGTCGTGCTTTTGCACCAATCGCCTTACTTGCGTATTTATCAATAAATTTAACCGTATCTCTTAAATATCCTACAAGTTTATCAAACACGCCCAACAAAGCCTGCTTGGTCAACATGCCTTTAACTTCTCGAATTTTGCTCGCTGTTGCTTTATAAATATTGGTAATCTTTGCGTTTTTAATGGCCTTTTTTACCGCAGGGCGTGCAAGAAATTTATTTAACTCTGTAATTCCACTTTCAATCGCAGGTTCAGCAAACTTATATATATTTCCACCCGTAAACTTTAAACCTTTGGTTGCAGGCTTAAGCATAAAGCGTCTAATAGGAGCCAAAATAACTTTGAAAACCCCTTTAAATAATGAACCCAATACTGGAAATAAGCCAATCAGTGTTAGAATCAGTCCAATCCATGCCCACGGATTATTACTGTCTTCTTTAATCTTTGTCGCATTCGCACAAATATCCCGAACATCACAAATCTGATCTACAAAAGGGATCATTGAAATCACTGTACCAGTGACAATTTGTGCAGTTGTTTGATCCTCTGCAAAGTCTCCTTGTAATACAACCCAAAGCCACTCTGCGATATCCGCTGCAGTTTCTTTCCCTTTCTTGATTGCATCATTTACTGGGGCTGTGAACCACGCTAGAGCATTGGTTAGCTCTTTCTTAGATGGTAAAAAATCTGGCATTAAAATTGCCCCTTATTCTTATCAATCTTGTCTAATTCTGCCATGACTGTATCAAACTGATCCCAAGGCTTATCTTCTTCCATTTTAGGTTGCTCATACTCAACTCTAATTGCTTTCTCTGGAACATTGTCATGATGAGCTTTACCATGCTCATCTAACCTTCCTTCAATAACCTGATTATTTTCAAAAAAGATTTTATAACCCAAATTTGCAAATGGTTGGCGATCTACATCTAGATGTTCTAAAGCAATCCAATTTTTATTATCAAATTTAGGCAAAGCTGGTAATTGTGCACTCACTTGTGCCCCACCCATAAACAAATGCTGCCCCGCCTTCACCTCAAACTTGCCACTTGTGGTCGGAAAAATCCCTGAGCCATTGAGCTTGATTTGAGAACCACCCGCTGTAATTACAATTTCTTTTGGACTGGTGATTTCTATACGATCTTCGGTCGAGATAATCTGGATGCCTTGCTTGGCCAGTAAATCCATACCATCCGATTGGGCATGCGCTTCAAATTTACCTTGGGCAGCCACCTGCTTGATCCCGTTCTGTGCCGCAAACAGACTAATTCGATTTTGCGCATGCGTAATCAGATTCTTTTGCGTACTCAGGTTAATGCTATCGCCCGCCAGCTGATTAATCTGTCCATCCGCAGAAACATGAATATCTTCATTGGTACTCAGGCCAATCCCCGCTGGTGAGCTCAATAACAGTAAAGCTTTATTAAATCTGGCAATTTTTGCTTCAATCTGTTCAGCAAATGCTTTCAATTGTTCAACCGATTCAATTTCGTCGGTCTGTTGGTTCTTGGCAACTTCGCTTAATGCTTTGACATTACTTTGATTACCTTCAAGCTGCTGTTTGGCTGGCTGCGCATCCAGATGCTCGCCTTGGGCCTGATCCTGTTTCTGCGTACTCAGCAACAAACCTTGACCTGCACGCACAGCCCCCCATTGATCGGTACGCAGCTCAAAACCTTCACCCCGGTCTTCACTCTCAGCCTTGTCCTTTGGGTGGCTCAGTTTACCGAGATTCAGTTGGCTGGCAGCATGACTGCTTTGTAGTTGCGCGCTGATTTGACCTGTGGTGTCATCAAAACGTAACTGGTTAAAGCCTTCGCCTTGGTATTCTTTAGATTTAATCCCTGCCAATTTCTTGGTATCCGGCAGCTTGCCGACATTGTCAAACTTGGTTGGACTCCGTTGTGCTTCATGAATCCTCCCCACCACATAGGGACGATCAATATTGCCATCAAAGAAGTTGATCACCACAATCTCACCGATACGGGGCAAGAAACGTGCGCCATAACCTTCACCCGCCCACGGTGTTAGGACATCGATCCAGGCAGAATCAGTATCGTTGTCATTGGCACCTGCACCACCATCGTGGCTATGGTCCTCTGTACGTGTAAACAGGAAGCGGACTTTAATGCGTCCCCATTCATCCACATGGATCTCATTACTACTCGGTCCCACCACGCGAGCGCGTTGTGGATGGGCTGCTGGTCGATGCTGCAAGGGGTTGTATTCTGGCACCAATGCCATATTACGGCGTTGTAGCGTCAGCTGATTCGCCTGACGTTCGTCGGCCTGCGCTGCACTCAAGCCTTTTAATTGCCAATGACTGTGCTGAAGTAAGGTATGAACCTGATCCGTCAGGTCCTTGGGTAAATTATTCTGGTTATAGAAGTGTTTTGAGGTAATTAAAAATTCTTTGTCTGCGCCCTGATGCTGATCAATTTCAGGATGTTCATTCAATCCAAACCAGTAACCGACCTGCGCATCCCGAACTGTCGAATTTGCAACAAACTGCTTGGCCTGAGCATCGTAGTATTGTCCTAAATTCTGATTCAGTTTTTCGATCTGGGCATTAACTGCTTTGGTGGTGCCATCTTCACCATTCAGGTCCTGAATCCACGCCGGTGAAAAATGCCATGCCTGTTCCAACGCCAGTTGCTGGTTATCATGCTGCTCACTATGTTGATGCTTACTCTGAACACTACCCGCACCTTCTTCCTGTTCCAAAGCATCGGCCTGCCAACGCTGTACATGTACCGCGCCAGGTTGTAATGTACGCTGGGCGACGAATGCCGTGATACTGTCCTGTGTTTCCGTAGCACTACTGCGATGAAAACGGATATGACGGCGATCCAAAGCATTATAATGACTATTATCATCAATCAGTCTGAGTTTTTGGGCCTGAATCTGCTCACTTGAGCTGGTAACTTTTAACTGGGCTTCATCAATCAGCCAGTTGATCCCTTCACTCCGCATCAAACGGGTCAGAAAGTCATAATCGCTTTCATTGCTCTGCATAATAAAAGGACGGACATCATAGTCTTTGCTAAGTCCGCTGACATCCAGGGTCAAACTGGCTGCAAATAGTGGACTTTTAGACTGCCATTCCTTAAAGATGGTCTGGATGACATCTGGAACTGATTTCGCCATAAACACACGGCTATTACGTCGATGCTTCCATAAAGCTGTCGGGTCTTGTACGCCGAGTTTATACAGGGTGAGCGAACCATCGCTCGCACCAACATCAGCCTGGGTCACGATACCGGTGATACGGGTCAGTTCAGCACGATCAGTGACAATATCAATGGCAACCTGACTGCCAATAAAACTTTTTAATGGAATGACGGCACTGGTCGAGAGACAGAGCAGTTGAAGCTCAATACCCTGATTGAGCTGATGAGTGCCTTCCACATATTGTAAGAATACTTGATCATTTAAAGATGAGTTGGAGAACTGAGCATGGATCGCACGTTTTTGCGCGTTCAGCCCTAAAGTCTCTAAAGCTTGAAAGATATTTTTCAGCATCTTTTTATAGATTATTTAATAAAATTTCGCGCATTTTATAAACAGCATACATACTTGTCTATATTTTTAATGTTACACCCTTATCAGCTTTTCTGCCCATGAACAAAATCATCTGAGAAAATAAAAACATAGCTCACTGTACGGATAAGTCTAAAAATCAGGAATATTTTTTATTCAAAAATGAATCAACTTCACCTCTGCACTCAAGTGCAGTTGATTCAGATAAAATTAAATGCTTGCCTTAAAATAATATTCGCTTGGCATATCAATTACTTCGACACATAGCTGTAACGGTAATTGATTCTCTACCGGCAGATAGTTTTTTTGTTCCAGTATCGTCAATAAAATACTGCCTAAATCCTGCTTTTGTGCCGCAGTTCTACCGCTGAGCAAATACAGCTTTAAATGGATATAGGCATCTTGCGTTTCACCCATTCCAATCAAAAAGGCCTCATCTTTAAAAATACGCGACTTTACATCATTCGGACTAAACAGATGGGTTGCAATCAATGCCGAATTGACACTACTAAGTAATGTATGCTGATCCAGTTCTGTCAGATTGGCCGAATAGTTGGCAACGAGATGAGGCATGTTTGATTTGTCCTATTCAATAAACAGTAAAGCCAGACGAACCTGATCATAGGCCATACGCGGGCTGGTGGCTTCCACGATGGGACGCAACTTGATTGCACCATCGTCGGTAAAATGTTCCGGATTCTTACGCTTATGCAAGCGTTTATAAATCTTGCGCACTTCTTCAACCACTTCATCACCAGGATTGGCCACCGAAATATCCAGCCCCTGCTCCTTATGCAGTCGCGCCAGATGATTGATAATGGTGGCAGGCGTTAAACCACGCTCATGCGCAATATCTTCAATTTCATAACCGCCTTCAAATAAAGCACGGGTTTCATCCAAAGTCGCAGCAGCGTAATTCTGCTTGCCGCCTTTGGCAATTTTCTTCTCATTGCGTGCGATTTCAGTCGCGTTCAGCGTACCGCCACAATGACGAATAAAGGCATTGTGCTGGGTGGTGAGATCAATATTTTCAAAGTTGGCTTCCGCTTCGGCAGACAGTTCCTGAAAACGGCGATCGGCTTTAATGGCCAGACTATCCAGTTCCAGTGCCTGCTCATTAAAGCCCAGCAGTTTCAAACCTGTCAGTGACTTCAAACGGGATAAAGCCACATAGCCCTGACCTTTCTCAAAGGTATGGCTTAAATTGATTTCTGCCGCTTCCAGTGTCATGCCTTGGCTTTTATGAATGGTAATCGCCCAAGCCAGACGTAAAGGAATCTGCTGATAACTGGCAATCACCTTACCTGCTTCATTTTCAATTGACCATGTTTCTGGCTCAACCAGAAAAGTGGTGCCATCGGTCAATTTGACTTTCGGCAAAATACCTTGCTTATCATCTTCTTCAAAGCCAATGACTTCGCCCAAGCTGCCATTGATATAACCCATATCAAAGTTATTTTTGACAAACATTACTTTGGCATGTTTTTTAAGGGTCAATTCTTCTGGCGCACGGACTGAGGATTTCAGGGTTTCAATTAACTTTTCATTACCGTCCAGCACTGCATTAAACTGATGACTTTCGTTGTCGATTTCATTGAGATGCTGATAGTTAATATTATCCACATCCATATTATGCGTGTACAACCGGGTAAAGGTTTCCCCAATGTCATGCTGGCGTGACTGATGTAAGGCCGAGATATGATTGTCCTGAATACTTTGCGCCCGAATCGCATTCAAAATCTGGTTAAGAATCTCGTCATCCTGACGATGTTGTTCAGTTAAATAACAGACCCGGAATTTGGCTTCGACCCAGGCATCAGACATAAAACAGAATTTATCACGATTGTTTTCATCTTTTCTGCCCACAGGTGGTAACTGGAAGAAATCCCCAGCCACAATCACCTGAATGCCACCAAAGGCTTCATCACTTTCTTTAAAGTATTTTAAGACCTGATTGACCAGATTTAGCTGCTTGGCATGCAACATGGAAATCTCGTCAATAATCAGGACCTGGGCATTTTCCAAATGCTCTTTTAAATATTTACGCTCTTTCATACGCTTGAGGTCATCATCACTCAAGCTGTCTTTAATTCCGATACCCGCCCAGGTATGAATCGTCATCCCGTTCATATGCGTTGCCGCAATACCGGTCGATGCGGTAATCGCAACCGGAACTTTACGTGCTTTTAAATAATGAATGTACTGATTAAGCGTATAGGTTTTTCCTGCACCAGCTGAACCCGTCAAAAAAACATTTTCCCCAGCTTTAAGTAACTTCAGTGCAGTCTCTTGTTTCATAATTTCTTCAGTCAAAAACAACAGCACATAGCTTAACGATTTTTTGGCAAAAATAAAAATCTAATCCAGTCCCAATCTGCGCTCTAACATGAAATGACGATCCGTGACTCAACTGCTGAGATCGTATATTTACGTTGACATCCAGAGGTTTTCATTTAAGGTATTTATTAATGAATTCAGACTTGATCTATAAAAATGACGACTTCAAATCTTTATACTTATCAGCCAGATATACTAGGTGAAGATTATCAGCAACTGACCTTAAATTTCGCTGATGATTATGATGGGAAAGTTGTAGCCACGCTGGTACGCAAGAAAGCTGCTCAAACCACAAAAAAAGCAGTTTTATATATTCATGGATTTGCCGATTATTTCTTCCAGAAAGAAATGGCAGAACAGTTTAACCAGCATGGTTATGATTTTTATGCGCTGGATCTGAGAAAATACGGTCGTTCCAGACTGCCCCATCAGAAATTCTATTATGTACTTGATTTACGCGAATACGATGCCGAAATCAGCAAAGCCTTAGAAATCATTGGTCAGGAAAATCATCAACAGGTGGTATTGGCTGGGCATTCGACTGGCGGCCTGATTGCGACACTTTATGCGGCACATTATCCGGATCATCGTCTGATTAAAGCAGTCTGGGCCAATAGCCCTTTTTATGATTTCTACAAAAGTACCATCGAGAAAAAACTCGGCATTCCCTTGCTCAGTGAAGTTGGTAAACGACTACCAAAGGCGAAGTTCCCAAGTGGTCTCAATCCATGGTACACCCCAAGCTTACATCAAGATTTCTATGGGGAATGGGATTTCAATTTAGACTGGAAACCGAAAACCATGCCCTTTGTGAATTTAAGTTTTGTGACCGCGATTCATGAAGCACAAAAAGAAATTCATCAAGGCGTAACCTTAAGTGTACCCACCTTGATCATGCACTCACATCAATCCAACAATCCGAGAAAATGGGGTATTGATGCACAGCAAAGTGATGTCATTCTGGATGTCAAAGATATGACACAGAATGCCAAGAAAATGAAAGGTGATATACAAACTCTAGCGATTCACAATGGTTTACATGACCTTGTGCTTTCAGCTCCACCGGTACGGGAAAAAGTCTATCAAGCACTGTTTGACTGGCTGGCAGAAAAACTTAAGTAATCACCATGACCTTACGATGCTCAGCAGTCACGATAGCGTCTGAGCATCTGCTTTGCAGGATGATCTATAGGTAATAATTCCATCAATCTTTCCACAACGTCAATCGCTTCAGGATTGTATGCCAGATGCTTGAATAAAATATCACTTTCCTGTGCCTGAAAAATCGCATGACTTAACCGCGATTCGATGCAGTCACGCCATGTACACAAAAATGGACTCTCGGTTTTCGCCAGAAAGATACCGGTATAACATTGTAAAGCGCTATTTAAATAGCCCGCATCCAGTGCTTGTTCCAGTTGCAGAAAATCCGCTTCGACTGGAACTTTCAGTTGATAAGGTCGTGAGCCCAAGGCATTTCCTAATCGCTCTCTCAAATGGGACATCTCTGCCTTTAAAGTTCCGATACTGACTTTGCGTTCCCCATACAGTGCTTGATGCAGGTGATCGAGGCTCATCCCCTGCGGACATAACGTTAATATCGTCATGATTTCAATCTGTCGCGGGGTCAGCAGCAGATTTTTACCATTGAATGAAGCCTGAGGAGCCGAAAAGGTTCTTAAATATAGCGATTGTTGCTGTAACTCATGTATTGCCATTTGAATAATTGAAGCACACCGCTCAACAGCCAGCACACCCAGACTATTATGATTTTTCCAGGTCGTTGATAAATCTACCACCCCTAAAATCCGTTTGGAGTGAGGATCAACTACAGGAGCCGCATAACAAACCCAGTCATGTACCGAAGCCATGTAATGTTCATTAGAAAACACGCAACTGGATTGCCGGGTTTTTAGTGACAAAGCCAGCGCATTGGTTCCAACCAGCTCTTCCTGCCACTGTCCTCCTGCAACAAAATGCACCCGTTCTGCTGCATTACGCATTTGCGGACTAGTTGCTGTCCAGATAATAGTGCTCCCCACATCTCCAACCGCCAACACCATCGAAGATTGTTCTGCAATATGCTTCAAGTCTTCTTTGCAATACTCCAATGCCTGCATCAACGAACTTTTACTTTCAGTACTTTGATCTTGTAAAGGCGCAGCATCGCGCTCTTTCGGAATATTGGCTTGCGTGGAACGTTCCCATGAACTCGCAATGCTCTGTCCAAGTTTCTCCGCATGTTTTGGATTTAAAACACTTTGGGTACGACATTGCTCGACCAGCATCCTTTGCTGAAGCAGCTCTTTCTTTGTGAACATTTGTAATTTCCTTGTCCATTTACAGGCAGTTCCAACCTTTTCCCAACCTTGGGCAATTTAATCTTTGTTCAATAACGTACTCGGTACTTTATTCAAATGAACTTACACATAAAGGAATATGTTTATGCGCTATATCGATCCTAATCAACCTGATTCTAAAATACAATTTAAAGCCCAATATGAAAACTTTATTGGTGGAAAATGGATAGCACCGGTCAAAGGAGTGTACTTTGACAATATTTCCCCTGTCGATGGCAAAAGTTTTACACGTATCCCTCGTTCAAGTGCAGAAGATATTGAACTGGCGCTTGATGCCGCCCATCAAGCCAAAAAGGAATGGAATAAATCTTCTCCAACCACGCGTTCTAATTTACTGCTAAAAATTGCAGACCGGATGGAAGCTCATCTGGAAATGTTGGCTGTTGCTGAAACCTGGGACAATGGCAAACCAGTCCGCGAAACACTTGCAGCGGATATTCCGTTAGCCATTGATCATTTCCGTTACTTTGCGGGTTGTATTCGTGCACAAGAAGGCGGTATTTCTGAAATAGATGAAGACACCATTGCCTATCATTTTCATGAACCGCTGGGTGTAGTGGGTCAGATCATCCCGTGGAACTTCCCGATCCTCATGGCGGCCTGGAAACTGGCACCTGCTTTAGCAGCAGGCAACTGTGTCGTAATCAAACCTGCTGAGCAAACACCGGTTGGGATTTTATTGGTGGCAGAGTTAATTCAGGATTTACTCCCGCCGGGAGTCCTGAATATCGTCAATGGCTATGGCGCTGAGGTTGGTCAACCCCTTGCAACCAGTCCACGTATTGCCAAAATTGCTTTCACAGGTTCAACTCAGGTCGGGCAACTGATCATGCGTTATGCGACAGAGAACATCATTCCTGTGACGCTCGAGCTCGGCGGAAAATCACCGAATCTGTTCTTTGCTGATGTCATGGATCAGGACGATGACTTTCTGGATAAAACTCTGGAAGGTTTCGCCATGTTTGCCTTGAATCAGGGCGAAGTGTGTACCTGCCCATCCCGTGCCTTGATTCAGGAAAGTATTGCAGATCAGTTTATGGAAAAAGCAATTGAACGGGTAAAACGCATTAAGCTGGGACACCCGCTTGATACAGAAACGATGGTGGGGGCACAAGCTTCACTGGAACAACAACAAAAAATCTTACGCTGTATTGATACAGGCCGACAGGAAGGTGCCGAGGTACTGCTAGGTGGTCATGAACGTAAAACAGTAGGTAATGGTTACTACATTGAACCGACGATTTTTAAAGGCCATAACAACATGCAAGTCTTTCAGGAAGAGATTTTTGGTCCCGTCTTGTCGGTAACAACCTTTAAAGACTTTGATGAAGCGATCCAGATTGCCAATGACACCATGTACGGTTTAGGTGCTGGTGTTTGGTCACGCTCTACCCATACCGCCTATCGTGCTGGACGTGCAATTGAAGCTGGTCGTGTCTGGACCAACTGCTACCACATCTATCCTGCCCATGCTGCTTTTGGCGGCTATAAAAAGTCAGGTGTAGGCCGTGAAAATCACAAAATGATGCTTGATCATTATCAGCAAACCAAAAACTTGCTTGTCAGTTATTCCACAAAAGCAATGGGCTTTTTCTAAGTCCGATATTCAAGGCATCTGTAACAAGCCAGCGTAAGTTTCTTTTTAAAAATCTACGCTGGCTTCTAAAATGAAAATTCACTTCACACAGCGTTATTGGCAGCTTTTTAGATAAAAAGCATGTTTACAACCGTGATTTCCCTTTTATTGCTATGACAACAGATTAAAACATCGATATTCATAATCAAGATTTGCACATGGTGTGCAATATCGGCATTGCTTTTGCATCTTGCTGATAAATCGAATACATGGAGTTTTGTATGAACAATCAAGAACACACGTCTACATTGTCAGTATCCCCAAGCTCTTCTGAGGATTATTTTGCACAAAGACAGCTTAAACAAGGCGCTGTAGGCTGGTTATTACTCATTGGTCTGGGCGTGGCCTATGTCATTTCTGGAGATTTTGCCGGCTGGAATTTCGGTATCGCTCAAGGTGGTTGGGGCGGTATGTTTGTCGCCACCACAATTGTCGCCTTTATGTATTTATGCTTATGCCTTTCCATGTCAGAAATGGCAACCATGCTGCCAACTGCGGGTGGTGGTTATAGTTTTGCCCGTACGGCTTTTGGGCCTCTAGGGGGCTATTTAACTGGCACGGCCATTTTGATCGAATATGCAATTGCTCCTGCTGCAATCGCCACCTTTATTGGCGCTTATTGTGAGTCATTATTTGGTATTGGTGGCTGGCAAGTCTATCTGGCCTGTTATCTCATTTTTATGGGTATTCATCTTAAAGGTGCTGGAGAAGCCCTCAAAATTATCTTTGCCATTACACTGGTTGCTGCAATTGCTTTGGCTGTTTTTATTTTTGCCATGTTCCCTCATTTTAGTATGCATAACCTGTTTGATATTCCGGCAGGTCAACAACGCGGTGCCAGTTCGTTTCTACCTTATGGTTATTTAGGAATCTGGGCTGCCGTTCCCTATGCAATCTGGTTTTTCTTGGCCGTTGAAGGTGTTCCTCTTGCGGCCGAAGAAGCCAAAGATCCGGCCAAGTCATTACCTCGCGGGCTAATCGGAGCCATGTTAATTTTAACCGCCTTTGCCATGCTGATTTTATTCTTGGGTGCAGGTGCTGCTGGTGCAAGCGCTTTGCAACATTCTGGTGCACCACTGGTTGATGCTTTAGTGAAAGTCTACGGACAAGGTACATGGCTCGCCAATTTTGTAAACTTTGTAGGACTGGCAGGACTGGTTGCCAGCTTCTTCTCAATTATCTATGCTTATTCGAGACAGATCTTTGCCTTATCCCGTGCAGGATATTTGCCAACCTCACTTTCCCTCACCAATCAGAATAAAGCCCCTTATTTAGCGATTATTATTCCAGGCATTATTGGTTTCTTACTGTCTTTAACCAAAGAAGGTGATTTACTGATTTTAATTGCTGTATTTGGAGCAACCATCTCCTACGTGCTGATGATGCTTTCGCATATTAAATTACGTCTATCCCGTCCACTTATGCACCGCCCCTATAAAACGCCTGGTGGCATTTTTACCTCTAGTATTGCTTTAATTCTTGCTGCTATTGCTGTGATTGCGGGCTTTCTGGTCAACCCAAAAGTCTGGTGTATTGCGGCTACAATCTACGTACTATTTATTGGCTATTTCATGTTCTACAGTCGCCATCATTTAATACAAGGTACACCAGAGGAAGAGTTTGCTCATCTCAAAAGCAATGAACAGGAATAAATCAGCAGATTAAGGAGAATCACATGCGCTATCGTCAAATCGTGGCTCAACAACAATACAATTTTGCCGACTTGAAAACCTTGATGGCTAAAGCCACGCCTTTACGTTCTGGTGATCAGTTGGCGGGTGTGGCAGCCCAAGACGCCACAGAACGCGTTGCTGCACAAATGACACTTGCAGAAGTTCCACTCAAAAACTTTTTACACGAAACAGTTGTGGACTATGAAACAGATGAGATTACCCGGCTGATTATGGATGAACATCGGGCAGACCTGTTTGCCCCGATTGCACATTTTACTGTGGGCGATTTTCGTAACTGGTTATTAAGTGAAAATGCAACGACCGAAAAACTGCAACAGCTTGCTGCTGGTTTAACGCCCGAAATGGTAGCCGCTGTCAGTAAAATCATGCGCAATCAGGATCTCATCTATGTCGCAAGCAAATGTGAGGTGATTACTCAATTCCGAAATACCATCGGTTTAAAAGGTCACCTATCCACACGTTTGCAGCCCAACCATCCAACCGATGATGTATTGGGTATTTCTGCCAGTATTTTAGATGGTCTGATGTATGGCAACGGTGATGCCGTGATCGGGATTAATCCAGCAACAGATAATCTGCATAATTTATCTGAATTACTGAAACTGATCGATCATGTCATTCAGGAATATCAGATTCCCACCCAGTCTTGTGTTTTGACCCATATCAGTTCAGGTATTCAACTGGCTGAAAGAAATGTCCCGATTGATCTAATGTTTCAATCCATTGCAGGTACACAAAAAGCCAATGAGGGTTTTGGTATCTCTCTTGCCATGTTGCAAGAAGGTTATGAGGCGACACTTGCGCTAAATCGCGGTACGGTAGGTCACAATGTGATGTATTTTGAAACCGGGCAAGGCAGTGCCCTGTCCAGCAATGCACATCATGGCGTTGATCAGCAGACCATCGAGACGCGAGCCTACGCCGTTGCGCGAAAATATAATCCTTTACTGGTGAATACGGTGGTCGGCTTTATTGGTCCTGAATATCTTTATGATGGTAAACAGATTATTCGTGCAGGCTTAGAAGATCATTTTTGTGGCAAATTACTTGGCGTTCCGATGGGCTGCGATATTTGTTATACCAACCATGCCGATGCTGATCAAAATGATATGGATGTACTTTTAACCCTATTCGGGACAGCAGGCATTAACTTTATTATGGGGATCCCTGGTTCAGATGATGTCATGTTGAATTATCAAACCACTTCCTTCCATGATGCACTTTATCTCAGGCAATTACTTGGACTCAAACCTGCACCTGAATTTTCTCACTGGTTAGAACAACAAGGAATCTTGAGGCAACAGCAGCACCAGATTCATTGGGCAGAGCAAGTCCCTGCTCAATTTTCCAAACTGTTCATGCATTAAGGAAGAGCAAAAATGAAACTTTCAAAAGATATCCAATATCCAGCCCAGTCTCATCAAGATCAGTGGGAAACGCTAAAACAGTTTACCGATGCCCGGATTGCGATTGGACGTGCAGGATGCAGTATTCCGACTCATGCATTGCTCGATTTTCAATTGAGCCATGCGCAAGCAAAAGATGCAGTTTTCCAGTCTTTAAATGTCGAATTACTGGCTGAGCAGCTACAACAACTGGGATTAAATCCAATCCATGTAAAAAGTCAGGCTGAGCATAAAGAACTCTACTTAAAACGACCGGATTTGGGGCGTTTGCTTTGTAGCCACTCTATTGAGCAACTGCAGCAAGTAAAGTCAGATGGCCAGTCTTATGATATCTGTATTGTAATTGGTGATGGTTTATCTGCGCGTGCCATTGAAGAAAATGCTCTTCCTTTTATTCAGGCACTTATTCAGCCTTTTTCTGAACAACGCTGGTCTTTAGCCCCTATTGCCATAGCCACTGGCAGTCGCGTCGCCTTAGGAGATGAAATTGCCGAAATTTTTCAAGCACGTATGCTCATTATGCTGATCGGGGAACGTCCCGGCCTTAGCTCTCCAGACAGTATGGGCCTTTATTACACTTGGGAAGCACATATTGGCTGTCTAGATTCACAGCGTAACTGTATTTCCAATATTCGCCCTGCGGGTTTAAGTATTCCTATTGCAACACAACGCCTACTGGCTTTGATGCATAACTCCAGACAGCTGGGACGTTCTGGCGTTGATCTCAAAGATGAGCATGTCGTCCCTGTAATGGAAGAGACTTATAATCGTAAGCTACTATTTTGACATGCTTTTTAAATAATAATCCGCCCTTCTTGCTGTAACTTGATACAGGATGAGCCCATCTGCGGTATAAATGCATTAAGATACCTAAGTTTCCTCTATCCATCCTTGGTACGCGATAATGACAAAGTCCACCTTTATGAAAACCGTCAATGTGATTCAACATCTTGCCTTTGAAGATCTGGGGTCTTTAGAAGATATCTTTTATCAACTCGGTTTCCGCGTACGTTATTTTGAAGCAGGTGTTGATGATCTCAGTCCGGCCCTGAATTATGAAGGCCTCACTGTAATCTTGGGTGGACCAATTGGGGTATATGAAACCGTAGACTATCCTTTTCTGCTCGATGAAATTGTCGGACTGAAACAACGTTTGAAAGCCAATAAACCCACCATCGGCATTTGCTTAGGCGCACAATTGATTGCACATGCATTAGGTGCAAAAGTTTATGCAGGGCAGCAAAAGGAAATTGGCTGGAGTCAGCTAGAGATCAAAGCGGTTGAAAATAATCCATTAGCATCACTTGAGCATGTAGAAGTATTGCACTGGCATGGCGATACTTTTGATTTACCAGAACATGCGACCTTATTGGCAAGTTCAGCAATCTATCCTAATCAAGCCTTTTCTGTCGGAAATAATATTCTGGCCTTACAGTTCCATCTTGAAGTTGTCGGAGAGAACTTTGAAAAATGGCTGATTGGCCATACCTGTGAAATACGTCATGCAGGCCTGTCTATCACTCAGCTCAGAGCAGATAATTTGACCTATGCCATGCAACTGGAACAACAGACTGCAAAAGTCGTGCAACACTTTTTGAATAACTTAGAAAATGCCTAATTTCCAAAGTTTCAAAAAACAGCATCTCATCTCAAGTGCTTTAATTTTTAAAGCACTTCTTTTTCTCCCACCTCCAAATAACCCCCTGAATGAAAATAAAGAAATAAATACATTTTAGACAGAAAATAAATACGCTTTAGGACAAATATAGCCCTTGGAAGGCTGAAATATTGAAAGAGAATTCAATTCATTCTAATGTTCAATGAATATGCAGTGATTGCCAAATAATTGGTAATATTTTTGTGATTGAGAAAAATGGTTATATTAAAATTCATCAAAAGTTTTCATACGCTGAATACGTATTTATTCCTAGCTTCAGTTTTATTCCTTGTGCTATTGGTTTATTTTTATCAAATCAATCCGCTTTAATCATGTCCAATTAAAAAAGGGCCTAATCTATTTAGGCCCTTTTTACTCTTACTTCTTGTCGGCTTTAAAACTGTCTTTCAGATCAAGGATACGGTTAAACACCGGTTTTTCTGCTTGATGTTCATGCTGATCCGCTACAAAGTAACCTTCACGTTCAAACTGAAAACGATCTTCAGGTTTTGCTTGTGCCAAAGCAGGTTCAATCACGGCCTGAACCACTTTTAATGATTCTGGATTCAGATGAGCCAAAAAGTCATCATCTGCATCTGGTGCGGCTTCGTTAAACAAACGATCATAAATGCGGACTTCAGCTGGGACACCTTTGGTCGCAGAAACCCAATGAACCACACCTTTCACCTTACGACCTTCAGGATTTTTACCTAAAGTCTCCGGATCAATTGAACATTTAAGCTCAACCACTTCACCATTGGCATCTTTAATCACTTCATCACATTTGATCACGTAAGCATGGCGTAAACGCACCTCACCCTCAGGAATCAGACGTTTAAAGCCTTTAGGCGGTACTTCTTCAAAATCTTTACGATCAATATAAAGTTCACGCGTTAACGGAATAATGCGTTCGCCCATGTCCACGTTCGGATGACGTGCATGAGTGAGATCCAATTCTTCAGGTAAATTGGTAAGCGTGACTTTAAGTGGGTTCAATACTGCCATACCGCGTGCTGCAGCATTTTCCAATGACTGACGGATACAGAACTCAAGCATCGCCACATCGACGATACCATCGGTTTTTGAAACGCCAACACGCTTACAGAAGTCACGCAAGCCTTCAGGGGTGAAACCACGGCGACGCATACCGACTACGGTTGGCATACGTGGGTCATCCCAGCCGTGTACATAGTTGCCTTCAACCAGTTTACGCAATTTACGTTTCGAGGTAATGGTATAGTCAACATTTAAACGAGAAGACTCGTACTGACGTGGCACTGCTTGCGAATGAACTTTCTCGACAATCCAGTCATAGAATGGACGGTGATCCTGGAACTCTAGGGTACAGAGTGAATGGGTAATGCCCTCAATTGCATCTGACAATGGATGAGCATAGTCATACATTGGATACATTTTCCATTTATCACCGGTTTGGTGATGCTCTGAATGCAATACACGATAAAGAATCGGATCACGCATATGCACATTCGGGCTGGCCATATCAATTTTGGCACGGAGTACAGCACCGCCCTCTTGGATTTCACCATTACGCATTTGTTCAAAACGTGCCAGGTTCTCAGCAACTGTTGCATCACGGTAAGGTGAGTTTTTACCTGGCTCAACGAAATTACCGCGGTTTAGCTTGATTTCCTCTGGAGTTTGCAAATCCACATAGGCATCACCTTGTTCAATTAACTGAACCGCCCATGCATATAATTGATCAAAATAACCAGATGCATAACGTGGCTCGCCATCCCAGTTAAAGCCTAACCATTTTACGTCGTTGGCAATACCATCAACATATTCTTGTTCTTCAGCATCTGGGTTGGTATCGTCAAAACGCAAATTACATAAGCCATCGAATTCTTCGGCAATCCCAAAGTTCAAACAAATCGCTTTCACATGACCAATATGCAAGTAACCATTTGGCTCAGGCGGGAAACGTGTTACTACTTTTTGGGTACGACCTTCTTTTAAATCATCAGTAATGACTTGACGAACAAAATCTAAGCCTGCCTGTTGTTCTTGCTGCGCAGCATCGACAGAGGCTTGAGTATTCGGCGTCGGGGTCTTTGGCAGTTCTGAAACAACATCATTTGGCTTCATAGGGTGTAAATCACTTCTTACAGTTAAAAATGGGAAATAAAAACGCAATCTTTACTATTTATGAAAGATTTTAACGTTTTTTACTTGCCTTGTAGTTTACAGTTTGCTTATGCTTCTCTCAACCAAAAACCCATGGTCAATTTGCCCATGTTTAGGAGATTAATGTAATGAGTTTTCCTCAAGTCGAATTAAACACCAACAAAGGTCGTATTGTTCTTGAGCTTAACGCTGAAAAAGCACCAAAAACGGTTGCAAATTTCTTAGAATATGTACGTGACGGTTTCTATGACGGCGTAATTTTCCACCGTGTGATTGATGGTTTTATGATCCAGGGCGGTGGCATGGACGAAAACTTCAAAGAGAAAGCAACGCGTGATTCAATCGAAAACGAAGCTGACAACGGCTTAAGCAACGATGAAGGCACAATTGCAATGGCGCGTACTCAAGCTCCGCACTCTGCTTCTGCTCAATTCTTCATTAATGTTAAAAACAACTCGTTCTTGAACCACACGGGTAAAACAGCTCAAGGCTGGGGTTACGCTGTATTCGGTAAAGTCGTTGAAGGCATGGACGTTGTTGAAGCAATTAAAGGCGTTCGTACAGGTAACCGTGGTTACCACGCTGACGTTCCTTTAGAAAACGTTGTGATTGAATCTGCTAAAATTATTTCTGAATAATAATCTCTCCTAAGTAGCATCGCTACGCAGGTCCCTCTTTGTTAAAGAGGGATTTAGGGAGATTAAAAAGGATAAAAATGTGACCTATCTGTTTATCTCAGATTTACACTTGTCACCTGATCACCCTCGACTCGTTCGAGGGTTTTTGGCTTTACTGGACGAATACAAGAATAAAAATACCCAGCTCTATATTTTAGGTGACTGGTTTAATGCCTGGATTGGCGATGATTACACTGCTCCATGGTTGGATGAAATTGTCACTGCCCTACAATCCTTTTCTGCTGCTGGTAATCAGATTTACTTCCAAGTCGGTAATCGTGATTTTGCCTTAGGCCAAAAATTCTTGGACCAATTCAACGCTATTTTACTGCCCGATGTTTATACCCAGGAAATTCATCACACTAAATTCCGACTTGAACATGGCGATGCCTTATGTACCGATGATGTGGCTTACCAGCGTTTCCGCAAAGTAATTCGTAATCCAGTGTTATTAGGACTCATAAAACGAACGCCGCTCAGTTTCAGGCAAAAACTTGCTAACGGTTTCCGCAAAAAAAGTAGTGCAACCAAACAGCTCAAAAGTTACGACATCATGGATGTGAATGCTCAAGCCGTAGAAACCGTGCTTGAACAGGTTGATTATTTAATTCATGGTCATACTCATCGTCCTGAAATCCATCAACTGCAAAATAAGCAGCGTATTGTATTAGGCGACTGGCGTGAAGATACAGCATGGATCTTAGAGCTCAATCCACAAGAAAATTATCAATTAGATTTTAAACAATGGCATTATTAAGTATTTAACTAGCTTGGTTACTAAACTATCTATTTCTTATTTCTTTATTTTTTAATGTTTAAATTGATTTCACTCCTATCGTGATATTAGGCTTTAATCTTCTTACGCTGGATCAGTGTTTTAGTCATTCTAATCAAGCGCATATACGACTTAAATCGATATCAAAATCACATTTAGCTACTTTCAGCGGCAGTGAGATCAAGTAAAATAAATGAAACTTTTAATTGAGTGAATGACGGATGGATACCTTAGCTACAGCAAAAACACGTTATGCAACCAAAGCTTATGATGCAGAGAAAAAAATTCCAAAACAGCAGTTTGAAAAGCTTCTTGAAATTTTACGTTTCAGCCCTTCTTCCGTAAATATCCAGCCGTGGCATTTTCTAGTTGCTGAGACAGATGAAGCTAAACAACGTATCGCATCAGGCTTGACGGGCAACTATGTATATAACGCTGCCAAAGTGCTTCATTCTTCACATACTTTAATCTTTTGTACACGTACCGATATCTCGGCTGAGTATTTAGAACAGTTATTACAACAGGATGATCTCAGTGGCCGTTTTAAAGATGAAACAGCCAAACAAGGTCAACGCACGACACGCGAAGGCTATGTCGAGTTTTATCGTAATGAACTGAAAAATCTGCCTGCCTGGATGGAAAATCAGACCTATCTGGCACTGGGGCAATTACTTTTTGCTGCAGGTCTGGAAGGCATCGACGCCACCCCAATGGAAGGCTTTGATCGTGATACCATCAATCAGGAATTTGGATTAAGCGAAAAAGGCTTAAAAGCCTCGGTCATCGTGGCGTTGGGTTATCGCAGTGACAGTGATTTTAATGCCAAACTGCCTAAATCACGTCTCCCTGACAACGTGATTTTCACGCGTTTATAAGCATGCAAAAAAGGGAGTATTGATTACTCCCTTTTTACATCATGGCTTTTGCCAGACAAAGTACCGCAACAATACCACTGACCAAACCAATCCAGGTATAGGCCTGTAAACGTTCTTTAAAGAAGATCACACCACTCAATACACCTAATACCACCACAAGAATATTCATACCTGCAAAAACAATGGCAGGTGTTTCCTTGAACAGCATATGTGCCTTGACATATAAAGCGATATTGGCAAAATTCAGTACACCGAGCACTAAACCCGTGAAAATATTTTTAGGCTGCCAATTTGGCTGTGTAATCGCGATATATGCAATTGAAAGGATAAAAGCACCAATAAAGGCAAGATTCAGCGTAACAGCCGATTGAAGCCCCAGACTACTGCTGTATTTAAGCAGCACATCAATTGCAGCATAACCCGCCCAGACACTGAATAAAAACAACGCAGATTTTAAATTGATGCCTTTACTGGCCTGCTCCGTAGCCTGACCAATAATAATGGCTAAGATTGCAATGATTCCCAGAACCACACCAATCAATTTGATCTGACTAAACTGTTCCCCAAAAATAAAATAAGCGGCGAGTAATGACAAAATCACCGCAAGTCGTTGCGCAATTTCTGTTTTAAGAATCCCTGCGAACTGCAATGATTTTGCCAGACATAAAAAAATACTCGGCAATAGCACAGCAAGCACTAAAATCAGCCACCAGGGTGTGTGATTGAAAGAAATATGGGTGAGATCGGTTTTAAACCAGTAATAACATAAAATGCTTGCAGTTAAATAATTCCATGCAATCATTTGAAAAACATCGAATCCCTTGGCTTTCAGGTATTTCAATACAATCGAGACGAGAACACTACAACATGCCGCAGCAACAATCATTTCCATAATATTTATTCTAGCTTTTTAAAACACAAAAAAATGCCAGTCAATTAAAAGACTGGCATTTTCTTAAAGATCATCGATCAATTAACGATTATTTTCGTCTTCTTGACCATCTTCAAATTTAGTTTCGCCATCGAAGCCACCTTGATGACCGCCGCCGAAGCCGCCTTGACCACCGAAGCCACCTTGACCACCGAAGCCGCTTTGACCGCCACCGAAGCCACCTTGACCACCGAAGCCACCTTGACCGCCGAAGCCGCCAGTAGAACCTTGACCACCGAAACCACCAGTAGCGCCTTGAGCCGGGAAGCCACCTGCAGCGCCTTGAGCACCAGCTGGACGTGGGTTACGCGCAGGAACAACTGTAGAAATCGCGTGTTTATAAACCATTTGGCTTACAGTATTCTTCAATAAAACGACATATTGGTCAAATGACTCAATGTGTCCCTGCAATTTGATACCGTTTACAAGGAAAATAGAAACTGGAATACGTTCTTTACGGAGAGAATTTAAGAACGGATCTTGTAAAGTTTGACCTTTAGACATTTTTAACTCCAAAAAATTTTTAAATCAGCGCAAAAAAACTATCTTTATTTTTCAACTAAAAATTATTAAAAAGACAGCTTGCGAATTTTGCTTTATCCAAAGAAGTTTCGCAAGTCTTCTTTCGCCTGCTTTATCGTCACGTAAGTTTTAAAATCGTGTATTTCTTGCAAAGAACGTAACCAAGTGTATTGACGTTTTGCTAATTGCCTTGTAGCAAATAGCGCTTTGTTCTCCATTTCTACTTTATTTTCGAGACCCAAGTCACTTTTTAATAAAAATTCTAAAGCTTGACGATAACCGACAGACCGCATCGATGGTAAATCCTCATCTAAATCGTATTTTTCAATCAACCCCTCTACTTCATTCAAAAAACCCATATCCCACATCTTGCGCAATCTTTGCTCAATGCGTTGATGTAATTCTAACCGATCTGGCATCAATGCGTAGTTATGAAATGTGTAACGATATGGTTGATTTTTAGGTTGTTCAGCTTGTAATTTTGTTATGGGTTGACCGGTAATTCGATACACTTCCAGTGCCCGAATAATCCGCTGTTTATCTGATACTTTAAACTTTTGTCCCGCCACAGGATCAACCGCAACCAGCTCATCATAAACCGCCTGCCAGCCTTCCTGCTCTGCTTTAGAACTGATTGCATCGCGTATACTTTGATCTGCATTCGGTAGATTATCAGCCAGCCCTTCCAGCAAAGACTTAAAGTACAGCATGGTTCCACCCACCAGAATCGGGGTTTTGCCGCGCGCATGCATATCATCAATCAATGGACAAACATCTTCCACAAATTGTGCTGCCGAATATACTTCTAATGGCGTAATAATATCGATTAAATGATGCGGATACTGCTCCTGCTCTTGTTTGGTCGGCTTGGCCGTACCAATGTCCATATCTTTATAAACTAAAGCCGAGTCTACTGAAATCAGCTCATAATTACCACGCTCGTAAAGTTCACATGCCAATGCGGTTTTACCACTTGCGGTAGGCCCCATTAAATTGATTACGGGCAATTGATTTGACATGTAAAACTACTCTCCTCGAGCAAATAATTTATCTAATTGATGCAATGGAAACGCGCGCCAAGTTGGACGACCATGATTACATTGACTGGCGAATTCGGTCTGTTCCATTTGGCGTAATAAAGCATTCATTTCTGAGAGGCTTAATTGTCGATGGGCACGTACTGCCCCATGACAGGCCATGCCCGCCAAAAGCTCATCACGTTTTTGCAATAAACCTCTCGCCTCATCATTAGGATCAAGGTCATTTAATAATTCTGGAATAAGATTAGCAAAGTCAGCCTTGTGCAAAATCGCAGGTACACCACGTACAATTACCTGCTCATCGCCATATTGATCTATTTCCAGACCTAAACGTTGCAATTGTGACTGTAGATCTTCGATCCGCGTCGCCTGCATACGCGTGATAGACACCACTTTCGGAATCAGCAATTGCTGTGAGGTCCAGAATTCGGGTTTATCCCATGCCGATTTCATTTGTTGTAACAGAATCCGCTCATGAGCAGCATGCATGTCTACAATAATCAGGCCTTCCGTATTCTGAGCCAGAATGTAGATGCCATGTAGCTGTGCAATCGCAATACCTAACGGAAACTCATCTACTCGAGACGGTGTATTGTCTTCTTCAGTCACAGTTTCAGACTCATCACGCAAAGGTGCCAAATAGGTTTTCAAGGCATTATTCAATTGTGCCGAACCGTTATATTTGGGTTGCTGAGTTTGGGCTGAATTGTACTGTACCGCCTGCGGGCGACTCTGATGAAAGTCGGTCAATAAATCGGTTGACACCTCGGCAGGCTGAGCGGCCTGTGGTACAGCTTCTACAGCGGCACGATGCAGATTAAATTGTTCCTGATATTTTGGCTGTGCTGGAGCACTGAAGTTATTCTCTGCCCCATCTGTTTTCATGGCCTGTGCCAGATCAGCGGTTGCCGTCTGGAATTGCGACAAAGTTGCTTTGGCATAATGCCGTACGAACTCATGCACTTCACGCTGGTTCAGAAAACGGATTTCGTGCTTGGTCGGATGCACATTGACATCAATATTTTCTGGATCAACTTCCAAAAATAACAGATAGGACGAATGTTGATGACCATGCAGAATACCGTCATAGGCCATGCGTAAGGCATGCGAAATGGTCTTGTCCTTCACAATACGACCATTCACATAGACATATTGCAAATCAGCCTGTGCCCGCGCATCGGATGGATGTCCTAGCCAGCCAGACAAACGCATATTAATACTATCCGAATCAATCCAGTAGGCATTCTGGATAAATTGCTGTCCCAATAATTGCTGCACCCGCTGATATCGTAGTTCACCACTATCCGCGATCGGCAGGTTTAAACGGATATTATCGTTATGTTCCAGTACAAATCGGATATCGAAATGGGTTAAAGCCAGACGACGCACAATTTCTTCAATATGATTAAATTCTGTGGTCGGTTTTTTTAAGAATTTACGGCGTGCAGGCACATTAAAAAATAAATCCTGCACTCGAATATGCGTTCCTTTCTGGGCAGCCACCGCCTGAATCTGCTGATGATCAAATGCTGTCCCGTTCACTTCAACCTGATAGCCAACACCCTGCTCATCCTGACTGCTGGTCAAGGTCAAACGCGATACCGCTGCAATCGAAGCCAAGGCCTCACCCCGAAAGCCCAGACTCACAATCGCATGTAAATCATCTGCCGTCTGAATTTTGCTGGTGGCGTGTCGCATCACGGCTAAAGGTAAATCTTCCGGATGAATCCCGTTACCATTATCAATGATTTCAATCAGGGTTGAACCACCCTGAGCAATCCGGATAATCAGTTCAGTTGCGCCCGCATCAATCGAGTTTTCTAATAATTCTTTGACCACTGATGAAGGACGTTCAATAACCTCACCCGCTGCAATCTGGTTGGCTAATGCAGCATTAAGGGTATGAATACGACGGGTTGAATCATGCGCCATTCAATTGTTCCTGCAAAATTTGAATTAAAGATTCTGATTCTGTAGTTAAGGTGACAGAACGGGTCAATTCATCCTCTGATTTTTGAATATCAATCACGATATCCGGCTTTGGAATCTCATCGCCACCTTTGGATGGCCATTCAAACAGAAATAAGGCGTCAGGCGTTTCCAGATAATCACGAATCCCCATCAACTCCAATTCATAAGGATCATCCAGACGATACAGGTCGAAATGGAAAATTTCTTTACCCTGAATGGTATAGGGTTCAACCAGCGTATAGGTCGGACTTTTTACCGAACCCTGATGACCAAGATTTTGTAAAAAATAACGGGTAAAGGTCGTCTTGCCAGCACCCAGATCGCCAATCAAGTAAATAATGCCTGAATGCACATGCTGAGAGAGGATGCGTGCAAACTGTTGAGTGTCTTGTTCATGATTTAAGTTAAATTTCACTGAATATGACATGGCAAATAGAACAAAATTGGGATGCTGGCTATGATAACATTGCCCTGCTTCAAAGCCTAATATCTAGGAAGAAGTTGCTACTTTTTAATGCAATTAAGATTTCAATATTAAAGGATAGAAATGTCTTCCGAATCTTTATTTATCAATTGTGCATGTCATGGTAAAAATTATGCTGCTGTGGTCTGCGGACATTTGATTCACAATAACAATCAACCTCTGGGCTTTATTGAAAATGTTTCAGATCCAACAAATCCACAAGGATGGTGTTTAGCATGTGAATATGTTTTCAATCGAGAAAATGGTATGACGGATTTATTTCATCGTTTTAATAAAATGTCTGTTGTCTGTACTCAATGTTATAACGAGATAAAAACTAGACATAATTTCTATCCCGACATGTAACCCCAAAAATCCAGTTATTTAGTACACATGATTAAATCTAATATTATTGAATTTACCCCGCCACTGATCGACGGCGTGAGTGCCAGTAAAGTCTTTTTACCTCATGATCGTTGTGCAAATACCATTTTTGACTATCTCTGCCAGCATTTCCCTCATATCCAGCCAGAAGAATGGCAACAACGCTTTGCCGATGGGCTGATCTATGCAGCAGATGGCACAAAACTCGGTATCGACAGCATTTACACGCCCAATACCCACATTTTTTATTATCGATTTCTCGTACACGAAATTCATGTACCCTTTCAGCATGAAATCTTATTTGAAAATGAAGATTTGCTGGTGGTCGATAAACCGCACTTCCTCACTATGACGCCAACTGGACAATATGTTCAGGAAACACTTTTGGTAAGATTAAAAAAGCAGACAGGTTATGCTGAGCTCACGCCTATTCACCGACTAGATCGCGAAACGGCGGGTGTGGTTTTATTCTGCAAAACACCCGCAACCCGCGGCATTTATCAGCAGCTGTTTGCCGAACGCCAAGTCAAAAAAACTTATCATGCCATTGCTGCCTATCAACCAGAACTCAACTTTCCAAAAACCTTGCAGTTGCATCTGGAAAAAGGCAACCCTTTTTACACCATGCAAATTAATCCTGATAAAACCCCGAATACGGAAACAATGATCGAGTTGCTGGAACACAACCAGCACCTTGCAAAATATCTGCTCAAACCGACAACAGGAAAGCAACACCAGTTACGTGTGCATTTAAATTATCTTGGCATTCCCATCTTAAATGATCCGTTTTATCCAGTTGTTGCACATAAAGCAGATGATGATTTTAGCCATCCATTACAGTTGTTGGCCAAGGAGATTCATTTTGTTGATCCGGTATTACAACAGCAAATGCACTTCAAATCCAATTTTGAACTGACATTGTAGATACACCGTAATGACAAAAATTCTATTTTTTCACCTCAAAAATATTGAAATTACATTGCAATGGTTTAAAATACATGACGATAACTAAAAATATGTGGTTACATTTTTTATGCGTAAAACAGAAGTTTATCAGGTTCGCCTCGATTCTCAGGAAAAGAAACAGGCTTTTGCCGTTTTTAAGCAGTTGGGTATCTCCCCTGCTCAAGCCGTTCGTCTTTTCTTTAAACAGGTTGTCCTGACCAAATCGATTCCTTTCGCAATTGAAAACCAGAACATTAATATGGAACAATTGCTTAAGTTACGTAAATCCAAAGCCGCTGCATCTGCCGAAAATCCGTCTGCGATCGAGATTGAGGATGATCATGAAGATCTATTCGAAGAGCTAAATGCACTATTGGGTGAAAGTGACAAAACTTAACAATGTTGCATTTATAAACAAGTTTTTATTTTTTAAGCTGAATTTTTTTCGCTATTCTGACAGTCCAAATAAAATTATAACTGTAAGGATGGGCTGGAATGATTGTTAAGCGAGCCACAAAGGAAGATCTTCATCAACTTGCTGTCTTGTTTGACGAATACCGTCAATTCTACGGTGCATCATCAAATCTTGAACAATCCTATCAATTTCTCAAACAACGTTTTGACAATAAAGAAAGTGTCATTTTTATTCATGTAAAAGACGATGTTATTACAGGTTTTGTTCTACTCTATCTTGCTTTTTCTTCGGTGGCCTGTGAAACCTATTATATTTTAGATGATGTCTATGTCACCCCAAGCTATCGCAAACAGGGTTCCGCCAAACAACTGATTGATACTGCCATCCTTTTTGCACGCCATGAAAATGCGCTACGAATTAGTCTGGAAACTCAAAAAAATAACTACCAATCCCATCGTCTCTATGAACACATGGGATTTATTCAGGACAGCGAATTTAAGACTTATCACTGCTTCTTGAAGTAATTAATCTTCTACCGCGATATTTTGACTCAACTGTTTTTGCTCAGCACTTAAATACATCCATTCACCTTCAGGCAGCTCAGGCACTTCAAGTAAACCCACTTGATGTCGGTGTAATGTTTCAACCTTATTCCCTACGGCAGCCAGCATTCGTTTGACTTGATGATAAACGCCTTGATGAATAGTCATGCTCAACTGATGTTCCGAAAATAATTTAACATCCGTTGCAGCAAAGATTCCTTTTTCATTTCGAAGTTCCACACCCTGCTGCAAGCTCTGAATTTGCTCAGGTGTGATCGGATCTGCGGTAGTGACATGATACACCTTAGGCACATGTTTGCGCGGATGAGTCAAGGCTTGTAAATATTGCCCATCATCAGTCAAAAGTAACAGACCTGTCGTGTCCTGATCCAGCCGCCCCACACACTGAATGCCACGATGCAGTAAAATTTCAGGAAATAAACTGAATACACTTTTATGATATGTGGCCTGATGTGAGCATTCATAGCCCTGCGGTTTATTCAAAACCAGATAAACATGCTCACGATATTGATATTCTTCACCAAACACCTGAAACAGCAACTGATCGGTATTGATATTCTGTTTGGGATTATCACACATCTGATGATCGATCTGGACAGAACCATTTTTAATTAACTGCTGGCAATACTTACGTGAACCAAAGCCTTGAGATTGCAAAATTTTTTCCAGCAGCATATCTAGATCCTAAACCAAACTTTTTCTATTGTACCTGATTAGCACAAAGCCCGTTGTTCATTGCTTACTCATTCTTTATTTTTATAATTTATTCACAATTTCTTCACTTGTAATAGAACCCATACAAAACCCTCGTGAAACACTCTCAATCCAGATATTGCGCTCCATAATTTCACTAAAAACTCTTGTTACATTTGTCCCAAGCAAAAAGAATACTGTCCAAAAGAATGGATAAGGAGTTTCATCATGAAAGCAAATATGTGGTTATGTAGCGTTATCTTGGCAACCTCGTCAATGGTGACTGTGGCACATGCAGACAATGCAACCCGCGTTGCGGCAACTTCAGCGTTAGGCAGTGTGGTCGGTACCGCATTAGGTAAACAATTTGGTGGTGATACCGGTGCCATGATTGGCTCGGCTATTGGTGGTGCTGGTGGTGCAGCTGCATCCAGTAATAAACGTAACCGTACCGAAGCTGCCATTGGTGGTGGTTTAGGTGGCGTCGGTGGTTATACTGTAGGTCGTAACATGGGTGGTTCCAACGGCGGTTATATTGGTGCAGCCTTAGGTGCGGCTGGTGGCGCAGCGCTCGGTCAAAAAGTTGGCCAAGATCGTGATGAAGACAGTCGCTATGACCGCCGTTATGACAATCGCCGTTCTTATGATGATCGCCGTTACTATAATTCACGTCATAACTATCGTCATGACAATGGACGCCATCGCGGCTGGTACAAAAATCGTTAATCCGATTGGTTTCTTATTCGCTTTACCTTTTATAGCACCTGCGGGTGCTTTTTTTATGGGCTGAAACAATATATCGAACAAATTCGATATACAAACTCAAACTTATATCGTAGTATTTCGATATATAGTTTTGAGATGTAATGATGAAAACACTACAAGATATAAAGTTCTCTATTCTGGAATTAGCTCCTGTTAGAGATGATAAGAGTATTGAATTTTCACTACGCCATGCTTTAGAGCTTGCACAGCATGCTGAAAAGTTAGGCTATGAACGTTTCTGGTTGGCCGAACATCACAATATGGATGGGATTGCCAGTTCTGCCACAGCGGTTTTATTAGGTTTTATTGCGGCAAACACTCAAAACATCCGTTTGGGTTCAGGCGGGATCATGCTGCCCAATCATGCACCATTGGTGGTGGCAGAACAATTCGGCACCTTGGCAACACTTTATCCAGATCGTTTTGAACTGGGTCTGGGCCGTGCACCGGGTACCGACCAGATGACCATGCGCGCATTACGTCGAGGACGTCAGGAAACAGAGGATCAATTTCCGCAAGATGTGCAGGAAATTTTACAATATTTTAAAGCACCGCAACCGGGTCAACGAATTATTGCAACGCCTGGGCAAAATACCCATGTACCAGTCTGGTTACTCGGTTCAAGTTTATTTAGTGCGCAACTGGCAGCCAAGCTGGGACTGCCCTACTCATTTGCTTCGCACTTTGCCCCAAGAATGTTAGGTCAGGCCATCGATATCTATCGGGATAATTTCCAGCCTTCTGAATATCTGGATCAACCTTATGTATCGATGGGTGTCCCGACCGTGGTTGCCGAAAGCGATGAAGAAGCTCAACATCTGGCAACCAGTTCTTATCAACGGATCTTGAACCTGATCCGGGGCCACAGCCTGAAACTCAAACCACCCATTGCATCGACTCAAGGTCTGGCAAACAGTTCTGAGCAACTTGCCATTCAGAATTTCTATGCCATGGCGCAAATCGGTTCAGCAGAAACAGTGAAAGCCGGTTTAAATAAAATTGCCAGTCAATATGAAGTAGATGAGTTTATTTTCACCTGTGATATTTACGACACCCAGAAACGGTTAGAAAACTTTAGCCTGTTGATGGACCTTAAAAACAGCTAAATGGCTATCTGAAAGTAAGCATTATTTTTCATAAATGATGCTTACTTCACGACGCCTATATACTGATAAACCGTATTGCTTTTGCGATAACGCAAATACTTGGCCTGTGGTTTTGAATTTTGATCCAGCAGCATAATATCAATCGTATTTAATTTTTTATCACTGCGAATATAATCAGGCACATCATTCCGATCTTCATGATTGTTACAGTCAAAATCAACCTGGCTATGATCCAGCAGCTTTGTTTTGGTCTGGAATAGCTTTATTGGCCGCACCGCTCCCGTTTTAATCGGCTGAAATGCTCCAATCGCATAAGCACCGACACAGCTGCTACCTTTATAATAGCTCTCAACCAGATAGACCGGTTGTTTCGCCAATATCGTTTGCTTTACATCAAAAATAAAACCTGTTTCAACTGCAGTTAAGTGCGTTTTGCCACCATTTTGAGTTTGCACATAAGAGGCGTATTCACCCATTGTTCCACCACCACCCACATCAAAAGTATAAAACTTTAACTGCTGATCCGGTGAAAACTGGATATACATATGGTAATGGTCTTGCAAAACAGGAAAGGAATATTTAAAGCTGGCTGGATCATGCTCGATTTTCTCGACGATTTCCGACTCGATTACGTGATTGACCTGATAAAAGTCTTTATTTGCATATTTTTGAATGAGCTTTTTTTCAAACTGCGCCAAGGTTTCCGCATGCGTTTGCGAAATTATCAGTAGAGCTAAAAGAACTATATATCTTTTCATTCTATTGTCCTGTTTTTATTATTCCCAAAATAAAAAAAGCGCAGCACATCGACCACGCTTTTTCTATTAAATCGCATTTTTAACCAATACGACGTTTTAAACCGGTCATTTGCAAAACACGGGTTGAGATTTCTTCAATCGACATTTCTGTGACATTGAGATATTTAATCCCTTCCGAGATATAGATGCCTTCAACTGCACGGAGTTCCATCTGGCACTGACTAAAACTTGAATAACGACTATTAGCCTTACGTTCATTACGAATCGCAACCAGACGCTCGGCATCAATCATCAGGCCAAACAGTTTGTTCTTATGTTCACGCAGCACTTTTGGCAAACGGTTGTCATCCAGGTCTTCCTCGGTTAAAGGGTAGTTTGCTACACGAATCCCGAATTGTAATGACAAATAAATCGAGGTTGGGGTTTTACCAGAGCGCGATACCCCAATCAAAATGATATCGGCTTTGTCATAATGACGTGTTCTGGCACCATCATCATTGTCCAGCGCAAAATGCACCGCATCGATACGGGCTTTATAATATTCAGAATCGGTAACCGCATGCGTTTGCCCGACCAAAGTGGTAGGCGGCACCCCGATTTCTTGTTCTAATTTACTGATCAGGCCTTCAAATACATCCAGATTAACCGCTTTGGCCGTATTAATGATTTCACGGACATTCGGATCAACCAAGGTATCAAAAACCAGCGGCAAAGAGCCATCCCGAGACTGGCAGGCATTGATCTCTGCCACAGCCACCATTGCGGCCTCTTCGGTCGCGATATAAGGCATGATATGGATGTCAAAATCCACGTTCGGAAATTGCGCAAGTAGTGAATGTCCAAGGGTTTCTGCAGTAATTGCGGTGCCATCCGAAATAAAAAAAACGCTCCGTTTAATTTCTTTACTTACGGGCATCAAAATTCTCCTTAAACATTTGTCTTAGTGCTCTATAATCTTTATAGTAAACTCATCTAACATGACTGTCGCTTAGTAAAATACTAAATCTAGGCACTTTTGTATAATTTCATACCAATGATGGTCATTCATACTGCAAAAAAAGTGGAGTAAATACTTTGGAAGCGCGCGTAATCGGTCTGGAAAAATTAGGAAAACACGATGTCGAACTCGTAGGTGGGAAAAACTCATCTCTGGGTGAAATGATCAGCCATTTATCCAATGCTGGTGTATCGGTACCAGGTGGTTTTGCAACAACTGCTGCTGCCTATCGTGAGTTCTTGGATCAAAGCGGCTTAAATGCTCGAATTCAGGCTGAACTTACCCAACTCAATGTTGATGATGTCATTGCACTTGCTGAGACTGGTGCAAAAATCCGTAAATGGATTGTTGACACTCCGCTTACTGCGACATTAGAACAAGAAATTCGTGATGCCTTTGCAGCACTTTCAAACGGTAACCCAGACATTGCCGTTGCTGTACGTTCTTCGGCAACTGCTGAAGACTTACCTGACGCTTCATTTGCAGGGCAACAAGAAACTTTCTTAAATATCCGCGGTATTGATAACATTCTTATCGCAATTAAAGAAGTATTTGCATCGCTTTATAATGACCGTGCCATTGCTTACCGTGTACACCAAGGTTTTGAACATAGTGTTGTTGCCCTTTCTGCTGGCGTACAACGTATGGTTCGTTCTGAAACTGGTGCTGCTGGTGTTATGTTTACACTTGATACCGAATCTGGTTTCCGTGATGTGGTGTTCATTACTGCATCTTATGGCTTGGGCGAAATGGTCGTACAAGGTGCGGTTAACCCTGACGAATTCTATTTATCAAAACCGCTGCTAAATGCCGGTAAACATTCTGTGTTACGTCGTAATCTCGGTTCTAAACACCAGAAAATGATTTATGGTGAAGAAGGTGCAGCGGGTAAATCAGTGGTGATCGTTGATGTTGAAAAACAGGAACGTCAACAGTTTGCCTTAAATGATCACGAGCTTCACGAATTAGCGAAGCAAGCTTTGATCATTGAACAGCATTATGGTTCTCCAATGGACATCGAATGGGCGAAAGATGGCGATGATGGCCAAATCTATATCGTTCAGGCACGTCCGGAAACAGTAAAAAGCCGCCAGAATGTCGGCACAATGGAACGCTACCTGTTAAAACAACGTGGTACTGTAATTTGTGAAGGCCGTTCAATCGGTCAACGCATTGGTTCAGGTAAAGTTCGTGTTGTGACTTCAATTAAAGAAATGGATAAGGTTCAGGACGGTGACGTACTAGTATCTGACATGACTGACCCAGACTGGGAACCAGTGATGAAGCGTGCTGCGGCTATTGTGACCAACCGTGGTGGTCGTACTTGTCACGCAGCTATTATTGCTCGTGAATTAGGTGTGCCTGCGATTGTCGGTTGTGGTAATGCAACAGAAGTACTTGCTGATGGTCAGGAAGTGACTGTTTCATGTGCTGAAGGTGATACTGGCTTCATTTATGAAGGTGCGCTTGACTTTGAAGTGCAACGTAACTCAATTCACTCTATGCCACAATTACCGTTCAAAATCATGATGAACGTCGGTAACCCTGACCGTGCATTTGACTTTGCCCAAATCCCGAATGAAGGGATCGGCCTTGCACGTCTTGAGTTCATCATTAACCGTATGATCGGCGTGCATCCGAAAGCATTGTTGAACATTGACAGCTTGCCACGTGAAACCCGTGCAGCAGTGATGGCGCGTACTGCGGGCTACTCTTCTCCAATCGAATTCTATGTCGAGAAACTGGTTGAAGGTATTTCTACCCTTGCAGCCGCATTTGCAGATAAGCCTGTGATCGTGCGTATGTCTGACTTCAAGTCAAACGAATATGCCAACCTGATCGGCGGTAAATTGTACGAGCCAGAAGAAGAAAACCCGATGTTGGGTTTCCGTGGTGCAAGTCGTTATGTTTCAGATAACTTCCGTGACTGCTTTGAACTTGAATGCCGTGCCTTGAAAAAAGTTCGTGATGAAATGGGTCTAACCAATATTCAAATCATGATCCCATTCGTACGTACGGTTTCTGAAGCTAAACGTGTGATCGAATTACTTGCTCAAAACGGCCTAAAACGTGGTGAGAACGGTCTCAAAGTGATCATGATGTGTGAACTTCCTACCAATGCATTATTGGCTGAACAGTTCCTTGAGCACTTCGATGGTTTCTCGATCGGTTCAAACGACTTGACCCAGTTAACACTTGGTCTGGATCGTGATTCCGGTATCGTGTCGCACCTGTTCGATGAACGTGATCCTGCAGTGAAAGCGCTTCTTTCTATGGCAATTCATGCGTGCCGTAAAGCAGGCAAATATGTCGGTATTTGTGGTCAAGGTCCTTCGGATCATCCTGATCTTGCAAAATGGCTCATGGAACAAGGAATTGAATCTGTATCATTAAATCCTGACTCAGTCCTTGACACCTGGTTCTTCCTTGCTGAAGAGCAAATCAAGAAAGCCTAATCTTTTTTAGAAAAAGACCCTCTCTGGCAGGGTCTTTTTTCATCTTTAGAATAGAGAATTTTTATTTATGCAAATTTACTTGGCTCGTAACAATCAACAAGCTGGTCCCTATAGTTTAGAACAAGTGAACCAAATGCTTGCCAGTCAACAAGTTTTATTGACGGATCTGGCTTGGCACGAAGGTATGGCTGAATGGAAAACACTTGGTGAACTTACTCAAGGTAAACTTGTATACGAACCTGTAGGTTACTCAGCTTTTGCTGCCCCCGTTGCAACCGAAAGCAATGAGTCTTCTTTTAAAATCAAGGTGGAGCAAAAAGCCAAACCTGAATTGGCGCCTTTTCACTCTCGTGCGCTGGCAAAAGTCTTGGACTTGATGCTTTGGTTGCCAATGGCAGCCATTCCTTCATTCTTTTTTAATGAAGCTCAATATAAAGAATTATTTGAAATTCAAAAGCAATTACAGACAGCGCAAGTTGCGTCGAGTAAAGCGGTTGAATTACAACAACAGCTAATGCAGCTCATCCCCAATGAAGCCTGGATGAGTATTTTTGCCTACTTGATTATCATGTTGATGATTCAGGCTTTTTTTATTGCAAAATCAGGCCAGAGTATAGGTAAGAAAATTGCAAAAATTAAAATTGTAGATGCTGAAACATTGACCCAGGTCAGCTCAATTCGGGCTTTCTGGTTACGCAGCATTCTCTTTATTATTCTCAATTTACTGTTTATGCCATTTATTACAATTGTTGATTATGCTTTCTTCGCATTGAACAAAAATCGTCAAACCCTGCACGATAAATTGGCTAAAACTAAGGTAATTAAACAGTAGTCACAATTCGATAAAGAAAAGAGGATTTAATCCTCTTTTCTTTTATATTAAATTGATATCTATACAAAAAGAACTTAACTCAACCTTAATTCCTACAAGATAAATCGGGTTTTAAAACAAGCATTTCAGGCCACTTTATCAGTAGCTTAGTTCTTCAATATGAGGCATAATGCCCAACAACGTAGCGGTGTCGCGTGATTGCTAAGCATTTTTTAAACAATTCTTATCAATCACGCGACACTTTAATCGCTATCCCATAATTTAATTAGGGAATGGGACTCTTCACCGAGGTTGTAAAATGAGACAAACGATTTTAGCTGTATTGTCTTTATCTGCGATGGCCGCGCTCTTAACTGGGTGTGGCGGTGATATGGTACTTCTAAACAATAAAGGTCCAGTTGGTCAAGGTCAAAGTAACTTGATGATGACTGCGATCTATTTAATGCTATTGGTGGTAATTCCATCAATTATTATGGCATTGTGGTTTGGTTGGAAATATCGCGCGTCGAATAAAGATGCAGACTATAAACCTACTTGGGCACACTCTACGACAATTGAGATCGTTGTTTGGGGTGTTCCTGTCATTATTATTGGTATTTTAGCTTGGTTAACTTGGTGGGGTTCCCACAAGTACGACCCTTACCGTCCGTTAGAATCTGATAAAGCACCATTGACTATTCAAGCTGTCGCTGAACAGTTCAAGTGGATTTTTATCTATCCTGAGCAAAACATTGCAACGGTAAACGAAGTACGCTTCCCAGAGCAAACACCAGTAAGCTTTAAGATCACTTCTAACTTTACGATGAACTCGTTCTTCATCCCGCAGTTAGGCGGCCAGATCTATGCAATGGCTGGTATGCAAACTCACCTGCACCTGTTAGCAGATGAACCAGGTGTTTTCCGTGGTTTCTCAGCAAACTATTCAGGTTATGGTTTCTCACAAATGCGCTTTAAAGCACACAGCGTGACTGAGCCGGAATTTGCGCAATGGGTAGAAGCAGTTAAAGCTGGTAATGGTACAAGTATTAACCCTGAAGCAATTCAGAAAGGTACACTTGACCAAGCTGAATTAGCAACTTTGAAAGATGGCGATCGTTCTAAGCATCAGATCGAGCATTTAGTCAACCGTGCTAAAGCTGCTGGTGATGAAGAAGCGCTTGCTAAAGCTGAAGCGATGAAACCGTTCCCGACTAAGCCACACCCAGTGACTTATTACTCATCAGTTGAACCAAAATTGTTTGAAACAATTATCAACCATTATATGAGTAACTATCACGGTGCTGACCATTCTGCTGGACATGCAACAGCAGAAACTCATGCTGCAGCAGAACACGCTGCTCAAGGGGAATAAGACATGGATATGATTTTTGGTAAACTTGGGTGGGATTCGATCCCGACAGAACCCCTTGTACTTGTCACCATGGTCTTTATGGCACTTGGTGCAATTGCTGTTTTAGGCGGTATCACCTATTTCAAAAAATGGGGATATTTGTGGAATGAGTGGTTTATTACGGTAGACCATAAAAAGATTGGTATCATGTATATCATCGTATCTGTCGTCATGCTGTTGCGTGGTTTCGCCGATGCGATCATGATGCGTCTACAACTTTTCCTCGCGAAAGGCGGCGGTGAAGGTTACCTGCATCCTGACCACTACGACCAGATCTTCACCGCACACGGTGTGATCATGATCTTCTTCGTAGCCATGGGTCTCGTTGTTGGTATGATGAACATCTCTGTACCTTTACAGATCGGTGCTCGTGACGTTGCGTTCCCATTATTGAACTCTTTAAGCTTCTGGTTATTCGCCGGTGCTGCTGGTTTGATGATGCTTTCACTGGTATTGGGTGAGTTTGCTGCGACTGGTTGGATGGCTTATCCTCCTCTATCTGGCATTCAATATTCTCCTGGTGTGGGTGTTGACTACTATATCTGGGCGCTTCAGGTTTCTGGTCTAGGTACGCTGTTATCTGGTGTTAACTTCTTTGTTACCATCATCAAAATGCGTGCACCTGGCATGAAACTCATGGACATGCCTATTTTCACGTGGACTTCACTGTGTACGGCTGTACTCATCATTGCATCATTCCCTGTATTAACAGGTACCCTTGCAATGTTGACGCTTGACCGTTACTTCGGTTTCCATTTCTTCACCAATGAGCTTGGCGGTAGCCCAATGCTTTACGTGAACTTGATCTGGACCTGGGGTCACCCTGAAGTATATATCTTGGTATTACCAGCATTTGGTCTATACTCAGAAATCGTGGCAACCTTCTCTCGTAAAGCGTTGTTCGGTTATAAGTCTATGGTGTATGCAACCATCGCGATTACTGTTCTTGCGTTCGTTGTATGGCTTCACCACTTCTTCACCATGGGTGCTGGTGCGAACGTGAATGCGTTCTTCGGTATCATGACCATGGTTATTGCGATTCCGACTGGTGTGAAAATCTTCTCTTGGTTATTCACCATGTATAAAGGTCGCATCACCTTTACTACGCCTATGTTATGGACGCTTGGCTTCCTCGTAACATTCGGTATCGGTGGTTTAACTGGTGTACTTATGGCTGTTCCACCTGCGGACTTCCTGGTACACAACTCATTATTCTTGATCGCTCACTTCCATAACGTAATTATCGGTGGTGTGGTGTTTGGTATGTTTGCCGGCATCATCTTCTACTGGCCGAAAATGTTTGGTTGGAAGCTCAATGAAGCATGGGGTAAAGCTGCGTTCTGGTTCTGGTTCTTCGGTTTCTATTTTGCATTCATGCCACTTTATATCCTTGGTTTCATGGGTATGACACGTCGTTTGAATACATATGACAACCCTGAATGGGATCCATACTTGGCTATCGCGTTATTCGGTGCTGTTCTTGTTGCAATCGGTATTGCATGCTTCTTGATGCAAATCATTGTTGGTTTCTTACAACGTAAGGACAACATGGACCACACTGGCGATCCATGGGATGGCCGTACCCTTGAATGGGCGACTTCTTCCCCTGCTCCGTTCTATAACTTTGCGCATGAACCAGATGCAAGCGGCATTGACCGTTTCTGGACTGACAAAGAAAATGGTGTAGCATACGCACGTAATACTAAATATGAAGACATCCACATGCCGACTGATCGTGCTGCTGGCTTCGTCATTGCCATGTTCATTACCATTCTTGGTTTTGCACTGATCTGGCATATTTGGTGGCTCGTTGTTGTTTCATTTGTTTCAGCTGTTGTTAGCTTGATCGTAAGCTCATTCACCAAGAATGTGGATTACTATGTTCCTGCTGCTGAAGTTGAGCGTATTGAAAACGAACGCTATGCTTTACTTGAAAAACACTTGAAGAAGGACTAAGGAAATGGCTGAAGTACTTCATCACGACAACCACGGCCACGATGGTCATCATGAGCATGATGATACAGACTTGACGGTCTTTGGTTTCTGGACATACTTGATGAGTGACTTGATTCTTTTCGGATCACTCTTCATCGCGTTCGCTGTATTAAGCAGTCATATCCCACCAGGAACCCCAAGTGCATATGACCTGTTCCATGATTCATTAGGCTTCGTGTTAACTGAAACATTTGCCTTATTGATTTCATCGGTAACATTTGGTTTTGCTGTACTGGCATCTTATAAAAAGAATGTAAATCAGGTGATCACTTGGTTATTAATTACATTCCTTTTTGGTGCATCGTTCATCGGGATGGAAATCTACGAATTCCGTCACCTTGTACATGAAGGCCATGGTCCAACTCACAGTGCATTCTTATCATCGTTCTTTACCTTGGTTGGTACACACGGTATCCACGTAACTTCTGGTTTAGTGTGGATGCTGGTATTGATGTATCAGATCAAAAAGAATGGTTTGACTTTACCGAATACACGTCGTCTTGCTTGCTTAAGCTTGTTCTGGCACTTCCTTGACATCGTTTGGATCTGTGTATTCAGCGTCGTTTACTTACTGGGAGTTCTCTAATGAGTAGTCATGAGCATAATGCTGCAGGTGCGTCACACGGTAACTTTAAACAATACACTGTTGGATTTATCCTCTCTGTTATCCTCACCATCATCCCGTTCGGGATGGTGATGGCGGGTGGTTTCAGTCGTGGCGTCTTAGTTACAGTAATCGCAATCACTGCCGTTGCTCAGGTGCTTGTACAACTTGTGTACTTCTTACACATGAATACATCATCTGACCAACGTTGGAACCTTATTGCATTTATCTACACAATTTTATGTATCGCTGTACTGTTAGTCGGCTCTGTGTGGATTATGAATTACCTACACTACAACATGATGATCTAAACTGATTGTCATGTGGAAAAAGTATTTATTCCTGACTAAACCAGGAATTCTCTTCGGTAATTTTATTACCACCTTGGGCGGCTTCTTCTTAGCCGCCCAAGGCTCTATAGACTTCCTCTTATTATTACTGACCTTGCTTGGAACAACTTTTGTGGTTGCTTCGGGTTGTGTCGTCAATAATGTAATTGATCAAGACATCGATCAAAAAATGCAACGCACCATGAACCGCGCGCTTGTGACTAAAACCATTTCCCCTACTGTTGCCATGTGCTATGCCTTGGTCTTAGGTATTATCGGCTTTAGCATTCTCTGGTTCTATGTCAATGCTTATGCATTTTTATTCGCAGTGATTGGTTTTGTGGTCTATGTCGGTTTTTATAGTTTGTGGACCAAACGCACCACAATCCACCAAACCGTCATTGGTAGTATTTCCGGAGCGAGTCCTCCTGTTATTGGTTATACGGCTGTAAGTCATCAGTTCGATATGGCGGCCTTATTGATTTTTGTTGCATATGCTTTATGGCAAATGCCACATTCATGGGCGATTGCAATTTATCGTTTTGACGATTACAAAAATGCAGGCGTTCCGATTTTACCTGTAGCGCGTTCGATTTTAAGAACCAAGATTGAATCACTGATTTATGTGGTTTTATTTACTGTTGCAATGAATGCACTGTATGTTTATGGATACACCAACATGATTTTCCTGGTGATCTGTAATGCACTTTGTATTTACTGGTTCTACATTGGTATTTTAGGATTTAAGGCTAAAGACGATCAGCTTTGGGCGAAACGCTTTTTCCTTTTTTCAGTAATTCTGATTACTGTCATCAGTTTAAGCTTTAGCTTTAGCTTCAAAAGCCCTGCACCATTCTTCCCTATTTTTTAAAAAGATAGAGAATGCTCTATCTTTTTATTCTCCCTCGCTGTAATCATTTCGTGCAATAAAAACATTTGCTTCTTTATTGCCTAAATGAACTCTCTTTTATTCTCACTCCTCACTTGTTCTGCACTTAATTTAAGCCAAGATTCTCACCCTATTAGTACCTTGCTGTAATTCCATAAACTGTATTTCATCTCCAAAACAAATTGCTGTTACTTTTTTGCTGACCCTACAAAAAATTAAAAAACACAATCCCACTAAATTTGCTTTATCACGCTGATTTGACTATAATCGCCGCTTCGCAATTTGCGACATAACTTTTTAAGTTATGACTCCTTGCTTCTGATTTTTATAATCAGGGGCTGCTTAAACCGTAAGGAGCTGACAATGCGTCACTACGAAATCGTACTATTGGTACATCCAGACCAAAGCGATCAAGTTGTAGGTATGGTTGAACGCTATATCTCTCAGATCAAAGAAGCTGAAGGTCAAATTCACCGTTTAGAAGATTGGGGCCGCCGCCAATTGGCTTACCCGATTAACAAAATTCACAAAGCACACTACATTCTTATGAATGTTGAATGTGGTCAAACGACTCTTGATGAATTAGAAGAATTGTTCCGTTATAACGACGCGATCATTCGTAACATCATCATCCGTCGTGAACACGCAATTACTGAAGAATCTTTACTTGCTAAGAGTGCTGAAGAAAAACGTGCGCGTAAAGCTCAACGTGAAGAAGCACAACAAGCAGTTCAAGAAGCTGAATAAGGAGAACATCAATGGCACGTTTTTACCGTCGTCGCAAGTTCTGCCGCTTTACAGCTGAGAATGTTGCGTACATCGACTACAAAGATATCGACACTTTAAAACAGTACATCACTGAAAACGGCAAGATTGTTCCTAGCCGTATTACAGGTACTAAAGCTCGTTATCAACGTCAATTAGCGTTAGCTATCAAACAAGCTCGCTATTTGTCTTTGATTCCGTACACTGACAACCATAAGTAAGTGAGGTGAGCTGTGGACGTTATCTTATTACAACGCATTAAAAACCTTGGTAAATTAGGCGACAAAGTATCAGTTAAAGCTGGTTACGGTCGTAACTTCTTGATCCCTCAAGGTAAAGCTGTAGCTGCAACTGAAGCAAACACTGCTGCTTTTGAAGCTCGTCGTGCTGAACTTGAGAAGCAAGAAGCTGAAGTATTAGCTGCTGCGAATGCACGTGCTGAACAATTGAACGAAGTAAACATCGTTATCACTGCGAAAGCTGGTGATGAAGGTAAACTCTTCGGTTCTATCGGTACTCGTGACATCGCTGATGCTTTAACGAATGCTGGTCTTACTGTAGACCGTGCAGAAGTTCGTTTACCAAACGGTGCGCTTCGTCACACTGGTGAATTCAACATCGCAATCCAATTGCACCATGATGTTGTTGCTGAAGTTCTCGTTACTATCGTATCTGAGTAATTTCTGCAAAGAAAAAGAGCATGTTTTACATGCTCTTTTTTTATGTCTAAAAAATACAAAAAGACTTCGAATTAAGTTTTAAATTTTATAATTCTCACGCTATAGGGCCGCAGATATGCAAAAAAAGAATCGTATCATTGCTTTGGTACTTGCCATGTTTTTAGGATTTTTTGGAATAGATCGTTTCTATCTCGGTAAAAAGACCAGTGGCGTTTTAAAATTAATTACCTTTGGTGGCTTGGGCGTGTGGTGGTTTATTGATGCTACCCTGCTGTTACTGGATGCCTTCCTCTATTCTTTGGGCAAAGACACCGGCTTTGTTAAAGATGCGCAAAAGAATGATCTTCGCTACGGTCTTTCAGCTTATCGCTTAAAAAATGGAAAGTTCGTACAGGACTGGTTTGCACAACCTTAAAGTAAAACGGCCCTTTTTTCTTACATCGATCTGGCCCATCAAGCTGCAATAGCAGAAATGACTATCTATTATGCTATTGCACCACTTACACAATTTTCCCTGAATTAAATTGTCCAGATCAGCTTCATTTGGATTAAGATAGTCACTCGGTATTGTTTCATCTTTTTTATTAGGTCTTGTTATGTCACAGGCGAATGCCAATTTTACAAAAAATTCTCCAAACACAGAGAGTAAAGTGAGTGACTCAGGTCAGCTAAAAGAATTCCGTACCCCGCCACACAATCTCGCTATCGAGCAGGCAGTCTTAGCAGCCTTAATGACGGTGGCTGAATCTTTTGAACAAGTCAGTGACTTACTCAAAGAAAATGATTTCTATGCAACACGTCACAAATATATTTATCGTGCCATTGAAAAACTGGCCCAAGAAAACTCGCCTTATGACGCAGTTTTGGTCAATGACTGGTTGCTCAAACAAAACCTGCTTGATGCCATTGGTGGTGAAGAATATTTGATGCAATTGATGGCAGACTCCCCATCAAGCTTTTATAACCTTGAAATTTATGCCAATAAAATCAAGGAATTTTCAACGCTGCGCAACATGATCAAGATCAGCAGTGATATTTTACAAAATGCCTATGACACCAAAGGTCGTCCAGTCAGTGAAATTCTTGATTTAGCAGAAACCAGTATTTTCTCTTTGGCGGAACAGCACAATAACAATAAAAAAGATTCTGGGCCAAAATCAATCAGTTCTGTGACTGCGGACGTTATCACCAAATTAGATGAACTGTCTAAACTAGATGGCAACATTACCGGCTTAACTACTGGCTTCTTAGAGCTGGATAATAAAACCTCAGGCATGCAACCGGGTGACTTGATTATTGTCGCGGCACGTCCATCGATGGGTAAAACCACTTTCGCCATGAATCTGGTTGAAAGTGTATTGCAATATAACCGCTTACCAGCGCTGGTATTCTCTATGGAGATGCCAGCAGACTCGATTGCCATGCGTTTGATTTCTGCTATGGGTAAAGTCCATCAAGGACATTTACGTTCGGGTAATCTGGATGCGGATGAATGGACCAAAGTCACCGGGACGATTCTGCAATTACAGGAAATGCATCTCTATATCGATGATTCCTCTGCCCTGCCACCTACCGAACTTCGTGCCCGTGCGCGTCGTGTGGCCAAAATGCATGATGGCAAAATCGGTTGTATCATGGTCGATTACTTGCAGTTGATGAAAGTACCCGGTATGGGTGATAACCGTGTCGGCGAGATCTCGGAAATTTCCCGAAGCCTGAAAGCGCTTGCCAAAGAAATGCAATGTCCTGTTATCGCACTATCACAGCTGAACCGTAGTTTGGAGAACCGTCCCAACAAACGTCCAGTAATGTCCGACTTACGTGAATCCGGTGCGATCGAGCAGGATGCCGACTTGATCATGTTTATTTACCGTGATGAAGTCTATAACAAGGAATCCAAAGAAGCAGGCACCGCCGAGATCATTATTGGTAAACAGCGTAACGGCCCAATTGGTAGTGTGCGCCTTGCCTTCGAAGGTCAATATACCCGTTTTAGTAACCTCTCACCTGAGTTCTATGCCCAGTATGATGATGAGGAATAATTCTTCCCCTATATAGCTGCTTTATCTACTTTCCAAGTCGTCCCAAAGGAGAAATCAGGGTGCGCCAAGCAACAGTTTATATTGATAGTGATGCACTACAATATAATTTCAACCGCGTTAAACAACTTGCTCCACATTCAAAAATTGTCAGTATGGTTAAGGCCAATGCTTACGGACACGGAGTTAAAGATTGCTTAGCCGCCTTGGACGCCACAGACGCCTTTGGTGTCGCCTGCCTAGAAGAAGCGCTAGAGATCAGACAACTGGGATACACCCAACCGATCACGCTGATTGAAGGCATATTTTCTGAAGATGAAATGGCACAGGTGATTGAACAGAAACTTGAATGTATCGTTCACCATAGCCAGCAAGTCGAATGGCTAATCCAGCACAAGCAAGCTTACAATGCTTTAGGATTAAAGGTCTGGGTCAAACTGAATAGCGGAATGAACCGTTTAGGTTTTAAAGTGACCGAAATTATCGAGGTCATCCAGCGTTTAAAAGCAGAAGGTTTTACCTGTGTCCTTGCCATGCATTTTGCCAATGCCGATGTCGATCATCCATTGAATGAACAACAAATAGAACAATTTTTGCAGGTTAAACAGGCATGCGCACCAATTTTAGCCTCATGCTGTAATTCAGCAGCAATTTATAAATATCCAGAACTGCATTTTGATTTTGTCCGTCCGGGAATCATGCTATATGGTGCCTCTCCCTTTGCTGACAAGAATGTGCATGAGCTCAATCTGAAACCGGTGATGACTTTTAGCGCAGAAATCATGGCTTTGAATCAGATTCAACAAGGCGAATGTGTCGGCTATGGTTCCACTTATGCAGCAACCTGCCCTTCAAAAATTGCCATTGTTTCGATTGGCTATGGTGATGGTTATCCGCGTGCCTATACCCAGCAGAATTTTGTGGCCATTGGTCAGCAACTGGTTCCAGTGGTTGGACGCGTCAGTATGGATATGATGGCGATTGATGTAACGAATATTACAGCCGAGATTGGTACCAAAGTAGAGCTTTGGGGCGCCCATCGTCTTGTGGATGATGTTGCTACTGCAAACGGTACCATTGGCTATGAGTTATTGTGTCGTTTAAGCAATCGGCCACTGCGTAAAGTCCTTTAAGTACACCGAAAATCCAGGCCAATGTCTGGATTTTTTATTTTCCTGGATTTATAAATCATAATCTGCCGTCGGCTTCGGCAATTCTTGCAAACCACGTCTTAAGGTTTCCGACCACTGCTTACTGATCTGGGTAAAATAAAGATCATTTTCACTGATCCGTTTACCAGTTGGAATCTTAAAGCTATCTTTGTGATAAACCAGTGCATCGAGTGGCAAGCCGACCGAGACATTGGAACGCAAGGTCGAATCAAATGAAATCAGTGCACAACGCAATGCATCATCCAAAGGCATTTTATAATACAAGGCTCGGTCCAGAATCGGTTTCCCGTATTTACTTTCACCAATCTGGAAATAAGGCGTATCTGTGGTCGCACAAATAAAATTACCCTGCGGATAGACATTATACAACTGCATTTTATCGCCCTGAATTTGCCCGGCCACCAGAATACTGCAAGAGTAATTCATCTGCTCATGTGGATCTGAAGTAATATCTGCCAGCACCTTACGTAACGTTTTACCAATCAGTTCAGCCACTTCAAACATGGTATTGACGGTATTCAGATTTGGTTCCTGCCGTAAGGTCAGCGCATTTTGCAAATGCCCAATCACCGCCTGAGTCGTCGCCAGATTACCGGAGGTTTGTAAAGCAATAAACCGCTCTCCATCTACCCCAAAGGTGTGAAGCTTTCGAAAAACAGAAATATGGTCCACCCCGGCATTGGTGCGGGTATCACTGATTAGTACCAAGCCTTGTTCCAGTCTTAAAGCACAACAATAGGTCATCTTTTTCTCTCTACATTTAACAAGCCCAAACCTGAAGCGTAGACACCTTATAAATGAATATTTTTTGTCCTTATTTAAAATATTTAAGCAAAAGCGTGTTCATTTCAGTCGTAAATACGTAATCTGGATCGGATGGACTTGCTAAATAGGTATAGTTTTTTTATTGTGTGTGCTTCAGACCATTGAATTACGTATTACGCTTATGTCATCCGTACAAGAAAAAGAAACTTCAAATAGCCTTTATCGCCAATGGCAGATTTTATCCCGCCTTTCGACCGGAAAATGGATGGGGACCCGGGAATTACAAGAAATTTTAGAACGTGAAGGCATTGATATTAGCCTGAGAACGATTCAGCGCGATCTAAATCAGATTGCGCAACGCTTCCCTATCGAGAGTAATAAAACCGTCCCTCAAGGCTGGCGCTGGCGTTCTGACGCGCCTATTCAAAGCTTACCCCACATGACCAGTTCGCAAGCGGTGACCTTCATGATGGTAGAAGAGCATTTACGTCACCTTCTCCCACCCAGCTTGCTAGAAGAGATGATGCCCTGGTTTGATCTTGCCAAGCGCAGCCTTTCAACCCAGAACAACGTAAGACAATGGATTAACCGTGTCCGTATTGTACCTGCGACGCAGCCTTTAATCCCGCCTGTGGTGGACAAACATGCACAACAGGCGATTTACGAAGGTTTATTGCAAGACAAACAGATTGAATGTATTTACCGTGCCAGAACCCATCAGGGCGAAGATAAGACCTATATTCTGAATCCATTGGCATTGGTGCAAAAAGGTGCCGTGATTTACCTGATCTGTACCCGTAATGATAAAACCGAAGTCCAGACCTTCGCCTTGCATCGTTTTAAATCAGCAACCGTGCTGGACAATCGTGCCTTACATCCTGTGAATTTTGATATTGATAATTATATTGAATCAGGTGCTCTTGGTTTCCGGGTCGACTATAACAAGCCAACTGAACAGATTCAGTTAAAACTGACTATGAGCGAGAGTACCGCTAAAAGCTTCTACGAAAGTCAGCTTAGCAAAGATCAGGTCATCCAAGCTCTGGAAGAGAATATTGTTGAAGTTTCTGCAACCGTTCCTTTTACCTCACAACTGGTGTGGTGGCTTAGAAGTTTTGGTAAAAAGATTCTGAATATCGAACCTGCTGCTGTTTATAATGCAGTGAAAGAAATTGAAGAGTCATAAATAGCGATATATATCTAGCATTTTGCATGATAGAATTTTACCGAAATTGGCTAAATATAATTAGCCATGGTAATAATAATGCTATTGGTAGAATCAAAATGCACAGCCATAAAAAAATATTTCTTTCTGTTGGGATGATTTCAAGTCTTATCTTATTATCTGCATGTGGTGGTGACTCTTCCAATTCAGTTAATACTTATATTCCGCCCAAGGTTATGAGTGAAGTTAAAACAGATTTAAAATTTTTAGGAAAAAATTTACCTTCCACTCAATCGACCAATGTAGATACTCATGTCTATCGCTACACTCAAATCTTCAGTAAAGAAAATGGTCAGTTCAAAACAAGCTATCGTTTAGAGTTTGATTTTGATATGAATGCAAATACGCTTTACCGCTTAGAAGCCGATTATGATACATTAATTAATGCTGTCCCGAATTCCGTCAAATTAATGGAATTTGAAAAAGATGGTAAGCAAATAACCTTAAAAAAAGAATTTCAATGTTCAGAAAGTAACAATCCATGCGCTAATATTGTCAATTCAGTCAATATGAAAACAGGGCAAGCTAAGCTTGATTTTAATAACCTGCTATTAACTAAACAATATTCGGTAGATGGACAAATCAATACCATTACGCTTGCAGGCTCTGTTGAAGGGAAGCTAACAGAAGCACCGACTAAAGTTCAGTTACCAGAGAGCCAAGTTCACCAGCTCCAATGGACACTTTCACTATCAACTCCGCCAGATTCAACTTCTCCTTCTCTACCAACTCAATATGAACAGTTAATTTTCACGAATCACAATGATGTTTCTATTCATACGAGTTATAATAAAGGTCCTCTGGAAAGCCTTCTTACAGGATCAACATCCATTTATATACTTAATAATAAAGTAAATGGTGTTTATATTAACTTTCCTAACAACTCTATTTACTACTATGCTGCTTGCGGTATAGCAAGTTTATCTTGTGAAGGCGCTAAGTATAATCCTATGAATTATCAAGTCACTTTTAGGAATACTAAAGTAAATCATACTTTAATTGGTATAGTCTACCTTAATGGCTCAACAGGATTATAATTAAAAAAGAGAACCTTTTCGGTTCTCTTTGACTTTTTATAGGTTTTATTATTAATCACTCAATATTATTCTTCTTGTTATAAATGTCAAACCAACCTCTCTCCCCGCCTTGATCAAAATTGGTTTGCACCTTTTTTAGCGCTGTGATGCAAATCAACATCGGCACGCCAATTCATAGCCATTGTAACGGATTATCTTTTTCGTCATTGTTATCACCCTCTTTGTTTGAACGTAAAGTTAATATAACGAGGATTTTTGAAGCTGTGAAATAACAAAGTCTGGAATCCAAAGCTGATTTTTTGCTATCACCATTTGCTAGATCAAAGCCATATTACTGATCATTTTGATTCTCAAACAAAGCCTCAAACCGATGTAGATGCGTAAAACGTCCAGCTTGTGTTTGATATTGATCAATTTGCGGCACCAAGCGCTGAAAATGCTCAGACTGTACATGTAAATCCAGCGCAGCCCGATCGATCCATTCTTCAATGAAAACAAAATGCCCTTTCTGCTTATGATCATGGTAAAGGTCGTAAGCAATACAGCCTGCCTCAGATCTGGTTTTTTCAACCAGCTCCTGATACAGCGGTAACACTGCATCGATATGTTCGGGTTGAATAAAGTCTTCCGCAATCAGTTTTAAGGTCATATTAGCTCTTATTTTTCTGAAATTTTTCCATAAAAAAAGCTCTCAAATTCATGAGAGCTTTTTTGTCATCTATTCAGCTTATGCTGAAAATGGATGACGTAATACGATTGTTTCTGCACGGTCAGGACCTGTTGAAACGATATCAATTGGGCAACCAATTAACGTTTCGATACGACGTACATAAGCCAATGCATTGGCAGGAAGTTGATCGATTTGAGTTAAACCAACAGTCGACTCGCTCCAACCCGGCATGGTTTCATAGATCGGCTTCAAGCTTTCGAATGAAATCGCATCAGAAGAACCAGCACAGCCTGAATCTACATCTTCATAGCCTACACAGATTTTCACTTCTTCTAAACCATCTAATACATCAAGTTTAGTCAAGCAAATACCAGACAATGAGTTCACTTCAACTGAACGACGTAGAATTTCTGCATCGAACCAGCCACAACGACGTTGACGGCCAGTAGACGCGCCAAACTCATGACCGACTGTACCTAAGTGACGACCAATCGCATCACCAGTATCGGTTGCTGCATTGTAGTGTAGTTCAGTTGGGAATGGACCAGCACCTACACGTGTTGTATAAGCTTTGGTAATACCCAAGACATAGTCTAAATGCAGTGGTCCCATACCTGAACCAGAGCTTACGCCGCCTGCAGTAGTATTCGAGCTGGTTACGTATGGATAGGTACCGTGATCGATGTCAAGTAATGAACCTTGCGCGCCTTCGAACATGATTGCCTTACCTTCTTTACGGTAATCATGTAACACTTTAGTCACGTCAATCACTAATGGTTCAAGCACTTCACGCCATTCATTGCAAAGCGCAAGTACATCTTCAAACTTAACTTCTTCAACGCCATAGAATTGAGAAAGCTGGAAGTTATGCAACTCAAGCATTTCCTGAAGTTTTTCTTCAAGCAACGCACCACCACGAATCAAGTCAGCGACGCGTACTGCACGACGTGCAACTTTATCTTCATAAGCTGGACCAATACCACGACCTGTAGTACCAATCTTGGCATTACCACGTTTTTTCTCACGTGCCTGATCTAGCGCGATATGGTTCGGCAAGATTAATGGACAGTTTGGAGAAATACGTAAACGTTCTTTAACAGGTACGCCTTCTTGTTCCAGAATGGCCATTTCCTTGATTAATGCTTCAGGAGAAAGAACTACACCATTACCGATTAAGCACAATACGTTTTCACGTAAAATACCTGATGGAATGAGGTGTAATACAGTCTTCTTACCACCTACGACAAGAGTATGTCCTGCGTTGTGACCGCCTTGATAGCGTACTACCGCAGCCGCTTGATCTGTGAGCAGGTCGACGATTTTACCTTTTCCTTCGTCGCCCCATTGGGTACCAAGTACCACAACATTTTTGCCCATAATAGCCTCATTACATCATGCTGTTAAAATTGGAAACCAAGTCTTAAAACCCGGCAATTAAATCTTTTCAATCACCCACTGACCATTTTGAGACACCATCTGATGGGTCGCATAGGGCACTGAGCTTAAATCATCATTACCTAACAGTTGCACCACACGTAAACCTTGGCTACGCGCATCTACAATTGCATTGAATAAATCTTGTTGATTACCTTTTGGTGCGACAACAGTTTCGATGTCGACAAACTGTGTTGCACCTAGTGCATATAAGTCACAGCTAAAACCGGTTGCTGGACGCGCACGACCAAAGTGTTCGCCAATACCGTCATATCGCCCACCCTGAGCCAGTGGCGCAGCACGATTTGGTGCATAAATGGCATACATCAAGCCCGTGTGATAGTGGTAACTACGTAGTTCAACCACATCGACACCTACATTCAGATTCGGCCAGCTTGACTGAATTTGCGCTAATGTTGTTTTCAATGCCTCAAAGGCAATCTTGAAATCAACATCGTTTAAAATTTCCTGGCTTAAATGTGCCTGCAATGCATCCAGATCACTTGCATAACGACCTAAAGCATAAAAATCTGCACCCATCGCCAAACTCTGGGTAAATTCTTCCAGCTCTGGCAAGGCTTTACGCTGATATAAGTCAGAAAGTTCACTTTCGGTATTTTTATTCAGGCCAGCATGCTTCACCAGACTACGGAATAAACCGACGTGGCCCAGATCTAGATGCGCCCCTTCAAGCGTATGTGTGTGCTCAATTAAAGCGAGCATCACATTGACCATTTCTACATCAGCTTCGATGCTGTCATGACCATACAACTCTGCACCTAACTGTAAAGGCGCACGCGTTGCATTAAAATTCTGTGGTTTGGTATGCAAGACTGAACCTGCATAGCAATAACGTGCCACGCCTTCGACTGGACGTACATGGGCATCAATACGTGCAACTTGCGGTGTCATATCCGCACGAACGCCAAGCAAACGGCCTGACAGCTGGTCAATGACCTTGAACGTAACTAGATCTAAATCTTGATTCGATTCTGAAAGTAAAGACAACGATTCAATGTATTCAATAAATGGTGTATACACCAATTGATAACCTCGAACTGCGAGGAAATCTAGCGCTTCTCTACGCAATGTTTCAACAACTTGCGCTTGTTCGGGCAATACATCTGCTACCCCGTCAGGGAGCAACCACGTCTCTGAAATGGTCATGTTCCAAACCTAAAATCTGTTCAATGTGGAGGCATCCACACAAAAAGCAACCACATAAAAAAATCGGGTGAATGCCCGATTCAGCGTAGTGTAGCACGAAGATTTATGTGATGCACCTTCGAATTTGCATAAATCTTTATAGTTTCATAATCCGTCTATCTCAACTCGAATATAAAATTAATGATTAGATTCAACAGATTGAGTGTTTACATTTGAAAGTCTCGTCGTTGTTCTTAACCCTAAGAACTGCCCAACATCTGAACTATCGCCTTGCTTCCAGTTGATCAGATTCAGATTTTTGAGTGTGTTGGCTGCCTGAGTATTGAAGGCAAAACAGCCGTTCTCTAATTTGGCATTATTCAAACGTTGATTTTGCTTTATCCATAAATCAATTGGGCTATCTCCACCTTGATAAGGATGACTTTTTTCATAGGCTAAATGCTTGTCCGCATCCCATACATGACTAGAAAAAAATTGGCTATTGGTACTTTGATTTTCACTATTTCCTAATCTACTGTCTGTTTCAGCCGTCTCTAAGTTTTCCAATCCAATCAGTTTATAACCATGCCACTGTGTATCTAAAAGTCTGAAATACTTCTTATCCTCGCCCAGATTATTATATCGATCTATAATTTGCCGCTTCTGCTCATTAAAAGTTGGAGAATCAGAGAAGGAAAAATAAGACTCCAGATAAGCTTGGTTCCACTGGCTCTGTTTTAGCCGATAACAGTAACTCCCTTTAGGAAATACAGCATCTTTATAAGTGGAATAAAATTTAATTAAATTCTGGTCAAGTCGATCAGGATTCGCTGTTAAATCAAAGTGTTCTCTATAACCTGGCATTACCCGATCAAAAATATTTTGACCTTCTAATTTTACCAGTTGAAAGTTTAAATTCTGCTTAAGTTCAGGTGTGCGTTCATAAAGCCATTGCGTAGAAGAGAGCCGTTTAACGACATTCGATTGCGGCGTACCTTTTTCTATCACTTTTGTTTCGGTCAATACCTTTTGGTCTAAAGGTTCATTATGTGACTTATTGAAATTAATCTGATTATTTAATAGTGAATACTTGGTAATTTCAAATTCATCCAAATATCGTTCCAATGAAATATTTGGAGATTGATAGGAAACTTGGTAAAGCACATCTTCCTGAGTTGGTTTTTCTTCAACTTTAGCTCCGTCATTATGACCAGAGCCCCCACCACCACAGGCCAATAGCAGCAGGCTGCTTGCGAGAATACAAATACCCTTATTTTTAAAATTCGACTTCATAAAATCATTTCATCTTATTTTTTATAAAAATCATATTATATAAATCAAGCACATCATACAAAATGTATTTTAATGGCTCTTGTTACTACCTTTAACCATTATTTCTAACACATTGACCAATTCAACATTTTGCTTTTCTAATGCCGCCATATTTGCCACGGTCCGATCCAGCACTTCCTGTTGCACATGCATTTTTTTGGCAAGGTCCTGCATAATTTCCAGACTCTTTTTAAGATGTAACTCCAAATGCACAACTTTTTCTTCAAGATGCAAAACTTGAAGGTCTTGGTTTTGTACGTCTACATTTTTAAACTGCAACCAGAATAAAAAAGCCACCGCCACCAATAAAATAGCAATAAATCCCCAAATCAATATCAATGTCATTGAATACCCCACATTATTTTTTATATCTTATTTAAAATATTAGGTACAAAAAGATTCACACAAATCCAGCAAACGATTTGCATAACCCCACTCATTATCATACCACGCAAAAACTTTCGCTTGGTGTCCCACCACCATGGTTTGGGTTAAATCCACAATTAAAGAATAAGGTGAATGATTAAAGTCACTAGAAACCAGATCTTCATTTGTCACTTGCATAATCTGCGCATAATCAAATTGAGCCGCTTTGCTGAGAACTTCATTGACTTTATGCACGGTAATGGGTGAATGCGAAACAAAAGTAAGATCAATCGCTGCCACATTAATGGTCGGTACACGAATAGAATAACCGTCAATCCGGTCTTCCATTTTTGGCATGACCTGTTTTAGCGCACCTAAGGCACTCGATGTTGTTGGAATAATATTTTGCCCAGACGCACGTGCTCGACGCAAATCCCGATGCGCATGATCCAGCACTGACTGGTCGGCTGTAACCGCATGAATTTCTGTCATTAACGCGGTATCAATACCAAAGGCATCATCAATAATCTTCACCAGCGGCACTAAAGCTTGCGTGGTACACGATACGCTGGAAATGATCTGATCGCTTGCTTTGACATCGTTGTGATTGACACCATAGACAATCGCAGCATCTACAGAGTCAAAAGGCGCCGCCCCAATAATCACACGCTTAGCACCTGCCTCGACATGACGGGTTGCATCGGCACGTGAACGGAATAGACCGGTACATTCTAGTACTACATCAATATTTAAATCTGCCCAAGGCAATAATTCAGGTTGCTCTTGCTTCAGAACTTGTAGTTTTAATTGGCGTTGATTGGACTGAATGTTCAGAAAAATACATTCATTTTCAATCAGAATTTCAACTTGTCCAGCAAAGCGACCGTGCGTGGTATCGTACTTAAATAAATGCACCAGCGTCTGAACATCGGCAACATCATTAATCGCAACGATTTCAAATTGAAACTGTTTTGGACTTTCAAACCATGCACGTAATACATTCCGACCAATTCGACCAAATCCATTGATAGCGATACGTTGCATGTAGCGTCCTTATTCATCAAAACATCATCTTTTCTGTGCTATATGGTAAAACATCAGTTGCCCTATTGAATATAGATTTTTAGCTTAAACACAGTTTTATATGATATTGCTTGTAAAATCGTTGGTGAGGCGGGTATTTTCCGTTATAATTTAGCACTTTTAAAATCTATGCCACGCACCGGGTTCGATTGTAAAACTTTAAAAACAACGTACCTTGTTGCATATAGCCAAATTCAAAATTATGGAGTGTCTTGGTTGTGAGTACTCGCTTTATGACATCAGCTGAAATCCGTGAAGCATTTTTGCGTTATTTCGAATCGCAAGGGCATACACGCGTCGCGTCGAGTTCTCTCGTTCCCGCCAACGACCCAACGTTGCTATTTACCAATGCTGGTATGAACCAGTTTAAAGACTGTTTCTTAGGTCTGGAAAAGCGCGATTATGTCCGTGCTGTTTCATCACAAAAATGTGTCCGCGCAGGCGGTAAGCATAATGACCTCGATAATGTAGGTTACACCGCTCGTCACCATACCTTCTTTGAAATGTTAGGTAACTTCTCTTTCGGTGATTATTTCAAACAAAATGCGCTTAAATTTGCCTGGGAATTCTTGACCAGCGAACAATGGTTAGGTTTACCGAAAGATCGTTTATATGTCACGGTTTATCACACTGATGATGAAGCCTTTGATATCTGGAATAAAGAAATTGGCCTAGATGCAGATCGTATTATCCGTATTGGAGACAATAAAGGCGGACAGTACGCATCAGATAACTTCTGGGCAATGGGTGATACAGGTCCATGTGGGCCATGTTCTGAAATTTTCTATGATCATGGCGATCATATCTGGGGTGGCTTACCGGGCTCACCAGAAGAAGATGGTGACCGTTTCATCGAAATCTGGAACAACGTTTTCATGCAGTTCAACCGTACTGCGGATGGTGTGATGCACCCTCTTCCAGCACCTTCTGTGGATACAGGTATGGGCTTGGAGCGTATTTCTGCAGTATTGCAACACGTTAATTCAAACTATGAAATTGATTTGTTCCAGCACTTATTAAAAGCAGCGGCTGAAATCATTGGTTTGGATACCACTGCCATTGAAGCTGAAGCGAAAGCACAAAATAAACCGGTTGAATACCCTGCTTCTTTAAAAGTGATTGCAGACCATGCACGTTCATGCTCATTCTTGATTGCTGACGGTGTTAACCCTTCAAATGAAGGTCGTGGTTATGTATTGCGTCGTATCATTCGTCGTGCAGTCCGTCACGGTAACAAGCTCGGTGCAACCGGTTCATTCTTCTACAAGATGTTGCAACCTCTAATTGAAGTGATGGGCGATGCTTATCCAGAACTTGCTGCACAGCAAGCACGCATCGAAGCGCAACTGCTGAAAGAAGAAGAGCAATTTGCGAAAACACTTGAGCAAGGCCTGAAGTTACTTGAAGGTGAATTGGCTCAACTGAAAGGCAATGTCATTCCAGGTGAAACTGTATTTAAACTGTATGATACTTATGGTTTCCCAACTGATTTAACCGCTGATATTGCACGTGAGCGTGATCTGACCATTGATGAAGCTGGCTTCGAAGTTGAAATGGCTGCACAACGTCAACGCGCACGTGATGCAGGTAAATTCGCAGTTGACTATAACAGCATTGTCAAAGTTGAAGGCGAAACTCAGTTTGATGGCTATGACGCGACTCAAGGCCAAGGTCAAATTGTTGCGATCTACAAAGATGGCGTTCAGGTTGATGAAATTAACGAAGGTGACGAAGCACTTATTGTTCTAAACCAAACCCCTTTCTATGCAGAAAGCGGTGGTCAGATTGGTGACACAGGTATCTTCAAAAACGATACTGGTATCTTCGAAGTACAAGATACTAAAAAATCGGGTGGTGCTTTTGTCCATCAAGGTATCGTGACCATGGGTAGCCTAAAAGCAGCTCAAAATGTTGAAGCGACTGTTAAAGCAGACATCCGTGCTGCAACAGCGCGTAACCACTCAGCGACTCACCTTTTACATGCCGCTTTACGCCAGATTCTTGGTGAGCATGTACAACAGAAAGGTTCTTTGGTTGCAAGTGATGTTTTACGTTTTGACTTTGCCAACGATCAACCTGTTTCATTTGAACAGTTGCAACAGATCGAACGCTTAGTCAATGCAGAAGTGATTGCAAATACTGCGGTAAGCACTGAACTGCTTGATATCGATACAGCAAAAGCCAAAGGTGCAATGATGCTGTTCGGTGAAAAGTATGGCGAAGAAGTTCGTGTATTGTCGATGGGTTCAGTGATTGAAGAGAAAAACTTCTCAATCGAACTTTGTGGCGGTATTCACGTGAAGCGCACGGGTGATATTGGCTTGTTCAAAATCACTTCTGAAGGTGGCGTAGCTGCGGGCGTTCGTCGTATTGAAGCCGTGACGGGTACCAAAGCAGTTGAAGTGGTTCAAAAAGCTGAAACTGATATCCAAACCATTAATGGCTTGTTAAAAGCACAAAAAGATCAAACAGTTGAAAAAGTTGAAGCGATTGTCGAAACCGCGTCTAGCCTGCAAAAGCAAATCGAGCAGCTAAACCAAAAATTAGCCAGCTTCCAGGCGGCTGATCTGTTGGATCAAGTAAAAGAAATTGCGGGTCGTCAAACTTTGATTACCACTGTACAAGGTTTGGATGCCAAATCATTACGCAATCTACATGACAGCGTAAAATCAAAATTGGAAGATGCAGTCATTATTTTAGCTGGTGTTGATGGTGATAAAGTGAGTTTAATCGCCTCTGTCGCTAAACAATATGCTGCAACTCTAAAAGCAGGTGACATCATCAAACACCTGGCTCAAGAGCTGGGTGGTAAAGGTGGTGGCAAACCTGACTTAGCACAAGGTGGCGCGCCACTTAACGAGAAGTTTGATCAAGTGATGGCAGCATTACCTGCCTGGCTTGAGCAATAAACAAAACTTCACTTTTGTGTAACTGACCCTGATGCCTCTCAGGGTCATGGCTTATATGGAACAACTATGGCATTAATCGTTCAAAAATATGGCGGTACCTCTATGGGTACTCCTGAGCGCATTTTAAATGTTGCTCGTCGTGTCAAGCGCTGGCATGATCATGGTCACAAGGTGGTCGTGGTCGTATCTGCAATGAGTGGTGAAACCAACCGCTTACTTGCGCTTGCCAAAGCCATTACCAGCACCCCTGACCCACGTGAATTAGATCAAATGGTGTCAACGGGTGAACAAGTAACGATTTCCATGTTAGCTATGGCACTGAATTCAATTGGTGTAGAAGCTAAATCATATACTGGTCGTCAGGTGGGGATCAAAACCGATAGCGCGTTTACCAAAGCACGTATTGAATCGATTGATACTGACGTGATGACGGCCGACTTAGATGCAGGCCGTGTAATCGTTGTTGCTGGCTTCCAGGGTTATGATGCCAATGGCAATATCACAACACTGGGCCGTGGTGGTTCTGATACTTCTGGTGTTGCCCTTGCAGCAGCATTAAAAGCAGATGAATGCCAGATCTATACCGATGTGGACGGTGTTTATACCACTGACCCACGTGTAGCGCCAAAAGCGAAAAAAGTCGACCGTATCTCTTTTGAAGAAATGCTTGAAATGGCATCTTTAGGTTCAAAAGTTTTACAAATTCGCTCTGTTGAATTCGCAGGCAAATATCAAGTGCCATTACGCGTATTATCAAGCTTTGATAATGAAGATGATGGCGCATTTGATGAAGATTTCAAACAAAACGTAGGCACACTAATTACGACTGAGGCAGAAGACGACATGGAACAACCAATCATTGCAGGTATTGCATTTAACCGTGACGAAGCAAAATTAACTATTTTGGGTGTTCCTGACGAGCCAGGTATTGCTTCTAAAATCTTGTCACCTATCAGTAATGCCAACATTGAAGTGGATATGATCATCCAGAATGTTGAAGAAGATGGCACGACTGATTTCACCTTCACGGTCAACCGCAATGACTTGGCGAAAGCAAAAGCGATTTTAGACCAAACTGCTAATAGCATTGAAGGTTGTGAAGTTGTAACCCGTGATGACATCGTAAAAGTCTCAATCGTGGGTGTCGGTATGCGCTCTCATGCAGGCGTAGCGAGCAAAATGTTCACTGCACTGGCTGAAGAAAGCATTAATATTCTCATGATTTCTACATCAGAAATTAAGGTTTCTGTGATCATCGAAGAAAACTACCTTGAGTTGGCAGTTCGTTGTTTACATACAGCTTTCGGCCTAGACCGTGAACACGGCGAAAGCAGTGCTCGTGCTTAATTAATAGCTGCTTAAACATATTTACTTGTGAGTAAATAAGAAAAAAAACAGAGCCACTATAGTTTTTTTTATAGTGGCTCTGTTATATTAGCCCTGAGGTTTTTAAGAAGATTCTCACAGAACTTACGAAAAAGAATGTTTTTTACATATTTCTGTTAGAATTTTCTGTATATTAGGCTGTGCTTTCGAACAATGAATTCCCTGTCGCAAGTTTAAGCGTTTAGCAAGGAGATAAACATGCTGATTCTGACCCGTCGTGTCGGAGAAACATTAATGATTGGGGATCAAGTCAGTGTTACTGTGCTTGGCGTAAAAGGCAATCAGGTGCGTATTGGTGTAAATGCTCCAAAAGAAGTTTCTGTGCATCGTGAGGAAATTTACCAACGTATCCAACATGAACGTGCCATGCATGAGCATCTGCAACATCTTGATCAAGATTATCAACATTCTTATGAAGAAGATAATAACGAGTTCCCTCGTCATAATAACTTCAACCGTTAATGTGCAGAATTCTTTTCTGAACAATTAAAGCGACTATTTATAGTCGCTTTAATTGTTTATAGACCTAGTGCTTTTTTCACAGGTCCATAACTGCGGCGGTGTTGATCAATCACACCATGGGCCGCGATCGCTTCAAAATGAGCCTTGGTTGGATATCCTTTATGTTTGGCAAAGCCATAGTCCGGATATTGCTGATCAAGCACCTGCATCTGGCGATCACGTGTGACCTTGGCCAGAATACTGGCGGCACTGATCTCGGCATGACTTGCATCTCCCCCAACAATTGCTTCACACGCAATCGTTATTCCTTTTGGAATCTGATTACCATCCACAATCACTTTTAATGGCTGGGTATGCAAGCCTTCTACCGCACGACGCATTGCCAGAAAAGTCGCCTGTAAAATATTAAACTCATCAATTTCAGCATGTGTTGCTTCAGCAATTGACCATGCCAATGCCTTTTCCTGAATTTCCAAGAATAATTTTTCGCGCTTCTTCTCTGTTAGTTTTTTAGAATCATTCAAACCTTGAATCGGATTATTTGGATCTAAAATGACGGCAGCGGCAACCACAGAACCCACTAAAGGCCCACGTCCCGCTTCATCTACACCCGCAATTGTCATACTACTTCTCTCAAAATAGGCTGATGACTCAGCCTGATCTTATTAACCTGCTTTTTTAAACGTTTCCGCCACACATGCATTTACAGTTTGTGAAACCACTTGAGTCACAATGGTTGCACGAGCAGTAGGATCAATGGCAGCTGTCGCCAATTCAACCGCTGTTACGCTGTTTGGTGCTTTTTCGCTAACACAACCACAGACTTCAGTCTGGATATTTTCACGTTGTTCAGCAGTCATTACACGTGTTGCTGTTTTCCAAGCCGGTAAGGTATTAATCTCATTAATACATTTTGCATTTACCGCAACTTTTAATGCCGCCATACCCAACTGCTGAGAAGTCGCGCCAGCCGAGTTGCTGCCATCTGGTGTTACACATCCTGTTAGGGCTAAAACAACAGGAGCAACAATAAGTACCAACTTTTTCATGATTTCTTACCTGTATCTAAATTTTTGGCAGGCGTATTGTGCCTAAATGAATGGCTTTATGATATGACTCAGCGCAAACTTTACATAATATAACAATCATAACTAAGCAAGCTTTTGTACCACCGTTCTAAGCATAAAACGCTCCGTTACATTTCCATTGTATGAGAAATAACAAGGTGTTATTAGAATAAAAAAATCCATTTATAAAAATGCCAGGATGTTGCAATGTCAACCTCATCACAATATTACACCCGTACGGCGCAAGTCATTCATTGGCTCATGGCTGCAATTTTTATCATTGCCTGGCTGATTGGTTTTTACAGTGGTAATTTTCTGAGCTATGAGGTTGATGGCAGCTTTAAAGGCGATGTAATCACCCTACATAAGAATATTGCCACGACTATTATTTTCTTGGTGGTGATCCGGATTTTCTGGCGCTATACCCACCCTGTTCCGCAACTGCCAGACACCATGTCACCCATGATGAAAAACTTGGCCCATGTTGGACATTTCTTACTGTATTTAATGTTATTAGCTTTACCGATTACCGGCTGTTTATTTAGCTGGAGTGCCGGACACCCTGCACCAGTTCTGTATTTATTCGAAATTCCACGCTTAGTACAGGACAATCCTGATCTGATGGCCATTGTTAAACCCATCCATATTTATCTTTCATGGTTTGCAGGCTTATTGGTTGCTGGTCATGCTTTAGCGGCCATCAAACATCATGTAGTTGATAAAGATAATGTGCTACTCAGCATGTTACGCCAGCCTAAAAAATAAAATGTCCAGATAATAAAAAAACCGCTTAAAGCGGTTTTTTTATTATACGAAAACAATTAGAGCATGTTGACTTCAGTAATCCACTTTTGCTTTTCTTCATCAGAAATAAATGAAGCCTCAAAAGAGTTGATTGCAAGCTGCTTTAATTCTTCATTGCTCAGATCCAGCGCCTGCTGAATGGCAATGAAGTTATCATTCATATAACCACCGAAGTACGAAGGATCATCTGAATTAACCGTCACGTGAACGCCTTTCTGTAATAAACGGCGAATGTTGTGATCAGCCATATCATTAACAACACAAAGCTTTAAATTACTTAAGGGGCAAACGGTTAAAGGCATCTTTTCTGCAATCAGACGCGCCATCAGTTGTTCATCTTCTTCCGAACGTACACCATGGTCAATACGATTGACTTTAAGCAAATCCAGCGCTTCCCAGATATATTCTGGTGGCCCTTCTTCGCCTGCATGCGCCACAATCAGGAATCCTGCTTCACGCGCTTTGGCAAAAACACGTTCAAATTTCGCAGGCGGATGTCCCACCTCACTTGAATCTAAGCCAATGGCAATAATGTCATCTTTAAAAGGTAAGGCCTGTTCAAGCGTTTCAAATGCTTTCTCTTCGCTTAAATGGCGTAGGAAGCACATGATCAATTGAGAGCTAATGCCAAATTTCGCTTTGGCATCTTCACAGGCACGTTTCAGACCCGCAAGTACCGTTGCAAACTCTACCCCACGCTCGGTATGCGTTTGCGGATCGAAGAACATTTCAGTATGTACGACACGATCTTCAGCACATTTTTCAAAATATGCCCAAGCAAGGTCATAAAAATCCTGCTCATGCACCAGCACATTCGCGCCGGCATAGTAGATATCTAGAAAAGATTGAAGATTGTGAAAGTTATACGCCTGCTTCACTTCTTCAACAGATTGATAAGGAATCTGAATCTGATTACGCTGTGCAATTGCAAACATCAGTTCCGGCTCAAAAGTCCCTTCAATATGCACATGCAATTCGGCTTTAGGTAAGGCACGAATCAGCTCGATTTGATTCATATAAACTCCACGTCTAAAGAAAAAAGGGTGTTACCAAACGGACACCCTTTTCGGGTTCTTTGCTGGAATAACAATAGCAGCAAAGAATAATGTAAAAATGATAAATCTTGGATTAGCCGCCAAAAGCAGCAAACTTAAATACCCAAAGTGCTGCGATGATCCAGACCATATACGGTACAGTTTTCGCTTTACCTGTAAATAATTTCACCAATGCGTAGCTAATAAAGCCCATGGCAATACCATCAGCAATTGAGTAGGCAAATGGCATAAATACAATGGTTAAAAATGCAGGTACTGCTTCAGTAATATCATCCCAGTCAATATTGGTGATCCCCTGGATCATCAACACACCAATAAACAATAAAGCAGGTGCGGTTGCAAAACCTGGTACAGATTGAGCCAATGGCGCAAGGAATAAACAGCTTACAAACAAGAATGCGACCACAACGGCAGTCAAACCTGTACGACCACCTGCAGCTACACCTGACGCAGATTCAATATAAGGTGTCGTTGATGAGGTACCTAAAGCAGCACCCGCGACAATCGCAGTTGAATCGGCAAATAAAGCTTTTTTCAAACGTGGCAATTTACCATCCTGCAATAAACCTGCACGATGCGAAACACCTACCAGTGTCCCTGTACTATCAAATAAATCGACAATAAAGAAAACAAAGATCACGCCGACCATACTGGCTGTAAACAGACCTTCAAAGTCCATTTGCATAAATGTCGGTGCAATCGAAGGAATTTCGCCAACCACGCCCTTAAATTCATTTAAGCCCATTAAGGTTGCAATCGCAGTCACCGCCAAGATACTGATAATGATAGCGCCACGTACCTTAAACTGATGCAACACCACAATGAGCAGGAAGCCGAATAAGGCAAGCAAGACGGTTGGCTGTTTAATATCACCCAGTCCAACCAAAGTTGCCTGATTGGCAACAATAATGCCTGAGTTCTTTAATGCAACCAAAGCCAGGAACAAGCCAATACCGCCACCAATGGCAAATTTAAGTGACATAGGTATCGCATTGACAATTGCTTCCCGGATTTTAAAGAAGCTGATCGCAAGGAAAATAATCCCTGAAACAAAAACCGCAGCGAGTGCTGTTTGCCAAGGCACACCCATGCCTAAGCAGACAGAATAGGTAAAGTAAGCATTCAAGCCCATACCAGGTGCCAGTGCGATTGGATAATTCGCAATAATCCCCATGACCAAACAGCCGATTGCAGCAGCCAGACAGGTCGCAACAAACACCGCTCCGTGATCCATTCCTGTTTCAGAAAGAATGAGCGGATTTACAATAATGATGTAGCACATGGTTAAGAATGTGGTTACACCTGCCAAAACTTCTGTTCTAAAGTTAGTTTTGTTATCGCTTAATTTAAATAAGCGTTCTAACAAACCAGCTGAAGCATTAGGCGTTGTCATAACATAGCACCTGTTAAAATCTAAGATCGTAGGACGTGAAATCTATACTCTTGTGCGGCAATCTTTTTTGAATTTGCACAAAAGAGTACTCGAAGCTAGAAAGCAATCTATATGCCAGCTTGGTACTTGTTACATAGACAACATGTATAAATTTAATTTCGCTATCAAAACGTAAAAAGCCGCATATCTTGATGCAGCTTTTTATTTAGTGGTAAATATTTTAACAGATTCTATTTAAAACTTGCGCATCGCCAAGCAAAAAAAGACCATTTAATCGACGATCCCAAGTAAACCACTGCATTACCAGCCCCATACCTGATCAATGCCTACTAATTACTTGGCTTATATGAAGACAGTTGGTTGCGGGGATCGTGTTGAATCGTATCCAGGCTATGCTCTGCATCCTGTACAATCTTCATGAGCTCTTGGCGCTTTTTGGTTTGTGCATCGACATAGGCAACATAGCCTAAAATGACAATGGCAAAGCTCACAAGCAAACTAAGTGTAATCTTCATTATTATTATCTCTATTTTAATGTTTTCTTTAATACTAGCAAAAAAGTATTAAACCAGGTACAAACAAGCATAATAAAACCAAAAATGAGAATTGCATCACAATTATACAGTTATTTTTAAGTTTTATTGCTTATTTTTCATACAATTAGATATTAGAATATTACCGTAATTTAAGCAATAGCATTTTATATAATTCAATAAGATAGATATGAATTACATCTTTATTTGCATGATCTATTTTATTGACTGACAATAAAAAAGCACCTCTGCTAACACAGAGATGCTTAAAAGAAAATCAACCCACTTATTTAGAATTGGTAATTTAAACGCACCAAGAAGTTGCGTGGCGTACCAGGCATTGACTCTGAGCGCCAATATTCTTTATTGGTCAAGTTATTAACGGCTAAAGTAATATTCCAAGGGTTAGCACTATATCCAATTGCTGCATCAAGACGAGTAAAGCCTGCAAAATCATTCGGTTCTCTATCTAGGTTACCATTTGGATAAACCTTAGCATCCCCCACATATGTTGCACCAATTTCGCCATAAATCTTATCGGTTGGTAAATAACGAACAAATAGATTACCTGTGTGACGAGGTGTATTATTTAATTCTTTACCAACATTCTGTGGCTTAGGATCTTTCGTCACTTCAGTGTCCATATAACTATAACCACCGCGAACAAAGAGATTGTCTAAAGCTCGCCCAATAAAGCTAAACTCAATACCTTTCGACTGGTGTTGAGCACCAACCACCCAATTTTCTGGTTGATCTGGATTTGGTTGGTAACGAATATTATTCTTGCGAATATCAAACACAGAAAGCTGCGTATTTAAACGATCATTCAGCCAGTCACTTTTTACACCCACTTCATATTGTTCATTATATTGTGGTTTAGCGTCGAATGTATCAACATCTGTATTTGCAGAGACGACACTTACCCCCACGCGCCCACCAAATGGTGCAAAGCTTTTACTATAAGAAGCATAAAAACTCTGACTCTCAACCGGCTGCCAGATCAAACCGATATTAGGACTAAAACTCTCACCATCAATACTACGGTGATAATAATCATCGGAACTTGTTAAGAGTCGATTTGTTGTTTCCGATTGATAATAATCATAACGGCCACCCAGCATCACCTTAAAATAATCATTGAAACTGATTAAATCCTGGATAAACACGCCATAACCTTCCCCTTGGTTATAGTTATGTGTATTGAGCTTTAGATGACCAGAACCTCTTGAACTGCTACGTTGACCCGTTAATGGATTTACATATCCATAAATAGCTGTACCATCTTCGTTCTTATTTGCTAACAATGGTTCACGCTGTTCATAGGTCCAGTCTGCACCGACCAATAAATTATGTTTGATGCTACCTGTGTCGAACTCACCACGGATATCAAAGGTATTACTGGTGGTTTTATTATCAGTTTTTTGCCAATAATAAATTTGCGAAATATCCCCGACATGTCCTTTGCATGATCCGGCATTAGAAATTGTAGTATTATCAGTCGCACAAAGTCCGCCAGCATAAAAATGATCAAAATTCTGTTCAGTCTGACGATAACTCACCGCCCAATGGAAATTCCAGTTTGGTGCAAACTCATAGTTCAAGTCAGAACGTGCGACCTGCAACACATCATTGACAAAATCACCCTCTTGCGCAAAACCAGTTTTTATTGAGGTACCTTTTGGAAGTGATGTATATGATGGTCCACGATCAGGAACTCGATGTAACTTGTCATAGGTATATTGCATGGTCCAAGTTAAACCTTCATCATTTTTATAAGTAAAACTTGGAGAAAGCATTTCGATTTTATTGTCTATACCTGAACGGAAACTATTCGACTCTCCGTATTCACCTGTCAAACGTACCGCAACGTTGTCATTCAGTACTTGGTTGAAATCGACTGTGGTACCATAATTATCATATGATCCAGCATAAACACCAACAGAACTTTTAGAATCAAAATTGGCGAATTTACTCACCATATTGATCACGCCACCACCCGAGCTACGCCCATAAAGTACAGATGCAGGGCCTTTTAAAATCTCGATACGTTCAATATTGGCAGTGCTACGGCGAACCTGACCACTCTCTCTGATACCATCACGATAGATATCACCAGTATCTGCATTAAATCCTCTTAAGTTGATACCATCTCCACGCATGTCATAACTGGTAGAAACGCCCGGCGTACCTTGCAACATGACACTCAGATCATTGGCACCATAAATTTTGTATTTTTGCACATCAATCGTATCAATGGTCTGCGGAATATCTTTTTTCTTCAAACCATTACGCGTTACACTTGCCTGCTCATAATCGATATAGCTCTTGATCGGATCAAGTTCACTCATCGCTTCAATTTTAATGGTAGGCATCACTGCCGTTGGCGTTGTTGCTTCATCTGCAAATGCATAGTGCGCTTGCAACATCATCACGGATAACAAACTCAGCTTGAAAGCAGATTTGCTGTTCCCACCCAAGTGAAAATTATTCATAAAACTCTCAAAAAATTCAGACGAAAAATTAAAAACAAATTAAAAAATATAAAACATTACAATTTTAATAAAAATCATTATCATTTTCACTATATTTTCTACCAATTCGATTTTTTAGATGTTTTCTTAAACAACCTAGACAATTACCAAGGCTCTACTCAACCTAAATCAGATGAAAATCCCTCTACTCTACACTTAAAAAGACATGAACCATCTGACTGTAGCTACAGGAGAAATTGCCCAAATATTCAATAAAGACTTAGCTCGAAAGTGCTAGAATCAGCCCATCTAGCTTCAATTGTTTTTATAAAAAATGAGAAAAGAACTTCAAATTAAAATCATTCAGGTCTGTAATGAAAAAATTGCCAAAAAAGGCAGTGATGTCGGGCTTTCTTTTTATGCTTTCTTTGCCAATAAGAATGATGATCCTGAACGCTTAATGGAAGCTGCTCACTGGTGGATCATGAAGCATCAACTTAATCATTTTGAGAAAGCCACCAAAATTAAAGCTTTAATTTTAAGTGAGTCTATTTAAAAAATGAGCCATGAGAAATGGATGGGTCATGGTGATGACAAATTCAAGGAACAAAGCGTTGATTAAGCAGCACGTTTTCTTTTAATAGAAGCTTATAACCAGATTCAACCCAAAAAAATATTGAGCAGCACAATGAAAAGCAAAAGATTAGAAATGACCTTATAAATTATCTATCACCCCCACTCCACCTAATCCTGTCGATCGATCGTTTATCGCAAATATTATTTAAAACACTTTGAAATAGCGTGATGAATAGATATTATTCTTTTCTAAAATAATCCATATAGAAAACTAAAAATGTTAAAGATTAAATCTGGTATTACTATTTTAACCACAGCAATGATAATTTCAGCTTGTGGGGGTGGAAATGACAGTAAAACGCCTCAAGACAATACAACTACCCCCACTCCATTTAATACTGAGTTTCAAAGCACTTTAAGCTTGCAAAAGGATGCAGAACCAGCCATTCAGATATTGAGCAGCAAAAGTAATCAGAATGATGAAATAAATGCATATTCAGTTACGCATCATTTTGATAGTGGAAGTAGCTCAATTATTTTGAGCTACAATTTTGATAAAAATGATACCAATAAGACACTTCATGTTAATTACGATCCAATACTTAAAGAAATATTAGCTGTTTCAATTGGTAGCAAAAGGATCGAGATAGGTCAATTAGAAATAGGTTCTATGCAATATAGTTGTAGTAGTTCATTTTACGATGTCTGTAAAAACATAAAAATTAATTTTGATGACAAGACTGGGCATAGTGAAATTATATTTAACAATACTAAATTATCCACTCCACACCTAACTCTAGCTGAGTCTACCAATACAACCAAAAGTGTCATGACATTAAATGGAAAGTTAACAGGAAAACTATCCATCCCACCTCAATCATTTGAAAGCATTAGAAAAACAAGCAAGGTAGACCTTTCTATAAATAGTCAACCGATCTCTCCAATCGGTATCATTTACGAACCAGAATCAAAAAATGTTACTTTTAATACCTATACCGATAATGGAGTTAATCAAGGACTTAAGTCAGATTTATTTACAACACTCACATCTTACAACGATGGATCAAATTCTTCTGTTTATACAAAATCCTATCAAGCCTCCCCAATAACAGGATGCCTAGGACTCATTGAGACCAATATTCCTGTTCAAAACCCATTGTCGATTCAAGTACAAGAAACAACAGACAAGATAAATCTAACTTTTAATCAAACAAAATATCAGCAAACATATAGTCCACCTTCAGATTGCAGCACAACCAACCTTAAACTCGATGGCTCAATTACAGTAAATAAACCACTTACACAGTTAACTATCATTTCTGATGATAAAAATACCCTTATTCCACCTCTTAACCGTCCTGCTTTATATTTTGATGTCGTCAATAACAATCAACAAGAATTTGGACATGAAATCATTCAGGTAACTCTTCAGAACAATAGTATTATAAAGATCAACTTCAAAGAAGTTAAATTAGGAGTTGATCCTAGCACTGGCTTATTAAAACGTTTCGAAAATAATTTTAGTTGTAATACGACTCAACCTTGTCGGGGTATCAGTTATGATGCAGCCAATACAAAAGTTACCTTTAAAAACACGCCTTTATATTCTAAGGATGAAAAAAACCCAGCACTAATTCGAGTTTTTCATATCAATGGTATTTTCGATTTTGCAGGCCGATAACCTAAAACTGTAAATTCCCTCTAAAAGGCCGAACTCAACCAGTTCGGTTTTTTATTATTTTAAAAAGATTAATGCGAACTGGATTTTGACAATAGATTCAAGATCAATACGCCACTCATAATCAGCGCAATTCCAATAATCCCCCATATATCGAGTTTTTGATCAAACACGAACCAGGCTACTATGGTAATTAAAACAATCCCGACACCTGACCAGATCGCATAGGCAATCCCGACTGGAATGGTTTTAAGCGTCAAAGAGAGACCGTAAAATGCAATTACATACCCCAGCACAACCACAATTGAAGCGAGCGGCTTGGTAAAACCTTCACTGCTTTTCAATGCTGAAGTGGCAATCACTTCCGCGATAATTGCGATAAATAAAATAATCCAGTTTTTCATTTCACCGCACCTCAGCAGGTCTATATTTATGACGATAAGAGTAAAATACTCAGAGAAAAAAACACCCTTCTGTTAAAGGGTGTTTTTAGTGTTTATTTGAACAAGTCGAATTGAAAGCTTAGGCTGACTTCTTGGCCATATTGTTTTTACGGATGGTAATCATCAGTAATTGTACAGCGGCTGGTGTTACACCTGGAATACGGCTTGCCTGCGCTAAGGTTTCCGGACGAACTGTCTTTAACTTCAAGGTAATTTCACGTGATAGGCCTGAAATACCATCATATTCAAAATCAGCAGGAATCTTGGTTTCTTCAAGACGCTTCAATTGCGCCACATCTTCATGCTGGCGATTGATATAGCCTTCATATTTCACCGCAATTTCAATTTGCTCACCGACTTGCTGTGAAACTTCCGAACCGGTTAATTCCGCAATTTGACTGAAATTGATATTTGGACGTTTCAACAAATCAACCGCACTACATTCTTTGCTGAGATCGGCACCTGTCATTTCAACGAATTTTTTACCCATCGGGTTGTTTGGTGCAGCCCACAAATGTTGTAAACGAGATGTTTCGCGCTCAACAGCTTCCATTTTTTCGCTATAAGCCGCCCAACGCTCATCATCCACCAGACCCAGCTCACGACCAATCGTGGTTAAACGTTGATCTGCATTGTCTTCACGCAGCATCAAACGATATTCCGCACGTGAGGTAAACATACGATACGGCTCTTTGGTGCCTAAAGTAATCAGGTCATCGACCAACACGCCCATGTAAGCCTGATCACGTTTTGGTGTCCACTCTTCTTGTTCCCAAGCACGGCGCGCAGCATTTAAGCCTGCAAGTAAACCTTGTGCTCCCGCCTCTTCATAGCCTGTGGTACCGTTAATTTGACCAGCAAAATACAGGTTTTGAATCGCTTTGGTTTCAAGTGTGAATCTCAAGGCTTGTGGGTTGAAATAATCATATTCAATCGCATAACCCGGACGCAGGATATGTGCATTTTCCATACCACGGATCGAACGTACCAAATTGAACTGTACATCAAACGGCAATGAAGTCGAAATACCATTTGGATAAAGCTCATGGGTATCTAAGCCTTCTGGCTCTAGGAATACCTGATGTGAATCTTTATCGGCAAAACGATGAATTTTATCTTCAATCGATGGGCAATAACGTGGACCAACACCTTCAATCACACCGGTATACATTGGTGAACGGTCTAAACCGCCACGGATAATTTCGTGGGTTTTTTCACTGGTATGGGTGATATAGCAATTGACTTGCTCAGGGTGCATTGAGGCATCACCCATAAATGACATGACAGGAGATGGAAAATCACCCGGTTGTGGCGTCATCACAGAGAAATCAACTGAGCGAGCATCAATACGTGGTGGTGTGCCTGTTTTTAAACGTCCCACAGGAAGTTTAAGTTCACGTAAACGATGAGCTAGTGCAATTGATGGTGGATCTCCTGCACGACCGCCACTCGAGTTTTGTAAACCCACATGGATCACACCACCAAGGAAAGTACCGGTTGTCAGTACCACAGTTTTGGCATCAAAGCGAATACCCATCTGGGTCACAACACCTTTAACCGCATCGCCTTCAACAATTAAGTCATCTGCTGCTTGCTGGAAGATATCCAGATTGGCCTGATTTTCCAGCGTATCGCGAATTGCAGCTTTATAACGTACGCGATCTGCCTGTGCACGTGTCGCACGAACCGCAGCGCCCTTACGCGAATTGAGAATACGGAATTGAATACCACCTTTATCCGCCGCAAGCGCCATGGCGCCACCAAGGGCATCAATCTCACGGACCAGATGCGATTTACCAATACCACCAATTGCCGGGTTACAGCTCATCTGACCCAAAGTTTCAATATTATGCGTCAACAATAATGTTTGTCTTCCCATACGTGCCGCAGCAAGTGCCGCTTCCGTACCAGCGTGACCGCCACCAATTACGATAACGTCGTAAACTTTAGGATAGTGCATAGTGGTAAATATGTATTCAAAAAATGACAGAGTATTATATAGGAGTTTTGCAGCAAATTGGCAAAAACCGTCAACATTCTGCTGGATTCTAAGCCGCAGTTATGCTGACAAAACATACAAAAAGAAACGTTCTGTTGCATTTTCATCTTATACTTAACAGAGCTACTTAAACTATTAACTCGAACACCACTGTTTTATTTGATGAATTTCTTATCCTAAAAAGTGCATAACAAATACTTTAGGAAAATGATATGAACACAAAGCTTTTATTTTCATCTCTTATTTGTAGCCTATGTTTTAGCGTAGCTGCACATGCGGCGGATACCAAAGCTACCCAAGACCCACAAGCCAAAAAGTATCAACAGGTTTGTAAAGGCAAAAAACAAGGTGACCCAGTTTCATTTGCGTATAAAGGCGTTGTTTTCAACGGTTCGTGCGAACCTAATGAAGCAGGTAAACTCGCATTCCAACCGCCAATGCCAGCTTCTAATGCTGCTGTAGACACACAAAGTCGTCTCTCTGAAACCCAGTCCGCTCCACGTCCAGTGAGCAGTGCTCCAATGGAAGCTGCGCCTGCGATGAGTGCACCGGCAGCGACACCTGCTCCGCCAGTTGCTCCTGATGTTGAACAGACTGCGCCATAATTGCAGCAAGAATAAAGAAGGTCTCCATGACCTTCTTTTTTTGTCTATAAAATCTAAAAACAATGTAATAGCGCTCACGCCGTCAAATATTTGCTGTTAAAATTGTAATCTGTCTATTTTATAATCCCTTTAATAAGTTTTAATCTATTACAATACCCACAAATACATTTATTTAGGTTTTCCTGTGAACTGGCTACAAATTCATATTACTGTTGATCAAAATCAAGTTGAACTGACCGAAACATTGCTTCTTTCATTGGGTGCGGTGAGTGTCACTTTAGATGATGCAGAAGATCAGGCCCTGCTTGAGCCGTTACCAGGTGAAACACCTTTGTGGAATAAAGTCATCGTTACAGGTATTTACCAACAAGAAGAAGATGACCCGATTGATGTAGATGCTTTGGAAACTTTCCTTAAAGCTCAACTTCCAGATGTGCCGATGCGCCATGAATACCTTGAAAATCAGGTATGGGAACGTGCCTGGATGGATTATTATGAACCGATTCAAATCAGTGAAAAATTCTGGATTGTTCCTGAATGGTTAGAACCACCTGAAGCCGATGCGACCAACATCAAGCTTGATCCAGGTCTGGCTTTTGGTACAGGTAACCATGCCAGCACTTTCTTATGCTTACAATGGTTAGGCAAAACCGATGTTAAAGATAAAGTTGTCATCGACTATGGCTGTGGTTCAGGCATTTTAGGTGTTGCTGCCCTTTTATTAGGTGCTAAAAAAGTCTATGCAACCGATATCGACCCGCAAGCTGTACTCGCAACCAAACAGAATGCCGAGTTAAATGGCGTGCTTGACCGCCTTTATGTCGGCTTGCCTGAAGAGTTTGATCAGGAATTCAAACCTCAACAGGCTGATATTCTGGTTGCCAATATTCTTGCAGCCCCACTGATGGCACTTGCGCCTGAATTCTCAACTTTATTAAAAAATGAGGGAGAGTTCGCACTAGCAGGTGTAATTGAAGAGCAAGTTGCTGATGTTTCTAGCGTTTACGCCGAGTTTTTTGATATATTAGAAATTGAAAAGCGTGAAGAAAACTGGTGCCGCATTTCAGGAAAACGAAAAACAAGCTGAGAATTTTATAAATTATGAGTGAAAAACAAACCCGCTGCCCTAAATGTTCAACTGTGTACAAAGTGACCCTTTCACAACTCAGTGTTGCACAGGGCATGGTTTGTTGCCCAAAATGCGTGATTAACTTTAATGCATTAACCAATTTGCTCGAAACAGACAGTGAAGCGACACCAGCACCCATCAATCGCTCACTGTTTTCCTCGATCCAGCCAGATAGCTCATTTGCAGAAAAACAGATGCAGATCTTACGCATCTTCGACCAGAAAATTGAAAATTCTAATATTGACCTACTTACCTATCTAAATAACCTGAATTATTTTAATACCGAACCGGTTACCGCCCTGCCCAACCTGAATCTTTCAGAAGATGCACTTTTAATTGAGCAGGAGAATAACGACAAGCAACATGGCTGGTTGTATTACACCCTTTGGGGAATCGGTAATATTGCCCTGATTCTGGTGTTTGCTTTCCAGATTTTATGGTTTAACCCGAAACTCATGCATGAAAGCCCGGCATTAAATCAGATGTTTAATTATGTCTGTGGTGTTTTCAACTGCAAGATCAGCAATGAGCAATATCAGTCGCTGTCATTTGAGAAAGTAAAATTGAAACGGGTTGAGCAGGATGCCACAGGTTTTTCAGGGGTATTGCTTAATCAGGATGCCAATAGCGTAGTGTTGCCTCCAATAAAAGTGATACTTAAACAAAATGGTGAAGCGATTTCATCTACGGTTTTAAAACCACAAGACTATTTAGTTGACAGTTTAAAAACGATTCAACGCATTCCATCCAATAGCCCTTTTCGCTTCGAATTTATCATTCCGAAAAGCAAAAATAGCTTCAATGACTATAGTTTAGAATTTGTACAGCCCTAAAAGCTCAAAAAAGTGACAAAAAAACAAAAAAAAGTGCAGTTAATTTGCTCACTTTTTCGCTGACAGTGGTATGATACGCGCCACGAATGCTTTGACCCACTTACTCCTCGTAATTTACAGACAATAAAATCGTTAAACGAACTGTGCTTTTACCCAATAAGCGCATTGTTGGTTTTTTTGTTTTTGAAAGTAGGCAGTAACAAATATTTAACTATTGTTACGCTTATTTTTTACACAACTCGAGGATTTGTGGCAAGCTAATAGTCCTTTTGTTTTAGAGTCACTGTTTTAGGATCTAAAACGGGGCTCAGTAATTTAGACCACATTTATATCACTTTACCCAAGTGATATTTTGATTTTTCGGATTAACACGCATGAATAGCAAATCTCCTATTTTTACGGCTCAATCTGATGTCGCTCTTCGCATCCATGTAGATCGCGCAGTTCGTCATTATTTTGCACAATTGCAAGGTGAGCAACCATCTCAAGTTTATGACATGGTTTTAGCAGAAATGGAGAAACCTCTTTTATCTGTGGTCTTAGAATATACTCGTGGCAACCAAACGCGTGCTGCTGAGATTTTAGGCCTTAACCGCGGAACTTTACGCAAAAAGTTAAAAGCTCACGGTTTAATGAGTGAATAATTGATAAAATGCTCACGTTCTCGTGGGCATTTTTTTTGCCTTTGTTTTAATCTGTAGACTTCAAACTGTTGACTAAAATCATGACTATCAAACGTGCTTTAATCTCTGTATCCGACAAAACCGGAATCGTTGAATTCGCTCAAAATCTTGTAGCGCTAGGGGTAGAAATTTTATCTACGGGCGGTACCTATAAGTTGCTTAAAGACAACAATATTGCCGTAGTAGAAGTTTCTGAACATACAGGTTTTCCTGAAATGATGGATGGCCGTGTTAAAACACTGCATCCAAAAATTCATGGAGGCATCTTGGCGCGTCGTGGTCTGGACGAAGCGGTGATGCAAGAACACAACATTGATCCGATTGATCTGGTGATTGTTAACCTGTATCCATTTGCGGCAACTGTGGCAAAGCCAAACTGTTCACTTGCAGATGCAATCGAGAACATCGACATCGGTGGTCCGACCATGGTTCGTGCAGCAGCGAAAAACCACGCTTCAGTGGGTATTATCGTTAATGCAGCAGACTACGACACAGTCGTAGCCGAGCTAAAAGCAAATGGTACGCTGTCTTATGAAACACGTTTCGATTTAGCAGTTAAAGCATTTGAGCATACAGCACAATACGATGGCATGATTGCTTCTTATTTAGGTGCACGCGTGGGTAAAGCAGAAGGCGAAGCGGATCTCTTCCCGCGTACCTTCAATACGCAACTGAATAAAGCACAAGATTTACGTTATGGTGAAAACCCGCATCAGAACGCAGCCTTCTATGTAGAAGAAAATGCAAAAGAAGCCTCTGTTTCTACTGCCAAGCAATTACAAGGCAAAGAACTCTCTTATAACAATATTGCAGATACCGATGCAGCACTTGAATGTGTGAAATCATTTGCGAAACCTGCTTGTGTGATCGTTAAACATGCTAACCCTTGCGGTGTTGCAGTTTCACTGGATGGCATCAAGGCAGCTTATGACCTTGCTTATGCAACCGATCCTGAATCAGCATTTGGCGGCATCATTGCATTCAACCGCGAATTAGACACTACGACAGCACAAGCAATCGTTGATCGTCAATTTGTTGAAGTGATTATTGCACCAAGCATTGCGGAAGGTGTACTTGAAATTACCGGTGCGAAAAAGAATGTACGCGTACTGGTCTGTGGTGAACTTCCGGCCATTGATGCACGTGCGCCACAGCTTGACTATAAACGCGTGAATGGCGGTTTATTGGTTCAAGACCAAGACTTGGGCATGATCACTAAAGATGACCTGAAAGTTGTGACCAAACGTGCGCCGACTGAACAGGAAATTGATGATCTTATCTTTGCATGGAAAGTTGCAAAATATGTGAAATCAAATGCGATCGTGTATGCGAAAAACCGCCAAACCATTGGTGTAGGCGCAGGTCAAATGAGCCGCGTCAACTCGGCACGTATTGCTGCGATTAAGGCTGAACATGCTGGTTTAGTGGTTGAAGGTGCAGTCATGGCCTCTGATGCATTCTTCCCGTTCCGTGATGGTATTGATAACGCTGCTAAAGCTGGCATTAAATGCATTATCCAGCCAGGCGGTTCAATGCGTGACGAAGAAACCATTGCAGCAGCAGATGAAGCTGGTATTGCCATGGTGTTCACGGGCATGCGTCACTTCCGTCACTAAATGATCTGAGTCTCAACGTAATCCCCCCTAAATCCCCCTTTAAAAAAGGGGGACTTACTTTTTCACCCGAATAAGCTTGCTCCCCTCTTTCGTAAAGAGGGGTTTGGGGGAGATTCAGAGGGACTTTTTTATTCTGAACAGGTATATTCTTAGATACGGAAAAAGGGAAATAACTTTATAATGAATATTTTAGTTTTGGGTAGCGGTGGCCGTGAACATGCACTTGCATGGAAAATCGCACAAGATGCAAAAGTCACTCAGGTTTTTGTGGCGCCAGGTAATGCAGGCACTGCAACTGAAGACAAATGCAAGAACGTTGAACTCGATATTTTAGACAATCCAGCCATTATTGCTTTTGCCAAAGAAAATGATGTGGCATTAGTCATTGTTGGCCCTGAAGCACCTTTAGTGAATGGTGTGGTGGATGCAGCACGCGAAGCTGGTTTAAAAATCTGGGGACCAACCCAATATGCAGCTCAGCTAGAAGGTTCTAAAGCATTTGCAAAACACTTCTTAAAGCGCCACAACATTCCAACCGCTTTTTATGACGTCTTTACTGAAGTTGATGCCGCTAAAGCTTATGTAGAGCAAAATGGTGCACCTATCGTCATCAAGGCAGATGGCCTTGCGGCGGGTAAAGGCGTAATCGTGGCCATGACCAACGAAGAAGCTTTCGCTGCGATTGACGATATGCTTGCAGGCAACAAATTTGGTGATGCTGGTTCACGTGTGGTGATTGAACAGTTCCTTGCAGGTGAAGAAGCTAGCTTCATTTGCATGATCGATGGCAACAACATTTTGCCAATGGCGACATCACAAGACCATAAACGCATTTTTGAAGGCGATGAAGGTCCAAACACAGGTGGTATGGGTGCTTACTCTCCTGCCCCTGTGGTGACTGCGGAAGTCTTTGAGCGTGTCATGAATGAAGTGATGCGTCCAACAGTGGATGGTATGGCAGCAGATGGTCACGTTTATACAGGTTTCTTATACGCGGGCTTGATGATTGATGAACAAGGTCAACCACGTGTGATCGAATTCAACTGTCGTTTTGGTGATCCAGAAACCCAACCGATCATGATGCGCTTAAAATCATCTTTGGTTGATTTGGTAGAAGCAGGTATTGCAGGTAACTTGCCAGCGGAAGCTGAATGGGATGAGCGTAAATCGATTGGTATCGTGCTTGCTGCCGGTGGCTACCCTGAAACTGTTCGCAAAGGCGATGTCATTTCAGGTCTTGGTCAATCTCCGGAAGACACCAAAATTTTCCATGCCGGTACAGCAATGAGTGCTGATGGTCATGTGATTACTGCAGGGGGTCGCGTACTCTGCGTTACGGCATTAGGTGATACGGTACTTGAAGCACAAATCAATGCACTAGAGGTGTGTGGTCAGGTCACTTTCACTGGCATGCAATACCGTAGCGACATTGGCTATCGTGCCATCGCCCGTGAAAAAGCAGAATAAGTAAATCCTGTAAAAAAGCCTTCTTCGGAAGGTTTTTTTTATTCCTTAAATTGCATAATTTCTACTTCTATATTCATTATTTAAATATAAAATTCAGAAAAATATATATTTATGTTTTAATTCAACCGGCTACAGCGCTTTTTTAAAAAAACCATAAAACTATCATCAATTTATATTTACTTATGCTGTAATTTCTCTTAAATAATCATAGTCTTATACCTCATAGTACACGCTGTTGCTCTGTCCTCTGCACTAAATTATTGCTATGATTGCCGAAATTTTAGATGTTGTTTTTATGTTAAATCAGTATTCTTTTTCATTCATTTCAAATGATTAGAATATTTAGCCTAACAAAACAAATTGCAGCTAAATCCAAATTTGATTAGAAAAAGATATGAATACCTTATTTCCCGCTGTATATATACTAAATGGGAACATGAATATTCATTTATTTTTCGCGTGTTGTGGAAAGGACTCTACTGAAAACCTCAAGAATAATTCACGTGATTGTTTGAGGACGATGCCAATTTACAACATACAAACCTATTACAATCATTAATGCTCGAGAAAGGCTGATTTTCTCGACATTATTCCGATTAGGATTTATACATGAAAAAGCTGATTAGTCTTTTTTTAAGTGTATCGGTGTTATTACTTGCTGCTTGCAGTAAACAACCGGATACCGCATCTACCGAGCAAAAAGGTGATGCTGCTGCATTACAAACTGTTGTAATCGCTTCTACAGGTTCTGACGCCGATATCTGGCGTTATATTGCAACTTTACCTGAAACTAAAGCTGCAGGTCTAAAACTTGAAATTAAAAACTTCACTGATTATGTTGCAATGAATACTGCAGCAGCAAACAAAGAAGTTGATCTGAATGCATTCCAGTCTTACGCTTACCTTGTCGCATTTAATGCTGCCAATAAAGATAAGATTGCACCTGTTTCAACCACCTATTTAGAGCCAATGGGGATCTACTCAAGCAAAGTCAAAAAAGTTGACGAATTTGCCGAAGGTGCCACCATTGCCATTCCAAATGACGGCGCGAACGAATCACGTGCATTATTACTTTTACAAAGCGCGGGCTTGATTAAGTTAAAAGCTGACTTTGATCCGGTAAAAGGCACACCTGCTGACATTACTGAAAACCCGAAAAAAATTGTGATCAAACCAATTCAAATGGCAACAGCTGTACGTGTTAAAGATGAAGTTGATGCGATTTTATTAGGCAATACGCTTGCAATGGAAGGTGGTTTAAACGTTCTGAAAGATGCGATCTTCTATGAGCCTGTAGATCAAAGCACCAAGCTGAATGTAAACGTTTTAGCCACTGCAGAATCGCGTAAAGATGATCCTGTATTGCAAAAAGTTGGCGCACTTTACCACACTGAAGCGGTGAAGAAATATGTGCAAGAACACTTCGCGGGTACAAAAGTTGACGTGAACAAACCAACAAGCTATCTCACCGAAGCGAATTCGTAATATAATACTCTCAAATAAAACAGGCAAAGTGATTTTGCCTGTTTTTTCTTTTCTGCCATAGTACTGACGAACATGATCCAATTTAAAAACATTTCGAAACACTATCAGTTGAAAGGTCAAACGATCAATGCACTGGACCAGATCAATTTAGAGATCCCAGATGGCAGTATCTTTGGCATTATCGGCTATAGTGGTGCAGGTAAAAGTACACTGATCCGTTTGATTAATTTGCTTGAACGCCCGACGCAGGGACAAGTTATTATCAATCAAAAAGACTTTACTGCGATGGACGCACGAACACTTCGTCAAGAACGTGCAAATATTGGCATGATCTTTCAGCACTTCAATCTTCTTCAGACCAAAACTGTGTCTGAAAATATTGAGATGCCGCTTAAATTATTGGGGCACAGTAAAGCTGAACGGGATAAACGTCTGGCTGAATTGCTCGATTTTATCGATCTAAAACATAAAAAAGATGCCTACCCTGATGAACTTTCAGGGGGTCAAAAACAACGCGTTGGTATCGCACGTGCGCTGGCCAATCACCCTAAGATTCTACTCTGTGACGAAGCAACCTCGGCACTTGACCCACAAACCACCAAATCTGTTCTGGCACTCTTAAAAAAGATCAATCAGGAACAGAACATTACCATTGTCATGGTCACTCATGAAATGGATGTGATCGAATCGGTATGTGACTATGTAGCCGTAATGGAATCAGGTCATGTGATTGAAACTGGTCCAACCTTGGATATTTTCAGCCAGCCGCAGCACCCAACCACCAAAACCTTTATCCAAACGGTTTTGCAGCAGCAGTTACCTGTCAATATTTTAAGTAATCTTGAACACCAGCATCACAATAGTATCTATAGCCTACAGTTTCTGGGCACTTCTGCACAGGAAACCGTGATTCAGGCTGCGATTAAACAGTTTGATGTCAGCTTAAATATTCTGTTTGCCAACATGACCGAGATTAATGGTACCGTGATCGGACAAATGTTTATTCAACTGCTGGGCGATCCGTTGATCATTCAAGAAACCGTAAAGTTCCTTGAACTTCAAGGCGTGAAAGTAGAACAATCTGGAGTGGTCAGCCAATGAGAGATTTAATCGTACAATGGCTCACGCAAGTCACTGCTCCTTTTTGGCATAGCTCGCTCTCGATCGACCAGTTTGTAACGGCGCTGCAAGAAACTTTCCAGATGGTCTTCTTCTCTTTGCTATTTGGGTGTATTTGGGGCTTAATTCAGGGTATTACCCTGGTCGTGACCCGCACTGGCGGTATCCTACAAAATCGTGCAATTTATTATTTCCTTAATCCGATTGTGAATGCCCTGCGCTCCCTGCCTTTCATTATTCTTTTGATCGCTGTGATTCCACTGACTAAAATGCTGGTAGGTACATCAATTGGGACATGGGCTGCGATTGTACCGCTCACTATCTATGTTGGGCCATACTTAGGTCGTTTGATTGAAACCTCTCTGCTCGAAGTCAATGAAGGTATTGTGGAGTCCGCTCAGGCTATGGGCGCGTCGCCATGGCAGATCATTTTCAAGTTTATTATTCCTGAAGCACGTAGCTCCCTGATTCTTAACCTGACCACAGGCACGATTTCCCTGATCGGTGCAACAGCAATGGCAGGTGCAGTCGGTGCAGGTGGTATTGGTGACTTGGCAATTTCGTATGGTTATCAACGTTTCGACACCAGCGTGGTGATTTTAACCGTGATCGTGTTATTGCTACTTGTGCAAATGGTACAGATGCTTGGGGATTGGTTGGCTAAATTGCGCTAATCAATTACTTCAAAAAAAACGCTCAACTTGAGCGTTTTTAGTTTTTTAGTTGGAAAAATAGATTTCATTGGCGGCCTTGAATGTATTGACATGTAAAGGCACCAAATCATCCAGCGCCTGATATCCCCCTGCCAATACAAACAAGAGCGGAATTTTCATTTTCTTGGCCATGTCAAAGACAATACGATCCCGTTCAAATAGCAACTCAGTGGTCAACCATTTAGAACCGTATTTATCATGTTGATGACAGTCCATCCCGGCCTGATAAATCATCAGATCCGCTTCCCAGCGTGATGCATACTGAAAAGCCTCAAAGATCGCCTCTCGATACAAATCAAAATTTCCATGTTTCGGATGAATATATCGGGTCAGACTACGTTCACCCGCCTTGCAGCCAAAACGGATACCAAAAATGCCAAAATTAATCAGATTGGTCATACGGTTGGTAAAAATAGCCGTACCATCCCCCCCATGTTGATCACAATCCAAAATGAAGATCCGTTTCTCAGGATATTGCTTCGCGACCAGTGCCAGACCATTAAAAGTGCAATACGCGGCACCCGATTCATAACTGGCGTGATGAAATCCCTGAGCAATATTGGCAGCGATTCCTTCTTTCAAGGCAATCTCAGCGCCTCGCAATTGTCCCGCCTGAACCGATAAAATCGCATCTCTCAACTGCTCGTTCCATGGCTTAAAACCTTGAATGGTGGCGAATGCCGATTGCCCTGATAGAAAAGCATCGACGTAGTGTGGATGATGTAGTTTTCTTAAGATCTCAATATCAATCAGCCCTGGATCAACCAGCTCTGCCATTTGATGCGTACGCAGCACATCGGCAACAGCGGTGAGTTTTTCCATACTATTGGTATGCGTCTGTGCAAAGTATCGCGGAGAGTAACAAGCCTTTAGCATGGATGTCCTACATAAATCTGATCTTTGGCAATATCCATCAGCTGACTTAACTCAGTGCTATCCGGTCTGAATAATCCATTATCGACCTGTTGTTTAAAATGATAGCCAAATGCCCGCGCACGATGTTGTGGCGAAACAGCCAAGGTGGTTAGACGTAAAAACCAGAAACCATGCATTTTGGCAATCGGAATCACATAACCTTTATATTGCTTGTTTTTATGCTTTTCGAGTTGTTCAATCTCATAATGTGTAGAGAATAAACTGCCTGCCGGTAATCGGACCCCATTCATCATTAAAGGAACCAGACTGATACAAGAATGGTTATCCCCCATATTCAGCTTTTCCATCATCACCGGCTGATCATGTTGGTCCACAAAAATATTGATTTCGCCCTGCCGTAATAAACGGTGATGGGCAATGCGCAAAAAGAATTTTTCCGCCATGGGACAAGAACCTACCTTCGGCTTTTCAGCCAAAGCCTGACATTCGATCATGCCAAAATCCTGCGCTGTATGAGGGAGGATAATATCGGCAAGCAACTGACAGATCAGTTTACTTTCTTCGAGCTGGGCATATTGATGAATATTTCTGAGTTTGGCTTGGAATTCCACTTCCTGTCGCAAATATTGAGTAAATGGTTCTTGTGCATCTAAACGCTGTAAATATTGCTGGACATCCGCATTCATATCCAGATTACGCCATGTTTGTAGTGACAGGCCATAAGAAGCAGATTGGTTGAGAATATTTTTCAGCGCTTTGCTTTCATAATCTTCAAAAATGCGTAAATCCTGAAACCCGACCGGATCACGCACCTGCGAAACAAACTCTGCAATCACCCGCGTCGCTTGTGTATAGCCACAACCTCTGCGCTCTGTTTGATGGCTAAAGTGTTCATTCAACATTTCTGTCAATTTGGCAGAGAGCGGAAATAAATATTTTTTAAATATCATGACCACTTCGTGATCAGCCACATCAGACATAAGCTCCCCCTGCTTTGTTATGATGATTTAAACGACCTCATCCTTATTTTGTTAAATCTAATTTTTAAATAGTTTAGCTTTAATAAAGTATTTCTTATAGGATCAAAGATGAATATAAATCATTCACTTATAAAACTTTTCTTTCATCTTTATTGAAAATACAACACTTGTCAACTATTAATAAATTGCGTGGATATCGACGTCAAAATCTGCCTTAAAAAGTCAGTATTACTGTACAAATGCAGCGCTTTTTTGCACTGAATGACATTTGCACTTAAACTAGAGACAGGCACTAAAAACGTTTAGTACTCCACCCACAATAACCACATGCAATAAAGATTCAGGATTCGGTCATGCACTATAAGATTCATGTCATTGACGTCAAAAATGCCTTAAAAAATTATATCTGGTTATTGGAAGATACCCGCAGCAAAGAAGTTGTTGCGGTCGATCCCACAGAAGCTGATCTGGTCACCGCCTTTTGCCAGCAGCATCAACTCACGCTGAAACAGGTCTGGCTGACCCATTGGCATCCAGACCATACCGGTGGTGTCCCTGGCTTATTGGCCAATCAGAATATTGAAGTCTTTGGCCCGCGAGATGAATTGAGCAAAATCTCTCTCATCTCAAATCCGCTACAGAATAATGATCATTTTCACTTTAATGATCTGAAAATTGAGGTGATCGCAACACCAGGTCATACCTTAGGTCATATCACGTATTTTATTGAAGAAATGGATAGCCTGTTCAGTGGCGATACCCTGTTTGCAATGGGCTGCGGGCGCTTATTCGAAGGCACAGCCGAACAAATGTACCATTCCTTAAATCGACTGGCCGCATTACCTATCCAGACCAAAGTGTATTGCACCCATGAATATACCCTTGCCAATGGCGAGTTTGCCTTGACTGTCGAGCCACATAATGTCGCCTTGCAAGAACGGATGCGACAGGTCAAAGCATTACGTGATGCAGAGCAAATCACCTTGCCGAGCACCATTGAACTAGAACTTGCAACCAATCCATTTTTACGTACCGATAGTGCTGAGGAGTTCGCGCGTATCCGTAGCCTGAAAGATCAGTTTTAATGATTGATGTTAATTTAAGCGATTCATTTTCTACGCTTCATTTAAGCTAGAAAATGAAATCATTTTTTACATTTGTCATGAAATATTTATTTAAAAAATAATTTTTAAATCCCAAAAATTAAAAATAGTTTAGTATTTAAATTCAAATAGATATAAAAACACCAGATAAAATTATACTTAGAAAAATTACGCTAATTTTACATTACTTACACGTGGCAAAATAATTCTATGTATTGCCCCTTTAAAAAAATTTGGCTGACCCTTATTAATAAATACATGTTCACAAGGAGATCTCTGGCATGAAAAACAGAGTTGTTAAAGCAAAAAACGTATTGGCTTTCCGTATTTGGTTAGAAAAATTGGGATATTCAGTTAAAAATCTTACAGATAACCGTGGTTTTACCTTTAGCTTTAAAAAAGAATATGGTTTGGTGACAGGCGATCTCTCTGGTAATGCTTTAGCAATGCAGTTGGGTGAAGAATTCGAAGATCATTTAAAAGCCTAATGATAAAATTTCCAAAACACGAGGGTTCCAAAGGGATTTGGAATCCTTGATTTATAAAGATAAGCATAGTTCTAACTTTATCTCCCTTTTTAATTCTTCATTTTCTAGCCATTTCCAATAAAAATTTCATTGGAACGCAACCGATTTCCAAGTATCATATTGCCCAGTCGAGGGATGCTGCGACAATTGATCGGCATTAAAGATCAATTTGCCAGGCTCGACGATCGGTTAAACATTCGCTTTAGCCAACAACGGCATCCGCGAACAGAATGATCCATACTATTTTTTCTAGGAGATCCTGATGAACGCGGTGAATGCTTCATTTACAGATTATAAAGTTGCCGATATTTCCCTTGCTGACTACGGTCGTAAAGAGATCAAACTTGCTGAAGCAGAAATGCCAGCTTTGATCGGCTTACGTAAACGTTATTCTGCTGCTAAACCACTTGCTGGCGCAAAAATTCTGGGTTGTATCCATATGACCATCCAGACTGCTGTTTTAATTGAAACATTGGTTGAACTTGGCGCAGAAGTACGTTGGACTTCATGCAACATCTTCTCGACTCAAGACCATGCTGCTGCTGCCATTGCTGCAAGCGGCGTGCCTGTATTTGCCTGGAAAGGTGAAACAGAAGAAGAATATGTATGGTGCCTAGAGCAACAGATCAATGTGAATGGTCAGCCTTGGGATGCCAACATGATTCTGGACGATGGCGGTGACTTGACTGCACTTGTTCACGAAAAATACCCTGCGCTGTTAGAACGCATTCACGGTATTACCGAAGAAACCACAACAGGCGTACAACGTCTATTGGAAATGTGGAAAGACGGTTCACTTAAAGTTCCTGCCATCAATGTGAATGATTCGATCACTAAATCGAAAAACGACAACAAATACGGTTGCCGTCATTCATTAAACGATGCGATCAAACGTGCAACTGACATGTTGCTTTCTGGTCGTCGTGCACTTGTGATCGGTTATGGTGATGTGGGTAAAGGTTCGGCGCAATCTTTACGTCAGGAAGGCATGATCGTACGTGTCACTGAAGTGGACCCGATTTGCGCAATGCAAGCATGTATGGATGGCTACGAAGTTGTTTCTCCATACAAAAATGGCGTACAAACTGGCAAGAAAGAAGACATCAATCACGACCTACTCGGCAATACTGACCTTGTTGTAACAACGACGGGTAACTATCACGTATGTGATTCAGCCATGTTAGATAGCTTAAAAGCGGGTGCGGTTGTATGTAACATCGGTCACTTTGACACTGAAATCGATACAGCTTACCTCCGTGGTTACAAGTGGGTTGAAGTAAAGCCACAAGTCCACCAAGTATATCGTTCAGAAGATGAAAACAACTATTTGATCCTTCTTTCAGAAGGTCGCCTAGTCAACCTTGGTAATGCCACAGGTCACCCGTCACGTGTCATGGATGGTTCTTTCGCCAACCAGGTTTTAGGTCAAATGCATTTATTCGCTGAGAAATTTGCTGATTTGCCTGCCGATCAAAAACAAGCGGCGATTCGCGTAGAAGTACTGCCTAAGAAATTAGACGAAGAAGTTGCTGCGGCAATGGTTGTTGGCTTCGGTGGTGTGCTTACACAGTTGACGCAAGTACAGGCAGATTACTTAGGCGTTCCTGTGGAAGGCCCGTTCAAATCTGACGCTTATAAATACTAAGAACATCAGGGCAGACGTTTTACGGACTGCCCTTTTTTCTAAAATTTTCCAGGCGAGTTAAAAAGGATTTGAAATGACCAAGCGTGTTCCTATTTCTTTTGAATTTTTCCCACCAAAAACTGATGCGGGTGCGGAAAAGTTACGTGTTGTTCACCAAGAACTACAACTGTTAAATCCAGAGTTTTTCTCCATTACATATGGCGCTGGCGGTTCTACCCGTGAACGCACCTTAGCGGCGATCAATGACTTTAATGGTCAAGGAACCCCTGTTGCACCGCACTTGTCTTGTATCGGGGATGATAAGGCACGTATCGCTGAGCTATTAGACTTATATAAATCTCAAGGCATCGATCGCATTGTGGCATTGCGTGGTGATTTACCGTCAGGTCAGGTCGGCCTGGGTGAACTCCCTTATGCTCAGGATCTGGTTCGTTTTATTCGCGAACATTCAGGTGACCATTTTCACATTGAAGTCGCTGCCTATCCTGAAATGCACCCACAAGCAGACAGTTTCGATGGGGATATCCAGCGTTTTGTAGAAAAAGTCAATGCAGGCGCCAATGCGGGCATTACCCAATTTTTCTTCAATCCAGATGCATATTTCTATTTTATTGAACGAATTGCCAAAGCAGGCGTGAATATTCCAGTTGCACCAGGTATCATGCCGATCACCAATGCAAGCAACCTGATCCGCTTTGCTGATGGTACAGGTGCCGAAATTCCACGCTGGATCCGTAAGCAACTGGCTGCCTATGGTGATGATAGCGCAAGCATCAAAGCTTTCGGTCACGAAGTGATTGTGAATCTGTGCGAGCGACTGATCGCAGGTGGCGCACCAACCCTGCACTTCTACTCAATGAACCAAACCGAACCGACTCGACAACTGGTTGTTGATCTTGGTTTAAACTAATTTGTACGAGCCCTACCCAAGCATGAATCGTTTTTATATCGAAACCGAATTAAATACTGGCCATACCATTGAATTAACAGAATCGGTATTTCATCACTGGGTACGCGTGCTTCGTGCCAAAGAACAAGAACAGGCCATCTTTTTCAATGGAAAAGGTGGCGAATATGTGGTCACACTGACTCAGATCAACAAAAAAAATGCCTTTGTTTCAGTCGATCAATTTGATGCAGCAGATCGTACTGCACCTTTTAAAGTAATCTTAGGACAAGTCATGAGTAAAGGGGATCGTATGGATTATGCGATCCAGAAGGCCACTGAACTCGGCGTGAGCACCATTCAGCTTTTGACCAGTGAACGTTGCGAAATGCGTTTAAAGTATGATCGTGATCAAAAGAAACTGGATCACTGGCAGTCTGTTGCCATTGCTGCATGTGAACAATGCGGCATGAACCGTGTACCGGAAATTCTTGCGCCTATTTCACTCAGCGACTGGGTTGAGTCCGATTTACCTGTATCCCGTTTTGTACTTGCCCCGAATAAAGATCAGGAAAATGTACTGTTAAATAGTTCACCGGATCTGGCCTTACTGATTGGTCCAGAAGGTGGCCTAAGTGAAGCAGAAATTAACATTGCTAATCAAAATAATTTTAAAAACTGGTGTATTGGAGATCGGGTTTTAAGAACAGAAACCGCGCCGGTTGTGGCTTTATCCATTTTGAATTATCACTTTGCACCCTAATCATGCCTGAGCATTGCTTTCCATTTTATTTAGCGCTAATTTAAAGCGCAAATCGACTATGTTTACAAAAAAACAAAGACTGTGCACATAGATAAAAAATGAAAAGGATTATGCTTTATATGTTAGGGGTACAGGACAAAAGCTTGCCACAGTTTATCTATACGGATCAAATTAGTTATCCGAATCATGTCCGCTTATTTGTCATAAGTGTGTTTGGTATTTGTCTGTTAGATTATGCGCTGTTTGGCGCTTTTTATACATTTGAATCCAATATTTTTACCACCTGGATGAGTATCACCCTTGCCATCCTGTTTGGTTTTTCCTGTATTTGTCATTTTTTATTAAAACGTTACTCTGCGGTTCGCTATAGCCACACCACCCATCTTATCTTTCAACTGATCTGTTTTTTTACCGGTTTATTGATTGGCGCCAATACGGTCATTATTAATGATTATTTAGGCAATGATGTTCCGAATTTAATCGGCACGCACGTTTTAACACTTACCGCGTTATTACTGACTGCCTCTCATATTATTGCGCTGACTTTTTTAACCCAACATATTCGTTATTTCTTCTTATTTTTTATCCCGAGTATCACGCCATTATTTATTTCCCAGCTTATACAACGGGATCATGAACATAATTTATTCTATCTGGCCTATTATTCATCTTTTTTCGCAACCGTACTTTGTGCCCAGGCCACCTACAAGATTCACAAGCATCTGGCACTGGTGCTTGAAAAAAATAAACAGCTGATTGATGTCGCAGAACAGCACAACCACTGGACAGAAGAACTGTGCCAGCAACTGCAGCATGAGGTAAACAAGTCTAAAGATATCGAAGCCCAGTTGCAGTTCAATAATCATTTGCTCGAACAAAAAGTTCGTGAGCGTACTTTTGACCTAACCCAGATGAACGAAAGTTTAGAGGAAAATCGTCAGAGTCTGGCCTTGGCACACGAAACTGCAGGTATTCAGCATTGGGACTGGAATCTTGAAAATACCATTCATAATATAACTCCACCGCATGAAGTTGAGCATAATGCCCAGAACCTTTATAGCCTGCTCAATGAGGTTGCCCACCCTAATGATGTTGAACGGGTAAAAAACACGCTCCATCAACACTTATCCGGCCAAACCCCACGTTATGAAGAAACCTTTCGTGTTAAATATGGAAATGGCGACTGGACCTGGATTCACGCTGTCGGTCAGGTCATTTTAAGAGATCCGAAAAATGGTAACGCTTTACGTATGGTGGGTGTGCACCGTGATATCAATCAGGAAAAGAAAGATCAGGAACGGCTGAAATTGGCTGCCAATGTGTTTGAACAGGCCTCCGAAGGTATTTTCATTCTGGATGAACACTTTAATTATGTTGAGATCAACCCTAAATACGAACAGCTGACCGGTCTGGATAAGCAAGCTGTTGTAGGCAAACAGCTGTTTGAAATTACCAGACAAAATAAACAGCATCATCATAATTTCCATCTCTCCATCTTGGATACCCTACGTGAAGCGCAGGAATATGAAGGTGAATTTCAGGAAACCTATATTTCAGATAAGTCATGTTTCCTCTGGATTCATATCAATGCAGTCAAAGATGAACAGGATCGCGTTATTAATTATATCGGTATTGTTTCGGATCAGACTGAACGTAAGCATCAAGAACAGCGCTTATCGTATTTGACCAATTACGATACGCTAACCGACCTGCCCAACCGTTTTTATTATCAGCAGCAACTGCATCAATATCTGGTCAATGAACCTGCCATTCAACATTTGGCTGTTATCCGTCTAAACATTGACCGTTTCCGCGCACTCAATGAAATCATCAGCAATAAAGCCGGCAATGAGTTGCTCAAACAGGTGGCACAACGTCTACGCATCAGTAATATTGATGCCCTGCTAGTGGCGCATTTAAGCGCAGATGATTTTGCCATTATTTATGAGATATCCCATCTGCATCCGCCTATTCATCAACTCTGCAATAACATTGTAGAAGCTTTTAGCAAAGCATTTTATATTGCCGATCAGGAGTATTTTGTCAGCATTTCTATTGGCGTGGCCATTTATCCAGAGCATGGCCGTCAGGTGGATAATTTAAATACCCATGCTGAACAGGCACTGAACGAAGCCAAACGTTTAGGCGGTAATACCATCCATTATTATTCCAATGAAAGAGCCAATTTTGTTGCCAAATACAGTGATCTGGAACTTGATCTGCGAAAGGCCATTCAGAACAAGGAACTGGTGGTTTATTATCAACCAAAGATCAGCGCAATCGATGACCAGATCAATGGTTTTGAAGCCTTGATTCGCTGGAAACATCCAAGCAAAGGATTAATTATGCCAAGCATTTTTATTCCTTTGGCAGAAAGTACCAGTTTAATCTCTGATATCGGACAGTTTGTATTACATGAAGCAGCCAAGCAGTTACAGGCCTGGCAGCAACTTGGCTTTAATAATATCAATATTGCCGTCAATATTGTGGCCCAACAGATTTTGCGTGGTCAATTACTGCATGATATTGATGATGTCCTGATGACGTATGGCATTTCTGGCAAAAATCTGGAACTGGAAATTACCGAATCCGCCTTTCTGGAAAATACCGAAAATGTTAAAACCATTCTCAATGCCCTGAAACAACGTCAGATTTGCATCGCACTGGATGACTTTGGTACCGGCTATTCTTCTCTGGCCTACTTAACCGAATATCCAATTGACATTTTAAAAATTGATCGTGCTTTTATTTTGAAAATTGGCAATCCGAAACAGGATGCGATCGTTAATGCCATGATTGCCATGGGTAAAACCATTGGCTTAAAAGTTGTGGCCGAAGGTGTGGAAACCGAACAGCAACGCGACTATCTCAAAAAACAAAACTGCGACATATTACAGGGTTACCTGTTCTCGAAACCATTAACTGCGACCGCTGCAACGGAGTACCTGCAACAGCACCTACAGCTGTCAACGGCAAGATATTCCATTTAAACGTAAAGTTTAAGCTTTTTGGTCCTTTTCTTTGAAGCAAATATAGCCTGTGAATCGCTGTAACGTTGAGTGAAAATAAGCTTTTTTGACTGTGCGAAAGCATGAACTAGTGCTATATTCTTGTGCACTTATCTTAATATAGTAATTGGACTTGTATATGTCTGATTATTATCGGAACAAATGAGACTCAGATGGACGATCAATCTTTAAAACAAGCCGCTTTGTATTACCATGAATTTCCTACACCTGGAAAAATCAGTGTGACACCAAACAAGCAGCTCGTTAACCAACGAGATCTAGCGCTTGCTTATTCCCCTGGTGTTGCAGCTCCATGTTTAGAAATCGAACGTGACCCTTCTACCGCTGCAAAATATACAGCACGTGGTAATCTGGTCGCCGTCGTGAGTAATGGTACTGCCGTGCTTGGTTTGGGAAATATTGGTCCTCTTGCTTCTAAGCCGGTTATGGAAGGTAAAGGCGTTCTATTTAAAAAGTTCGCTGGTGTTGATGTCTTCGATATCGAAATTGATGAAAATGATCCAGACAAAATCGTTGATATCGTTGCGGCCCTAGAGCCAACTTTTGGTGGTATCAACCTTGAAGATATCAAAGCGCCAGAATGTTTCTATATCGAAAAGAAACTTCGCGAACGCATGAAAATTCCGGTATTCCATGATGACCAACATGGAACCAGTATTATTGTCGGTTCAGCATTGCTTAATGCTTTACAGATCGTAAATAAGAAAATTGATGAAATTAAAATTGTTGCCTCAGGCGCAGGCGCTGCTGCACTTTCTTGCCTAGATTTACTTTGCGCATTAGGCGTCAATAAAAACAACATCGTTGTAGCCGACTCTCGTGGTCTTTTAACCACTGCCCGTGAAGGTCTGGACGAGTCGAAAAAACGTTATGTTCAAGACATTCAAGCCAGCCAGTTGCATGAAGTCATGGCAGGCGCAGATATGTTCCTCGGTCTTTCAGCAGCAGGCATCTTGACCAAAGAAATGGTTAAGGAAATGGCTGAGAACCCGATCATTTTTGCCTTGGCAAACCCTGATCCGGAAATTTTACCTGAACATGCACACGAAGTTCGCCCAGATGTGATTATGGCAACAGGTCGTTCTGACTATCCGAACCAAGTGAACAATGCACTTTGTTTCCCTTATATCTTCCGTGGTGCGCTGGATGTTGGTGCGACAACCATTAATGAAGAAATGAAAATTGCCTGTGTCCACGCGATTGCGCGTATGGCACATGTAGAAGCAGATGCTGCCACTTATGGTGAAAAATCAGCTTCATTTGGTCGTGACTACCTGATCCCTCGCCCGCTTGATCAACGTTTGATTCTGGAAATTGCACCAGCCGTTGCCAAAGCAGCAATGGATTCTGGCGTCGCAACCCGTCCAATCGAAGATTTTTCTGCATATCGTCAACGTCTTTCTGAGTTCGTTTATAACTCGGCATTCTTGATGAAACCGATCTTTGCACAGGCAAAAACCGACCCGAAACGCATTGCTTATGCCGAAGGCGAAGATCTACGCGTATTACGTGCGGTTCAGATTGCTGTTGATGAAGGCTTGGCAAAACCGATTCTTGTTGGTCGTACCGCCGTGATCGAAGAGAATATCAAAAAGCTTGGTTTACGCTTACAACATGGTGTAAACATTGAAATCGTCGATCAGGAAAAAAATCCTCAGTACGAAGAGTTCTCTAAAGAATATCACCAGATCATGCAACGCAAAGGCGTTACGGTTGAATACGCGCAACGTGAAGCACGCCGTCGTTCTACACTCATTGCAGCCATGCTGGTGAAGTTTGGTCAAGCAGATGGCATGTTATGTGGTACTTATTCAAGCTATGACATTCACTTAGATTTCGTGAAAAATATCATTGGTTTGAAAGAAGGTCGCAGCACATTCTTTACCTTGAACGCCTTGATGCTTGAAGATCGCAATTTATTTATTGCCGATACCTATGTAAACACCAACCCAACTGCGGCTCAGCTTGCTGAAATGACAATTTTGGCAGCAGAAGAAGTTCGCCGTTTTGGTATTACACCGCGTGTTGCCCTGCTTTCACACTCGAGCTTTGGTAGCGATCAAACCGATCCAAGCGCACAAAAAATGCGTGAAGTTTACCGCTTGTTATCTGAACAGGCTCCTGAACTTGAAGTGGAAGGCGAGATGCACGGTGATGCTGCATTAGATGAAAATATTCGTCATTTTGCATTCCCGAATTCACGCTTCAAAGGCTCGGCAAACTTGTTGATCATGCCTAACCTCGATTCGGCAAACATTTCATTCAACCTGTTAAAAGCAACTTCGGGGAATAATGTGACCATTGGTCCTATTTTACTCGGTGCTGCAAAACCTGTTCATATTCTGACACCTACAGCAACGACTCGCCGTCTGGTCAATATGACAGCATTAACAGTTGCTGAAATTCAACAAAGCCAAAACTAAGTTCACCTAAGCGAAGCTTTTCTGGAAAAGCTTCGCTTAGCGCTTGAGAAAACCTCTATTCTGTAGCATGATTATGTGAAGAATCGAGGTTTTTTCATGCAAGTTTATTTAGTAGGCGGTGCAGTCCGGGATCATTTACTCGGCCATCCCTATCACGAAAAAGATTATGTGGTGGTTGGAGCAACACCCGAACAATTATTGGCCGAAGGTTATCAACCTGTCGGTAAAGATTTTCCTGTATTCCTACATCCAAAAACAAAAGAAGAATATGCACTGGCACGTACTGAACGCAAATCTGGTGTGGGTTATCATGGCTTCCAGTTTTTCACTGATACCAGCGTAAAATTAGAAGACGATCTGATTCGTCGTGATCTGACCATTAATGCAATGGCAATGGATGAAAATGGCACAGTCTATGATCCCTATGGTGGTCAGCAGGACTTACAACACAAAATTCTACGTCATGTTTCAGATGCATTTACCGAAGATCCCTTGCGTGTACTCCGCGTAGCCCGTTTTGCAGCACGTTATGCAACTTACGGCTTTACCGTTGCAGAAGAAACCTTGCAGTTGATGCGAAAGATTGCCCAGTCAGGTGAATTAAGTGCATTAACGCCCGAACGCGTCTGGAAAGAAACCTCTCGTGCCTTAATGGAAGATCATGCAGATGTGTATTTCCAGATCTTAAAAGACTGTGATGCCTTGGAAGCCTTATTCCCGGAAATCAATGCATTATTCGGCGTTCCTCAACGTCCAGAATATCATCCTGAAATTGATTGCGGCATTCACACCCTGATGGCACTAAAACAGGCCTGTTTAGCGAATTATGCGCTTGAAGTGCGCTTTGCAGTGCTGGTACACGACCTAGGCAAAGCACTCACCCCTGTAGACGAGTTACCACGACATATTATGCATGAAGAACGTGGTATTCCACCCGTTACCCAGATCTGTGACCGCTTGAAGGTACCGACTGCCTTGAAAAATCTGGCCCTGATCGTATGTAAAGAGCATTTAAAATGTCATCAGGTAAAGAATCTGAAACCGGGTACTTTATGGCGTTTGTTACAGCGTTTGGATGTACTACGCCGACCAGAAAAAGTAGAGGCTTTTGTACAGGCCTGTGAATGTGATGCCAAAGGTCGTTTGGGTCTGGAGCAGCGTCCTTATCCGCAAGCACAATATATGTTAGATGCCATGCAAATCGTCAGAAATATACGTGCGCAGGATTTACCTGAACATGTCAGCGGCCCAGAAATTGGGGAAATGCTGATTCAATATCGAATTGATGCATTGGCAAAGTTCAAGGAACAGCACATTAACTGATTAATTTTTAAGTAAATAAGATCTTTTTCCCACATTTTTTGCTCGGTTTACGCTGAAAAGATTATTAATCAAGCAAACGATTAATTTTATTTATTATTGTTGTTGACGCATCTGCTTTTCATGCCTAAAATGCGCATCAGATTCTCCAATAGCTCAGTCGGTAGAGCGACGGACTGTTAATCCGCAGGTCCCTGGTTCGAGCCCAGGTTGGAGAGCCAATCTACTATTCTCCCATAGCTCAGTCGGTAGAGCGACGGACTGTTAATCCGCAGGTCCCTGGTTCGAGCCCAGGTGGGAGAGCCAAGATTCTAAAAAGCCCTGATCATTGATTGGGGCTTTTTTATGACATGATAAAATTAAACTCCCATAAAAAAACCTCTGCTGATCAGAGGTTTTTTCTTTCAGATTCAGATTAAGCTGCCATTGTTGCAGGTACACCACTATGAAAACGGAAGGTATCATCTGGAGTTAAAATCAGATTTTTTTCCACTTCACGGATATATTCAATACGCTGCTGAATATCTTCTTCCGGGTCTTTGAGCTTCGCTGATTTTGCAACATCTAAAGCTAACGCTAAATAGTCCTCAAAATGGCGAGATTCCGATTTAAGTAAATAACGGTAGTAACGCCCCAGCTCATCATCAACAATCGGTGCCAGCGCATAGAAACGCTCGCATGAACGGGCTTCTACAAAAGCACCAATAATCATGACATCAATCAATGCTTCAGGCTCGTAAGTACGGATTTCTTTACGTAGCCCGCCTGCATAACGCCCTGCACTCAAGCCCTTCCATTCTTGGCCGCGCTTGTTCATGAATTCAAGTACCTGCTCATAATGAAGCATTTCTTCACGCACCAATTGCGCCAATTTCACTTGCAAATCGGTAAAGAAGCTATAGCGGAACATCAGGTTCATGGCTGTACTTGCCGCTTTTTTCTCACAGTTGGCATGGTCTTGCATCAAGATATCAAGGTTATTCACCGCTTCATCTAGCCATGCCTGAGGCGTTGTACAACCCAAGAATGCAATGACGGGTTGCATCAGCTCATCATAATTTACACTACTCATCAATTTATCTCGCAGCAGCCTGAATTGCTGCTTTCATATCTTTTACTGCTTGAGCCAGTCCAACCAATACACTATCGGCAATAATCGAATGCCCAATATTCAGCTCATGAATTTGCGGGATCGCTGCAATCGCCGCGACATTGTCCAGATTTAAACCATGACCTGCATTAACCACTAAACCTTTGGCAGCTGCGTACTCTGCACCTTTGATAATACGCGCCAATTCGGCTTGTTGCTGTTCATCGGTTTCTGCATCTGCATAAGCGCCGGTATGAATCTCAATCGTCGGCGCACCACATGCGACAGCCGCATCAATCTGTGCCAGATCAGCATCGATAAATAACGACACATCACTACCAATTGCAGTCAGTGCTACCGTTGCCGCCTTGACTTTTTCAAAGTGCCCTACAACATCCAGACCACCTTCGGTGGTGACTTCCTGGCGACGTTCTGGGACGAAGCAAACATGCTGAGGCTGAATCTCTTTGGCAAATGCAACCATTTCATCTGTCACAGCCAGTTCCAGATTCATTCGAGTTTTCAGCAACGGACGCATACGACGTACATCATCGTCCTGTATATGACGACGATCTTCACGTAAATGTAAGGTAATCCCCTCTGCACCCGCTTGCTCACAAACCAAAGCAGCCTGAACTGGATCAGGGTAAGTTGTACCACGTGCCTGTCTTAATGTTGCAACATGATCAATGTTTACACCCAAGATTGCAGCCATAAAAAATATCCTATCGGTTGAGCCCTGAATAATAATTTTCAATACATCAGGAATATCAAGTTTGTGTACTTTGAATCCAGAGTTGACGGCTTTTAAGTGGCCGGTCACCCAGCAATGAGCTAATCATTTGACGGTATAGTTTACCCAATAATTGCAATTGTTCGTGAGAAAAATCCTGACCATCTTCATAGTTTTGCATAGACGCAATCAACGTACCGGAAAGTGTCGAACGTGACGCTTGCGCAACCGGCAAAAATCCATCATTCAACTGAAACTGGTAATGTCTCAGTGGCAGAATTTGCTGCTGATTGGCATCCACTGAAAAATCGATGGCATAGCCCAGCTCTTGCAATAAGACATGCTCGAATTGACGCAGGATTTGACGCAAGAATAAGGACGCTTGCTCATGTGAGGCGAGTTGCTGCAATTGCAACAAGGTCAACTGATATTGCTCAAATGTCTGAGGCATTGCTTCTTCCAGGGGGCAAAGCCGCAACACAATTTCATTGAGATAGAACCCAGCAAAAAAAGCATCGCCATGAAAGAAAACAGGCTGGTTCAGAATTTCCAGTTTAGTGAAGTTTTTTAGCTCGGATTTGCCTGTCGCTTGCAAGCAAATAGGTTGATACTGCGGTGGAGGAATCTGTCTCAAGATTCCATCCACCCGACCATATTCTTGTGTAAATAAATGCACAATATGGCTTTTTTCACGATATTTACGATGATGAATCAAATAGCCATGCAGGACTTCATTACGCATCATGGAACGAGATTAGTCCTTCTTCTTGTCATCCTTTTCTTCATCATCGCCATCAGGAATAACCGCACCGACCACAGCAGCCGTGCCTTTGACCACCCCTTTGGTTGTCTTATAAGCCACTTTAACAGGTACGGTCACAAGTTTATGAATACAGCCCTGTAACATGAAAATACATGTCACGATTGCGAATACACGAATTGTTGTTTTCATACCTGTTTCCATTGCTTAAATATCGCTATAGCCCAAGCTCTTTAAAGCACGCTCATCATCAGACCAGCCGCCTTTGACTTTCACCCAAAGCGTGAGCATGATTTTTTGTTCAAACATTTTTTCCATGTCTGCACGTGCATCCATACCGATACTTTTCAGCTTCGCGCCTTTATCACCAATGACAATGGCTTTTTGTCCTTGGCGCTCAACAAAGATGGTTGCATCAATATAAGTACAAGGTGGTTTTAAACGACCGGTTTTTTCATTGACAGTCGCTTCTTCTGTTTTAAAAGATTCAATCTGTACAGTCAAATCGTATGGCAGTTCTTCACCCAACTGACGCATGATTTTCTCGCGAATAATTTCACTCGCAAGGAAGCGTTCCGAACGGTCTGTAATCTGGTCCAGTGAATACAATGGTGGCTGATAAGGTAAATACTTTTCAATGGTATCACGCAGATGTTCAAGATTGGCACCACGTAATGCCGATACCGGAACAATCTCGGCAAAGTTCATTAACTTGGCACGTTCACGAATCAATGGTAATGCTTCGTTTTTGTTCTCGAAGGTATCCAACTTATTGATCACAAGAATCACGGGCATATCGGCATTTTTCAGCTTTTCCAAAACCAGTTCGTCGTTTTGAGTCCACTTCTGTGCATCCACCACAAATAAAACCAGATTTACATCACGCAATGCCGAGTGAGCAGCGCGGTTCATCATCTTGTTGATGGCACGGACTTCTTTCTTGTGCATCCCTGGCGTATCTACAAATACCGCCTGTGATTTTTCACGAGAATCAATACCAACAATCTTATGACGTGTGGTTTGTGGCTTACGTGAAGTAATTGACAGTTTTTGACCCAATAAATGGTTCATTAAGGTCGACTTACCGACGTTTGGACGACCAACGATCGCAACAAAACCGCTTTTAAAATCTGAAGGAATCGTGGTTCCTTGAGAACTAAAAAATTGATCAATCAAGTTATTGCCGTCTTGCTGCTCAGCTGCTGCTTCTGGCTTATTTTCTTCTGAATGGGACATCAGGTTATTGCTCCAATAATTTTAAAATCTCTGCCGCTGCCGTTTGTTCGGCAAAACGACGACTTGAGCCCTCGCCTTGAATTTTTGGCAATCCATCGACTAAACATTCCACTTTGAAATGCTGATTCGGTGCATCGCCCTGAATATCTACAACCTCGTAAACTGGGAGAGGTTTTTTACGTGCTTGTAAATACTCTTGCAAACGTGATTTCGGGTCTTTCAGTTGATCTGTCGGTTCGATATGATCAAGATATGGTTCATACCATTTTAACACAATGCGTTCCAGCAGGTTGAGATCATTACAGTCTAAATAAATAGCACCGATAATTGCCTCTACTGTATCCGCCAAAATCGATTCACGGTGATGACCACCTGATTTTAGCTCGCCAGTGCTTAAAATTAATGACCGACTCAGTTGTAAATCATTTGCAATTTTTCCTAAGGCTTCTTGTCGAACCAGCGTTGCACGCATTCGCGTTAAGCGGCCTTCATTTTCCAGCGGATAGGCATTATACAAATAATTCGCAACGATCATTCCCAATAACGAATCGCCTAGAAATTCTAGGCGTTCATAATTGTGTTTATGGCTGACAGAACGATGGGTTAAAGCCAGTTTTAACAAATCAATCTGTTTAAACTGGTGACCAATTCGTCCTTGCAACCGAGTATCATTGAGCTTGTTTTGCAGATTTTTGGTCAAAAGTCTTCTCAAAGGTCATAACTAGACTAATATTTAGCATGAAAGGCTTACGGATTTCATACTTCTTGATTACCACAAGATCATCTTTATAAGTCACTTGCGCAATATCTTTAAAATGTAGATCACGGATCCCGTTCATATCAAAACGTTGATCCATCTGGGAGGCAAACTTACTTGGTGTAATGTTTGCTGGGCTATCTTTTAATAAGCCTTCAATCTGATTATTAATCAGCTTGTCATCCCAGTATGCTGGCCAAATTGCAATTGCTGCTTTTACAGCAACTGCAAATAAAACCACCCCAAATAAAATTGCAATATACGAAGTCCCAAGTTGAGATTTACGCATCTTTATATTTCCTTTATGTTTTTATCAATCAATCTTACCATTTCGGTTAAAACTTGGAAGATTAAAGCCTGGCTCTTTATGCATCCATATATAAAAAGCTCGACCCGTTAAATTCGCTTCAGGTACAAAGCCCCAAAAACGACTGTCCGCACTTTGGTCACGGTTATCGCCCATTGCGAAATATTGACCTTCAGGTACGGTGACTTCCCAATCCTGTCCATTGCTTTTGATAAAGACATCATTGGCTTTAGCAACAAATGGCACCAAGGCTTCAGCACCTTTTAACTGCGCAAACTGGAACTGTTCAACCAGTGGGTTACGCCCTTCCAGATAGCGGATTAGATGCTGATGCTCACCTAAGGTTTCTTTAAAATACAAAGCAGTTGGTGTGTCTTGCTGGTCTTTCACACGTGAAAATTGTGTGGCAACTTTTGCAATTTGCTGACCATTAATCGTCAACTCACCCGCCTTAAACTGAATGTGATCACCCGGCAAACCAACGACACGTTTAATATAGCTAATCGTAGGTTGTGGCGGATAGCGGAATACAATCACCTCGCCACGTTTTGGCTCACCTACATTGACAACCTTGGTGTTGACTACAGGGAGACGTAAACCATAATCAAATTTATTCACCAGAATAAAATCGCCTGTCTCCAGGGTCGGTACCATCGAGTCAGAAGGAATATTAAACGGTTCATATAAGAAAGAGCGTAGGATCAGCACGACCGCCAACACTGGCCAGAAGTCATATGCCCATGTGATAAGAAAGTTTTCCTGATTCCGCCCTTTATTTGCACGTTGTTTAAATACAAATTTATCAAGCAACCACACCAGAAAGAAAATCAGTGTCGCTGGTACTAGAATCAAATTAAAATCAAAATCCACAAACCCTCTCTTGCAGTCTCACTGCTCGTTTTGCAGCTGGGTAAAACCAGAGGTTTCCCCAGCCTCATTTCTTTATCTATCGACTTTCAATACAGCCAAGAACGCTTCTTGTGGAATTTCAACACTTCCCACTTGCTTCATACGTTTCTTACCTTCTTTCTGCTTCGCAAGAAGTTTCTTCTTACGTGAAACGTCACCACCATAACATTTGGCCAGTACGTTTTTACGCATCGCTTTCACAGTAGAACGGGCAATGATTTGTGCACCAATCGCAGCCTGAATCGCAACATCATACATTTGGCGAGGAATCAGATCTTTCATCTTCTCTACCAATGCAATACCACGATGGCGTGCATCCTGACGGTGGCAAATCATCGCCAAGGCATCGACCTTCTCACTATTAATTAATACATCTACCTTAACCAAAGCTGAACTTTCGAAACGAACGAAGTTATAGTCGAGTGATGCAAAACCACGTGAACATGATTTTAATTTGTCAAAGAAATCCATGACCACTTCAGCCATTGGAATTTCAAAAGTAATAGAAACCTGATTCCCCAGGAATTTCATGTCTTTTTGAACACCACGACGTTCGATACACAGCGTCATGACGTTACCTAAATATTCTTGTGGCACAAGGATATGGCATTCGGCAATCGGTTCACGCAAGTCTTCAACCGTAGAACCATCCGGCATTTTTGATGGACTGTCGATATAAATGATATCGCCTTTCTTGGTCAAAGCTTCGTAAATGACCGTTGGCGCAGAACTGATCAGATCCAGATCGTATTCACGCTCTAAACGCTCTTGTACGATCTCCATGTGGAGCATGCCCAAGAAGCCACAACGGAAACCAAAGCCTAATGCATCTGAACTTTCCGGTTCAAAGAATAAAGCTGAATCGTTGATCTGTAGTTTTTGTAGTGCTTCACGGAACGGTTCAAAGTCACTTGAATCAATCGGGAAAAGTCCGGCATATACCTGTGGTTTTACCTTTTTAAAACCAGGCAAAGTTTCCACTTCAGGCGTAGAAGAAAGTGTGATGGTATCACCGACTGGCGCACCAAAAATATCTTTAATACCCGCAATCACGAAGCCAACTTCACCGGCTTCGAGAATGTCGGTTTCAGTATGTTTCGGATTGAAAACGCCCACTGAAGTGACCGGATGAGTTTGACCTGTCGATTTAACCAGCATCTTATCGCCCTTACGGATACGACCTTGCTTGATACGGACCAGGGAAACAACCCCTAAATAGTTGTCAAACCATGAGTCAATAATCAATGCCTGTAATGGTGCATCACGGTCGCCTTCAGGCGCTGGAATAACATCAACCAGACGCTCTAGCACACCTTCCACACCTAGACCGGTTTTTGCAGAACAGGTTGGTGCATCAGTCGCTTCAATTCCGATAATTTCTTCAATTTCGTGAATGACACGTTCAGGCTCTGCCTGTGGCAAGTCAATCTTGTTCAAGATTGGTAAAACTTCTAAGCCCTGCTCAATTGCGGTATAGCAGTTAGCAACCGACTGTGCCTCAACCCCTTGTGCAGCATCGACAACCAGCAAGGCGCCTTCGCACGCAGCCAAAGAACGCGACACTTCATAAGAGAAGTCAACGTGTCCTGGGGTATCAATGAAGTTTAATTGATATTCCTGACCATTCGGATGGGTGTAATACAACGTCACCGAAGCGGCTTTAATTGTAATCCCACGCTCACGCTCAAGCTCCATAGAGTCTAATACTTGAGCTTGCATCTCACGATCTTGTAAACCACCGCACATTTGAATGAAACGGTCAGCCAGCGTCGACTTGCCATGGTCAATGTGTGCAATGATCGAGAAATTGCGTATATTTTTGATATCTACGGATTTTTTAGCTTGCGCCATGGGTTACCTTAAGAATATGTACACAACAATCTAATCAATTAAATAATTGCCTATTGCTGCGAAAAATAATGTTTAAAAAGTTCGGCACAGTATAAGCACAACAATGTTAAAAATATAGTGTTAAAAGTATATGTGACCGAGACTACATCGTGATGCTGAAAGCAATATTTAAGCGAGAAATTAATTTCCCCCCTCAGAACCTGACAATCGCTTTAAAAAATACTGCAGAGTTTGTGAGTTGTATAAGGCTAAGAATGGATGACCTGTCTTGGTGCCGTGCCATTCCATCCTTATTTTGATAATGCAAAGCTTGCATGACGAGTTGAGCATGATCCGAAACAGCAACAGGATACTTCACAATATATATTCAACAAGCGCATATCGAGCCTAGGAAGAATTTTCTTCTCCGCCTGATGTTTGGTTTATGCTTCCAAATGCTGATAATGAACAAACTAAACCACTTAAAAGTAGCAGGATGAGTCCCCTTCTAGAATACTTAAAGCCTATTTAACCATTTAATTTTTAAAATTAATTTGGGTTTACATAATAGAAATAAAAAATCAGAATCGCGAGCAAAATGCTGGCAAGGGTTAAATAGCATCCCACGGTATTAAAGCTTTTTACGAATTTTAAGATATCCATACTTCATAATTTTTAAAAACATTGTGACCATTATCACAGATTTTAATCAAAACAGTGAAATAACCGCCGATAAAAGCATCAATTAGTCCGACCAGCTTTTTCGCTCGCTTTTACACACCTTTTGATATTAAACATTCACCCTGATAGCTATCAAAAATGCTCAATTGCGTAAATTTCGGTTTCAATGTCAGCCTTCAAGGCAAAAATGCATAGCTGAGCTATCGCGATAAATTTTCTCCCATAAAAAAAAGCCGTGCTTGATCAGTACGGCTTTTTCATCATCTTTTTTTAATTATTCAATTTTATGCCAGAACATCACGGTTAAATTAAACTCAGATTTAATTAAAAAAGCGCAAGCAATCAGACCTAGCCCCACAAACAGAAGGGTCATATCAAAAACAACACTTCCGATTACAAGTACAATGCCTGCAAACAAGCACAGCAAATAAAAAACAACAACCCCCACGTTGTCATTCATCATGTTCCCCAAAACACAATTTAAGAGGCTATAAAATAACCACTATACAAAAATTATACAATTAGCTTAATCTATTGAATTTTTCGCATAAGCCAACGTTATTAAACGTTTTTTTAAGTATTTAATCCGAGTTTAGGTTAATTGATTCACTATTTTTAAACTTAGTTTGATGAATTGATCGTAAACTGCCGCCCTCTGATCATTCATTTGCTGCTGATTTCTGAATTTATTCAGACTGCGTATATGAAATTGAAAAGTCCATTGGATTTAAATCTGGTGAAATCGGTTGGTAAGCCTGAGTAAAACTCGGTGACATCCGTTTTGGACGTCCTGTTTCAATTTCAATACAGGCCCATTTGGTATTTCCCACAAACAGAACACTTTGGTCTTTCGGACGGTAAAATGCATACTGACGGAAAGAATATAAGGCATTTATATCATCCAGCCATGTACGCAAGACGATGTGTTCACCTTCCAGAGCGGCTTTGCGATACTGCACATGATGTTCAACCGCGACCATTGCATGTTTAAGTTCCAGATACTGAGCAAGTCCTAACCCTAATGTTTCGATATGTGCTGCAGCGACATCCTGCATCCACTGGATATACATCACGTTATTGACATGGCCCAATACATCGATATGCTCAGGTTGAACTTGTAATTCCAAATCAAAAATCGTACTCATTTATCTGGCTTCTTTCATCAATCAAAACTCAGCTAGATACACTAGTCTAAACTGCTGAGTATTACAAAATAAAAAACCACCCTTTTCAGAGTGGTTTTGAGCAACCATAGCAGGTTTAAGGTAGACGTAAACCTAGAATTGCACGTTGGCCCTGACGGATAATGGTCACACGGGCAACACTATTCTTCGGCAAGGCACCCACCGTTTTAGCGAACATCTGACTGTTGGTAATCGCTGTACCATTAACCTGAACAATGACATCCCCTGCGACCAGATTTGATAATGATGCAAGGCCACCACGTTTCACATCCTGAATCAGAATACCACTGCGAATGTCCAAACGTGCTTGCTCAGCCGCAGTCAGATCACGAATACTCATACCTAAACCGCTGGTTGGATTATTTTTCTCAGCATCTGCAGCCGTATCGTCTGGTGCGGTACCCAGTGTTGCAGAAATGGTGCGTGTTTTATCATCACGTAAAATTTCGAGCTGAACGGTTTGATTTGGCGCAATGCGATTCAATGAATAAAGTAAATCGCCTGTACGTGAAATTGGCACACCATTGGCTTTTAAAATCACGTCGCCTGATTTTAGGCCTGCTTTTTCAGCAGGTGATTTCGGTGCAACCTGCGTAATCAAAGAACCTTCCGGTTTCGGTAATTTATAAGCTTCGGCCAGATTACGATCGATGTCTTGCAGCATGATACCAAGATATGAACGTGTTACTTTACCTGTAGTCTTTAACTGTTGTACTACATCCATTGCAACATCGATTGGAATCGAAAAAGACAATCCCATATAACCGCCGGTACCACTGAAGATACGTGAGTTAACCCCCACCACTTCACCACGCTGGTTAAACAATGGACCACCAGAGTTCCCCGGGTTCAGTGCGGCGTCTGTTTGGATAAACGGTACTGAAGTTTCACCACTCATATTACGTGATTTGGCACTGACAATCCCCGCTGATGCGGAATAATCAAAGCCAAATGGCGAACCAATCGCGAGTACAGGTTCACCAACGCGAAGCTGGTTAACATTACCAATTTTTAATTCCGGGAAATTGCTTCCATTGACTTTAAGTAATGCAATATCCGTACGTTCATCGCTACCAACAAGTGTTGCGTCAATTTCACGGCGGTCATTCAGGATAATACTGATGCGGGAAGCATTTTCAACCACATGACGATTGGTTAACAAGTACCCGTCCTTGCCAATAAAAAATGCACTGCCATAGCCTGTTTTTTCCTGTGGTCCCTGTTGTTGCGGGATAATCACCTGATTACCAAAAAAACGACGCAAAATTTCCGGAACCTGTTGTTGTAATAACTCTTCCTGAGTCATTTTCTTGACCACATTGACACTCACCACAGCAGGACTGACCTGCTCAACGAGATTTGAAAAATCTACTGGCGATGCAGCATTGACTTGAGCAGCTGCTACCGTAAATACCGCAGCATACATTCCTTGTTGTAAATAGCGACTTTTCATGAAGCAAGAACCTACATACTGTTGATTAAAATAAAAGTTATGATCTATGTTTGTAGCATAACCCTAGCATTCTTTTCGTAAAAAAATGTTTATATTTTCAATGCATACAACCAAATAGAACAATGAAATGTGAATAAATTATGGAGCATTTTCCAGATGTTCACCTTTCAATTAAGGTTTTATCTTGGACAGCTTAAGGCTAGATTAAAACCATGTACTGAAAGTTAATCGTTTTCTCATTCATACAGATGAGGCCAAATTAATCAATAAATAAATCGCATTCGCTAAAAATTCACTCAATTTCAGGCAAATTGGCCCTTGCCTTTTTGACAAAAAAGCGGTGTCATTAGCGAACGTTTAAAACTGAAGCAGATTGACATGCCTGATTTAAAAACAATTCACCATTTTGATGTGATTATTGTGGGCAGTGGCGGTGCAGGTTTAAGCCTCGCACTCTCTTTACCAAGTCATTATAACATTGCAATTCTGGCAAAGGCGGCGCTGACGGAAGCCAGTACCTTCTACGCACAAGGCGGTGTTGCGGCAGTCTTAGACGAAACCGATTCGATTCAACAACATATTAATGACACCATGATTGCAGGCGGTCATTTGTGTGAGCTAGATGCAGTCAAACATACCGTCGAAGGTGGCAAACCATCCGTTGATTTCCTGCTCAAGCAAGGCGTGCAATTTACACTGGATGAAGACGAACAACTGCATCTCACCCGTGAAGGCGGTCACTCACAACGTCGTATCATTCACTCTGCCGATGCAACCGGCAAAGCCATTTCAACCACGCTGGTTGAACGTGCTAAAGAACGAAAAAATATTACAATTTTTGAAAATTATATTGCGATTGATCTGATTACCCTACACAAGCTTGGTCATCAACATCAAGTCAATCGTGCGATCGGCCTCTATGCTTTAGATGAGACTCACGAACAGGTGCATACCTTCCTGGCTCCATTTACTGCACTTGCCTGTGGCGGTGCAATGAAAGCTTATCTCTACACCTCAAATCCTGATATTGCCACAGGTGATGGTATTGCCATGGCCTATCGTGCTGGTTGTCGTGTCGCCAATATGGAATTTAACCAGTTCCATCCGACCTGTTTATATCACCCGAAAGCACGCTCGTTCTTAATTACCGAAGCGATGCGCGGTGAAGGTGCTTATTTGCGCCTCCCCGATGGCGAACGTTTTATGCTGCGTTTTGATGAACGCGCTGAACTTGCACCGCGTGATATTGTGGCACGTACCATCGACCATGAAATCAAGCGTCTCGGGATTCGTCATGTCTGGTTAGACATCACCCATAAATCGCCAGAGTTTATTATTGAACATTTCCCGACACTGTATGCCCGTCTGCTTGAACTCGGCATTGATATCACTAAAGATATGATTCCTGTGGTTCCAGCTGCACACTATACCTGTGGTGGTGTAGTGGTCGATGAACATAGTCAGACTGATCTCGATGGTTTATATGCCATTGGTGAAACCTCTTATACAGGTCTACACGGCGCCAACCGTATGGCCAGTAACTCACTCCTTGAATGTTTCGTTTATGGCATGAGTGCAGCAGAAGATATTGAACAGAAGTTTGATGCTGAGTTTCAATTTCCAGATGTCCCAACCTGGGATGAAACACAAGTTACCGATGCCGATGAAGATGTGGTGATTCTGCAAAACTGGGATGAGCTACGTTCGACTATGTGGAACTATGTGGGTATTGTGCGTACCACTAAACGTTTACAACGTGCCTTACATCGTATTGAAATGCTCAAGCATGAAATCACTGAGTATTATCAGGATTACCGTGTTAGCAAGAACCTGATTGAATTGCGTAACCTGGTTCTGGTTTCGGAAATGATTGTACGCTGTGCGATGGAGCGTGAGGAATCACGTGGTTTACATTACACACTGGATTACCCTGAACTCTCCAAGGAGATTCGCAAGACGGTGCTCACTCCACCGAATTTTAAAGTGGAACAGCCGTTGGTGAATGAGTAATATTTAATTTAGACAAATACTAAATTAATAATTGGGCTGAATTACTAGATATAAGTAATGTTGGCCCAGCCAAATCTTGATTATTTATAAGGAACTGCGCACAAAAAAGTAAAGTTTTCTGTTGTCTTGTCTAATTCATATGAAAAATTATATATCAATATTATTGAATTAATAGGAAAAGGCAACCTAGAGCCCTTTAAAGTTATTTCCTCTTTTATCTTATCTGAATAAGAAAAACCTTCTAAAATTATCTCGAAATTACTAGTTAAATTATGGAAATCCTTTTCAATAAAATCGTCATCTACAAAATCTATTTCAAATTCTTTTGAAAAAATAGATCCTACAAACTCACCATCCAATGAATAATCATTAAATGTATAACTATTTAACGAATCATGAGAATCTAATACTCCCCCCCAAATAGAGACATAGTCATTTTTCTGCATCACTCATCACCTAATACAACATAAACTATCTGATTAAATATTAACCCTTTGTTCTAAAAATTCTAAATATTTGGGGTCATCTTCCATGAAAATATCGATGCCCCCTCCCATATAAGCTCGAACAAATTCATCTTGTGCTTTTTCCCAATTTTCTTGTTCAAAATAATACTGTCCTAAACGAAAGTGTATATATGGATTACCCAAACCATTTGGACATTGCAAAGCATTATAAAAAGCTTTGAAAGCTTTCTCATTATTATTAAGGTGTAAATGTGCATCACCTACTGCAACGTATATCCATGTTGCTGCTTCCCACTCTTTATGATTAGAAGGCAATAAAAGCAAAGCATCCAAATAAAATCCTTTGCCTCCTCAAACTGCCCTTCTGCAACCTGCTTATCGCCTTGTTTACATAAGTCCATAACATGTTGATAAACATTATCAGCTAATTTTTTCATAAAAAACCAACCAAACAGAAGTAAACCATTGATAATTCGTTAGTTCACAATAATGGAAAATAAATTGTAATAAAACAGCTCTTAGAGCAGTTTTATATAATTTAATACCTCTTCAAACACTACATCCGCATTCTGTGTTGCGTCCAAACGCTTCATCCTTTCAGGTTCTGCTTGCCACAAAGTCTCATAACCTGCACGCACCTTAGCAAAGAAACTTAATTTCTCTTGCTCAAAACGGTCCAAAGCACCACGCTCTCGCGCACGGGTCATGCCCAACTCAATTGGAGCATCCAGCCAAAAGGTGATATTCGGCATTTTCGCCACAAAAGTTTGATTTAACAGTTGCAGCTTTTCCTGACTTAAACCACGTCCAGAGCATTGATAAGCAAAGCTGGCATCGGTAAAACGATCACTCAGCACAATTTTACCTGCTTCTAATGCGGGTAAAATCACTTGCTGTAAATGCTGTGCACGTGCTGCATAAATCAATAACAGCTCGGTATCATGACTCATTTGCTCTTCATGATTTACTGCTAATAATAATGAACGAATCTGCTCAGCCAATGGGGTGCCGCCCGGTTCACGGGTCAACACCACTTCTTTACCTTGCTGTTCAAAGTACTGATGAATTTTACGAATCAACGTAGTCTTCCCTACGCCTTCCGTCCCTTCAAAACTAATAAACATTATTCGCCCTGCTTTTTCTTTGAACGTAGTACAGTTAAATATTCTTGCACTGCACGATTATGGTCTTCTAAAGACGCGGTAAATTTATGTCCACCATTGCCTGTAGCAACAAAATATATATTTTTGGCATCGTCTGGATGCATCGCTGCTTCAATCGCTTTCTTACTTGGCAAAGCAATAGGTGTTGGCGGTAATCCATTGATGGTGTAAGTGTTATAGGCCGTTGGCGTACGTAAGTCATTACGGGTGATATTGCCTTTATAGTTGTCGCCCATGCCATAAATGACGGTTGGATCGGTTTGTAGGCGCATACCTATTTTCAGACGACGGACGAACACACCTGAAACCTGCTGTAGCTCACTATCCAGACTGGTTTCTTTTTCAATAATCGAAGCCATGATCAAGGCTTCATACTTATCTTTATACGGTAAGTTCGGTGCTTTCTTGGCCCAGGCTTCATCTAATGATTTCATTTGACGGCGATATAAATCAGTTAAGATTTTTTTGTCCGTTTCACCTTTGGCAAAGAAATAAGTATCTGGTGCAAATAGACCTTCGGGATGTGTATATGGAATGTCTAATTGCTTTAACAGTTCAGATTGAGGAAGGTCAAGCAAGGTATTGGTGACATTCGAATCTTTTCTCAAACTCTGGATCAACTGAGAAAAGGTCGTTCCCTCAATCACCAAAATACGGTTCATCTGCGCATTATCTGCATCAGACAACATATCCATGACCTGACGGACCGTCATGCCTTGCGTAATTTCATAAACACCTGCTTTCATGGTGTCATGAATCATAAACTTCTGATAGAGCTTTAAAACTATCGGAAAGTTCACATTATTTTCTTTGGCTAAACGATCAATAAAACGTGAATAGGTATCGCCAGAAGAGATGACCAGAAGTTGTTTCTTGCCTTCTACCGGATAAGCTTTGAATAAACTTGACCATACGATGCCAAAGATCACCAAAATAAAAACCACAATGGCGATCAAAAAGGCTTTAAAAAAAGAAAAACTGGATTTTGGTTTCGCTTTTGGCTTTTTCTTACTTTTGCTGGAACTAGGCGGCTTTGGCATATTAATCAATCTGGCTAAGTTTTAACGTTTCAAATAAATCAAGATAAGGTTGTTGCTCTAAACAACGGTCATGAAATCGAATCACCGCTTTCATCGGGTGCAAGGCATTGCAGAAGAATAAACTCTGAATACGGCCAATTTCGTTCATCTCAATACAACGCTGCTCACATTTAACCTGATATTGCTGCATTCTCGATAGAATTTTGGCCCGCATCACACCGTGGACGCCATTATAACGAAGTTCTGGCGTAATCCACCGATCATTTATACGAATAAAACAATTACTGCTCACCCCTTCAACAATAGCCCCCTGCACATCACTGACCAATGCTTCCAGCCAGCCATGCTGATCTGCCTCTTGCTTGAGTAAGACCTGCTCTAATCTGTTCAATGTTTTCAGGCCGACCAGATGTGGCATATTCAGCCCCAAGGCATGATTTAACAGGCCACTTTCAATCCATTCAGGTTGAAAAGCCTGTGTCACTCTTGGGTAATACCAGACATAAATATCGGCTGCATGTAGCGGTAGACTATAGCCACGATCTCCCTCACCGCGGCTAATCACCACTTTTAAGGTACCATTCAGCATTGCATATTGCTGCTGTAAATGTACAAGTGACTTTTCAATCAAGGATAAATCGGCATCGAGGCTTAGGCTATTACAGGCCAGTTTTAAACGTGCAAAGTGCAACTCTTTTAGCTCAAAATTTCCGTGAAAAATACGTGCTGTGGTAAAGCAACCATCACCATAATGAAAAGCACGGTCTAATAAAGGAATGGCGTCAATTAACTGTCCATTTTTATAACACTGCATGATCTAAGCACCTACTCACTCAACAAGACCGCACGACCAAAAATAAATAAACATTTGATTTTAAACAATTATAACAATTAAAAGAGTGAATTAAAAATGTGTTATATATCAATAATTCAGCAAAGCTTATCTGTTTTATCTATTTCTATATTTTTCATAACAAATTCGATTTTAATTATTTTTTTTGCAAAAAAACTGGCGTTATGCTGCGTACATATTCCAAACAGTGATTTAGTTTTTAAGGGGTTTTCCATGCGTTTTTCTCAAGTTAAAGTCGGCGTCATTGCTGCATTACTCTCAGTTTCTTCATTTGCAGCACAAGAGTTCTTAAATGTCTCTTATGACCCAACTCGTGAACTCTATACCGATTTCAACAAACAGTTCGGTACCTTCTGGAAACAGCGTACCGGTCAGGATATCGATTTTAAACAGTCACATGGCGGCTCAGGTAAACAGGCCCGTTCCGTGATTGATGGCTTAAATGCAGATGTAGTTACACTTGCGCTTGCAGCAGATATCGATGAGATTGCTCAAAATGCAAAATTACTCCCAGCAGACTGGCAAAAGAAATTACCGAATAACTCTACACCATACACATCAACCATTGTTTTCCTGGTTCGTAAAGGGAATCCAAAACAAATCAAAGATTGGGGTGACTTGGTTAAACCAGGTGTAGAAATCATTACACCAAACCCGAAAACCTCTGGCGGTGCACGCTGGAACTATTTAGGTGCTTGGGCATGGGCAAAACACCAGAAAGGCGGTAACGACGCCAAAGCTCAAGAATTTGTTCGTCAAATTTATAAACAAACCAAAGTACTTGATTCAGGCGCACGTGGCGCAACTACAACCTTTGCTGAACGCGGTATCGGTGACGTATTGCTGGCTTGGGAAAATGAAGCCTACCTAGCCGTACGTGAGCAACCGGGCAAATTCGAAATCGTTACACCTTCTCTTTCTATTCTTGCAGAACCGCCAGTTGCTGTGGTTGAAAAGAATGCCGAGAAAAAAGGCAATCTACAAATCGCCCGTGGTTACTTGAACTACCTGTATTCACCAGCAGGACAAGAGATTGCTGCACGTAACTTCTACCGCCCACGTAATGCAGCGGTATTAAAGAAATATAGCAATGTATTCAAACCACTAAAACTTGTCACGATTGATCAGGAATTTGGTGGCTGGACCAAAGTGCAAAAAACCCACTTTGATAATGGCGGTATCTTTGACCAGATCGTCAAACAGAACAGCACAGGTAAATAATTTACTTGACGGGTAAATAGGGAGAGCGGACATGATTCATACGGTAATTGTTCCAGGTGTAGGTGGTAGCGAAGCGCAGCATTGGCAGTCTTGGTTACAACAGCAAGTCGTGTCTAGCTCTCGCGTTGAACAGAAACATTGGGATCGTCCAGTATTAAGTGAATGGATTGCCCAGTTTGTAAAAACAGTTGCAGCCGCGCCTGCGCCAGTGCAAATCGTGGCACATAGCTTTGGCTGCTTGACCAGTGTTGCTGCGCTTGCTGAACATCCAGAACTCCGGACCAAAGTTAAAAACCTGCTTCTGGTTGCGCCTGCCAATCCAGCACGTTTTGGTGAAGCCGGCTTTGCACGTCATAGCTTGACAGACTATCAACAGTATTTTCAGCAGCTTAATATTGAGGTACCCACCACCTTATTGATTAGTGAAAATGATCCTTGGCTGGGATATGTCGATGCATTACAACTGGCCCAGGCATGGAAACTGACACCGATTAATTTAGGTGCTGTGGGTCATGTCAATGTTGCTTCCGGATTCGGTCCTTTTCCGGAAATCCTGAATTATCTGTTACCTGAAAAAAAGACGCAGTTCGTTGCCCGAATGAGTCAGGCAAACTTTAATCTGAAGTTTGCCTAAGTTCCGCCCCGTATTTTTAGTCATCGCATTATTTATTTGCTGGTTTTAGCAAACCTTTCTCTTTGAGGAAATATCATGTCGCAGCGTTCCCGAGTGCTGCCTGGGTTTGGTCTCTCATTAGGCTTTACCCTCGCTTACGTGTCTTTGATTGTGCTTATTCCTTTATCTGCTGTATTTATCAAATCTTTAGGGATTGGATGGGATGGCTTATGGGAAATCTTAACCTCAGAACGGATTTTAAAATCCTTGCAACTTAGTTTTAGTGCAGCCCTGATTGCTGCATTAGTGAATGTTATTTTTGGTTTGTTACTGGCTTGGTGTCTGGTTCGCTATAGCTTTCCAGGTAAACGTATTATCGATGCTTTAGTCGATTTACCTTTTGCATTACCGACGGCGGTTGCAGGTATCGCGCTTACCTCTTTATATGCACCAACAGGCTGGATCGGACAGTATCTTTCTCCTCTTGGAATTGAAGTAGCGTATACGCCAATCGGGATTACACTGGCACTGATCTTTATAGGGTTACCCTTCGTGGTTCGTACCGTACAGCCCGTATTGAGCGATATTGAAACCGAGCTAGAAGAAGCGGCTTCTGCACTGGGTGCAAATCGTTGGCAGACGATCACTAAAATCATTTTGCCGATCTTGTTTCCAGCGGTACTTACCGGTTTTGCCTTGGCCTTTGCCCGGGGTGTCGGAGAATATGGCTCGGTGATTTTTATTGCCGGTAACCAGCCTTATAAAACCGAAATCGCGCCGCTGATGATTATCTCTCGTTTAGAAGAATATGATTATGCAGGTGCAACCACGATTGCGGTCGTTATGCTTGTTCTGTCATTTGCCATCTTATTTTTAATTAATTTAGTACAAGCATGGGCAAGCCGCCGTACAGGGAGAGTTGCGCAATGAGCTTAAATACCAATAGCAATGCTTTGGCACTCAAACTGCAAAGCAGAGACGCCACCCGTGAACCGATCTGGGTACGTTATAGTTTAATCGGTGTGGCTTTAATCTTCTTTTTAAGCTGCTTACTGTTACCCTTGATTCTAGTTTTTGTTGAAGCGTTCAAGCAAGGCATTGAAGTCTATATCAATGCTCTGACCGATTCGGACACCCTATCCGCAGTCAAACTCACCTTAATCACTGCAGCGATTGCAGTTCCAATTAATGTGGTGTTTGGTGTAGCAGCGGCATGGGCTGTTGCCAAATTCCAGTTCCGAGGTAAAGCCATTCTCACCACGATTATAGACATACCGTTCTCGGTCTCTCCTGTGATTGCGGGTCTAATGCTGGTGCTGATTTTTGGTGCTCAAGGCTGGATGGGTGGCTGGTTAATGGATAACGATATCAAAATCCTGTATGCCGTACCTGCGATTGTATTAGCCACTATTTTTATTACCGTTCCTTTTGTTGCACGTGAATTGATTCCGTTGATGGAAGCACAAGGTACCGAGGAAGAAGAAGCCGCAATTGTACTTGGTGCTTCAGGCTGGCAAACCTTCTGGAGAGTCACTTTACCCAATATCAAATGGGGTCTGATTTACGGCGTGATTCTGTGTAATGCCCGGGCAATGGGTGAGTTTGGTGCAGTATCCGTGGTTTCTGGCCATATCCGCGGTCAAACCAATACCTTACCGCTACACGTCGAGATTCTTTATAACGAATATACCTTTAGTGCTGCATTTGCTGTGTCATCGTTACTGGCATTTTTAGCGATTCTCACTTTGATCTTGAAAACGTGGCTCGAAGTCCGCCAAGAACAAGCAAATCAACATCAGCCCACTCAAGATCAACCTAGCCACTAAGGAATAAACACATGAGTATTCAAGTTAAAAATATTGAAAAACACTTTGGTGCATTCCATGCGCTAAAAAATATCTCTTTAGATTTTCCTGAAGGTGAATTGGTTGCCCTACTTGGTCCTTCAGGCTGTGGTAAAACTACCTTATTACGGATTATTGCAGGTCTGGAATCTGCCGATGGCGGACAGGTTTTACTTGAAGGTGAAGACGCAACCGATATCCATGTGCGTGAACGTCAGGTCGGTTTTGTATTCCAGCATTATGCCCTGTTTCGTCACATGAGCGTTTTTGACAATATTGCCTTTGGCTTACGTGTGCGTCCGCGTGCCACACGCCCATCAGAAGCTGAAATTAAGAAACGCGTGACGCGCTTGCTGGATCTGGTACAACTTGGTTTCTTGGCAGATCGTTACCCGGCCCAGCTTTCTGGTGGCCAACGTCAACGTATTGCCTTAGCCCGTGCGCTTGCAGTTGAACCACGTGTTTTGTTGCTGGATGAACCATTTGGTGCACTGGATGCCAAAGTCCGTAAGGAATTACGCCGCTGGCTACGTACCTTACATGATGAACTGCATATTACCTCGATCTTTGTCACCCATGATCAGGAAGAAGCTTTAGAAGTTGCAGATCAAATTATTGTCATGAACAAAGGCGATGTTGAACAAATCGGTTCACCACGCGAAGTGTACGAAAAACCGGCAACACCTTTTGTTTTTGATTTCCTTGGTCAAGCAAATCGTTTTGAAGGTGAGCATACAGGCGGTATTATCCGTATCGGCGATGATCGTATTCAGTTACCAACCAGCCTTGAGGCCCCGCAAGGCAAAGTCATTGCATTTGCACGACCAAATGAATTACATATTCATACCCAGCCTCAAGCCAATACCATTGAGGCAACCTTCTTACGCGAGGTATGGATTGCTGGCCGGGTTGTCGCTGAATTACAAGATCGTAGTGGACGAACCATTGAAATTTTATTAAGTGTAGAAGAGGCGAACTTACATCAATTCAAACCGAATCAAACGGTCTGGATCAGCGCGGCTCAACTTCATTTATTTGCAGATCAATCAACGCAAGTTGCTTAGAAGAATACTTTGAGGGCGGTTAAACTATCCTTGCAGGACTTTAGCCGTTTCTCACCTTATGTGGAAAAAAGACTATGAACTTTCAACAACTCAGAATTATTCGAGAAACTGTTCGCCAAAACTTTAATTTAACCGAAGCATCTGCGGCCCTTTATACCTCTCAATCTGGCGTCAGCAAACACATCAAAGATTTAGAAGATGAACTCGGCGTACAGTTATTTGTACGTAAAGGCAAACGCTTACTGGGTCTGACCGAGCCAGGTCAGTCTTTACTCAGCATCGTGGAACGCATGTTGGTCGATGCCGATAATATTAAACGCCTCGCCGATGATTTTAATAAAGTTGATGAAGGCACACTGACCATTGCCACCACACATACCCAAGCGCGTTATGTGCTGCCACCGATTGTGAATCAATTTAAGAAACTATTTCCTAAAGTTCATTTGGTTTTACAACAAGCCAGTCCTGTTGAAATTGCAGAAATGCTGCTTCAGGGTGAGGCCGATATCGGGATCGCAACCGAATCATTAACCACAGAAGAAAATCTGGCCAGTGTTCCGTATTATGAATGGCACCATAGCATTATTACCCCGAAAGACCATCCATTGGCAAAACTAGATAAAATCAGCCTGGATGTATTGGCTGACTATCCGCTGATTACTTACCACGGCGGTTTCACGGGTCGTTCAAAAATTGATAAAGCTTTTGAAGATGCACAACTTCATGCAGACATCGTAATGTCAGCACTTGATGCCGATGTCATTAAAACCTATGTTGAACTGAATATGGGCGTCGGGATTGTCAATGATGTCGCTTATGATGCTGAACGTGATTATCGCCTACAACAGATCAAGACTGATGTATTTGGCGTAAATACCACCTGGATCGCGGTACGCAAAGGCCATCTACTGCGGGGCTATGGTTATGAATTTATCTCGCTTTGCTCACCAGAAACAGATATTAAAGCGCTGAAAAAAGTCGCTTATCCCGAAGAATAAATGATCCTGAACATAAAAGGCGCATGATGCGCCTTTTATGTTGTCTATTTCACAGGCATAAAAAAACGAGCATGACGCTCGTTTTTTTATAAGGAATGCATGGATTAGAACTTGAAGCTCATACCCACTTTCGCAACTGGCATCCACTCATATTTACTTTTGTTTTCAATATTGCGTTCTTCTTTCGCAATTTCATCATTCAAGTTAGCACCGCTACCATTACTCGCTGTACCACCATTTACGTTTCGTAAAGATGCAGTTGGATTACCAGTATAGTAAGCACCAACCTCACCAAACACGCCAATATTTTTATAGACTTGCGGTGCAATACCGACACCTACATATGGTGCGATATCATCTTTATAACTCATTTTACCTGCGATATGTACATCAGAAGTTGCATTAAAATCAGTATTGTTCACACTGAAGTTACGGCCCTGACTTACACGACGATCAAGTTTGTAGTCATTATCTAAATAACCAACACCTGTCGCAACATATAATGAATTCGCAAAGTTATTGGCACTTGCACCCCAAGGACGGATTTCAGCATTTAAATATGCTGTTTTATTATCCATATCTAGGTCATATTTAGAGCCATTAATTTTAAGGTCATCTGACCAAGAAATATCGCCACCATTGTAACCAAGGCTTAAGCTAACGTATGGGTTGACTTTATATGAAATTGCCCCACCGTAACCAGTAGTACCCACTTCAGCACGAACTGAAACTGGATCTAAGTATGAAGGAAAAGCGTACACAGATTCCTGCACAACTTGTTCATCTGCCGCAAATGCAGTACCTGCAATCGCTGTTAATGCACCTGCTGCTAACATAACACGCAAAGCTTTCATTGAAGTCTCCTCAAAAATGCTCTTATTTAAAGTATAATTGTTACTGTGGACACAGCATAAAATAAATAGCGCTATTTTTTTATACAGAAACTGATTATTTTTTGTTATTTTTTGATACAAATTCGAAGGAATTATGTATTTCTAAATTATAGATAAAAAACAATAAGCTCCATTTTTATGACAGTTTTATTGCTCAATTTTAAAACAAAATATTGTAACCACTTTTTTCAAAGATTCTGAGGGTCTGCTGCCACTTTATCTATGGTTGCGACAATGGAGATTTTTTAGGCGATACAAGGCATGGCTTGTGAAGTTTAGGCTTTCTAAATGAACAAGACATAACGATGTAGCGACAAAAAAACTCCTTGTCCTTAAGCTTCGCCTTGCGCTGTAATCAAAGCAGTGCTTTGCTCTTGCTCAGGTTATAGCTAAAACTCCCTCATACTTCGTTATGAAACTTGGCAAGGGAATAGCCATTCCCTGCGTTTTATGCCTCGTCTGATAAAATTTTAGCTTATAACGCAACCTATTTATAAAATGGCAACAGACCCTACAAAATTAGTGTAAAATCTTCAAAATTTTTTTGGAAGAAGGAAGATCATGTCTCAGCTTTCTACAATCATTGAGCAAGCATTTGAAGACCGTGCCAACTATAGTGCAGCGGACTGCCCAACTGAAATCCGTCAAGCTGTAGAACAAGCATTGGCTGGATTAGATAACGGTACACTACGTGTTGCCGAAAAAATCGATGGTGAATGGGTTGTTCACCAGTGGCTGAAAAAAGCCGTTTTGCTTTCATTCAAACTCAATGATAACAAACCGATCGAATCGTGTGATCTTCGTTTCTATGACAAAGTAGATACCAAACATTCAGGCTGGACTGAAGAACAGTTCAAAGCTGCGGGTGTACGTGTCGTGCCTCCTGCAGTTGCCCGTCGTGGTAGCTTCCAGGCTAAAAATGTGGTGTTAATGCCTTCTTATGTCAATATTGGTGCTTATGTAGATGAAGGCACAATGGTTGATACTTGGGCAACTGTAGGTTCATGTGCACAAATCGGTAAAAATGTTCACTTGTCTGGTGGCGTTGGTATCGGTGGTGTTTTAGAACCTTTACAGGCAAACCCGACCATTATTGAAGATAACTGTTTCATCGGTGCACGTTCTGAAATCGTTGAAGGCGTGATTGTTGAAGAAGGTTCGGTCATTTCAATGGGCGTTTTCATCGGTCAATCTACCAAAATCTTTGATCGTGAAACGGGTGAAATTCACTACGGCCGTGTACCAGCAGGTTCTGTAGTTGTTGCGGGTAACCTTCCATCAAAATGCGGTACTTACAGCTTATATGCAGCCATCATCGTGAAAAAAGTGGATGCAAAAACCCGTGCAAAAACCAGCTTGAACGATTTATTACGCGCTGACTAATTTGTAATATATACGGAACTTAATGGTTCCTCGTCTCTACGATCAGTCATGGTCGTAGAGATTTTGTTTTTTATGTAGCATGCTGCTTGTGTGGCACCTGTCTGTGGTAACTATTTATGGCTTCCTTACGTTCTTCTGCAATTCCTGTCTCTGATCCTGCGGCTGGTTTACGCATTACGGAGATCTTTTACTCTTTGCAAGGCGAAGCGAATACCTTTGGTCTACCGACGGTGTTTATTCGCTTAACAGGCTGTCCGTTACGTTGCAGTTATTGTGATACCACCTATTCTTTTGAAGGTGGTGAGCGTTTATCGCTGGAACAGATTATCGAAACCGCAAGCCAGCATAAAACACCTTATATTTGTGTCACAGGTGGCGAACCGCTTGCACAACCAAACTGTCTGATCCTGTTACAACGCCTTTGTGATCTTGGTTTTCAGATTTCTCTTGAAACCAGTGGCGCTTTGGATGTTTCCAAGGTTGACCCACGTGTTTCCAAAGTGCTGGATTTAAAAACACCCACCTCGAAAGAAGATCACCGTAATTTGTTCAGCAATCTTGACCATCTCACCCCACATGACCAGATTAAATTTGTGATCTGTAATCGTGAAGATTATGAATGGTCAAAACAACAGCTGGAACAGTTCCAATTGCAAGACAAAGTGAGTACGGTTTGGTTCTCACCTGCTTTTGCAGTGGAAAAAGGTGCAGTTGCCCTGCCAGCATTGGCACGCGACTTGGCCCAATGGATTTTAGAAGACCATCTCCCTGTTCGTTTCCAGCTACAGTTGCACAAACTGTTATGGAATGATGAATCCGGTCGTTAAAAGCTTATGAAAACCATATCTCCCATAGAAATGGTTTCCTCAAATTTATTTTAGGTTGAATAATGGAAAATAATATGCGTTCTCGTGCCATCGTATTATTGTCTGGCGGCTTAGACTCAACAACGTGTCTGGCCTGGGCACAGGCAAATTATGAATGTATCGCCTTAAGCTTTATGTACGGTCAACGTTCAACCACTGAACTTGATGCAGCAAAAGCACTCGCTCAACGTGCAGGCGTTGAACACCGTATCATTAATATTGATTTAGGCAATTTAGGCGGTTCCGCGCTTACAGATCATAACATTGAAGTCCCAGAACAATTACAAGAAGGGATTCCTGTAACTTATGTTCCAGCACGTAACACAATTTTCTTGTCTTATGCCCTTGCTGCGGCAGAGGTTTTTGACGCTGCTGCCATCGTGATTGGTATCAATGCTGTTGATTATTCAGGATATCCAGATTGTCGACCTGAATTTATTGACGCTTTTGCCAATCTTGCGCATTTAGCAACCAAAGCGGGCGTTGAAGGAAAACCCCTTAAAATAGAAACACCTTTGTTACATTTATCCAAAGCGAATATTATACGCTTAGGCATCGAACATGGCGTAGACTACAGTCAAACGGTATCCTGCTATCAGGCAGATGCTCAAGGACGTGCATGTGGCAAATGCGACAGTTGTCGTTTACGTCAACAAGGTTTTATCGAAGCAGGTATTGCGGATCCTACGCGTTACGCTGAATAATCGATATTAGGGTAAAAAATTAGGTACATTATATGAAGTTTTCTAAATCAAATCTTATTCTTTCTACAATGATGTCAGCTGCTGCACTTTTTGCGACAGCAACTCACGCAGCTGATAATCCATTACAAACTGCGTATAAAAGTACCAATGTAAAAGCAGCATTGGTCAACGTATGTAAAGACCAGACTGCAAAAGGCGGCAAATTAACTGCTGCTGAAGTCAGCAAGTTCTGTGGTTGCCAAATTGATGCTCAAGGTAAAGTAACTGAAGCGCAAAAATGGGAAATCCAGAGCGCAATCAATGCCAAGAAAAGCCCAAGCTCTTTAGGTTTTGTGCAACAGCAAAATAAAGACCTACAAGCATGTTTAGGTGCACCACTTGTCAGCAAGTTAGAAAAACTGACTGAAGAAGCAATGAAAGCTGCTCAACAACAGCAACAGGCTCCAAAAAAATAAGCCTGTAAGCTTGAAAACAAAGCCTGCATTTATGCGGGCTTTTTTATTGGGCTTTGTTAAAATTCCCTCTATCTAGAATCAGTTGAATAACACCATGCAAGATCAATGGAAAACCAATGCCGAACAACGACAGTCGATCGTCTCGTTCAGTGGCGGCAAAGATAGTTCCCTCGCCTTATACCATGCCATGCAAACAGGCACTGTGATTGGGCTCATTGTCATGCTGGAAGACCAAGGTCAGCGTTCTCGTTCCCATGCGATGCCGCTGGAGATTATCCGGGCACAAGCAGACGCGGTTGCTTTACCCGTGTTTATGACCTCTTCCAGTTGGGCTGATTATGAAACAAAGTTCATTGCCCTGCTCGATCAAGCCAAACAACATGGTGCAGAAGTGCTGGTTACCGGTGATCTGGATATGCCTGAGCATGGTTGCTGGCATGACCGGGTGACCCAGCAAGTGGGGCTAAAACTGGGCATGCCGCTCTGGTTACGCCCTCACCGTGAGGTGGTCGAAGAATTTATTCAGCTGGGGTTTAAAAGTGTCATCGTCACCATCAATCTGAAACTGGGTATGCAAGTTGAAGATCTGGGTAAGATTTTAACCTTGGACTACATCCAAGAATTGGAAGATCGTGGCATTGATCCATGTGGTGAAGGCGGTGAATTCCACACCACCGTGATTGATGGACCAATTTTTAACAAAGCTATTCCTGTACGTCACGGCGATATTGTTTATCATGAAGAATATGCTTTTTTACCGCTTGAGCTTGAGCAAAACTAATTTTATCGAAGGATGAACAATGTCTGAGAATATTCAATTACCAAATCATGTATTCCCAACCACACAAGGTGAAATCAATCTGGCCGAGACTGGCAGTGAATGGTTGGTGCTCTATTTCTATCCTAAAGATTCAACACCAGGTTGTACCACTCAAGCAGTAGGCTTTTCTTGCTTGAAAGATCAGTTTGATGCCTTAAACTGCCAGATTATTGGGGTATCTCGTGATTCAGTTAAAGCACATCAGAACTTTACCGAAAAGCAATCGCTCAGTATTGATTTAATCAGTGATAAAGAAGAAGTGCTGTGTAAACATTTCGACGTGATTAAAGAAAAAAATATGTATGGCAAACAAGTCATGGGCATCGAACGCTCAACCTTTATTTTCCATAACCAGCAGTTAGTGAAAAACTATCGCAAAGTCAAAGCGGCTGGACATGCTGAACAAGTATTAGAAGACTTAAAAGCCCTGCAAACAGCTTAAGACGATTCTATAAAAAAGCGGATTCCATATCCGCTTTTTTTATTCAGGCAAATTGCTGTTCACTTGCTGCTTAGCGTATGATAAGGACATTAAAAATAATTAAAAGATACTGAAAATGAATCCTCTAAAACCACTTTCTAGCCTTAGCTGTCTCATGTTCTTATCCGCTTGTAGTACAAGTACACCTGCAACATCTCAACAACAGTCCTTTAGTGTCGCACAAATCAATCAGCCGACCGCCTCAATACGCTGTCAGGATATACAAAACCCTGCCTATCAGCAGGCTATTCTGAATGCAATCAATGAAATTCGACAGCATCCACAGCAATGTGGTGGTCAGCATTTCCCTGCCGTAGCTCCCTTAAAATGGAGTCATGCTTTATCCCAAAGTGCGTTTGCGCATGCACAGGATATGGCTCAACACAGTATGCTCGGACACACCAGCAGCACAGGTCAGGATTTTAGAAACCGCTTAAAGACACAATTTAAAGGCCACGGCGGTGGGGAAAATGTGGCACGTGGACAAAATAGCTTGAATGAAGTGATGGCAACATGGCTGGCCAGTCCGGTGCATTGTCGCAATTTGATGCATCCAAAATTTACAGACTATGCGATCGCCTGTACAGTTGATCAATCCGCGAAGCAAAAAACGTATTGGACTCAACAATTTGGTGTTCGATAAAAAGGAATAAACATGCAATCTGGCTCAATTACCCCCATTCTGCGTATTTTTGATGTGGAACTCGCCCAATCATTTTATCTGGACTATTTGGGCTTTCAACTCGACTGGCAACATACTTTTGGGGATAACTTCCCACTTTATCTACAGATTTCCAGAGAGGATTGCATCATTCATTTAACAGAACATTTTGGAGATGCTAGCCCGCACAGTGCCATTCGTATTTACTGGGAAAATCTTAGTTTGCTTCATGCGGAACTGGATGCAAAAGACTATAAATTTGCCAAGCCTCAAGCGCAGAAAACCGATTGGGAAACCTTGGAGCTGAGTATAAGCGATCCATTTTCAAATCGAATTATTTTTTGGGAAGATGCCTAGTCTCCCCAAGCGATCAAGCTCCATCAATATTGGAACGATCATTATCCTTAAATTTTTGCTGTAATTTCGGATAAACGGCCGATTGCTGAAAGTCATTTAAAAACTGAATGGTGCCTTCTGGGAAAAACTCGGTTTGAATCTCCCCACGATAATAGGCTTCACGCATGGGCGTTGCTGAAATTGAATCTTTCAAACTCTCCAGTTCCACCATCTGCCACTCAGGAAATAAACGTAAATAATAGGAAGATTCATCCTTAAAATGACCAATCAGACCGACTTTTGCATCCGGTTGAATGATCCCATTGACCAAATCTTTGACCTGCTTGACCCATTTTTCATCGTTATACACATCAACTACATGCACAAAATGAATGCGCTTTTGATCTTGTTCAGAAAAGTTCGACAAGATCATTTTCTCACGCTCAACCGCCAGAAAAGGATTCTTGATATTCCGTTCCGATTGAGCCGAACCTAAAGCCAAGATCACGTTTTGACTTTGTTGTAACGCAATTTCAATGGTTTGCATATGTGCCAGATGAAATGGCTGGAAGCGTCCAATAAAAACGAGATAGTCAAATGTGTACATAGGCTTAATTTCACTTTTTTGTGAACTCATCAGTTGTGCCATTCTGGTAAATATGCGACATAATGAGTGCACTTAACAACAATCTGGATTAAAGCAAGGATAGTACGATGACACTTAGCTGTATTCAACAACCTCATCAACATTTGCAAGCAAATTTAGAAGATGGCGTACTCACCTTAGCCATTAACCGTTCAGAAGCAAAAAATGCACTCTATGGTGAACTTTACCTGTGGATCGCAAAAGCTTTGGATGAAGCCGATGCGGATAAAGACGTTCGTGTGGTGATCTTCCGTGGTGCAGAACAAGACTTTACTGCGGGTAATGACATGAAAGACTTTATGGGCTTTATTCAAAAGCCGCATGAAGGTAAAGCGGGCGACCAACCGCCATTTGTGTTATTAAAAGCAGCTGCCCGTTTTTCAAAACCGCTAATCATTGCAGTCAAAGGGGTTGCAATTGGTATTGGGGTGACGATTTTATTACATGCCGATCTGGTGTTTGCAGACAATACGGCCCTGTTCCAGATTCCATTTGTCAGCCTTGGATTATCTCCGGAAGGTGCAGCTAGCCGTTTACTGGTCAAACAGGCAGGTTACCAGAAAGCAGCCGAGTTATTATTCACGGCGAAGAAATTTGATGCAGCAACGGCGGTAAAAGCCAATCTGGTCAATGATGTGGTTGAAGATGTCTATGCCACTGCACAGCAAACTGCGCAACATTTAGCTGCGCTGCCATTGGCGTCGATCAAACAAACTAAAGCACTGATGAAACAGGACTTGGCTGAAATCATTCAGTGTGTTGATGATGAAGCTGAAATTTTTATGCAACGTGTACGTTCTCCTGAAATGATGGAAGCGGTACAAGCCTTTATGCAAAAACGTAAGCCTGATTTTTCTCAGTTTAATTAATCACGGTCCAAATCATTTAAACAAACCACTTAACCCCAAAAGTTAAGTGGTTTTTTATTTTTTCCAATCTGGATATTTACGGGCAGACCATCTAAGCTCGACTCAGATCAAAACTAAATTTTAAAACTATGAAAGTCGTCATTGCGCCTGATTCATTTAAGGACAGCCTATCTGCACACGGTATTGCTCAGGCGATTGCTTTAGGTTGGCAACAAGTCTTTCCTGATGCAGAAATCATTCAATGCCCTATGGCGGATGGCGGTGAAGGCTCTATCGAGGCTGTATTGGAAGTTTGTTCAGGTCAATGGCGAGAGCAAAGAGTACAAGGCCCACTTGGTGAATCGGTACTGGCAAAATGGGGCTGGTTAGAGGCTGAAAAGATCGCCATCATTGAAATGGCACAAGCCAGTGGTATCCAGTTGCTAAAGCCTTCACAACGTAATGCCTGTATCAGCAGTACTTTTGGTACAGGTGAACTGATCCTGGCTGCTTTGGATGCCGGTGCTAAGGAAATTATTCTGACAATTGGCGGTAGCGCAACCAATGATGCAGGTACAGGGTTACTCCATGCATTAGGTGCCAGATTTCTGGATGCAGATCATCAAGTCTTGCCTGTTGGTGGTCTTGCTCTGCAAAACCTGGTACAGATCGATCTGGAAAATTTTGATTCACGAATTCAACAGACTAAATTTTTATTGGCCGCTGATGTCACCAATCCACTTTGCGGAGTAAACGGCGCTTCACATATTTTCGGGCCACAAAAAGGCGCTTCACCTCAACAAGTGTTGGCCTTAGATCAAGCCCTCTCCCGTTTTGCCGATGTTACGACTCAATACTTTGGCCTTGATCAACGTCATGAGGCTGGTTCGGGAGCTGCGGGTGGCTTGGGTTTTGCGGCTAAAACATTCTTAAAGGCCGAGTTTAGACCAGGTATCGAAGTCATTGCAGAACTAAATCAACTTGCCGATAAAATTCAGGGGGCGGATTGGGTGATTACTGGCGAAGGAAAGTTTGATAAACAAACCTTAAATGGCAAAACCCCATTCGGTGTGGCCAAAATAGCAAAAGCTGCCAATATCCCTGTGATTGTGATTGCAGGAACACTTGGGCAAAACTATCAAGCTTTATACGAACATGGCATTACCGCTGCCTTTTCTTTAACTTCCGGCCCAAGCACGCTAGAACAAGCCTGTCAAAATGCAGCAGAGTTGATCCGCGCACGCACAACCGATATCGCCCGATTAATTCAAAGCACGATGCCTGGTAAATAATAAAGCTTATTGAATATCTAAAATCTGGATAAACTCAAAGGCCGGTTCTTCATAGGGATGGCTTGCCTTTAAAGCTTTTGCCACCGCACTGGCCTTCTCTTCTGCAACAATGGTTTCAACTCGCCATTCGTCGAGCTGCTCTAACTCATCCAGTTGTCCTAAGAATGGATTGGCACCTTTAACGGGCTTAAATTGCCCGATGCCTTTGACTTGCCAAGCACAGTGTTCATAGTTTCCAACACCACCTGCCCCGGCATCAAAAATCGCTTGTTTGGTCACTTCCAGATGAGATTCAGGTACGTAATAAATCAGTTTTAACATCGTAAAATGGCTCAAATTGAAATCAATCTGGCTTCAATCATAACGGTATAAGTGCTAAACAATCAAAGTGGAAGATTAATCATGAGATAACTCACGACGATAAATAGCAGTTGAATAATTACAGTTAAGCCAAACCAAAACCAGCCTTTGTCTTTTGAATAGCTTGTTCTTAAATAGTTTTCATTTTTCATCATGCGGTTCTCGTCTATGTTATTCATTGTGAAAATATAAGAAGCAAGAATTGAGCCACTGAAATGAACTAAACATCCAATACAAAGATAAATTTCCCACAACCACTGATAAGGTATAGTTTCTTACTATGGACTAAATAAAATATCAGTATCTGTTAGTGATTTTATAGGTCGTGTTAAAGGAAAATGAATACTCCCCATCATGTGATGGCTTTCTATTGATAATGAATCTATGTAATTACGTTGTTCTATCCACAACGCATGTGACATGCAGAATCCATCACTATATCGCATGAAACTCCTACCATACGAATCAATTAGTTTCACTCTAACTTGAAAATAATCACCAAATAAAGTTTCTGGCAATATTTTATGATCTTTATCAAAAGCAATTTTTATTGTTGCCTCAGTTAAATCTCCTCTCTTTTTCTTATGAATAGCTAAATACTTATCAAAATAGTCCGAAAATTTAATATTAACTTGCGTCAAGAACTCATCATTTCCAAAGCAGTCCTGATCTATGAGATTAAATGTTAAGAAGGATTGATCTAAAGACTGGCAATAAGTGTATAAAACACCTATACCCCAAAAATCTTCATAATCATGATAACGATTAATAAATTTGTCTAACAATACTGTTGCTGTATCTAGAAGTCTTTTTTTCATTTTCCCAACACTACTAGTCTAGAGTAAAGACTTACACCATTATTAATCACTTAATGACCTATAACCCTAGAATTTTTCAACTGTCTTTTCTCATACATTGTCATCGCAAATGCCAAACCACACAAAATCACAAAACCACTAGTCATTGGAATCAAAGTACCGTTATACAGCTGCCCAATGATCGAAGCGAGTATTAAAGACAGTACAGATGAAGATGCCCCTATAATCGCCGAAGCCATACCTGCGACATGCCCCATCGGTTCCATGGCAATCGCATTGAGATTTCCAAACAACGTACCAAACAATAAAAACAGAATGCAGGCATACAACATAAACATCCAGAATGAAACGGTTACACCTGCAAGTTGGATGATCAAAAATACCAATGAAATTAAACACAGGCCAAGAAAGCCATAAATACAAATCGGACGCATCCCAAACTTCATCACAATTCTAGAATTGGTAAAAGACGCAATCCCCATCACACCTGCCAATAAAGCAAAGTAGGCACTGAATTCCTGCCCTGTTTTACCGAATTGCTGCATAAAAATTTGTTGTGAAGTGCCCAGGTAGCCAATAAAACCGCCAAAACAGAAACCTGCACAGAGCAGATAACTCATGGTGGTTTTATTGCTCACCACTTCTTTAAAGCCATCCTTAAAAGCTTGTACCCGCATTGGCAGACGATTCTCAGGCACTAAGGTCTCTTCCAAGCGCAAAGCAACCCATGCTCCCACAACCGTGGCATAGACCATATACAATACAAAAATATCGCGCCAGCCAAAGAAATGAATAATCAGTTGTCCCAAACTCGGCGCAATCGCAGGTGCGACCATAAACACCATCATAATCAGAGACATGATGCGTGCCATTTGTGCGCCGCTATATTTATCCCGCACAATCGAAATCGAAGCGACATAAGGTCCAGAAACACCGACACCCTGAATAAAACGACCCAGCAAAAACCATTCAAAACTTTGCGTGGAATAGCACAACAAGCTTCCTAAAAAGTAAATCACGATGCCTGTAAATAAAATCCGTTTCCGTCCAATCGCATCGGACAATGGTCCTGCTATCAATTGACCAATGGTCATGCCTGAAAAAATGCTAATAATCACCCATTGGGCCTGATTGCTATTTTGCAGGATAAAAACACGACCAATTTCACCCAATGCAGGTAAAACCGCATCAATTGAAAATGAGACGATGGACATCAGTAATGCCATCAATAGTGCAAATTCATGGAAATGGATTTTTGATTTCATTTTTCTTGTCCATTGATGATTATTGTATTTGGAATTAAATAAGCCACCTGACGGTGGCTTATGGCATGGATTGATTAACCAATAAATTTACGTGCGTTACGGAACATACGTAACCAGGCACCATCTTCAGCCCAGTCTTCTGGCTTCCAAGAATGCTGTAAAGCACGGAAGTTACGCTCTGGATGCGGCATCATTACCGTTGCGCGACCATCTTTAGAGGTTAAGCCTGTAATTGCTTCAGGTGAACCATTCGGGTTCAACGGATAATGTTGAGTTGGATTACCCAAGCTATCTACATAACGCAAGATCACTTGGTTCTCAGCATTTAAAGCAGCAATTTGCTGTTCAGTTGCAACCAGACGACCTTCACCATGCGCAACCGCGATTGGTAAAATCGAACCTTGCATATCTTCAAGCAATACCGACACCGATTTTTCTACGCGAACGTTCACGGCACGTGCTTCAAATACTTCTGAGGTATTACGGTGGAAACGGCCCCAATGCTCTGCACCCGGAATCAGTGGTGCAAGTTGCGACATCATTTGACAGCCATTACATACGCCTAAGCTGAAGGTGCTCTCACGATGGAAGAACTGCTCAAACTGGTCACGTAACTTGGCATTGAACAAGACTGATTTTGCCCAGCCACCGCCAGCGCCCATGACATCACCGTATGAGAAGCCACCACATGCCACTAAACCTTCAAAATCGCTCAAGCTGACACGACCGGCAAGCAAGTCACTCATGTGTACATCAATCGTATTGAAGCCAACTTTGTCAAATGCAGCCGCCATTTCAACATGACCGTTGACACCTTGCTCACGCAAGATTGCCATGTTTGGACGACGTGTATTGATAAACGGCGCTTCAACAGGTTCATTCAAATCATAAGTCGCTTGTGCAATCAAACCTTTATGATTTTTATCTGCAATCAATGCAAATTCTTGATCAGCCGTTTCTACGTTGTCACGTAAGCGTTGGATCTGATGCGATACTTCTGCCCATGCTTGTTGCAATTCAGCACGCTCAAGCGTTAAACCATTGACCGCCAATTGATCCGTAGTATTCACACGACCGACAACTGCAATGGCATCTTTCAGGCTAGATGCTGCAACTTCAACTTCTAACTGTGCCCAATCCGCCGCTGTGATTTGCAGCACCGCACCAATTTCTTCAGCAAACAAGCTTTCAGTACTTTGATTTTCTAAAGCGACACCCAAGCGTGAAGCAAACATCATTTCAGCAACAGTCGCGAGTAAACCACCATCACCGATGTCATGATAAGCCTTGATCACACCACGATTGTTCCAGTCCTGAATCAGGGCAAAGAATGCTTTGAAGTCATCAAAACTATCGACATCAGGTGTCACTGAACCAATGGCTTTATACACCTGCGCAAGGATCGAACCACCTAGGCGGAACTGGCCTTTAGATAGGTCAATACGCACCAGTACTGAATCTTCTAAATTTTTAAGTTCAGGTGTTAAAGTTTTACGTACATCCAATACAGGTGCAAATGCAGTAATGACACCCGACATTGGCGAAGTCACGGCTTTCTCTTCACCATCGTTCCACGTCGTACGCATTGAAAGTGAATCTTTACCGACTGGAATTGCGATGCCTAAAGCAGGACACATTTCCATACCAATCGCTTTCACACCTTCAAACAAGGCTTGGTCTTCACCTTTTTGACCCGCCGCTGCCATCCAGTTCGCAGAAAGTTTGATATCGCTGATTTGTTCGATGTTGGCACACGCAATGTTGGTAATCGCTTCCGCAACTGCTAAACGTGCAGATGCAGCCGGATTCAACAACGCGACTGGTGGACGTTCACCCATTGCCATTGCTTCACCAGTGAAACCTTGCAAACTTGTGGTGGTAACTGCTGCATCGGCAACAGGTACCTGCCAGCGACCCACCATCTGGTCACGTGCAACCATACCGGTAATCGAACGGTCACCGATGGTGATCAGGAACGATTTAGATGCAACGGTTGGATTTTTCAAGACGCGGAAAATCGCATCTTTTAAATCAACTTTTGCAGCATCAAAGTCATTGCCAGTACGTTCAATCGTTTCATAGGCACGTTGCATACGAGGCGTACCGCCCAACATCACTTGCATTGGAATGTCGACCGCATTGTTGTCAAACAATGGATCTTCAACGGTTAAATGACGTGCTTCAGTCGCTTCACCCAATACTGCAAACGGGCAACGCTCACGTGCACAGATTTCTTCAAACTGTTCTAAAGACTCTGGACGAATCGCAAGTACATAACGCTCTTGTGCTTCGTTTGACCAGATTTCCATCGGGCTCATACCTGGCTCTAAAGATGGAATCTTACGAAGATTCAATACCGCACCTAACTCGTGATCATTCACCAGCTCAGGCATAGCATTGGAGAGACCGCCCGCACCCACGTCATGTACAGACACGATCGGGTTGAAATCTTCCAAGCGCCAGCAAGTATCAATCACTTCTTGGCAACGGCGTTCCATTTCCGGGTTTTCACGTTGTACAGAAGCAAAGTCTAAGCTCTCGCCCATGGTACCGCTGTCTACAGAAGATGCCGCGCCACCACCAAGACCAATCAACATGGCAGGACCGCCCAATACAATGAGCAAGTCACCCGGTTGAATCGCATCTTTTTCAACATGATCAGGACGGATATTGCCGTAACCACCAGCGATCATGATTGGCTTATGGAAGCCTTTCACTTCACCATTCACATTTTGTTCGAAAGTACGGAAATAACCATTTAATGCAGGACGACCGAATTCGTTGTTAAACGCAGCACCACCCAATGGACCTTCAATCATGATTTGTAATGGCGATGCCATACGTGAAGGTTTGCCGTAGTTATCTTCCCACGGTTGTTCAAAACCAGGAATATTCAAGTTTGAAACGGTAAAGCCCGTTAAGCCTGCTTTTGGTTTACCGCCACGACCAGTTGCACCTTCGTCACGGATTTCACCGCCCGAACCTGTTGCAGCACCTGCAAATGGTGCAATTGCAGTAGGATGGTTGTGTGTTTCAACTTTCATTAAGATATGAGCCGCTTGACTCTTATATTTATAAACGAAGTGACCATTTTCATCCGCTTTCGGATAAAAACGCATGGTGTCATAACCCACGATCACAGACGCGTTATCTTTATATGCCGATAACACATCGGTTGGCGATTCTTTATAGGTATTCTTGATCATCTGGAACAAGGACAATGGTTGTTTCTCACCATCAATTGTCCATTCTGAACCAAAGATTTTATGACGACAGTGTTCAGAGTTCGCTTGAGCAAACATCATTAATTCGATGTCGTTTGGATTACGACCCAGCTTGGTAAAAGCTTCGGTAAGGTAATCAATTTCCTGCTCAGATAAAGCAAAGCCAAACTCATTGTTGGCTTTGACTAATGCTTCTTTGCCTTGACCCAAGATGTCAATTGAGTTTAACGGCTTCGGTGCGGTTTCCGAGAATAATGCTTTTGCATCATCAATATGAGCAAAAACGCTTTCTGTCATACGGTCATGTAAGGCCAGTTTCACTTCGTTTGAAATCTCTTTCACCCCTTTCAAGGTAAATAAAAGACCACGTTCCAAACGGTGAACCGGGGTATTACAGTTTTTGAAAATATCTGTTGCTTTAGATGACCACGGCGAGATTGTCCCGACACGCGGTGTCACTAAAATCTGGATTTCATCACTTGCAGCTTGGCGAAGTTCGAAAGATTGACCATCGTTTAAAAGTTGTAATGCCGATTGATGTTGCTGCTCGTTGAGCGCTTGATCAAACAAATAAACCCACTGGCTGTCAAAAGATTGAACAGAACTCATTGACGTTAATCGGTTTAAGAGTTGAGCTTTCTTGAAAGAAGAATGTGCTGATGCACCGGCCACGATAAACATGTTGACTTTGGCTCCACGGGCGGGTCTAACGAACCTACCACAATGTGACTTATAAGAGAGCGCATATTCTACTGTGAAAGGCGCTTTTCAGCTAGCCATATCCATCTTAAAAATCAGAGTTTTCTGCTTCAAATGACTTAATTTATTGTAGCTTTATCCATTTTACTTTATTCGTAACAATTCATTTACTGCAAGGGACAAAATATCGGTGCATTCCAAATTTGGTTTCCTGATCCGGCAGCAAATACCACACACCCAGTCAAGCCGACCATAAAACGACTTTTCTATACGCTGATGCGCCGGTCTATCTCAGCAGAGATCATAACAAGCTCAGCCACTCGATAAATACGGTAGAATGGGTGCATCACTTAAACCTACACCAGTGCCCATCTCCTGTTTATCTCAATAGTTAAGCTTTAATTTTCTCAGCTCTATTTGCCATAACCCGGATCAGATCAATAGCTTGATAGTAACTTGCCTGAAAAAATATATAATACAGACCTGTCTTCCTAACAACTTAGAACGGCCTAGAGAGCTTCAATGAATAAGCAAATAATCGAGCAACTATTTAAACAAAAGAAAATTTCCCAATGTATTGAAGCTGCTGAAGAATATTTAACAGAACATCCCAACGACCTGGATACCCTCAAGACCATGCTGGACTATCTGTTTGAGCATGAAACTTCTTTGGAAAGTACAACTCAACCTGTCTCCTTACTGAATAGTGAACATGCAGATCAATATAAAGCGCTGATACAACGCCTTTATCAGCAGGAAAATGAGAAAGAAGCAGCCCTGCGTTATTATTTATTGCTCGCCAAACAACAGAAGGATGTAAACGATTTCTTAAAATATGATGCTGAATATACTGAGCTTTATCAACAGCACTATGCTCATAACCGTGAATGCCGCGATATCATGATTTCACAGCTCTGGCTCGACAAAGTGTATTTTTTAGCATCACAACAACATCCTGACTTAATCACGCAAATCGAAAATGGTATTGATCTGCTCTCTGTTGAAGATGAAACCGAGTATTTGCATTTGGCAGAAATTGCGTATGAGCATCAAGAAATCACGCTGGCGCAAAAAATATTATTAAAACTGATCAAAGGATTAAATTACCAACCAGAAGTCCCAACCGGACTAGTCCGCTGGTATCACCGCTTTGAAGAGCTGATTAACAACGGTTATGAGCATCCGGAAGTGCGCTATTACCAAATCATTATTGAACGGAACTATTATGAACAACTCAATAAGACAGAATCTGCCTATTATCAACGCAGTTTAGCCACTATTGAAAAATATCCAGATGAGGCTGCTGCTTTGCATTTTGCTGGAACTTATCTGTATGAAAACGAACAATATCAGCAAGCATTTACTTATCTGGAAAAAGCCCAAGCCTTAAAACCGGATGTTGTGACCTGGCGTAGATGGCTGGAATCAAAATATCTGCTGCAACAATCCATCACTCTGGATGTGCCGGTATTCAGCACGGCCCTGCCCAGAGATCTCTATGCTGCAGGGGTGAGTCTGAACGAGTTTTATGAGGAAAATTACGATTTCGATGATCAGATCACATCCGAGCTGACTCATTTAAATTGTGAAATTTATCGTCAGTCTTATCACGCCTTTAAACAGTACTATGAGCAGAATAAATACCCAAGCGACTATCACGGTAATTACCATTATTTTGCGATGTGTTGTAATAACTATGCCATCAAGCTGATCAGAACCGGACACTATGATCAGGCAGCTGCTATTGCTACAGAAGGATTAAATTACTCCGAGTTTATGGAATTACATTTTACCCGAATCTGGGCTTATAAAGAGGCGCAAAATTACCAAGACATGGAGCATGCCTTAGCAGAATATTTTGAAAAATATGATGAAAGCTGTGTGCCATTTACTGAACATCAAATTCGGGTGGCAGAGTATGTGGCCTGCCAAGCAAAATTAGGCAAAATCGACAATATTCAGGAAGAAGCTGAAAAAGTCCTGTTTCAGCTATATCAATATGCTGCTAAGAAACCTCATCTGCATGATGAAGATTATCGCAACCTACAGGTGGCAGAATGTGCCGTAGAGAATCTGATTTATGAACTGTATGAAGATCAGGATGCATTGATTCGCAAAGACTATTATGAAAGTGTTACTACGCGCTTCCCTCTCGCGTCTCAACCCCATTATGTGTTAATGCAGGTCTATAATGAGTTAGAGGATTATGAAAATATAAATGCATCCGCTTATCGCTATTTAAAGTTGAAACGCAGTTTTATGATGGCACAACAGGACTGGGACAAGACGATTTACCTGATCATTAAAAGTTACTGCTTACTTGAACAACATGAGCAAGCAATCCAGTTTTATCAGCATCATGCAGCCAGAATAGAGCAGGAATTTGATCCAGAAGATTTTCCTTCGCTCAATCAATACCTGATGAAAAGCTTTCTCAGATTGGGTGATTTTGCAATGGTACATCAGTTGGCTGAACAGTCTCGAATGATTTATAAACAGCAAGCCTGGGCCTATAATGACCTTATGGAATATATCTATCTGCTTGAAGCTGAAGCATACTATAACAGCGGTCAGATCAAACAGGCGCACCAACATCTGGATCATATCCTGTCATATAGCGACCATATCCCTATTGCTGCGCACTACAAGAAGTCATGGAAAAAACCGGGCTTCTTCTCCAGATTTTTTTAAGCTCAATTAAATGACATTGGTCAGACTTATCTATAGGTTTTTATTTAATGTATGAATAAGTCAGATCTTTTGTCTGACTTGCTAGGACGTTTCGCGATAAGCCTGCTGCTTGTGGGCTGTTTATTGTGCAGGATAGAAGTCGCTTCGATAGCCTTAAGCCCCTAAAACAAGCAGCAAGACAATTTATGTCGCCCTACTCTAGTGCTTTAATCTTTTTTTTGGCATGATGAAACTGAATTCATAGTGAATAATGATAAATGGAACAAATGCGTTGGTTAGAATTGCTTTCTGCAATTCGTTTAGGCAGTAAAAAAAGCAGTACCGAATTGGCTCGAAGCCCATTCCATAAAGATTATGACAGAATTATATTTTCCCAAAGCTTTCGCCAACTGAATAGAAAAACCCAGGTTCACCCGCTTACACAACACGATGGTATTCATACCCGCCTTACTCACTCACTGGAAGTGTCTTGTATCGGCCGCTCACTCGGCATGCTTGCCGCTGAAAAAATTAAAGATGAATTACCAATGTGGATCTCACCTGCCGATGTCGGGGCGATCATTCAGGCGGCTTGTCTGGCCCATGATATTGGCAATCCACCCTTTGGTCATGCGGGTGAATATGCCATCCGTGAATGGTTTGATGATGCCTCACATCGAGACTTCCTCACCAAACTGACACCCGAAGAACAAGCCGATGTACGCCAATTCGAGGGCAATGCCCAAGGACTTCGCCTGCTTAGCCGGATTGATTATCATCCAGATGATGGCGGAATGCGCCTGACCTGTGCCACGCTAGGCGCCTATTTAAAATATCCATGGCTATCCAAAACTATTGAAGAACAAGGTGATACGCCTTCCCATCAACGGGCAAAATTTGGCTGCTATCAGTCTGAAAAAGAAATTTTAAAACAACTGGCTGAACAGCTTGGCCTGATTCAACTCGGTGAATATCATTATTGCCGTCATCCCCTGACCTATTTATTAGAAGCTGCTGATGACATGTGTTATGCGCTGATTGATCTGGAAGATGGCATTATTCTGAATATGTTGAACTATGCCGAAGTTGAGCCGATTTTTCTGAACCTGATTGCCGATTACGGTTATCCCGAGGAACTCCATTTACCGCATACCACTTGGCAACAAAAAATTGCGGCTCTACGTGGTCGTGTCATGAAGCGTTTGGTCGATGAAGTCACCACTGCTTTTGCCAAGCATCACTTTGAAATTCTGACAGGCCAGCTCAAAGGTAGCCTGTTACAATATTGTTCGCCGGATATTGAAGCCGGTATTCAAACCGCCAAGAATCTTGCCAGAGACCGTATCTTTGAACATCCTCAAAAATCCGGTTTAGAAATTATTGCACATCAAAGTTTGCAAACCATTCTGGATGCCTTTATTCCCCTGACCATGCCACATAAGGCACTCAGCTTTAAAGAGCAGCGATTGATGTCAATTTTGCAACATTCAGGCGTAAATCTGCAAAACAACCATTATAATAATATTATGCAAGTTCTTGATATTATTAGCAAGTTCTCAGATCATCAGGCTTATAGTCTGGCGCAAGAGTTGCAAGGCAATAAGATAGGCTTTTTTTAGTGAAGCGATTTCTTGATGACGGGAAGACTTGGGGTACTTTTGCGAAGTATCCTGTTTTAGTGGTATGTCCATTTTGTCAGAATAAAGCTCAGGTCTTTCAACAAGAATTACCTGATCAGCCTAAAAAAAGCCATGTTTTTAGTTGTATATTCTGCTGTAAAACTTTTGATCAAGACCAGCAGCAACAAAAAAACTTAGGCTATTTTGACGAGATCAACGTAGAAATTAATCAAACCTGTACTTGTAAACGTGGGAAATATTACTTTTCCCACTCTTATGCTCGGCCCAGTACTCTTCCCCCGTTTATAAAACTGAATTGTACTTTCTGCCAAAAAGAGCAAGTGTATAATTCCCCTTATCCGTTATGGACCTATAAAATCCCGAGAAAGTCAGGGTTTGAAATCAATAAAGATCCTTTCTTTGGTTATCGGCTGTATCTCACCACAGAAACCAGGCATGGTCTTATTTTCGTGTATAACGTGGAACAGTTAAATGATTTGAAGGCTTATATCTCTGCTGAGCTCAGACAGAGAAGCTCTACCAACAAGAATAAAACTTACTTAAGCCGATTGCCTGCCTGGATAAAATCCGCACGAAATCGCAAAGAAATCCTGAAAGCTATTTTGCGTTTAGAACAAATGGCTACTACTATTCAACCATTAACAAATAAGTGAAAGATTCAATGATCGGATGTTTGATTGGCGAAGTGTTTGCCCTGGAAGCCCCAACCGTATTACTCAATGTAAATGGTGTAGGTTATGAAATTGACACACCACTTTCGACATTTTGCCAATTACAAAAAGGACAAAAAGTTACTTTATGGACCCATTTAGTGGTCCGTGAAGATGCTCAGCAACTATATGGTTTTAGCGATGCTCAGGAAAAAACCATTTTCCGTACACTCCTCAAAGTGAACGGTGTAGGGCCTAAAATGGCACTCGGTATTCTTTCAACCTTGAGTGTTGAATTACTGATACATACCATTGAACATGATGATGTGAATACCCTGATTAAAGTTCCGGGTGTAGGTAAAAAAACTGCTGAACGCTTAATGATTGAATTACGTGACCGCTTTAAAGCATTGGCTCATCCTGCAGGTGGCTCAAGCAATGCTGCGGCAACGCAAATCCAGTTCATGTCAAATTCACCTGTTGCCGAAGCCGAAGCCGCATTACAATCACTCGGTTATAAGCCGGCTGAAGCACAAAAAGCCGTTGCAGCCGTCAAAGCAGATTATACTGAGTCAGCCGACATTATCCGTGCTGCGCTTAAATCCATGATGAAGTAATAGATATATGCAAGATCGTCTTATTAGCGGAACAGAAAAACCTGAAGATCATTTTGATCGAGCCATTCGCCCTACGTCTTTGGCTGATTATATCGGTCAGCCTGTGGTGCGTGAGCAAATGGAAATCTTCATTGGCGCAGCCCGTGGTCGCGGTGAAGCACTCGATCATACCCTGATCTTTGGCCCACCAGGCTTGGGTAAAACCACCTTGGCGAATATTATCGCACGTGAAATGGGCGGTAATTTAAAGTCGACTTCTGGTCCAGTGTTAGAGCGTGCTGGCGATTTGGCTGCCATGCTGACCAATCTGGAAGAAGGTGATGTTCTGTTTATTGACGAAATCCATCGTCTTTCACCCGTAATTGAAGAAATCCTCTACCCTGCGATGGAAGATTATCAGCTGGATATCATGATCGGTGAAGGCCCTGCTGCCCGCTCAATCAAGCTCGATCTACCTGCATTTACTTTAGTTGCAGCCACAACACGTGCGGGTTTACTCACTTCGCCGTTACGTGACCGTTTCGGGATTGTGCAGCGTTTAGAGTTCTATTCGGTTGAGGATTTAACCCATATCGTGACACGTTCTGCCAATTTGATGGACGTGCCGATTACCCATGAGGGTTCAACCGAAATCGCCCGCCGTGCACGCGGTACCCCCCGTATTGCCAACCGTTTATTACGTCGTGTTCGTGACTATGCCCAAGTCAAAGGCACAGGTGAAGTAACTCAAGACATGGCACAACGTGCTTTAGATATGCTCAATGTCGATAAAGCTGGTTTAGATACGCTCGATCGACGTTATCTCAGTATGTTGCTGGAACGTTTTGAAGGACGACCGACTGGTGTCGAAGCTTTAGCCGCAGCGATGGCAGAAGACAGTGGAACGCTGGAAGATGTGATTGAACCGTATTTGATTCAGCAAGGATATGTGATGCGGACTGCACGCGGTCGTATTGCAACCAATATGGCGTATTTGCAGTTTGGTATGACACCGCCTGAATAAATACTGAATAGAATAAATATCGTATTAATGCGATATTTATTCTATTAACTAGTTCAATCACTTTAAAAACAAAATATCTAGATATTAAAAATAAAATTTCCTGTTATAATTTTTCATCTTAAAATTACACCACACATTTAAACTAATCAAAATCCAATATAAAGGGTGAAAGAAATGTCAAACAAATTATTAATTTCTACTATATGCTTTGGGGCGCTATTATTAACCGCCTGTGGAGGCGGGGGTGATGACAACCAGCCCAGCTTTAATGGTAAAGAAAAAATAGACTACACCAAAGCAGAGTCAATCCAATCAATTTATGAACCAATCGTCACATTATCTCAAGAAGATGACAATATCGTTCTCATTGGTAATGAACTTGCAGAAAGTATTTATTATGGCATCAATGCTGGCAATAACTTTAAATGTTCAGCAGGCTCATATACAAAAAATAGCGATAAAAGCATTACCTTCAATAACTGTGGCTTTCTAACTTCCGTAAATGATGAAGACAATGCATTAAATCGCTTAAGATTTTTTACTATCTCTGGATCAGTAAATAGCAAAGAAGTATTATCTACAGATTCGGTACGTTATGAAACCACGTTAAAAAATTTCAAAATTATTCCACCAAGTGACTCCACAATTACTTATAATGGGAGTCTTGTAAGTAAATACACACCTGCATCCACTCAATATCAAATTAAAGCAATGACATTGAATGTATTCGATGATGAAACGAAAAAATCTCAACAGTTGATGATCAATAATTATCAACTTAATGTAAATAATCTTATGCTTACTGCACTAGGAGATATTCAGGGTAATCCTGAAAACAAATTTTTCTCAGTAACTTTCAAAAGTAATCTCAGATTCGCAAGCAGTAATGATAAATTAGCTTTCCGTCCTAATTTCGCTGAAATAATGATTGAAGATACTAACAATATAAAAAACACGATTAAAATTTCAAATACAAGCAACTCCCAAGCATTGATTAGTGCATATGCAAATGGCATCACAGTGGTTGGTTTCCCTAAAACTATGGATTGGGATGAGCTTAATTAACTTTAGATAATTGTCTTTTTTATGAAGCCCTACATGTTAGGGCTTTTTTTATCCGCATCAAGAATATGTTATTTATTACTATTTCCATCTTCGAATTGACCCCCTATCATTCGCTAACTAGTGCCGACTGAGCATGGAAATAGGTAAAAACATGGCTAATCATTTTGAATTTAAAATTCGCGTTTACATCGAAGATACAGATGCAGGTGGTATCGTCTATCACGCCAACCATATCCGTTTTATGGAACGTGCGCGCACTGAATGGTTACGTGCTGCGGGTGTAGATCATTACTGGCATCAACAAGATTACAACTTTGTAGTGCACCAGATTCAGGTCAAATATGTACGACCTATATTAATGGATGATTTAATTACCGTTACAGCACGTGTTATTTCGTGTAAAGCCGCATCATTTGTGTTGCAACAAAATATTTATCGTGGTGAAATCTTGCTGGCTTCAGGTGAGGTTGTGTTGGCATGTTTAAACAAAGAGTTAATGCCACGTCGACTTCCTGATGAAATTCGTGACCTGATTCAAAAAGAATTGGCACAGGACTAAAATAAACTTTCGGCACAGTAACTTATGGCAACTAATTTAGAATCTTCTCTACACATCTCCGACCTTATTTTACAAGCAAGTCCTGTTGTACAGCTGGTCATGCTGATCTTATTACTTGCTTCGATTTACAGCTGGTATCTGATTGCAAAATTACATATGGGCTTCAAAAAAGCAGGACAAGATGATGAGCATTTTCAAAAGATGTTCTGGTCAGGTGCCGAATTAAATACCCTTTATAACAATGCTCAACTCAACTCTAAACGTCGTGGTTTGGAAGATATCTTCTATCAAGGGTTGGGTGAGTTTTTTAAATTACAAAAACGTAAAGCAGATACTAACCAGACTATCGAAGGAACTGAACGTATTCTTCGTGTCGGTTTAAGCCGTGATCAAGGTGGTTTGGAGCAAGGTTTAGGTGCGTTGGCCAGCATTGGTTCGGTTGCACCTTATATCGGTTTATTCGGTACTGTCTGGGGTATCATGAATGCCTTCATCGGTCTCGCTGCAGTTGATCAAGTCACTTTAGCCACCGTTGCACCAGGTATTGCTGAGGCTCTTATCGCCACCGCAATCGGCTTATTTGCAGCCATTCCAGCGGTACTTGCGTTTAACCACTATACCGCCAAAGGTGAATCAATCTATTCAGACCGTGCCTTATTTGCAGAAGAAATGGTTGCTCTATTACAGCGTCAAGCAATTGGAACGACACAGGAAGATGCATAATGGCGATTCAACGATCTGGACGTTTTGAGCGGATTAAGAAACCACTAAAAAGCGATATGAACGTGGTTCCTTATATCGACGTCATGTTGGTGCTACTGGTCATTTTTATGGTAACCGCACCCATGATCACCAGTGGTATCAAAGTCGATTTACCTCAAGCCAATAATCACCCTATTGAATCCAAAGACATGCCAGCAATGGTCACGATTGGTAAAGATGGTGATATCTTTTTGCAATATCAAGAGCACAAAGGCAGCGAACCGCTATCACTTACCCAGCTTGAAACCCTTTTAAGTGAGGCACAAACTCAAGCCGAGCAAGAAAATAAGCAACTGACTGTTCTGGTGAATGGTGATAAATCTCGTCCTTATGGTGAAGTGGTTTCACTGATGGCGAGTCTACAAGAAGCCGGCCTAACTCAAGTTGGCTTACTGACTGAGCCGTTAAAATAAGCTATGAAAAAATTTCAAGAGCCGCCTTTTAAACAAAATGCGATTGCGCTGGGTTTCACACTCGGTGTGCATGCAATCGCGATTGTTGGCTTACTGTTTTTAGGCTTGAGTAAACCACCAGAAGAGCCTAAAAAACTCACCACTATTTTGGTGAAGCCAGAAGATTTACCTTCATCGCTACAGCAGCCTGAACAACAGGTCACGGCTGACAAACAGGCACCAGAAGTGGTCAGTCCGAATGTAGATCCGACCCTACCTGAAAATATTCCTGTAGCCCCTCCACCACCAACGGCTCAACAACTTGCAGCCGAGAAGGCAGCACAAGCACAGCAGGCAAAATTAGCTGAACAAAAACGTAAAGCTGAAGAAGCTGCTCGCGCTCAGCAAGAGCAACAACAACGTAAACTTGCAGAAGCACAAGCACAAAAACAACGTGCAGATGCTGAAGCAAAACGTCAGGCCGATACGAAAGCAAAAAATGAAGCTGAAGCAAAACGCCAAGCCGAGGCAAAAGCTAAAAATGAAGCTGAAGCAAAACGCAGAGCTGAACAAAACGCGAAAGCTGAAGCAGACGCTAAAGCTCGTCAGAAAGCAGAGCAAGATGCCAAGTTAAAACAGCAGAAAGCGGCTGAAAATGCCAAGCTTCAAGCTCAGCAGGACGCGAAACGTAAAGCTGAGGCAGATGCCAAACGCAAGGCCGACGCAGATGCAAAAGCCAAAGCGGATGCAGATGCTAAACGCAAAGCCGACGCCGATGCAAAACGCAAAGCCGACGCCGATGCAAAACGCAAAGCCGATGCAGATGCCAAGCGCAAAGCCGACGCAGATGCTAAACGTAAAGCAGATGCCGATGCGAAACGTAAGGCTGACGCGGATGCCAAACGCAAAGCCGATGCAGATGCGAAAGCAAAAGCTGATGCAGACGCGAAACGTAAAGCTGATGCCGATGCCAAACGCAAGGCCGACGCCGATGCAAAAGCCAAAGCTGAGACAGACGCGAAACGTAAAGCTGAGGCAGAAGCCGATGCAAAAGCCGCTGCTGCTAAAAAAGCGGAACAGGATGCAGCTCAGAAAAAAGCCGATGCAAAACGTATTGCATCAACAGCCAAACGTGATTTTGAACAAAAAATCTATCGTGCCTGGAATATGCCATCGGGTTCATCAGGTCAACGTGCCAGCGCACGTGTTACCTTGAGCGATAGCGGTGCTGTATTATCTGTTGTTGTTTCTGCAAGCGATCCAGACGTGAAAGCAAGTGTAGAAGCTGCGGTTCGTGCTGCTGCACCTTATCCAATGCCAGATGATCCTGTTGCACGCCGTGAGGCAAGAAGCTTTACTTCAAGTTTTACTGCAAAATAGTAATGAATAGTTAACGTTATAGGCTTTTAATAGCACAAAGCCTATAACTGTGTTAAATAATCAACAGCCACAAAAATACGACGCAAGTAATTGTAACTATGGACAAGACTCGTAAACACCTCCTCTCTTTAGCAGTTTTCGCTGCAATTAGCACAGTTGTGCCAACTGCAACTTTTGCTCAATTACATCTAGAAATTGCCAAAGCACCTGAACAAGCACCAAAAATCGCGATCATTCCATTTGCCAATGACAATGCGATCTATCCAATTGTGGAAAGCGACTTGAATCGTTCAGGCCGTTTTACCAGTGCATCTCAAAATCTACCTGCAACTGCCAGCCTTAATCAGGTACAGGCAGGCGATTGGCAAACTGCGGGTGTGCCTTATGTCGTCGTGGGCCAAATGAAGGCTGTGGATGCCAATACATTTGAAATTCACTACCAGTTGTACGACGTACAAAAACAACAATATCTATTAAATGAAGTCCTGACTGTGCCTCGTTCACGTGTGCGTCAGGCAGGCCACCTGATCAGTGATACGATTTATCAGGCCTTAACCGGTATCGCGGGTGACTTTAGCGGTCGTATTGCCTATGTATTACGTAATCAGGCCACTCCTGCACAACGTTATACCCTGCAAATTGCAGATACGGATGGCGAACAACCTAAAACAGTTCTGTCATCACGTGATCCGATCCTTTCTCCGGCCTGGACACCTGATGCCAAGAAAATTGCCTATGTGTCTTTTGAAACCAAACGGCCTGCAATTTATCTACAGGATTTAGCGACTGGCCAGCGCGAAGTGCTAGCCAGCTTCCGTGGTTTAAACGGTGCACCGAGTTTCTCGCCAGATGGTAAATCAATGCTATTTACTGCATCGATGCATGGCAACCCTGAAGTCTATCAAATGGATTTAAGTACTCGCCAAGTACAACGCATGACCAATGACTCTGCGATTGATACCGAAGCGCGCTACTCACCAGATGGCAAATCCTTCATCTTTACCTCGGATCGCGGCGGTTCACCACAGATTTACCGCTATAGCTTTGATGACAGTTCAGTCAAGCGTCTTACCTTTAAAGGTGCATTCAATGCGCGCGGTACCTTAAGCGCAGACGGTAAAAAGATTGCCCTGGTGCATCGTCCAAGTGGCAGTAACTACAAAGTTGCGATTCAGGATATTAATACAGGGATCACCAATATTCTCACGCCAACCAGTTTAGATGAATCACCGAGCTTTTCGCCAAATGGTCAAATGGTGGTTTACGCAACGCGTGAAGGAAATCGTGGTCTTTTATCAGTCATGTCTACTGATGGTCGTTTCCGCATGAATTTACCAAGCGAACAAGGTGAAGTTCGTGAACCTGCTTGGGCACCAAAATAAATTTAATTGATTGGAGAATCATATGAACATTAAATATCTAACGCTGCCACTGATTGCTGCGACACTGGTTTTCACGGGTTGTGCAAGCCGTAAACCTGCTGCTGAAATTACCACAGGCACAAATCCGAATGGCGCATCATCAGTCAGCACTGACGGTTTAAGTGAAGATGCTGCTTTAAATGCACAAAATCTTGCTGGCGCTTCTTCAAAAGGCGTAACTGCTGCCAATAAAGCATTCTTGGCAAAACGTGTTGTTCACTTCAACTATGACAGCAGTGATTTATCAAACGAAGATTATCAAACACTACAAGCCCATGCCCAGTTCCTGGTTGCAAATGCGAATTCTCGTGTTGCCCTTACAGGTCATACCGATGAACGCGGTACACGTGAATACAACATGGCACTTGGTGAGCGTCGTGCCAAAGCCGTTGAAAGCTTCTTGATTACCAATGGTGTGAATCCGCAACAGCTTGAAGCAGTTAGTTACGGTAAAGAATCTCCAGTGAATGCAGGTCATGACGAAGCTGCATGGAAAGAAAACCGCCGTGTAGAAATTAACTACGAAGCAGTTCCACCACTATTAAAATAATTGTGGTTTCGCTATAAATAAAAATGCTCACTTCATGTGAGCATTTTTATTTCATTGCTTAAGATGAGGATTGAGCGTCAGGCTTATTTTGCATCGACTCAATCAAATCATGCTTATTAAACTCTTTATATTCTGGCTTGGCCTCATACTCTTTCCATGCATCCTTCACATTTTCTTTGGAAATCGTATCTAGGTTAATGGGTTCACTTGGCGTGGGCGTTGCCTCAAAATTTTTGGTTGTCATCTTTAGCCTCCAAACATCCTGTTTAGTATCTATGCAACATAGCATGTAATGGCTTAGTTGTAATCATAAAAGCAACATAAATAAAGTAAGATAATTTTTATTTTTGGACGATCTCATCTAGAATAGCCACATTCATTTTTATCAATTTTTGACACGGCTAAATCGGAGCTATTCAATATGTCAAACCTTACTTTGACCCAATACCTAGAACAACAAAACGGGAATTTGACTCCAGAGTTGGCACAAGTCATTGAAACAATCGCAGCAACCTGCCAGACCATTGACCAAGCCTTACAAAAAGGTGCTTTAGCAGGTATTTTAGGCAGCGCGGGCAACGAAAATGTTCAAGGTGAAACTCAGAAAAAATTAGATGTCATCTCAAATGATTACCTGATTGATGCATTGAAAGTACATCCACAGGTAGGTGGCTTGGCTTCAGAAGAACTGGATGACTTCACCCCTGCTCAAGAAAACGGTAAATATCTGGTGTTATTTGACCCATTAGATGGTTCAAGCAACATCGACATCAATATGTGTGTCGGTACCATTTTCTCTATCCTTCCAGCAAAAAATGCAGTCACCCAAGCTGCTGATTTCATGCAGGCAGGGACTGAGCAAGTTGCTGCCGGTTATGTACTTTATGGGCCTTCAACCATGCTCGCACTGACTGTTGGTGCTGGTGTTGTATTCTTTACTTTTGATCCGACGACACAAAGCTTCTTGTTAACTTCTGAAAAAGTTCAAGTTTCAGCAGATACACAAGAATTTGCCATTAACTCGTCTAATCAACGTCATTGGGAAAATCCGGTAAAACGTTATATTGATGAGTTACTTGCGGGTAAAACTTCGGTGCGTGAAAAAGACTTCAACATGCGTTGGGTTGCATGCATGGTGGGTGACATTCACCGTATCTTATGCCGTGGCGGTATCTTCCTTTATCCATATGACTTGAAAGACCCTAAAAAAGCAGGTCGTTTACGTTTGATGTATGAAGCTAACCCGATGAGCATGTTGATTGAACAGGCTGGCGGTGCCTCTACAACAGGCCGTGTTCGTATTCTGGATATTCAACCAACCGAACTCCACCAACGTGTTCCAGTGATTATTGGTTCGAAGAATGAAGTTGAACGCGTCACCAGCTATCACTAATTAATTTTAAAATCAGGGCATTATCATCCATTTATAATGCCCTTTTGGATGTTTATCTTATGGCGGTTATTTTTCTAGAATCAAAAGACAATGCAAAGATCAAACATTTGCGTGGGCTGATCGAGCTGAACAGCGCCCGAAAAAAACATCAGCAAACAGTTCTGGAAGGTACTCATCTTTGCCTAGCGTGGTTACAACAGCAGAAAAAAATCTTTTCTCTCTTTACCACTGAACAGGCACTCAATCACCCAGAGTTACAACAGGTGATTGAATTACACCAAGGGCATATTTTTGTCATTAGCGAAGTACTCTATAAAGACTTGAGTACTCTAGGCACAACCTTGCCCTGCTTGGCCATTATTGATCTGCCAAAAAGCTCAGTGACCATTGATTTCAAAGCAGATACACTGATTCTTGAAAATGTTCAGGATCCAGGAAATGTCGGTACACTGTTGCGTTCTGCGGCAGCTGCCAATATTAAACAGGTAATTTGTACGCAAGGCTCGGCTTCATTATGGTCACCGCGTGTATTACGTGCTGGTATGGGTGCACACTTCAGTCTGACTTGTTTTGAAAATTTCCAACTCAATGACCTGCTGCCAAAGTTTCAAATTCCTGTCTTTGTAACCAGCTCACATCGTTCAACCAGTTTATATACCCAAGATTTAACCCAACCTTGTGTATGGATCCTGGGTAATGAAGGCCAAGGTGCAAGTGACTACGCTCTAGAACATGCCCAGGCGGTTACAATTCCTCAGCCGGGTGGTCAAGAGTCTTTAAATGTTGCAATTGCGGGTTCAGTCTGCTTCTTTGAAATGGTGCGCCAACGTCAGTAAAACGTTATTTTATTTTAAATACGCGTTTTTTACTGGGAAAATCTATTACACTACTAAAAATAATTGCTTAAGTTGTCAACGCGCCCACCATTTTCAACGTTATATGATTAATGAATTGAAATAATAATGGTGGGTATCCATGACAGGATTTTCCATCTCTATGGATTTAGCACCTAAACACGCTCGAACAGAAAACGGTACTGATCGTAGTACGGTTGAACAACGTCTGCGTTTCTTTATGCAAGACGTGACTGGTCGTGCGCTTGTGATGATGGAAAGTGCGACACAGGGACAACAAGGTATTGCAATGGATCTGGTTCAGGAAGCCTTTATTTCATTGCATAAATCCTATGCCGATAAGAGTACCGACGAATGGTATCCCCTGTTCTATACCATATTGAATAATAAGCTCCAGGACTGGAGAAGAAAGGAGGCTCGTCGGGCAAGTCCATTCTCATTATTTAAAAAGATCAGTTTAGACGATGACGAAGAAATCATTGATGTAGTCGATGAATCAACTCCAAATCCATTTGAGTTCCTTGATCAGGAAGTGACTATGGAGGAAATTCAGGCTGCAATCAATCAACTACCGGTCCGTCAGCAACAAGCGTTCATGTTAAGAGCATGGGAAGGCTTTGATACGATGACGACAGCGCAAATTATGGATTGTAGTGAAGGTAGTGTAAAAACACATTATCACCGTGCAATTCAGGGACTCAGAATTGCCTTAGAGCACTTAAATCCACATACGGGAGGATCATCAGATGAAAAAAGATGAGTTCGCTAAACAAGTGACTTCCAAACTTGATCAACTTGCAAGAGAGCAGCACCACAATAAAATGCGGGTGATGAATCATGTTTTAGATACCGTACAAAAGAAACCAACCTCTTATTACAGTATCTGGAAAATGACAGGTTTTGCCTTTGCAGCCGCGATTATGGGCATTGCTGTATTGCCAAGTTCTTTACAGTTAATCGATAAACCACAGAATCAGGTGGTGGTGAATCCGAAACTTTCACCTCAGATGGTTGAAGATATGGAAATGTTACTGGTTTTAGGTGAGGATAAAGTTCCACATGGCAGCTAAAAGATTAGCACTTGTTGTGTGTACGCTCGGCTTATTGCAAACAAGCTTTGCAGGTTCAGAACGTTTCTGGATTTTTTCCAAACAGAATAAACCGACGACTGAAGAAGCATGGGATGATTTAACCCCTGAAGAACAACGCGTTTTAATTAAACGCTATCAGTCTTTAAAGGAAATTCCAACCACACAAAGTTCACAGCTCCAGCAAAGAATGGAATGGTTTACTCAACTGCCGGAAGATGAAAAACAGAAAATGCGAGATGTCTGGCAGAAAATGAGTACTCAGGAACGCACTACCTTGCGTAAACGCATGCAAAATGCGAGTACCGAAGAACGCGTCAATATCCGAGAAGAATATTTAAGTAAATACGCTGAACATTGATTTTTTAATTTCTTTTCTAAAAAAAGAGCGCCTAATTTGGCGCTCTTTTTTGACTTACTTTTTCAATCGACGATAGGTTAATAGACCAAACAGACCCAGCAATGAGTAGAAACCAAAACCACCGCCGCCGCCGCCACTTGCTGTACGGGTATCATCCGTTGTCGTTGCAGTATTAATGGTACGGACTGTTGCAGCATTTGATGACATACCATCCGCATCATATACCTGATAATTAAAGGAGAAGTTAAATGGATTAAATGCATTTACTTCTTGAACATAAATATTCCCACCATAACAGGTTTCCTTTTGATCAGGTTCAGGACAAGGCCCTTGGCGATCAGCAGTTATACTCAAATCCTTAGAAGGCACATTACTCAAACGGATTGGTAACTCTACCCCTTCTTGATTTTTCCAAAACTGGGATTTATTTGGATTCTGTTCAGGACCAGGTCCACCTTCACCCGTATCACCATAGTCATTGGCAAAATTCAATAAATTAAGGCTTAACTTTTGCTTCTGCTTATATTTAAACGTAATAGAAGTATCTGAGGCTACAGGTGCAATATTAGCAAATGCAGCTCGGATCAGGCCTGAAGAATGTATACTCGGATTGGCTTTAGAGGTAACCGTATATTTACAGAAAATTTTATCACCTGCCTGAGTAATACTATCATCCTTACGATAAAAAATAATTTGCTGTAAGTTGTTATCCCAACGGCATACTAGATTTTCTTTATCACTTGCATCAATATCGGTAACCGTCTCATTAATTTGCCCTTTACCTAAAGACTCTGTTGTTACCGTATATAGTTCAGGATCAAAAAACTGTAATTTATAACTACCATCAGCCTGTTTTACATCTTGAGGTAAAGGCAACTGATAATTTCTGAGATCAATATAAATTGCACGATAGTGAAAATTTTCTTTGGTATATTTTAATAATTTTTGATACTTATCTACACGGAATTTATAATAAGTTAAAAAGTCAGGATTATTTGGATTTTTCACCAGCTCGTTAAAAAAATCCAATTGTGTCTGATAATTCGTCATAGCATTACTAATCGAACTATTCGTTAAATCTTCCAAATCTCCCGCCGTGAAGCGCATCAATTCAACCGAACCAATATCACAGCGGTTACGTGCATCAGGATCATAATACAAAGTTCCATCCGCAATGCGCGCCAGTCCCCGCTGGTCGGTTGGACTACATCCGGTTCCTTCAATATCTAATAAACCAATTTTTTTTGTAGTCGTTTTACCATCAACCTCTACTTTAATCTCAGTTTCATTTGGTCTTGGATAATACATCGGCATAAAAGCAGTATGAGCAGAAGCAGCTTGGTAATCTAGCAGTGTTGAAAAGCTGATATTACTGACATTGAGATTGGTTTTATTATCTTTGAGCGATTCTTTGGGAACATCACATACATTATTCACAGGAGAATTTGAAGTCTCCTCCTTTAATGCGAGTGCATTATAACCAATTGCAAATTTGACCTTCTCTTCATTAACTGCATTCCCAAACAAATAACGACAAGCATAACTATTACTACCACCGTTATAAGCGATCACATTATAGCCCAATGTTTTGTAACCCAGCTTATCATATAGCAATGTCGTAAAAGCTTTATTTTCAACTATGGTATTACTGACCAGAGTTAAAGTACTTATATCACTTAATATACTTGGTCTATTATTAACCTCTGACCCAACTTTGGTATCGCCAGTAAATTTAATCAAGTTGCCTGTTGTGGTATTAGTACTATTTTTTGCAATAGTATTAGTATTTAATTCGGTATTAACCTCACCACAAAATTCGAACATGCTGTTTGAATTTTCAGAACCGTTATTAATAAAGCTATTTGCAGTTAATTTAATAGTATTTTTAATATATTTTGCATCTGACATACATCCCATTGACAGCACACTGCCTTTTTCCGCCTGATTCCCTTGTATAACACTTTTAGAAATCGTTAATGTGGATGAAGGCCCTGCCATAAAGATAGCCCCCCCCTCCTTTGCTTGAGAGTCTAGAATCTGGCTACTCTGTAATACAACATCCGCCCCTGCATATATGGCTCCCCCAAAATCTGAAGAATGCCCACCGGTTAAAATTAGGTTGGTTAAACTTAGATTCTTTGTACCTATCGACGTATTAAAAATACGTGAATTCTCAGCCTTAATTGTGGTCTGTAAAGGGATTTGTGCAGGATATTGGTTCACAACATCATTAAGTAAAACACTTTTTTCCTCCCAGTCTTCTGGGCTAGCTCCCAGAATTGAAACAGATACATTCGGGCTAAGCTCTTTTTTTAACGTGTATACACCTTTTTCAAGTTGAATTACTTTTGTGGTACTGGATAATTTATCAGTAACAGGACAACCACCATAAGAGACACGTGTCTCGGCAGTTTTTAATGCCTCACGTAATGAACAGGCATTCAGATTTTCCCCATCTTCATCCACGAAAGTTGTAACTTTGATTGCTGTTCCATTTGTTGCCGCTAATAATGGCATGGCAGCCATAACCATAGTGGCCAATAGCGCTTTTTTATAATTTTTCATCTGATCATCCCTGATTATGATTTAAACCGACGCAACCGTACTAAGCCTAATAGTATAAAAATCGCTCCAGCCCCTAAGCTTCCCCCACTGACATTCACTGTTTTACTTTTGAAAGTATCTGGCGGGTCCTGAACAATATTGGTCGGAATATCAATATAGTAATTGGTCACATTATTAAAACGCGTGATCGTGGTCATGATGCGCATTTTAAACATATCAGCCCCGTGCCAGTCGCTATAAGGCACATAAGTTACATTCCCATCCTGATCAAGAGTAAGCTTTCCTTTAGATGGTGTCTGATTTTGCACAATATCTAGACAACCTGATTGCCAAACTTGACCATCTGAACGTTTGCCCAATAATTGTTCACATGAAGCAGGGTCTAAGAGTTCACCATCTAATAGGTTATCTGCAATACTAAATTTTGCAATTTCTTTAAAACGGATATCTATCCCTGCAACAGCAATATTACTTCGATCAACAGTCAGTTCAACTGACCCTAAATCGCAAAGCTCATTTAAACCAGTACGAATTTTTCCTCGCTGATCAGCCCCCTCACAACTGGCTAAGCTAAAAGTCGTCCCATCACTATAAATTCTTCCCTTGTTCACAATAATTGAATCAGATAATTGCTTATAAGAGGTTAATAAACGTGGTTTGAAGAAACCCAGCATTTGATCTTTTGGAATACTATATGGGCACAATAATCCTTTTGCAGGAGGGGCTGCACAAATTCCTTCATCATTACTGCCACCTGCGATTAATGCTTGCTCAGGATCATTTGCCTTCCATATAAAGTTTGGTAAACGCTTTTCAGCATTACGATCACAGTCAGAGGTGGTTAAATTGCTCTGTACAATGGTTGTGTCAGTAGCAATACTGCCACAATTGCTATCACCATTCGCCACCAGTATACTATTGGAAACGTAAGCACTTGGATATTCTGTTACTTTTTGTACCTTCTCTCCATTCACTGTTTCTTCTGTAGTTACTTTGCGATTTAAAGACTGCAAATATAAACCCGCAGCATTTTTTATGATTGTATTATTATTAAGAATCATGCCTTCACGAATATTTGCGACATAGCCGCCTTTATTGTGAAAAATAGTACTGCTTCGTATGCCCGCAGATCGATCCGTTAAGACTCCTGCAATGGTGTCATTATTAAAACCATTCAATACATACAGTAAGGCACCATCTGTCCCTGCCATACCTTGATTATCACGCATCACAGAGTTTGTGATCAGGTAGCTAGGAATTTCACTATAGATAATTGCCCCTTGATCGGCTTTATTATCTTGTAAAAGACTATTTGTAACATTTACATAGCCAGCTGTATTCTTATCCGATGAGACCCCGACATTATAAATTGCCCCACCTCTATTCGCAGCCCCTCCCGTTAAACGAGAATATTGAATTTTCAAATTTTCACGATTAAGAATCAGGCCACCATCATTGACTTTTTTCGACGCTCCTTGCAAATTCAGCTCAATCAAAACCACATTTAACAATGCTTTTTCTACATTATTATCGTCAATTACAAACAGTCGATCATTACCATCCATTTTGAGCGTCGCATTGTTTAGACCAAGTTTATTATCATTAAAGCCATCGCTAGTTGCTGTACGAATAGTCATTTCAGCCTTGATATTTAATGCTGAATTTAGCTGGTAGGTTTGGTCTCGCTGTAAAATAATTACGCTGCTTGAATCTTTATCACCACAGCCGCGATAACCATTCTCGAATTCTTTTTGGCTTCTTTTATTTAAAAACTCTACGGCGTTGCGCAGAGAACAACCGGTATAATTCTCGTCATCAGCTAAAGTATTGACTTGGATATCCGCAGAATAAGCGTGCCCCGTCATTACCAATAACGCGCAGGCAAGCGTCCGTTTGAGCATACCGATCTCCTTTCATGTTTTTTCATTTTTTTTAGTTTTACAAACTAGGCGTTTGCAACCACATTCCTTTGTGCGTACTTTGTCATAGCTCTCAAAATTACTCAAGAAATTTTATACTATTGGCGATATTCATCTATCAAGGCATAAATTTGCTTAAGAGTGGTATTGGATAGCTTGGTTTTTTCACCTTTCAGCATTTTTTCAAGTTGAGCTAATGTTTGTAATAATATTGAGGCCTGATGCGGACCATTACTTAATAAATAATCGACAATCTGCTGGTCAAAATGAATGCCGCGACGGGTCATGACCGATTGAAGTAAGGCTTGACGGTCAATATAGGAACTGCCGTTTGGGACTTTAACACTGACTGCCTGGGTTAATCTTGACTGAAGGTCAGGCAGTTCCAGTTTTAATTCAATCGGCGCAACCCGAGAAGAAAACACCAACTGACCTTCATGATTATTCATCAAATGGAAAACCGCTTTTTGCCAATGCGGTACACCGCTAATCGCATCAATATCATCCAATGCAACCAGGTCATAAAACTCTAGAGAAGTAATTGCTTCGATCGGTGCATCTAATAATTCGAGTAGTGACACTTTAATTGCAGGCCGGCCTAGCTCTAGATAAGAATCACAGATTGCAGAAAGCAAATGACTTTTACCTGTTCCCGCTCCGCCATAGACATAGAATCGGCTGACCAAACCCGCATGTAATTGTCTGACTGCATCAACCACAGGCCCCCAACCCGGCCCCGAAAAATCACTGATTCGAGCATCGAGTTGTGGTTCTATATCCAGTTGTAGTTGACGCATATATTTAATATGTTCCTCAATTACTTTAAATCTTTCGGGTTTGAAGTCTCTGTATCTTGAGAGTTTTTAATTTGAATATCAAGCTCTACTTGCTCTGAATCCACATTTATGTGCTGAGTTTCACCCTGTACCAGTACAACTTCTGTGGTAGAGCCATAGAAGCGGCTTCTTTCATAATTATCACGTGCATGTTTAAGCAGCACCACAATCACCGCAGCCACAGGTAAAGCAATCAGCATACCCAGGAATCCACCCAGCTGTGCCCCTGCCAATACTGCGAAAACAACAGCCACAGGTGACAGACCAATCTTATCACCCAGCAAGAACGGTTGAAGAATATATCCCTCGACCATTTGTCCAATCATGAACACCACGCCGACAAGCAGCAATTGGGTCCAGTCCAGTCCAAACTGGAAAAGTGTCGCAACCACAGCAGCAATAATCCCGACACCAAATCCAAGATAAGGAATAATACTTGCCAAACCAGCAATCATGCCAATAATTAAACCGACTTCCAGCCCAATCAGCTGTAACCCGACGGCGTAAACGATTCCCAGCAAAAGCATCACAAGGAACTGCCCTTTGACAAAGGCGCCTAAGACGCTATGGCATTCACGCACGATGGTTAAGGTTGAAGCTTCATATGGACGTGGAATTAAACGTCTTAAACTTTGCAGCATTCTCTCCCAGTCCAGCAGGAAGTAGAACGAGATGATCGGAATAAGGATAACCACCCCACCAATCTGAATAAAGTTCAATCCTGATTGGGCGACTCGCAATGCCATGGTCTGGATGCTGTCAGCGCTGTAATTGGTCTGGATATAATCCATTACGGCTTTTGAAATCTGTTCAGTGTCAATTTCCATAGGTACAACATTAAAGGTATGTGATACCCACGGTAGGAAAGTGGCATTGATCCAGTGGATACCCGCAGGAATACTATCCCGGGCATACATCAGCTGTTTCCAGATCAAAGGCACCAGGAACCACAACACCATGGTCAGGGTCACACCAATTCCAATAAAGACAATACTGATGGCTAACCAACGTGGTAATTTGATTTTGACAAGGACATCCACCAGTGGACTAAACAGGTAGGCAATAAAAAAAGCACCTACGAACGGAATGACAATGGGCTTTAGCAGATAGAGCACCCAAAGCAGTAATGCGAGCCCAGCGAGGATAAAGATACGACGTAGTACCTGATCTTGCATAAAATCTAGCCTTTTATTGTATATTCGTTATAAATAAAAAAAATTTTAATTAAAGATAGCATTTTCGAGCATAAATAACATAAGAGTTTCGTATATTCAGGTTATAATCTGCCGCCACTGCGGAGACTTCACTATGAGCAACTCAACTTCTACCTCAAACACTGGTTTAAGCTATAAAGATGCGGGCGTCGACATTGAAGCGGGCGACGCATTAGTCGATCGTATCAAATCTGTCGCGAAACGCACCACTCGTCCTGAAGTAATGGGCGGTCTTGGTGGTTTTGGCGCGCTATGCAAAATTCCAAAAGGTTATGAAGAACCTGTATTGGTTTCAGGCACAGATGGCGTAGGCACCAAATTACGTCTGGCACTTAATCTCAATCGTCATGACACCATTGGTCAAGATCTTGTGGCAATGTGTGTTAACGATTTGCTTGTTTGTGGTGCTGAACCACTTTTCTTCCTCGACTACTATGCAACGGGTCATCTAAATGTTGATGTGGCTGCCAATGTAGTGACAGGAATTGGTACAGGTTGTGAACTTGCTGGTTGTGCATTGGTTGGTGGGGAAACTGCCGAAATGCCTGGTATGTATGAAGGCGAAGATTACGATCTTGCCGGTTTTGCTGTCGGTGTAGTTGAACACAGTAAAATTATTGATGGAACAAAAGTGAAGTCTGGTGATGTACTGATCGGTGTGGCATCAAGCGGTGCGCACTCAAATGGTTACTCATTACTACGCAAAATCTTAGATGTTAAAAATGTAGATCTAACTCAAATCGTTGATGGTCGCCCACTTGCCGATGTTGCGATGGAACCGACGCGCATTTATGTAAAACCGGTCCTCGAACTTTGCAAACAAGTTGATGTACATGCCATGGCTCACATCACCGGTGGTGGTTTACCAGGTAACTTACCGCGTGTTCTTCCAAACGGCGCTCAAGCAGTGATTGATGAATCAAGCTGGGAATGGTCTGAATTGTTCCAGTTGTTACAACGCGAAGGTAACGTAGAACGCTTTGAAATGTATCGCACCTTTAACTGTGGCGTTGGTATGGTGATTGCAGTTGATCCAAGTGAAGCGGACAAAGCCATTGAGGTCTTGAATGCTCAAGGTGAAAAAGCCTGGAAAATTGGTCACATTCAGGAAAACGCTGAATCAGTTGAAGGCGCTGACGAAAAAATTCGCGTGATCTTTGCATAATGAGAATTGCTGTCCTTGTTTCAGGCAGCGGTAGTAACTTACAGGCCCTGATAGATGCAAATCTGTCAGGGCAAATCATTGGTGTGTTATCAAACAAAGCTGATGCTTATGCATTACAACGTGCGAAAGATGCCAATATTGCAACCGCTGTTATTTCACATAAAGATTACCCGAATCGCGAAAGCTTTGATGCAGCCATGCACCAGCAACTGCTAGCATGGCAGGTGGATCTGGTGATCCTTGCAGGTTTTATGCGGATTTTAACACCAGATTTTGTGCTGCAATGGCAAGGTAAAATGTTAAATATCCACCCTTCTCTGTTGCCTGTATATAAAGGCGTTAATACCCATCAACGGGTATTAAATACCGGAGACCGTCTGCATGGTTGTACCGTTCACTTTGTGACAGCTGAACTGGATGCCGGACAAAGTATTGCGCAATCTGCCATTCAGGTAGGTTTACATGATACGGTAGAGACTTTGGCGCAACGCGTGCATGAACTTGAGCATTTTATTTATCCTCAAGTCGCGCAATGGTTTTGTACAGGTCAACTGCGCTGGCAAAATGGCCAAGCCTATTTTAACCAGAAGCCTTTAGAACGACCGATTCAGTTTGCTCAATTCTAAAAAATAAAACGCATCTAAGGATGCGTTTTTTTATGACTTTAAAAGATAGGTTAAATATTTTTCTTGAAAAATATTTAACCACTCCATGCTTTCATCTGCGTCATGTTCATCAGCTAAATGCAATAGAAAAACTTTGATGCGAAGAAAGCAGTAATACTCACCCTCTTGAAATGAATACTGATCAATTTCTTGCCAGTTTTTATGATTGAATCGATCAAATACGCTTACAAGTTGGTCTTGGGCTTGCACATTGCTTAACGCAAGGCCAAATATATCTAAAAAATTGCTGATATATTCAACCCGTTGTTGATAAGCATCAAAAAAATTCAGCACGCTTGCTTGGCAACTTTCTTGCCCATAACCCAGCAAACCCAGTGCATTTAGAATAATCTCAGTATTTCTCATCAAAACAATCAAAGCACCAGACTTTTAATTTTCTCAACGGTATCCAGTGGATGCTCCAATGGGAACATATGCCCCCCTTCAACAACAGAAAATGGAATACCCAGTTTCTTTTTCGCAACCTGCGGAAATTTCTCTTTTAAAAACACACTATCTTGGCCTACTACTAACTGTACAGGAACGGGTGGTTTTGGCATTGGTAACCACCACATTGATGGTGTTGTTCTAAACAGCTTCACCTCATCCTGCTTAGGAATGGTTAAAGTAACACCGCCCCGCTGTGGATCAACGGTTAAGGCATGATCAATGTAGGCTTGAAAACAGTCGGCATCGAAATGTTGGTAAAAACCACGCGAACCCAGCAGCTCAGCCGCTTGTTCACGCGACTCCCAATGGTCACGACGGCGTGCAGATAAACCCGCAGGGGTAATTTTATCCACCAGCTTAGGTTTAAAGAGTTTAGCCAAATGAAACACAAAAGAGGCTTTACCGATGATTAGAGGTGGATCCAGCATAATCACTTGGGAAAATAACTCGGGACGACGATAGGCAGCCATTAAAGTCAGGACCGAACCCAAAGAGTGTCCTACACCAATCACTTGGCGTCCTTGGGCTTGCTGAACAATATTATCAATGACCTGATCGACCAGATGTGTCCAGCCATGCGTAATCGGATAACGTTTGTCATTGCCAATTTCAGCCAGATAAATAATGTCATATTGATCTTTCAACTGATCAAACAGCTTTTGATAAACTTTAGAAGGGACGCCGTTGGCATGGGCAAAATGAATCAAGGGTTTCATAAAGGGTTCTTTATTTGTTTTCACTGATCGTTCAATTATCCTGCTCTACACATGTATTGCAAATCAAAACAAGAACTGCCCAGTTATTTTTACAATAAAAAAGGCTGTGAAAACACAGCCTGAGTATGATGAATCTATTCCAGCAAAAGCATTGCTTTAATAAAGTTGGAACAATTTGACCTGTTATTGAATTTTCGCGTTCTGCTGAGTTTCCAGCTGTGACGCAAGCGAACTGCTAATTCCTTCACCAATCTTGGCGCCCATACGGCCTAAAATCGACTCAAAAGGATTACGTTGAACGGTATAATCCACTTTTTGTTCAACTTTAAGATCACGCATCAGTGTGGTAATGCTACCGCTACGATCTGCAATACCTAAAGCAATCGCCTGTTCACCTGTCCAGAATAAACCAGAGAATACCGCTGGATCGTTAGTCTTCAAACGTTTGCCACGACCTTCTTTTACCGCATTGATAAAGTGAGTATGGACATTATCCAGTACAGATTGCACATGTTGTTTTTGTGCCGGATCTAATGGCTTGGTCATGCTTAAGATATCTTTATTACTGCCCGCAGTTAAAGTCCGGTCTTCAATTCCTAACTTTTGTGCCAGTCCGCTTAAACCGTAGTTTGGCATGATCACGCCAATGGAACCCACCAAACTCGATGGATTGACAATGATTTCGTCAGCAGCAGACGCAATATAATATGCACCTGACGCACCCATATCACCAATTACTGCATAGACTTTCTTGTCTGGATGCTGTTTTTTCTGGTAGCGAATTTCCTGCCAGATTTCATCTGACTGTACCGGTGAACCACCAGGAGAGTTAATATTTAAAACAATTGCTTTACTGCCACTCGCCTCAAACGCTCGTTTAAGCGCTTTATTGGTATCTTCACTGTTAACAGTCGACTGACCGGCAGATGAATCAATTGTCCCTATAATATCAATCACGGCCAGATGGTCGCTGCTGATATTGGTGGTTGATTTCTCTGTCGATGTCGAGCAACTCTTGGTCATTGCAATCAGGACAATAAGTAAATAAGCGAAGCCTAAACATTTAAAAAAGATACTCCAACGACGGCTACGTCGCTGTTCCTCTACAGAGGCAAGAACGGCTTTTTCTAAAATCTGCCATTCTTTGCCCGTAACATTGTCACTATTTGTTGATTCATTTTTTGGTTTTGGTGGCCAATCGGACATAAGATTCCAATCCAATATGTTTTAAAGTGGCTTTATTATATACGCTGATTTCAACAAAACTGTTTAAATAACTTGTTTTAACTTATAATTATTTTTTACATTATACTTTTCCTTTGTAATTTTTCTCATACCGCCTCCATGACCCATTCCAGAACGATCAGCTCAAATTACCGTCTCATCAAGCTCCTAAGTCGTCAGCCGATTCAATTAGGTCGTTTTTTGGCACGTCTGGTTGCTGGACTGGTCAATACTTTTCAACTATCTAAACTTTCAAAAATTATTCGCCTGAATATAAAGATCGCGTTTCCAGATATGGAGCCGCAACAAAGACAATTATTAACCAAACATGCCATTCAGAATGAACTCACCTCTTATTTCGAGTTTTTGAGTATCTGGGGGGCACATAATCAGAAGAATATTCAGCGTATTGATACTGTTCAGGGCGAACACTACCTGCATGAAGCGCTGGCAGAAAAAAAAGGCGTGGTCTTGGTTGTTCCTCATTTTGGCACTTGGGAAGTAATGAATGCATGGTTAGCACAATATACCCAAATGACCATCTTATATAAGCCCGTTAAGAATCCTGATGCTGACCAGTTTGTCCGTGATGCACGTAGCCGTGAGCAGGCGCATCTGGTCCCGACCGATGAAAGTGGTGTACGACAAGTTTTTAAAGCCTTAAAACAAGGGGGTACCACCGCCATTTTGCCCGATCATACTCCCGATCATGGCGGTGACATGGTGAATTATTTCGGTATTCCTTTAGCTTCCAGCAGTTTAAGTGCCAAGCTGATCCAGAAAACCAAGGCCAAAGCCCTGTTGCTTTACACCAAAAGAAATGAGCAAGATGGCTTTGATATGTTCATTGAGCCAGTCAATCCTCAAATTTATGAAGGCAGTGCCGAGCACGGTACCCTGATCATTCATCAAACTTTAGAACAACTGATTCAACGCTATCCGGAACACTATCACTGGAGCTATAAACGCTTTCGTGCCAATCCCGCGCTGAAGAAAATTTATGATATTGATGAACAGGAGGCACTGGCTCAGGTGGCTGCAGTTCGTCAGCAAGCCCAAGAAGAGTTTGCTTAGGCTATTCTCGTTGTAACCATTTCCTTTGCTGCCGTTGCAGCTTTATCTCAACTTTGCCATGCTCAAACAGGAAATTCACCGACCCTGTTCGTGTAGTATTAAGTAACGGAATATTCAGAGCTTGCAGACGCTTTTGGACTTCCCGGCTCGGATGCCCATAACGATTATTAAAGCCAGCTGAGGCAATCGCCAGCTTGGGTTTTAAAACTTTTAAAAAATCATAAGCAGAACTATTTTTACTGCCATGATGGCCTAAAACCAGAACATCTACTTTTAAATCTGGATATTGCTGTAGCAACTTAAATTCGGTTTCCCAACCTGCATCGCCCATAATCAGAAAGTTTTGATAAGGTCGAGCATTGAGAAACTGCAGATAGACCACACAAGATTGTTCATTCTGTTGATGTTTGGCAAAATTCAGGCCATCTTGCGTAGGCGACAAAATCTCAATTTTAAGATTGCTATATGACCAATGCTGACCCTGTTGGCAATAGGAGAAATTGTCCTTAAACGGGAGCTTTTCACTTCGTTCACTTGACTGCACCTGAGTAATCGCAAAGGCATTTTGTATAGCCGGAAATGCACCGCTATGATCCTGATCCAGATGCGATAGAATGACGTGATCCAAGCTACGAATACCCTGCTGTCTTAGGAACGGGATGTCGACTCGCTCACCAATACCAAATTTGCGCTCGTCATAATTCCCGCCCGTATCAATCATTAATGTCTGTTGCGGATGCTGTAAAAAGATAGCCTGTCCTTGTCCCACATCGAGAATAGTTAAAGTTGTAGATTGGGTGTTGACGCCTAAAAGCATGGGCAAAAAGCAGATGCCGGCCCAAAGCTTGGGTACGCTACCTCTAGGCATAAATAAAATGACCAATCCCAAGATCAAGCTCAGCATCATGCCAGGTGTATAACTAACCCCGTATAACGCTGGGAACAGGTGCTGTAAACCGTTTAAGCCCCACAACAAGAATGCAAGCAACTGATCATTCAGCTGAAACAACAATAGACCCAATGCAGGAATGATCAGCCACAGACAAGCAGCAAGAATGTCTAGCGGCACCACCACGCCACTTAATAGCGGAATTGCAATCAGGTTACTCAATGGAGCTGCCCAGGAAACTTGCTGAAAGAAAATAATCACCAGTGGCAATAAGGCAATAAAAACTTTCCATTGAGCATCAATCAACACTTTAATTGCCAGTATCATCTTTTGTATTGAGGTCTGCACTTGATCTTGAGGTAAGTGTGCTGTCGTTTGATAGATTCGTAGCAGAATAAAACAGGCCCCGTAAGATAACCAGAATGCTGCCGACAAAATGCTAAATGGATCATAAATCAGCAGTAAGCTAGCACTATAGATCAGCAAAGCCAGAGGTTGCATAGACTGTCGCAAGATCAGGAAAAGACTGGCAATCAGCACTGTGAACAGCGTTCTGATAGCCGGAATCTCAAAACCGACAAAAGCTACATAAAGTACAACACTGGCAACAAAAGGAAAAATAACCAGAATCTGTCTGGGTTTCCATAAATATAATTTCGGGCAATAACGCTGTATCAACCTTTGGCATAACCAGGTCAGCATCAAGGCAAAGATCAGTACATGAGGCCCTGAAATAGCCAGTAAATGGGATATTCCCAGCAATTGGAATTGCTGTTTTAGCTCGCTCGTCAACAGGCTTTCATCGCCAGTCAGCAAAGCTAGCAGCAAACCTGGATGTTGCAGAGAGCTTGTTTGCAGCATTTGCCGGAAGTCCAGCCGCATGCCTTCAATCTTTAACAGCAATCTGGCTTTGAGCGTACGTTGTTGCTTATCGTGTTGCTGATAACCCAAACGATAAATCTCATCAGGGCTTAACGGCTGAATCTGCCTGACTGAAAATACAGAGAGAATATTCTGCTGTAAAAACCATTTTTCCTGATCAAATGCTCCTGCTACGGCATAACTATGCGCAGGCCTGATTATCCCGTTGATCCGATAATAGCGACCCAATTGTAAGCTCGGCTGCTGCATGGTTTGCTCAGATGCTTTATTCAGATACAGTAACCAATTTACTGGCTGGCTATGCCGATTGAGGACTTCAGCAATCTGTTTTTGCCCTTCATCTGTTAGTTCATTTATTTTTTTAATATAAACAATGGCTTCAAATGGTTGAACCTGAAGTTCTCTTAAACTTAAACGTTCTTCTAAAGCCACATCAGCATAATGATAACCGGTACAGCACAATGCCCAGCTGCAACTGCTTAAAAGGAGCGCCTTATACCAAGCTCTCTGAAAATAGCGCTGCCTTTTATATTGTCCTAAAGCGAATATCAGACTTGCTAAAATCAGCCATATCCACCATGTTTGTCCTATAAAATGGAAATCCTGCCCCATCAAAGTAATACCGGCAATCCAGCCGAACAAAATAATTTTCAACATTTCTTAACATTGGATTTAGTTTTTCTAAAGATAAAATTAAAGCCCCTTTTCGGAGCTTTAACAAGAGGTCTTATTCAATATTTATGCATTATTCATAGCGCAATGCTTCTGCCGGCTGAACTTTTGCTGCACGTAAGGCAGGATAAATTGTTGCCAGTAAACTTAATAACAATGAAACACTTACCACCAGCAATACATCTTGCCAACGTAAATATGAAGGCAGATAATGCACAAAATAGGCATCTAATAAATTTAATCCAAAAGTGGTATTCACCCAAGACACAATATTACCAATGCTTAACGATAAAATAATCCCTAAAACGGTGCCCAATCCGGTACCAATCACACCAATGATTGTGCCCTGTACCATAAAGATTTGAGTAATCAATAAGGGTGATGCACCTAAAGTACGTAAGATGGCGATATCTGATTTTTTATCTGTCACCAACATCATCAGGGATGAAATAATATTAAAGGTTGCCACGATAATAATGAGGAGCAGTAATAACCCGACCATATTTTTTGCCATTTGAATGGCACTAAATAGGTTACCTTGCGTATAGGTCCAGTTCGAAGCGTAAAAATTACTTGGTAATTTTTTGATAATACTCTCGGAAATCTCCGGTGCAGCAAAAATATCATCCAGCTTTAAGCGAATGCCTTGAGCACCTTCCGGCAAGCGTAGTAATGTCGAAGCATCATTTAATGCTACATATCCCACCATCGAATCGACCTGAGTACCAATTTTAAATATACCCACCACTTCGAAACGTTTAAATCGAGGTACTACCCCTGCGGATGAATTGGTGGCTTCAGGTAACACAAGCGTCACCGGATCATTCAGCTTCAAGCCTAGACTGTCTGCCAGATCCTGACCGATCACAATACCATATTTGCCTTTCTTCAAGGCCTCCAGACTACCAGCTTGCATATAGTTATGAACAATAGAGACCTGTTTTTCATATTCCGGTTCAATGCCTGAGATCATGATCCCAGTCACTTCTCCATGGGCAGTCAACATCCCCTGTAACTGGGTATAGGGTGCAACAGCAGCCACATGGGGCTGTTTAGCAATATCTTGAGCCAGGTCTTGCCAGTTGGTCATAATCTGAGTGGAGGCAATCGTCGCTTGTGGCACGATTCCTAAAATACGGTTTTTCAATTCCCGGTCAAAACCATTGATCACGGACAAAACCGTAATCAGTACCGCAACACCCACAGTGAGACCAATCATGGTCATCAATGAAATAAACGACACCAGACGGCTTTTTTTCCTCGCCTGTGTATATTTCAGCCCAATATAAAACGAAATGGGTTTAAACATGCTCACCCACCCATATACCATCTTGCATATGCAAAATTGAATCCGCCGCCTGGGCCAGTTGCTCATCATGGGTCACGATCAACATCGCCATATTGAGTTCTTTTTTCAAATCGGTGAGCAGCTCGAAAATACTGAGTGCGGTTTTACGATCCAGATTTCCGGTCGGTTCATCTGCCAGCACCACCGCAGGTTTGGTCACCAGAGCACGCGCCAAAGCCACACGTTGCCGTTCACCACCGGACAATTCACCCGGTTTATGATCCATACGATGAGACAGGCCAACACGATCCAGCAGATATTCTGCCTGCTTTTTTACGTCCTTAAAATTACTCTCACTGCGCAACATTAAAGGCATTGCCACATTTTCCAATGCAGTAAATTCTGGCAATAAATGATGGAACTGATAAACGAAACCTAAATATTGGTTACGCTTGTAGCCACGCTCCGCTTCGCCTAAATTATCAAAGCGTTGACCTTGTAAGAAGACTTGTCCTTCCGAGGGTTGCTCCAAACCGCCTAACACATGCAACAAGGTACTTTTACCTGAACCGCTTGAACCCACAATCGAAACGAACTCGCCAGCATTGACTTGCAGGGATAAGCCTTTGATCACTTCAACTTTGCTTTTGCCATCATCGAAATGCTTAAAGATATTTTTTGATTCTAGAACGATCTTACTCATAACGTAATGCCTCGGCTGGTTGCGTTTTCGCTGCACGGATAGCAGGGTAAATTGTTGCTAAAAAACTGATAGATAAAGATGCGGTCACAACAATCAGGACATCTTGCCAGCGTAAATAAGAAGGTAAATAGCCAATGACATAACCACTAAATAAATTAAGTCCAAAGGTGTGATTTAACCAGCCCACCAGATCACTGATGGTTAAGGCAAAAGCACTGCCTAAAATCACTCCTGTCACCGTACCCACCACCCCAATAATGGTCCCTTGTACAATAAAGACAGACGTAATAAATCTTGGTGAGGCACCTAAGGTACGCAGAATTGCAATATCTGCCTTTTTATCGGTGACCACCATAACCAGTGACGAAACGATATTAAATGCAGCCACCACAATAATCAGAAACAGCAGTAAACCTACCAGATTCTTTTCCATTCGCACCGCACCAAACAGACTCCCATGCGTTTCTTTCCAGCTGGTTGCATAAAAATTATCTGGTAATTGTTTAACAATCTGGTTCACCACATTCGGTGCCGCAAAAATATCATCCACTTTAAGACGTACACCTTGGGCACCATCCGGCAAACGTAATAAGGTTGAGGCATCATTCAAGGCAATGTAGCCAACTGTAGAATCAACTTCTGCACCGACACTAAAAATGCCGACAATTTTAAAGCGCTTAAACCGTGGCACCACACCTGCTGGGGACGGCGTCGCTTCAGGCAGTACCAAGGTCACGCTGTCATTCAGGCTCAGACCCAAGGCATCGGTCATATCTTTACCGAGGACAATCCCGAACTCGCCTTTTTTTAATGCATTTAAATCACCTGCAACCATATGGTTCTGGATAATCGACACCTTGCTTTCATATTTTGGCTCGATCCCTGTCACCATAATACCGGCGACTTGCCCTTGCCCAGTCAACATCCCTTGCAATTGGGTAAAAGGCGCAGCACCTGTGACATGCGGGTGATGCTCAACTTTTTTTACAAGCTCAGGCCAATCTGTTAGAATTTGATTAGAAGAAACAGTGGCTTGTGGAACCATTCCAAGGACACGATTTTTTAATTCGCGATCGAAACCATTCATGACCGATAGCACTGTAATCAGCACAGCAACACCAAGGGTCAAGCCGATCATGGAAACTAAGGCGACAAAAGAAATAAAATGATTACTCCGCTGAGCACGAGTGTATCTCAACCCTATATACAGCGAAATTGGCTTAAACATACCATCTAGTCCGAGGTGATTTATTATGGAAAATTCACAACATCATCTTGTTGACGACAACACTGAACGTCGTGTGATGTCTCGTATTGATGCCGTGTTGAGAATCAACTATCAAATCATTCCCGATGATGTAGCGCTGAATGACCCGTATGATTCCCATTTCGTTTTGCCCCGCTATTTTCTACTACTTGCAGAATTAGATCAATTTGATCATGCGTTTCGCTACGAATTAGAACAATTAAATGAAAAAGATCAACAAATTGCTCGCATCTTATCCCTTTTTAACCAGAAATTAAACCTGATTACGGGGTCTTATTATGACAATATCGTGCAATCCTTATTGCCGGTTCCTGAGCAGGTCAATGTTTCCGAGAATGGATTAAGTTTCTTTAGTTCTCAAGATATTAATCAAGGTACCTATATCCACATTACCCTGAGCCACCCTGAAAATTTCTTCCATATCGCAGCCATTGCGCAAGTTGCCCATAGCACCGCGGAAGAACAGGGAAAATTCCGTATCGGTGCCTATTTTATTACACTCAATCCACAAGATCGCGCTAAATTGGCTGCAAGTATTCGACAGGCTCAACAAAGTGAAGCCAGCTGATTCCATCCTTAAGATTTCAAACGGCGATATGCCCTTAAATCCCTGAAGAAGTACAGCACTAAACCGAACAGGATAATACTCGCGCCCACAAAGACCTGAGCTGATATCTGTTCATGGTTCAGATAAGCGCCGATCAGAATCGCCAGCATCGGTGTCATGACAGTCGTTAGTGATAATGTGGTCGCCTGTAAGTTCTGCACCAGCTTAAAATAACAGAACATGGCAATTAACGAAGCCATCACGATGGTATAGGTCAGTGCAAACAAAGACTTCGCAGAAGGAAAATGCGTTGGGGCATATTGCCAGATCCACGGTATCAATAATGTAGCCAATAAGGTTGAGACCAGAATTGAGCCGGTGGCCTGCGCCATAACCGGCAAATCTGCATTAATTTTCTTGACCAGAAAAATCGACAATGAATAAGAAAAAACACTGATCAGCATTAAAATAATGCCAATCGGCTGTACATGCTGCTGGCTACCACTCAAGCAAATCATGACCAAGCCGATAATTGATGTTGCCATTCCCAGCCATTGCAAGCCCGCCAGTTTTTGCTGAAAACCAAAACGACCAATCAATCCCGCCATAATCGGCGCCAGACCAAACATTAAGGCAATTAGCCCCGAACTCAGATAAGCCGTGGCCGCATAAGTAAAGATTTGCGAACCAATCAGACTCAATGAGCCTGCGGCATAACTCAATAAGGCAATTTTATGAGTGGGAAATTTCACTTTTAACAGCAACAATACGGTTACCGCCAGAGGCAACGCAATAAAGAAGCGGATCAGCAATGCCCACATCGGATGCAGGTCCGAAACACTCCACACAATTGCAAGCGGCGTGGTTGCCCAGATAAAGACCAGTAGTCCATAAGTGAGCATGAGATTAATACGTGATGGCATACTCAACTCAAGATGCTGTTTTTCGTTTTTGTTTTAAAATGGTCTGATCCAGAGAACTGGAAAATTCACGTTTATCTCGTTCTGAAATCGGTGGTGGCCCACCGGTCTGTACCCCAGCCCCACGTAAGGTATCCATAAAATCACGTAGATGAAGACGTGCTTTTACATTGGCCGTGGTATAAATCTCACCACGGGGGTGAATGGCAATTCCCCCTTTTTCAATCACTTGTGCCGCCAGTGGAATATCTTGTGTAATGACAATGTCATTTTCTTGCATGCGTTCCACAATTTCCTGATCTGCCTGATCTGCCCCGCTCATCACCTGAATGGATTTAATCCGCATGGATGGGGTGATACCGACATTCTGGTTGGCGACAAAGGTCACTTCAAGTTGATAACGATCGGATGCGCGTAAAATCACTTCACGTAAAATTTTAGGTAAAGCATCAGCATCTACCCACAATTTAAATGGCAGCACGTTGACGAAAACTCTTGAGAAGAAAAGACTAGTGTAGCAGATTACGGGAAAAGTAGAGTTAACAAAGCGGCGGTCATCCCATGCATTTTTTCATTTGCTTCGACTGGAGTAGAGGCTGATATCAGCTTAAAAATTAAAATAAATTTTAGAGAATTACAGATTCAGACTTGAAATATCCCGGTTACCCTCGATTTAATAGAATAAGTTCAATCTTTTTAGCCTCTCGCTTTATGAAAAATCAAAACAGTCCAGAAATCATTAAAATTCAAGATCAAAATTTCGGTAATCATGTCGAGCATTGGAACTTATTGACAGATACACCCGAAACTGATGTTCCCAAATGGTTAGGACTGGCCCTTGATGCACCGGTTATGCCAATGGGGCTATGTGAAGATGAACATGAGATGGATCAGGCATTCTGGTTGATTCAGGGCCCAAGCGGTGAATCTGTTTCGATTAACCAGATCATCGCGGTGGAAGACCAGAAACCACGTGCGTTAAAAACTGCCTTTCCAAGTTTCGAAAGCCCGTATAAATATGATGCTAAAATTGAGCGCATTATTACCTGTGATTCTGCCACTCAGGCCGTATTACGGTTAAATTTAAATAAAGATACCACCATTTATGCCTTTGATAATCTATTCAGTGTAAATAGCTGTCAATATGACAAAAATCAAAGCTATAAAGTTCAATTTAATGCTTGGGCCTATGAATTGGAAGTAGTGGCTGCAGATGAGAAAATCATTGTAGATGATCCTGCTTCGATTAAACATCATCGCGCTTTAAATGCAATTTTGGCAGAACATAATGGTGTAGCGCCTGAAAATTTACAGGAACTGATTAATGAGTGGCAGCCAAAAACACCAGAAGATCAAGAACCTGTCACGGTCGACTTTTCTAAAATGGTGGCTTATTTATTCGGTGAAACTTTAGGTCAGGAAGATGAGGCCTGGTTCCAGGGTAATATCGTTGGTAAAACTCAAATGCAGTTTATGCAGGATGAATATACCCTGTATGACGTAACCCTGGTTTTAGAAGATGATTTACCGGCAATCCTGATTCGTATTGCCACTAAAAACCAATTGTATAGAAACTTTAACATTGGCCAATATATTCGTGGCAACCTATGGATTCAGGCCAATATTTATGCTAAAAATACTAGTGTTTAAGTGTTTTTATTATAAATATCAATACTTTAAAAACAATAAAAGTATTCTAAATTCCAAATATGTGCACACTTATGTACACAGTAGATAAAAGCCCATCTGGGCTTCTACTTTTTTAGAGGTTCTTAAATGCGTTATTTCTACATCAAGAAAGGCAAGCAATACTTGCATATCCAGCAATCACTATATGAAGAATATCAGGATTACTCAGATATCAATGCAATGGTCACTCAGCAGTATGTATTTTTAGATTCAAAAGATGACGCCATTAAGTTTTTAGAGAAAAGAGAAGCCAATTATTTTATGGTGACCAGAGGCAGGAAGTTGAAGGGCGTGGACATTGTGAGGGAGTGATGCTTGCTAATGCTGGTAGCACTGCAAGCAAACACTGATTGAGACATTTGTTTTAATTGTATGTGCTGTGCAACCAGAGAACAGAAGGCACAGTACTGTGACAATCGAAGCAAGTTTGGATCGTTGGCACATATAAGTTACTTCTTTAGAAAGAGTGCTCGCTCATCAGCACGACGACGAACTAGCCCTTTTAACACTTTGCCACCACCCTTATTCCAACGCGGAAACTGATCTGCCGCACCTTGATAATCTTTAGCATTCAATTTCTTCAAAAGAGTTGATTCACTAAAAGCTGTTTGTCCAATGTTATAGACAAGGCTAACAAGTGCATCAAACTGATTTTGAGAAAGTGGCACTTTCACCAAGTTATTCACAGAGGATTCAAAACGCTTTAAATCATGGGAGAAGTAAGTTTTTGCTTGAGCCAAAGTGCATGTGTCGCCTTTCTTGACCTTCACACCATTTGGGTAAACTGTAGTTCCAGTGCCTATAGTCCAAACGCCAACACCATCATCATAGGCTTGAAGTTTAGTGTCTTCAAAGCTATAGATAAGATCGATACCGGTCTTGCTTGTGGTCATGCCAGATGGCTTCAGATCATCAACCACTGCATTCAACTTATCGACCTGAGCCTGTGTTAATTTACCGCCAGCAAGCTCACGGGCAGCATCGAAAAATGGTTTAGTTGTCATCTCGCTCACCTTTCTTTTTCTCAAGTTCAGAACTACCAAAATAGAAGCCACAAGCTGTTGTCATTGCCCCTGCAATAAAACCGAGGGCTGTATTGATTAAGTTGCTGTTCTCTCGCGGCATATCAACGAAAAATAAAGCAATCACCAATACAAACATCAATCCAACCAATGCAAAGGCCAAATATGCCCGAGTCTGTTCGCTATTCATGGAGCACCCCTAAATGCAATCTTTGATTCAATTACAGCAACCTTCTGGTTCGTATCAGAAATGCGTTGATGCATAGCCTGGTTATTTGAAACAATCCACGTGCAAAAGGTAATCATCCCTGTCAGTGCAAAACCGCCAAGGAACTTGAGAAATGTAATAGCGCCTTCTGTTTTTTGAGCGCCTGACTCTAGTTTCTCAATCTTCTTTGCGTTCTCTTCACTTTGAACTTTTTGGTGTTCATTGATGGTTTTAATCTGAATCAAGCTTTCTGATAACGACTTAACCTCCTGCCGAATATCATCCACCTTCTTTTCCAAGCGGATACCATAAGTTTCTGTATCTGACATACCTACCCCTTAATTTTTTGGCAATAAAAAAGCCCTAGCTCATTTAAAGCTAAGGCTTGTGTGGTTTGGTTGGGTGTTTAAACTTGAAGATTCAATATATCTAGCTCAAAGTGTGGACAGACGTGCCAAAGGTTATATGTGTTGCCGTTGAAGCTTACCTGATCGGTCGTACTATCACGCAAGTTACCAGATGCACCATCACCAATGGTTAGGCCTACTCCTAAATAATCCAACGCGTAGCGAACTTTTATCGGATTTGATGGTACTGCCCCCAATTCAATTTCAATCTTTGTGCCATCACTTGAAACTGCAATCGAGCTATGTGCGACTGTTGCACCAGCATTATCAACAACCTTGAATCCATGATCTGTCGTTGCAGCAAGCCCCACATTATCGAGAACAAGGGGAGCTTTTGGAACATGAAACCGAACAATGATCTTTGTACCCTGCATTTCGGCGCTTAAGGGACACAAGAATTCAGGATGAATTTGATCAATAATAAGTTGCTTATACACACGCCCAACATAGCAACCAAATAGCTTGTTACCCACGTTATTTAGATGCAAATCATCTGTGAAATGTGGTAAGTGATACATCGGTGTACTGAAGTAGAAATCTTCATTACGCTTCACAACATCAAGCTGAGCTAATGAAACATGGTTCGCTTTTTTTACGTACCAGCTTGTTTGATACGTCACAAAAGGAATGCGAGTTTTCATACCGCTTCGGGTTTTGATATCTGTCTGCATATCTACCTGCAGCTGCTCGAGCATTGTTGCATATTGCGCGCGTGTGATATCTGTTTTGTTCTGGTCAAACTCACCTTGCGCCCAAGAAATCAGTGCCATTGAATACGACAAAGCATTTGCAGTGCAGTGATTTACAGCATTATCAATATGTGCAAGCATGTTGTTGTCATACCACGGTGTACCCTTGTTAAGCTGTGAAATACGATATCCACCACGGCCTCCTGCTGTAGCTAAAATCACATGGTCTTGTGGCTTAATGCCATTTTGTTTCAACATTTGCTGTGAAGCATAGTTTGCTGCACCAGAACACAATGTTTCTCCACGGTTGGTTCCACCATCAGGCGCATTTAGATCATCCTCAACAAGCGGTTTAGGAGGTAAATAGTTCCCTGCAGCCGCACGAGGTCCACCGGCAAAAGTAAGGTTGCTTGCATATTGAGTGAGTGAAATAGCAGGTTGGCCTCCTGCACCAATACTCAATGACTGACCATAGCTCAGGAAGTGATTTATTTGTGCAATCGACGGCAACTGATATGCTGCTAACTTAGTGCCAATTGATTTAATGTATGTGCCAAATACACCAATATCTGAAGGAATTTCTGGTATATATGGCGCAATAATATCTGCAACATTCGCTGTTGTTACAATCTCATCAAATGTTGTCCAAGTTGTCCCACTATTTGCAGTACGTCGAGATACCGAGCGATTCAGGTGGTTAGTGATAGTTTGAAGACATGCAGTATTAGCACCAAAGGTGTAGCCCACATTACTAATAGTAAAGGCATGTGTTGCGATACTTGGCTTGTTAGAAATAAGTCCATTATTTACACTTTGTACAAACCATGTCCCATCGCCAACAAAGGAATTTAGATCTGTGGCGACTGCTAATTCCTGATTAATCTTTTTTTGAAGATCCCATACAGTCCATACAGAACCATTAAAACGACGCTTTAAAACAATATTCTGATGACTTGTGATCGTCTGATACACAATATTGTTGCCACTAACGAGTTTCGCTTCAACTTCAAATTTAAATGCCGCTGGCACTTGTGGCGGCTTGTTTAAGATATTATCGAAAGCGGATCCAGTAAACCAAACACCCGTAGTTAAATAATTATTTAGATCATCGCCATTATTTACTGTGCCAATTGCAAGAGCTGCTGCAATTAAAGAGCTAACTAATGTTCTAGATGTAAATTGCTCATATGTCGTCCAGTCTGTAGCGTTAGGGCGCCGACGTTTAAAGGATTGTAGCTGGTTATCTACAATCTCTTGCATCAAAATATTTGATGTACCTTGCCTTCTAACAAGGATAAAGAAAGACCCAGTAACACCTGTAGGTTTATTCGCAATATTTGCTGATGATGTAGCATCAGCATAATGGTAACCCTCTTCAATTAATAAGTTTAGATCATTAACAATAATAGCCTTAGGCTTAAAAAAAGCATTGGAATCTGAGTAGCCTTTAGACTGATTTAAGGGGTCATAGGGTGATTTATTAAAAACGCTACCGTCAAAAATGTATTGACCATCTTTACTTGAATCCGGGTCCCCGCCAACAGTAATAACAGAATGTGCAGGGATGTTTGCTGCATTTGCTACCATTTCTGCATAAGATGTATAACCAAAAGAAGCACCCCCGCCCAAGGAATCTACTTGCGTTTGTAATCCCTGTTCAACCGAAATAGCCCTATTTGTTTCAGCAGAAATGGCGTTATTTAAATTATTTTCAGTATCTTGAATTTTAGATTCGAGTACTTGCTCAGCTATATAAGCTCTTAGGGATTCCGCATTGATTAAGTTTAAATTTTCCTGATCCCCTGCAATACGAGCAAGAATTTCTGCAGGCAATCCATTGATATTCCCATCGACTATCTGATCAATTAGCTCTTGAAGTTTTTGATCTGTTAAGGAGTTATCAAGATTCAACTCTTGCAGTACATGCCATATGGTATCGAAATCCTTATTGACTGGTGCAGGTCGGAACGAGTTATCATAGGCCTGATAATCTGTTGTACGCTTCAAGTCAGTTTGTCTTTTAATTTTGATCACTGAACCTGACATTGGAGCAATTAAAAATACAACAGCATTTCCTACTAAGGACCATGTCCCTACAGAGGGTACAAACCCATCTACAGTGACTTTTAAATAATCCTGTACTTCACATTCAAAACCTAGTACAAATTCAGTTGTTGACCCATTTGCTATATATTCAATAATTGGCGTTTGCTCTGGTACTGCCATGTCTTCACCCTAATATTCAAAGTCCAAGGTGGCCTCATGTACACCACCGTTTGTCCTCCAATTAGGCGACTCCTTGTATTCTTCTTTGTTGTGTGATTTACCGATGCGAACTGGTTCATCCGATATTGCCCCTGCAAGAGAATCAAGTGGGTCATCAACCTGGTTAGTCACAGCCGGGTTCCAAGAGCGCATAATCCTTACTTCATAACTATCATCATCCGGTTTTTCTGCATCTGTTAAAACGGAGATATGAGCCCATAGAACACCCGAATTCAAAGGCCCTTCAATTGCATTTAAAATTCTTAGATTTTTGTTTTTAGTTGATGAGATTTCAGAAACCCCGCATCTAATACCCTGTTGTTTGAGGCAGCTTTTTAAGACGCTTGGAAAGAACCCTCCTATGCCGTTGGTCTCAACCGTCACACGCGTTAGGCTGAATTCCTTAATAACTTGGACAAGTTGGAATACCTGCCCCCCGATGATATCTCTACCTGTTTCATCAAATTCTGCAACTTCTCCCGTCAGGCTAATGGACCGGTGCCAATACATACGCCCTTGTTCATCATGGAGAATCAGGGCAGCTGATGAAATGTCAGAATTTTTCTTACCACTTGAGGGGTCAACCCTTAATGATGCGGATGCGATTCGCACATTTCCTAGCATCATTACAGGATTCTTGTTCGCAATTTTTAAGACTGGCTCACAGTCGTATGGGATTAATTTATCTGGATCTAGGCGCACATCGCCAATAGGTTTGGCGTGTAGCTGGTATTGTGAGTCCCATTCATTTAGCGTTCGACACTTCTTCCTACGCTTGGTCATTTCCTGCTTGGTGAAGCGCTCGGGCCACAAGGCTTTAGCATAGAAATCAACCATAGAGTATTCTTCAAGCAGCTTTACCTTAAAACCATTTCCATGCTTTACAACTGTGTAATGCTTACCTTCCTCCAAGCACTTACTGTATTTATGTATTCCACTAAATACATATTCTGGGTAAAAATTTAATATCGCCTCACTGCGACCTTCAATTCGATATTCGTGTTCAAACATCCGTCGGATAAAGCTGTTGGCGCCCGCCTCAATCATTTCCTTGTAGATCGACTCATAACTATGAGGCGTACCAATGAAAAGACTTGTCCCGCCTGGCACTAAGATATGAGTTTGCTCAGTTAAGCTGTGTTTTAATTTTTCACGGTTTTCTTCGGTTGCAACGTTTTTCTGAACTTCAACGTCATCATTTTGAATATGTTTGGCACGTTGCCCCGTGACACTAGATAAAATGCCTCGTGCATACATAGATCCATATTGCTCATCATTAGACCCTTTTACCCACCACTTGATTACTCCACCATGTGACTTATTGACATCACTTAATTTGCATAATGGGTGGTTAGAGAGAATACGAACAACTGCACGACTACATTTAAGAGCATCGATATTTGTTGCACCCTGATGAAGAACAAGGTCATCAACATCCACATAGAATCGCCATGCATTGAAGACAGTGACAATACCAGACTTATTATGCCCACGAGGAAGCATGAGAACATTATCAACTTCGTCAGATAGAATCTCCATCCATTCACATGTTTCGATATGGAATAAGGGAGTATCACGCCCTAAGTGCTCATCCCAAAGAACATAGAATTCGGCAAAAGAAGCTTTCATATTTAGTTGTACTTCGTCTGCTCTTTTACTTTTTGGATTATGTTTTGGGCTTTACTGGTTAGTTGCTCCTCATATTTTCTTTGTGTTTCTTCATTGGTACTTGTAGGTGGGATGATCCCCTTTTTCATAGCTAATACTTGGTCAATTTTTGCAACTGCTGATCCACACTGATTGAATCCTTTGTATAGCCAAACCTTATCACCTCGTTCTTCTGGTGTTTCGAACCCCATCTCTACAGCTGCAAACCCAACCTTTAGCATGTCATCAGTCATTAGTTCATGTAATTTTTCTAGTTCAGCAATTTGATCATCACGCATATAAAAACCCTCGCATAATGTTCATATATACGAGGGTTTAAGGGGTGGTTTGGTGGGTGTTTAACTAACAATTGTACCCTGTGTATCTATAGTTTCTAACTATTTGCATTAGGATCAATAAAAATTTCCTTTGGCTTCCACCCATAGTTCTTCCCAAGGTATATAGGCTCTATTGTACCTGAAGCAATATAAGCAAATTTTTCTTGCAACTTGTCAACTCCTCCGCCAAATCGCAAGGGAGGTAGTTCTTGTGGAATAGCAATAATCAAATCACCAATACTTACAGTAGCATCTTTTTTTGGGATAAATAATTCCACATCTATTACACCTTGGTCAGTTAACAACTTTGCCTGAACCATCTTAATAGGATCAATATCACCAGTTAATATAGCAATTTGTGCATTTTCTTCTTCTGAATAAATTTTGCTTACCTTTCCAACTAAAGGATTAAAATGTTTAAGCTCACAGTCTATATTGCTATAGACATACTGTTGCAAATCCACATATCGCTCAAAATGAATAGGCTTTGGCCTTAACAAAGTTTCTTTAGCATTAGTAATTTTCCCACCAATCTCACTGGAATTCACAGGGTAACTTTTGAAATAAAAAGCTAAGAGGACACCTGCAATAACCATTAAGCAAATAGCAATAAGTACAATCATTTATTGTTCACTCATATCCCACCAAAAACTATTACCTAAATTTTCAAGACGTTGTTGTGTTTTAGGTAAATAATCTGGATCTATCATATTTTGAAGTTTAGAGTATAGCATTCGATCTACTACAAGTTTACTGTACCATAGGTTTTGTAATGGAATATTCCCTTTTAAAGTATTAGCAATTTCCATTAGTCGGGTAGATTCTTTACCCTCAATAATGTTGTTGCCCATTCCTGTTAACAACATTCCTAATTTCATACTTTGCCCAAGTAAAGGCCCACTTATAAAATCAGATGCACTTCTTCCAGTTGGATCTGACAAAGCACTCATAATATCCCCCATAAAAGACAAGCCTCCTCCTTTTAATAAAGCTTTACCAAAGAAATCAGGAGTAAATACGGGCTCTGGGTTCTTTCCATTAGTAACGTTTTGCATTTGAACAATCAATGCACCAGCTAATGTCTGATATGCAAGCAAAGAAGCTAAAAATGTTACTCTATTTTTAATATCATTTTGAGCAAAGGCACGATGCCCAAGGCGGAACATATACGCCAATGGGAAGCCTTTAAATTGGAATAAAGTTCTCCCAAGTTCTCCTTGGATAGTTCCTGCTTCCCCTAAATTAATGACACTCCGTTCGCGTACTCCAGCCTCAATAATTGCGACTGATTCTTCATTAAAGATATGAGTTTGATATTTCATTGCCGCTTTATAACGGAAATCCTGAATAGCTCTTTCACTTGATTGTTTATCTGGTGGCAAAAACTGATTAATAACTTCATCAGGTGCATTAAAGAAATCATTCTGGGTTAAAACTGGTGTACCATCTTCTCGTTTACTTGGCTCTAATTTACTCCATAGTTCCCAATCTTTTTCATTAATTCCATTGCCCTTAAGGATTTTTAAGTCCGCTTCTCCTAAATCTAACCAGTGGGTCTTGCGAGTCATTTCTGCAAGCTTATTCATGTGAACCAAATTAAAAGCCCGTTTTGCCCCTGCTGTTACAGCATTCAATCCAGATATCTTCATTGTTGCTGATGCCAGCCCCTGCATTCTGGCATTAAATCTACCAGAGGCTGTAGCACTACTAACAACATCAGAATCACCAAATCTTGACATTGATCCAACCATTTCATTAATACCTAAACCAAACCGTAAAGCCTCATCTCTGTAATTGCCCTGTGTAAGTTGTTTCATATATTCAGGAGCAATGGATTTGGTGTAAGACAACCCCAACATATTGCCAATCCGTTTCATGCTTGCATGGTCGCCAAAAGTGGTCAGAGTGGTGCTGCCAAGCTTTGATGAAACCATGAGCGCCCGAAGTCCGCCCATAATATTTCCTAAAGTCGAGTCAATTGCTCTGGTGTTTGCGTCTAGTGTGTTATACATCGTTGTCGCTCGATGAGCTTGTTTATCAAGAGCTCCATGTTTTTGTCCGTTCTTTGGATCAGCTTTAGAGCGGATTAAAGCCTCATTCAAGATTGTTTCAAAAGCCAACCTCGGGTTTGATCCAAAGTTTTGAATTAATGCCACTTCTGTAGACATACGTTGTATATGGTTTTTTAAAATCTCATGAAAACCAGTTTCATTATATGTTCCATATTTCTCTTGATACTGCAACCAAGCATCACCATCTTTAAAATGCAATGACCGCGCCTCTTGGTGACGGTTTGCTATTTTACCTTTGCCTCCAACTGGGACAATAGAATCAGATTTCTTTTGTTGATTAAGTGCAATAAGCTCCTTGTTGGCTCCATTGGTAGCAATTGTTTGGTACACATCATCAAGCACTGCCTTTAACTCGCCATCATTCATTAAAGCGCCATCTTCTTTAATATATTGATTCCGATCTAGCCCTTGCAGTACATCATTGCTCCATTCTGATTGATCAGTGAGTGCGACCTTTTTCTGATCATGTGATGTCATGAAGCCATAATTGTCGAGCTTTTTTATATTGCCCCCATTGCGATTAAAGGCAACACGTATTTCCTCTAATGTGTCACCCACCTCTTTGGCCATTGCTGTAATTTCAGGGTTATCAGACTTACCCCCAAACATTACTCGGATAATGTCATCAGTCATGGTTTTATTAACCGACATACCAAAGCGCTCTTGGGTTTTGGTAAAAACGTCAGCCACTCTGGACATCCATAAGCTATGCAATGCCTGAGACTGCTTTTCAGCAGACTGAATTCCACTTTGATCAGAGAAATAAGCTATTTTGCGCATTAAAGCCTGAATAGGATTTAGCTTAGGATGGTTGTAAATTTGAGCTTCGATTTGTGCCTTTAATACGGCATCACGTGCGATATTTTGATTGTTCTTAGCAATCTGAATAGACAGGTCACTTGCTGTCTTTTGTGCAATTGCTTCTGCTCGTTCTGCAGGACTTTTCATTGCCCAATCTGGATCATTGCGAGCCAATATGTTTTGAGCTCGTTGATAAATGAGTGAAATGCGATTCCGATAGTTGGTTGGCGTTTTGCGGCCTAGCGCTTTTTCTACTGCTTCTCTACATTGTGGTTTCATAAAAAATGCCCAGATAATTTTCTATATCTGAGCATTAATGGAGACTTGGTTTGTTGGGTATGATTTCTAAGGTAATGGATACAATTTTATAAGTTCTGTTGTAAACTCAGCGTAAGTGTATTCGCTTCTAATTGATCTTAAATAAATTAGCTTTATTGTCATCAAGCTCTCATAAAGTTCATCCCTTGTTAGTGAATTGCTATTGGTGGCCAATTTCCCAGAGATATCTATTAGTTCTTTACTTTTTACTCGCAGATCATTTATCTCATTATTCATGTTATTTACATTAAGATTTATCCAGTCAAGAATATTTTGTGGTATTACGAAAATTGACATTCTGCCTGCACTTACTGAGATTCCTCTTTTTAAAACTAGCTCTGTTTTCTGAATAGTTAAAATAGCTTTTGCGCACATATCAATGCACTCAAATTTAAGCTCCTCAGTTCTAATATCTAAAACTAAATTTCTATGTCCAATTATTTCTTGGGTTTGAAGATTTGAAGTCTCAAACTGTTTTGCTGCAAATCCTGTCTGTTTTGCAGCTTCTTTCACTTGCTCAGCAAAATGTTTAGTTTGTTTTTCTGACTCTGCGGACTGCTCTTCAGCCATGTTAATCTGTTTAAGAACCTTCTTATATCCAAGATAAGCAAGCCAAAATGCGACAAGTGCAATTATAATTTGGATCTGCCCTGAATTTGTTCCCATCCAATCCCAAAAACTTTTCATTCCCCCACCTATTAAAATAAAGGCATCTCCTGGCATGCTACATATACACATTTTTCTTACTCAAATACTATTAAATTTATGTTTTGTTTAATAATAGTATTCGAGCAATTAGAATTCAAACCCTTTATCCAAACTGCAAAGCACAACTAGCCAGTGCTTTGACAGCTGCAATATCTTCTTTTGCTATTTCTTCTTGAGCCCGAAGATCATCCAACAGATCTCGTGCAGATGCGGTTACAAACTCTTCATTACCGTCATGATCTAGTCTTGTGTAGGATATTTGCATATCAGGATTTGACTCCATAATCTCTAATGCCTCTCGACCATCTGCTGTGCTAGAGAAGGCACCATACTCTTCATTGCTATTTTTGGTTAAGTCTGGCGCACCTTCTTCACGGTTTGATTTTGGTTGCCAAAACTCACGGTCCAGTGCTTGAGCTGCATTATTCTGACTTTTGCTAAGCGCATCATTCCCTTTGGATGAGTTAAATAAATCCTGACCATTCTTTATTGCTTTTACAGGAGATATTGTTCCATCGCTATTAATCTGCCGCTCAAATGTTGTGTTGAGATTTTTGCTATACAGCTGCTGCAATGTCGATCCATTAGATTGCGCCATACTCCGCTTTAAATAGCTTTCAGATCGTGTGCCTTGCCAATTATCAATATTGGCTGATGGCGCATCTGATGCAACAATAAGCCCATCAATTTGATCATCAACATTGCTCTGGTTATTAAAGGTTTCTTGTCTTGAAGTTCCTACTGTAGATTGCTGAGGATCAGATGTGGTTTGCACCTGCTCTATACTTTGCTCTAATTGTGCTAATCGCGTCTCCATTGACACGCCTTTGCCAGACAATGTTATTTGCGGCTCTACATAAGGGACGCGATTAGTATTTCCATCATAAGGCTGATAGTGTGCTGTGTCTCTTAGATAGTCGAGATCTTCCTTTGTGAGTGGAGCCTCTAAGTCCTTGAAATTATTTTCTAGATCATTTTTAAGGTCAATATCATCAACAAGACTGTCACGCATAATATTAGGCAGAGCCAATACTTCTGCATCACCCTGAGATCTATACTCAACAGGTTTGGAATCTACTGATTCAAATTCAGGAAACTCAGAGTTTGAACTCCGAATAATAGGTGTTGCGCTGGAACTATCTAAGCTTTTGCTAATTCGGTCAATGTAGCCAATCGTCTCAGCATGAACCGCCTTTCCTGTGTTTTGAACAGACCGCCCATTTTTATAACCACCATTGTAGTGAGCTGCTATTACTCTTGGGTCCTTGGTTTTATATTCTTTTGAAATGTCTCTAATCAAATAATACGCAGCCTCTGTCATATCACTCGGATTATTAATATCCCAATTTTTCCCATATTTCTTTTTTAGTCCATTGAAAGTGCTCGGAATAAATTGCATAACCGATTTGGCACCCTTTGGCGATACTTGGTTGTTATTAGACTTTTCACCACTTTTCCGAATGGCTTTGATTAAAGGGGTTGCCCATTGCATCTCCATTTCAATGCCTTTGTTATCAGCAATGGTATCAAGTCGTGGGTCATTATATTTAATGGAGCTAAATTCTGATGGACCAATACTCACAGGCTGAATTGTTTTTGCTTGTGCCTGTGCTGTCATTCGTTTTGGTGAAGCTACAATAGATTTAGGTCTTCCAGTAACTGGACTTCTTAGTGAGATAATCTCATTATTTAATGCCTGCTCTGTTGATGCATCTAGTGCATCAAAGTGCGAATTTGCATCTTTAGCAGTTTCAGGCTCAAAAATATTAGATTTTTCTGCATGCTCTATATTAGCTTGAATGTGTGCTGCATCAGTAGCCGCATCTGTTTGTTCAATTTGCTTTGCCTGTTCCGGCCGTAGTTTCCCCTTATTCGCCCACAAGTTTAATAAAAGTGCCATACCTCCATTGGCTGCAATAGTGCTTGGACTAGTGACATTTTCCTTTAACCCCTCTCCATATTGAGCTACCTTTTTAATGCCACTATCCTTAAGATAATCTCCTTCAACATAATCCCCAACCATGCCACCGCCAATAGCAAGTCCTGTAGTTGAAACAGCATCTGCCACAACATTTTTTGCAACACCATGAACAGGGATTGCGAAAGTTGCAGCATCAGTTACTCCGCGAATTGCAGCACCTCTTGCAGCTGTACTTTCATCAGCACCCATGTTGATCAAATCAGCCTTTTCAGCTTCATATGATTGGAAGCCAAATAATCCAGCTTGTGCCCCAATTCCAGCCAACCCTCCTGATCCAATTGAGGTAAGAGCGTTCCAGCCAACCTTTGTAAAATCACGAGTTAGCCCATAAGTAAATTCTCCAGCTGCACCAAGATCATCAGGCTTAAAAATTGATAGGTTTTGAGCTCGTAAAGCGGATGCTTTTTTATTTCCTCGCACCAAAGCATCGGGTGATGTTGCAACCTCAACAGTCCCCATAGCCACTCCAGACACCACACCCAACCCCAAATCAGCAATTGTTCCTCTCTGGGATTTTGGTTTGTATCTTGGGTCGTCTTGATTTAGGCTTAATTCATCATCTGTTAAAATATCCATAACTACCTCAATGCAAAACTAGTGCTAAACGGTCTTGTTTCTTTGGATCTTTGTTACTGCTTTTATCTAAAATATACCCAGAACCATTTTTAAAATAATAGCGGTAGGGGTTTTTAGGGTCTTGCTCTAATGGCAAATCAAGGAAAAAGTCCTTATCTGACCCTCCATAAACTTTAGAGTTTTGAGAGTTAAAGCGCTCAAGTTGCTCACTAAAGGATTTTTCTCCAACTGTATGAGGCCGCAGAACAACATTACCCCCACCCCATCCTCCAGTTGAGAATTTTCCACCTGTAACCTCTAAAATTGATTTTTTAAATAAATCAGGATCAATATTTTTAGCATCTAATTTCCCAGATTTGTCTGTTAACTTTTCTGACTTTTGCGCAAGGTATGCATAATTTGCTTTCACTGAATCAAAATATATTTTGTATTCAGGCGTGCCTGGGGATGTGATTCCTTTCAAGTACTCTGTAACCTGATACTCCAGCCCACTATCATTCAGCTTAACTAAGTTCTTGTCTAATAAGTCCTGCCCCGAAACAACTTGATTAGCTATAGTGGAAAGATTCCTTGAATTAAGAGATATGGCCCAACGTATTGAGTTTTTATCACCAAAAACTGAATTAATCATATCCCTTGCAGCATTTGCATTACCTGCACTAGCCTTGAATAGACTTGTTCCAAGCTCAAGTTTTTGTGCTGAGTTTGCATTCTGCAAGTATTGCTTCATTTCAGAAATTTGCTGTTGAGCAAGCGGATTGGACGAACCTGTTGCACCACGTTCCTGCCTAGCAGTACTAATCGTTATGACATTCTTTTTTAAAGCTTCAATAGCTGACTGATCTCCTTGAGCTAACAATGTTGTAGGCACCACTTGGATCTCTCGCCCTGTAGCAATTGCATAAGCCATTGGGGCATTATTTTTTTCATACCCAAGCATCTTATTGTGAGTTTCTTGAAGCAGTCTCAATCTAATCTCTGCTGCCTTAGGGTCAGCTTGAGGATTATTTTGCAATTGGGTTTGCTGTTTCGTGAGATAGGTTAGCCGTGCATCTGGCGGCATTGTTGCAAAGGTCCGCGCCTCAACCTCATTGTTACTATAGTTTTTATATTGCTTGATAAGCTCTTGATCGCCAGAATTAATAATTGAATTCCTCCATTGGGATTTAAGCTCATCTGTTGCTGGGATGCCACTAACAATTGATTCCTGATAGCTGGATAATGAATTTTTACCAAGACTAACAAGCTCCTTACGTTCAGTCTCTGCCGCTTTGTTGTTTTGAGTGATTCTTGATAATGATTTTTTCGCCCATTCAATTGCTTGCTCCTGCGTTAAGTTTGGGAAAACTTTGAGCACTTCTTCAGGCGTGGTCATTTTTGATAATTGGTCATTATTATCCATGATGCCCGTAAACCAAGAATTAGCCTCATTGGTTGATGAATTGTTTTTATACTTATTGACTGCTGCTTCAACTGTGCCAATAGGCAAGTTCTTTGCAATCCCAAACTCACGAATTGACTTTTCACCATCTTCGAGGCTTGTGCTAGATTTAAGTAGATTTTCAGATACTTGATTTAACTGCGTGCTTGCCTGAGAACGTGCCGCCTGTTCTGCAATAGGCATATATTTTGAAGCACTTTGATAGGATGTTTTTTCAATATACTGGTCAAAATCAGCTTTTCTTGTGTTTGGCACTTCAGGCATGTATTGCTGCTTAATTTTATCAAGAGCATTTTGTCTCTCAAGTACAGCTGCATCTACATCTAGCGCACCACTCTGCATTCTTGCAGTAATATCAGAATCGATTAAATCTATATCTGCTGAGAATTTAGATGACTGCTGTACATAATTTGCAGTATCTATTTTCTTCTGCTGTTCATTCAAAATCAGCTGCGTTTTGTTTGCCTGAACTGCAGCTTCATCCTCTTTGGCTTGCTTGCCCTGCAATGCTCCACCAATAGATTGCCCTAGTTCAGCTAGACCAGTATTTGGTGTAAAGGTTTGCATTTGTGCTTGAGGATCAACTCGACCACGTGAAGTTGGAATACGCATTATTTCCACCCATATGCTTTAGCTGCTGAATCGATGACATTGCTTGCTGCTTTAAACCCATAGTTATTACGTTGCATTTTACCTTGACGCAAAACATCTGCTGCTGAATAGCCTGCTTGGCTTTGATTCACATAAGCGTTATAGGCAGCATCACCTAGAATCTCATCTTCAATAAGTGCAGGAGATCCAATATTAATATCCACACCATTCTCGGCAGCAATAGCACGTGCTGTTGATGCATCTTTGCGACCTTGTTCTTGAATCTTTTTAGATTGAACTTTTGCTACAGATTTGATTGTTTTTGCATTGCCTTTTGCGGTTGCATCAGCCATCAAGGAATTAGAAATATTTCCAACTGCTTCAAAACCTGATGCGATTGCGCCACCATTACACATAGTTAAGCCTCCATCTCTAAAACATAGCCGCGAAGTTCAAAGCCAATACTTTCATAAAGCTTTACAACCTTATCTGCTTGAATGCCTGACATGGTGCCAAGCTGGATACGATCAGCATTGTGTAATTTTGACCAGCCAATGAATGCATCAATTAGCGTTTTGGCGCTGTCTGAGCGACGATATTCAGGAAGCACATAAACACCTTGCTCAAATGCTAACTTATGCCCTGTGCGCCAATCTGTGTCGATTACGCCGATAATTGTGCCGATTGGATTCTTGTATTCATCCACAGCAATAAAAATTGAACCAAGTTTTCGGATCAAATGGGTGAAAAGCTCTGATGCTCTATGTTCATCAAAGCCTTGTTTGGAAAAAATTGGGGATTCTTCTGTGAGACGCTTGCCGAATTCAACAAGCGTTTCTACGTCCTGCAATGTTGCTGCCCGTACTTGCATCTCTATTTCTCATTAATTGATACAAACATAGAGATACTTTGCACGTGAAAAGGTAGCGGTTTGTTGTGTGTAATCTTCGTCTGCAATTCATGCAGTGATTGCCAGCCTACGAAGTTATCTGTGACATAACCTGTGTATGGGGCATTGATGAATGCGGATTGGTTGTAGTACTTGGTCGACAGTTCCTGTCCATTGATAAACCCACCTACCGATCCATTCAAGAAAATTGCCATCTCATGCACTTGGATTTTATGGAACATTGCAGTTGCTGGTACCTGGCTAAAATCAGGTGGCAACAAATCAACTTCTGATATAAATGGCTGACCCAACTGAACAGTTTGGCTTAATTCTTTATCTGAAAGTTCAATGCTGTCCCCAGAAATTGTATAGCCGGAATAAAAATAGCCGTCATTATTTCTGAAACTTATGATAGGGCTAGTCAGGACTTGAATCGGCAAATTAGCTACTGACCCAACCCCATATACAACTGGAATATCGAATTCACAATCACTTAATGCTGATTCATTCATTTCTTCCAGAACTGTATTGTTATTGCGTCGAGTCAACATGAAGCATTGATCTTCGCCCAAACCAGTCGGCAATGCACAAATTGACATTACCTGGCAACCAAAATCATGCTGGGCCCAAGCATTCATTTCCTGGTCACGGTTCAATGTGATGCTCGATACCTGTCCGTCACCCATTACAATCCAAACAATTGAACTCGGCGTTTGCTGATACGTCAGTTCTCGGATGCCGCTATGGTTCTCAGGAATATGTGGCGCAATCTGTGATAGTTCTGGCGACACAAGGCCATCCACTTCATAACGATATGACATTGCTCTTAATCGCTCACCACCGCGCTGAACAAACAAAAGCTCGTTACCAACACGACACGGTTTGACGTTTGCCTGCACTCCATATGACGTATGCTCATCAATTTGAGCGGAACTTGGTGTCAAAGGGCCTTGTGAATTAATAAGGAACTCTGCCCCGCCTGTTAATGCGACAACGCCACCACGTTGCGATAAGTGCAAAATGTTATCTGACTGAGCTGAACTCGATGCAATGCTGAATGCATCTGCATCTTCCGTGGTCTCCAGAAAGTTGCCATCATCCCCAATCCGGCTAAACCACATCTGGTTAGGACTGGTTTTAGTATTGGCAAAAACTAATCGCTGTTTGAAAAAGCAGACCGCTTTTGGATAGCCTGACGATGCGCTAAAAGCCACGCTTCTTAATACCCATGATTTAGCAATCGCCTGAATATTTGAGTTTAGCTTTACCAGGACTTCACCATTCACTCGTGATGGATCAACATATTCAGTGATTTTAACTTGTCCACCATTAATCTGGACAATCGAGCCGACATCACTTGGCTTGAATACATTCGCTTCTTCATTTGAAACTGCTTCCCACTCCGGCGTTGTTAAAGTTGGCGCAATTCCCTTGTTATCAATGGTTGCACGCCATGTTGCCCCGGCATGAATAACCCGGTCACCAGTCAAATAGGTCTCTTTGTCTGACCAGTTTGGAAAGGATGCCGCTGTCAAAGCGATTACTTGCCCTACTTCGGTACCTGAAGGAGATAACGCCACGTTCGGCGTGCTGCCCAGTTCATCGTTTGGATAGACTCCAAAGGTAAATGGTGAGAATTGCCAGCTGGTAAAGTCCGCAGAACAGAGTAATCGGTGTACCGGTGTATCGCCCTGCACAAAGTACATGCGGTATTTGGTGTGCGCATACTGCAGCTCACGTACTTTCTCAGTCGTATTATATGGAGTGACTGTTTCATACACCACAGAATAAGTTCTTGGGTTATAAACCTTGATGAAGGACAGCCCTACAATCAGCAAATAAGTGTTTTCAGAGTTGGCAATGAAAGGAATTAACCGTACAGCATTGGCAAAAATGTCTATGAATTTTGTTCCCGGTCTTTTCTTTGCCCCGCCTTCCACTAATGGCAACATATTTAATAGTTTTTTAGATCCATTGGCATATTGCTGAATATCAGTGCGCGTCCAAAGTAATGGGCTCAACTCACCTGAACTTAAGTTGTTCTTAAGAATCCACTGTTTCATAGGTAGCGCTCCCACAAATAAGACGATTCAGCAAACTGAATATCTTGGCTTGGGCGTTCCTGTGCATTAATTGCCTTGGCTTGGCGCATCAGTTGCTGAAATTGGGCTTCTGCCGTCTGTCCTGCTGCATCGCTACCTGTGATTGGTTTACAGAGCTTAGAAGCCATTTTAAGCGTCATTGCTTCTATCAGAAGTGAATCCCATGTTTGCTCGGTATTGTTGTTAAAAACGTATTCCAGATTGATTTGTTCAACGTTTGCCAAAATATGTCGGTTCTCAACCTCATAACATTCGGTATTGGCAGCAATGATAAGCACGTAATCACTCGGCAATGGGAATGCATGACCATAGCCAAAACTTGGATACGTGCTCACAGGTGATAGGATTTGACGCTTTTTAGCACATGACCATGGATGCATCCGCAATAATGCCAAGCGCGTTGTGTCATAGATATTTCGGCATGTTTGGGCAAGTTTTGATTCTTCCTCAAAACTTACAATTTGATTTGCACCAATCATGCTCAATGCGTTATTGCAGATTGTGACCTTTGAAACAGACATAAGAAAACCCCGAAGCTTTTTTGATAGTTTCTTCGGGGTTAGCTGGTTGTTTGTTGGGTGTTAGAAGGTTGTTATCCGTTTCATCAGAACATCATTATAAGCGTCCATGTGCTTATGCTGCTCCAAGAGAAGCCCCCATTGTTGATCATCAAGAAAAGATGGTTTGCCCTTATCAATAAAGGTTTCTAGTTTGTCCAACTTTTCTGACAGCTCTCGATGTTCTAGACGAACTCGGTCTTGAGGGGTTTGACTCTGATGATATGACTGTTCAAAAACATCACGAGGAGACCATGAAATATAGCCCGCATGGCGTTCATCATTTGGTTTCCCACCGTCCACATACTCAACTAGATACCCTTGTTCACTTGGATCTTCATTTTCTGGAATTTTCCAACCGCGATACTCGTTATATTCACCGCGTGTCATTGTGGCTGCTAAAACAGACTTGGTGCCAATGTATGCACATAAACTGGAAACTAGTAATTTTTTCATCTTTTCCTACCTTATTTGTAATAAAAAGCACCCCACCGCCTGCTCAACGGTGAGGCGAAAGGGTTAAACCACGTAGTCGATTGCTACTACCTTTTTCTCATTGGCACGGCCGGCAGCAAAAGAATGCACACCACCAACTTGGCTGATGTTCTTTTTGTCTGGACGTTTTGAGATGTCAAAGCCAGTAATATCTGCATCACCAAAGTGTGCCGCCGAACCTGCATACATCACCGTACGACGTTCTGTAGCACCACCAGCACCGTTGTTTAGTTTCTCGTATGGAATCCAGTTCACACCAAGCCATTTACCAGCCACAGCACCTTCTTGAAGCATTTTCACTGCCATGAAATCAGCACTTGTAAGCGTGGTATCGCCCAAAATGTCTTCAAGCATTGAAGCTGTATACAAGATATTGAGCGTTTCACCATTATGCTCATCACATTCGTTCAAGCGGAATAATGATTTTGCTTTGATGATTTGCTGTTTTAGGGTTCCAAAGCCTGAAAGAATGATTTGCTCGGCTGGCAAGTTCACAGTTGAAACCGATTTAACACCTGCATCATTGACAGTAGTTCGAGAGATGCCACCAACAAGCGCCTGATAAATGATGTCATCAATTTTACGGTTACGGGCACTGATCAGATTCTTCATGTATTTGTCAGTTGGAATAGCCTTCAACTTAGGTAAATCGCGTGATTCAATTGGAATAAACAAGTCGTAATCACTCATCAATGCTGTGCGCACACCAGCATCCGGGATTGTCCAAGTAGTGTCTCCAAAACGAGTGCCAGAAGCAGCCATCTCGACTTGCCCCATATCATTAATAGTGAAGGACTCACCAGTAATCTTTCCACGATTCACAACTGTTTTAAGCAATCGTGACTCGTTTTGCATTGAGGCAACTTCGTATGCATCGTGATACTGGATTACAAACGCTGCCGTGATTTTGTTTTCATTCGCCATAGGTTAGCCCCTTATTGATTGAATTTCGCATAATGTTTTTCAACTTGGGCATAAACACGCTTGTGGTCAGGATGACTTGAATCCATGTATGCCTCTGATGCAATTAATTCTGAAACGTTTGACACACCGCTTTGTTGTGTGTTTTGAGGCGGCATATCCTCTTGTAGGGCCTTGCCATAGTAGGCTGCCAAGCGGATGCCGAAGGTTGGTGAATCAACATCTTTTGGATCTAATCCGGCCGCCTGTACTGCTTGATGAGCAAAGCGAAGGTTAGCGTCGTAATCCCCGCCCCAATCTGTTTGAAGCTGCTCTAATTGCACTGCTGTGTGCTGCTCATAGGCTTGCAGTACAACGCCTAACTGTTCATTCGAAATACCAGCAGCATGCGCGTTTTCTAAAAATGCTTTATTGCCTTCATCCGCTTTGAATGAATCGAAATCGAAGCCTTCAAGATCAACCTTGTAGGCATCTGCTGATTCAGGTAAATCAGGCTGTTTTGCAGGTTCTTGAGGCTGACCATCTTTATTTGGCTCTGCTGGTGTATCAACTGGCTGAGCCGGAACATCAGCTTTAGGTTGATCGGCTGGTACAGGTGTGCCTTCTTCAACAGGTAAATCTGGATTTAAATCAGTCATCGTTTGATTCCTCTACAAAAGCTGGATCATTTGCTTTATTGATTTGATTGATAATGTGGTTGACAACGTGCTGTTGCCCTAACTTGTAATTCGTTTCTCGGTCTGTACTTGAGAAGGCTGGACGGCAATAACGTTGAGTTAAGTCTTCTAAGATGCGCTGCCCGTTGATATCCAGATCGAATACAACCCGATAGGTTTCTGGCGTTGCTGGACGTAGCTGACGCTGACGAACAAAACTCCCCTTCTCTTCTGCCTCACCTTCCTTTTGGCGCAAGGCTTCTTCAAACAGTTCGACCTGGTTGTTCAGCTGATTAATTTCTTCTTCTGCTTTTGATAGTTTGGCCGCAGTTTCCTGGTGAATGCGGTTTTCATCCCAGTACATGTCATGCCATTTTTCATACTTAGACTTAAATAAAGCAGTTGAAATAAGAAAAACTACAGCCAATAAAAACCCTAAATAAATCACTGCATCACCTCACTTGTTAATTGAGACTCAAGCCCTTTGCCCACGGCATTTGCCAATGGTTGAGCCAAGTTCTGTGCTTGTTCTTGTTCGACTGCTTGTTGTTGTGCTTGCTGACGCTGCTGGCGGATTGCATCAATCTGTTCTTGTGTACGGAGAATCGCTGTTGGCACTCCTAAGCCCATACCAGTAACTTGAGCTACGGCATCCATATCAACGTTGTCGAGAATTGATGGATCGATGTTTGCTACTTCTGCAAGGCTAGCAATGAAACGCTCGATTGAAGTAACTTCTTCAAGCTGTTGAGAACGTGCCAGAGCAGAAATAAACTTGAATGAAAGATTACGGCCCTGCATTTCTTCAGGCGCTTCACCAATGACACCAGCCCGGTAAGCCAAGCCAAAGGTTCGTTCTAGCAAAGGCGTGAGTAATTCAGCCTGCCATCGGCCATACAAAGGCCCTAATTGCTGACGAATCAGATCAACTCGGACATGTACCTCGGTAGCTGTCATTGCTGGGCCATCTTGTGGCTGTAGCTGATCGGCCATCATCTTTTTACGGATGCCGCTTTGAAGCAGTGTTAATAACTCAACACCAACCTGATAGCCTTTGCCATCATCAATACGCTGCATTGAATCAACACTATTAGCCGTGATGATCTTGCCGCCACCAAGACGCACCGTACGCGGATTTAAAACTCCATCATCTTCTGCAATCCACATGCCGAGTGTTGAAATCTCAGCACTTCGCAATGTGTCACGCATCAATTTGTTTGATGTTTTGGCATCTGGTAATGCAATAGCTACTTGTCCAATGCCGTAAACTGAACAAGGCAACTTACGGAAGCGCGGCACAACGAACGGGAATTCGTCATATCCTGATTCTTTCAAGATATGTTTTTCTTCAACTTCAATATGATATGAAGCAAAAGGTTTGTTTTTGGCTAGGGTAAGTCGATCATCAGTCGGACGTACATTACGAGGCTGGCAAACAGTTAAAACCTTGATCTTGCAATCAGGCTTATCCTTGTAAGTGTTGCGCACCTTCTCGCTGACTTTATCCTCGCCATACTCTGTGACCAGTGCGGCCGCAGTCATATCGAATTCACGATACAGCGTGTCAATCTTTTGATCCTGACGTGTCGAAGCTAAATAACATTGACCAATGTCATAGGTCTGGAATACATAACCACCACCAGCCTTACGATCAATATCTGCATACATCACGCCCCAACCGGCAACTACACAATCCAGTACGAGATCAAAGATTTCACTGTCATAGTTCGCGCCATGAATATTGCGCCAGATGAATTGACACACAACATCAAGCCACTTTTCACCATCAGTAAGATCTGCTGGGTCATCGACACCATCAGGCACCGCTTTAAACCAAAGGGCGTTAGCCGGAGTGGTGCCAGAAATAATGCTCGACACAAGTAATTGCGTGGCTTCTGCAAGAGTTGAATCAAGTAGCTCAGCACGTTGGGTTTTACGAGTATCAGTTACATCATCCCCGGCGAAAGATTGTTGACGTTCAGGTGCTGCATACTTATACGCATCAGTCCATTGCGGCTCATAACGTACACGTTCAGCTTTTAACTCGCTCAGTCGTTTACATAGCTTTGCTACTTGCTCCTTCTCCATATCAGCCCCCTAAAGTGGTTTTCTTTTGGGTATCAGTTGCTGACGTGAGAACTGTTGAAGCACTACGCTGACGACGTTTAGCGATTGCAGCATTCTCGGTTTCCTGAGCAGCATTCTTAGCTGCCTGATCAGCCGCTTCTGCATCAAAACCCTGTGCCGCCTGCTTTGTTTTGGTCAAGCCAAGAGCGTCAGTCACAGAAGAAAAGACCTTACCTAATCCGCCTCCGCACATTAGTCAGCCTCCTTCGTAGTCCATCCATCTTTTGTTAAGACAGGAACACGCTTCTTAGGCTGAGTTGGTGCGCCACCATTTGCGCTTGCTGCGACCGGAGTAGACTTCTTTAGCTCTGCAAGTTGTGCTTTTGCTAAAGCCAATTCTTCTCGAAGCAATTCTTCTTCTGTTGGCTCTGCATCTTTGATATTCGGCTGATCATCACCAGTAATATGCTCCAAAGCCTCATCCGCTTTCTGGGCAGTGGCTTGTTCTTCTTGCGCAGTTTCTTCAACTTGAGTTGCACCAGGTGTTTTAATTTGACGTGCCATAAAAAAGCCCCATTCGTTGTGAATAGGGCTAGTGTTGAATCTATCGAGTTAGGGTTTGTTGGGTGATTACCAGAGCTTGTCTACTTTGTGCTGCTCACAATTATATCTGTAGGCCACAAGGGTATGATATGGGATTGTTATATATTCATGCGCCACTGTTTTTGGCGGATCAATCATAGAATTACTAGATATATCCAACTTAAGTAGCTTTACGTCATCTGTTGTACCTACATGTTCTGCTGATATCCGGCGCATTTGATCATGTGAAGATGCCAGCACATCGAAGTCATCAATATTATCGAACATATAATCACAGCCAAATACCTTGGCACCACTGGTTGCCGCTGCTAATTGAACTTCTGGCAATCGCATCAACCCCTCAAATACAGTGGGGTGCATGAAAAGCAAATCTGGTTCACCTCCCCAATTCTTTCTATACTCTTCTTTTGCATCCATAACGGTTTTAATTAAATCAGTCATTTTGTTTTCTCAAATAGTATTTTTAATTGTGGAATGATCTCAGGGTTTTGGCATGGGGGCCATGTATTATCTGAATCAGCATGGAATGCCAGATGACCAGTTTTATCCAATCGATAATAAATAATCTTATGATCAAGGTCCCCATCCGTACGATGCCAGTAAAGGTTCGCATCTTCTGGCGCATTAGCCCTGATCTCTTCAATGGTAATTCTTCCAAACTTTTCAAAAGACACTTTAGCTTTCCTTCTTCATCTCATCACAATAGATACACAAATACGCCTTATAAATCCAGCAGTATTCGTACTGGTGATTGCAAGCCTCTTTGAATGTATTCATATCAATCTAGCCCCGTATAAAGTCTGATTCTAGCCTTCGTATAATTGCCAAAATTAAAGTCAATTCGAATATCCGCTACTGAGAATCCAGTTTCTACTTCAAACTTCGCACATTCACACATTATGAATTGCTCAATAGTTTCTTTTAGTTCAGCCTTTTTACTTGCTAAGGCATTAACCCCAGCTTTGATATCTTTAGAGTCCATTGCTACCACCCTTGAGCGCTTGCTCTAACCTTGCAAATGCTCTTAACACGCCACCTTTGATAAATTCAGGGTCATCTATTGCATCTTCATCAACCCAACGTGTAGCACCATTGATCTCTTGAAGTGCCGCATCCACCCGCTTTTGCAGCACATCCACTCTTGATTCCAGCAATAGATTTTCATTCGTTAGTAGAGAGTTCATGTCACGTTCAGATTCGAGTGAATCAGGTGATGATTCTGCATGTAGCTTTTGTGCTAACTGCAACTCCAAGCAGCTACCTGCTTTCGCATTTTCGATAGCTTTGAGTGACAATTTCTTTTGCTTCTCGATTGTGCTTTTAAGCTCATCCACCTCGGTCTGGCGGTGTTGCCAAGCATTTGCATAAACCTCCCACTTCTCGTTAAAAGTTTCCAAATTTGCTGCATCAAACCTTCTTGAGCCATTGGCTACATATCTACCAAACTCACCAAGATTTTCATCGAAATCAACGTCTGTGCGATACAACCCAATCCAGTATCTATTTTTCTCAAATTCACTTCTCATCACTTCACCTGCTCAATTCTGTGGCCCGCTGCGATTTCTTCTGGGGTGGCTAATCTAATTTCATCAAAACCTAACCACATACCCCATGTTTGGTGTCTAACTTTCCGAACAATAGTTACCAATCCATCTTCAATTTTTTGAATTGAGTAAATGTGCGGTGACTTATTATCAAGCCTAATTATCTTCTGACCGACCTTAAACATGCTCACCTCCCAACGTTTCGGTATTTCCGAATAGTTGCTCGTAGTCTGCGATGGCTTGTTCTAATTGGCTGATTGAACATTGAAAGGGTTTATCATTCCAAACAACAGATACGGAATTACTCCACCCTTTGTATGATTTCTTGAGTATTCTTTCTGCTCTCTTAAATCCACCAAACTTCCCAATCAGATCCACGCTCTCAACGAGGCGCTTGAGGTCTTCTACAAACAACTGCTCTAGACCACAGTAATGTTTTTCGTAAGCCGGCAAGCATTCTTTAGCTCGCTTAACACCGTGCTTCTGAATGAATTGGATCGCGTTCATGATTTATCCTCTATTTTTCTTATGTCTTTGTGAGCAACAGGAAAGCAACCTAAGTCACCCATTTGATCAACCAAGTGCACTTCATCGTCGAATACACGCTTCACATAAAACGGAGTGCTTAAATCCCAGAATGGGTTTTCTTTGATCTTCCCTATGTATTCAACTTGATCACCGATATTGATCGCGTTCATTGGCTTTGCCCCTCAACATACTCGTGCTCTACCAATTCACCCCCGCAGTAGCAGCAAAATTTGAAGTTGTGTTCTGATGGCTTTGATACCTCATTGAAAACAAACCTCTCACCACAGCTAGTCCACCAATCAGCGTTCGCATCTTCTTTCCAAGTACAAATAGGATTTTTATTCATCGCCCTTCTCCGTCACGGGTGGTCACGTTAAACAACTGCTTTGCAAACTCAGTTGCTCGATACTCACGAATTGAAATGCGCTCGATATAGCCCAACTGCGCCAATTCATTTAGATAATTTCTGATTGTCTGCAAGCTTGCTGAAACAACCGCCAAAGCAATATCGCTTGTCTTAAAACGCTTGTTATTCGTTGCGTAAACTAATATTTGGAATCTGTTTTCGAATGAAACTATATCTAATGGTCTGCCACTTTTCATTTTAAGCACCTAATTCTTCATCTAATTGAGCTGCCACACTGTCAAGTAGAACTAAAAAATCTAACTGACCAATATGGTACTGATAGGTCTGCCATTCACCTTTTCTTGGGTAACGATCAAGACCCGTCTGTTCCTGCCACAGTTGAATAAAAGCTTCGCCATGTTCGTAGAATGGACTCGAACCAACCGCCCAGCTTGAAACCGTTGAAGGGCTTACGTCTAACACGCAAGAGATCTTTTCATGCGACCAACCTAAGTTGCGCATATCCAAGATCATCCGCACAAAATCAGGTGCTTTATAACCCCTTCTTTGAACTAGAAATTTCTTCGCTTTCTTCTTCGCGTCAACAAAACGCGCGCACGCGCGAGGAGAGTTCGTAGAAGCTAGTAAATCAACCGTCATATCCATAAAAAATCCTCACATGGTGCAGACTTTCAACTTGATTAGACCGCCCTTGATTATGTTGCCACGCTTAACAATCAGCTCATCGAACTGCTCATCGTCAACACATAATCCGCACTTCACCAAACTGTCGATTGTTGCTTTCAGGTAGTTATCGATATCTCTGCAACGTCGATCAGGAAAGTGAAAAGTCACTTCAAGTTTTAGTCGTTCTATAGTTTTGTGTGCTGGTACAAGTTGTCTCACAACCCGGTGAAACGCCTTTGCTCTATCGCTTAAAAATCTTCTTTTGCCTGCTGCAACCCAGTAGTGATTTACAGACGGTGGAACGGTTGCAATTTCACAGTGAAGAATTACATTTTCTTCCTTGCACAGAATGCGGCTAAAATCGCTCAGATTCGCTGATTCAACCTCTTCCGCTACCACTGCATCACTTTTGCTTTTACCTTGCTCTAAACCCTGTTTTTTTGCGTTTAAACGCATGTTCTGATACTGCTCTTCGGTCATTCTCATGAAATCACCTCCAATTCTTCTACCCAATCTACGGTTTGTTGATCATCTGGATGTTTCATGCCGCCCCCTTCAGAGCCATAGGCACAGGTTTGTTTTCAGCTTTCAGGTTTTTTAAATATTCATCCTGGTTATCGAAAGGATCTGGCCAATACTCAGAATCTTCTTTGAGTTCCCAAGGTTGAACCTCTTTGATCTCATCAGACATTTTGTTCACTGGTGCTTTCAGCTTTAGTTTTTCGCGCAAATCAGCAATGGCCTTTTGAGCAGTTGATTTGTATTGCTCAGCTTCTGCCTGTTGCTCTGCTTTGGTTTGCTTATGCTCAAGCTGTAATTGAGTTTCTCGGCCAGTTAAAAACCCTGCCACTTCGGCTTGTTTGATTGCTGTGATACGCTGATCAGGATCAACACCTAAACTCACGCTGTAGACTGGTTTTAATCCCTGATCCTTCGCTTCTGTTACTAACCGTTCATAGATCGAAACAAAGGTCTTTTTAGCCTCAGCCAATTGGAACTTGTCACCAGTTGCAACCAAGTCAGCACACTTCTCAAATGCCTTAGCGGCTTGCTCAGTCCAGATCACAGTCAATTCACGACCAGTACCAAACTCAATTGAATCCTTCGCTATTGCCCACGCCTCATGCGCATCCAGCCATGCATCTGCTTTCGGCTCACACCACTCTTTGAACTCAGAAACAGTTGGTGCAAAGATCGCTTTTTTGAGTTTTTCAAGACCACGGTTAAAATCTTCTTGGGTTAAACCCTGATAGTCTTCAACCATTGCAGTAGCTAATTCGCGTGGTGAAACTCCTGCCCACTGGTCAGAGAATTTTTTTCCAAGTCTGACTCGCATTTTGTTAATCAGAGTCATAGCATCTTCGTAGGTGAACTCACGCATGACCCACCTCACTTACCAGTAATTGCTTTTTTGGAGTTACATCCCATTCGGTTTGCCCGAAAGCTTCATTTTCTGCTTGTCTCCAACGGTCATGTTCATTCGCTGTTTGTTGAGCAGAGGATTGATAGCTGCCAGTGAAGCTCTGTTGCAGATGTTGGTCTTTCAAGTACCAATCCGCTTTAAATCCTTGATAGCCCTTCTTAGCTGTCCATTGAACTGCTGTAGCCAAAGTGATGTTTGCTTTGCTTGCTTGCTCAATCAGGTTCTCAAGAACTGAATCTGTAAGCTCAGATCCTTTGCGTGCAACCATCCAGTCATGTGCGTATTTCTCATCACAACCAAGTTCAACAAGTCGATTGATGCCAGCTTGTTTTTTAGTAATGCGTTTTACCTTAGGTTCTGGCTTAACATTAGGTGCATTCTCTGAATCACCTATAGATGGATAAACAGAGGGATATTGAGGGATATGATGGATAGTGTGAACCTCGCTCACTGGTTTTTGCGCAAAGTTCACTGGTTTTGGAGAGAGGTTCACTGGTGGTTGTGAACCTAGTTCACTGGTGAGACTGTCACACTGGTGAACCTCGCTCACTGGTTTTGATTGTTTTTTAGGCGAATATTTAACAGTTGGATTAAAGTTTTGAGCATTAATTGAGTAGTGATTTTGTCTGCCTGCGCCACCTGTTACAGATAAAATTCCGCAATCTTTTAGGTAAGAAACACATTCAGCTATTGTTTTATTGCTCAAGCCAGTTTCTTTAATCAAGCGTGAAGTAGGTGCATACCAGCCAGTTTGTCCGTTGTCATCAGCAATATCAGCTATCACCCAAAGTAAGTGCTTAGGCGTGCTGTGAATTGGCAGTTCACGGATTTCATTTACAATCTTATTACTCATCATGTCCCTCACCCTGTGCACTCCTCGGGTGCTTCACCTGTCTGGAATGATGTGTTAGAATTTCTATGTTCATTCGATTCGACTCCTATGAATACGACCGCTGCCAGCTGTAACTGGAAAGCGGTTTTTTATTGCCCTTGATTCCCAGTAATCCCTTCCGATCCCTCAGCAAAAATTACTTCTGTTGAAAGATCCCGCATCAAAGCGCCTAATCCCAAGCGCTCAAATGATTTTGCTTGTAAATTAAGTACATGCCACTCACCCGCTATTTCCTTCTCAAGAAGGTAAGCAAGATATTGAGCAAGGTCTTTACCTTTAATTTCAGCCAGAACTTTTGCTCGTTCATGGTTTTCAGGAGATAAACGCACATGCGTCGATTTTTTTTCAAGGCTCATAAATTTGTCCTTATGCCGCTAAGTGTTTTGGATTTGCTTTATCTAGTAACCATGCTTGAGTTACTTTCCCATTGCTGTGCTCAGCAAAAATCTGGGCGTAATTTGTTTCACCCGTGTAGTCTGTTCTTGGTAAAACACCCTTCTCTGCCATTTTCCGCACTGCTACATAGGAAATCCCTAGCAAGGCTGCTGCTGAGGTTCGCCCACCAACAGCATCAATGGCTTGTTGAATAGGATTCATATCTTAAACCTTATTTAAACCTTATTTATATTTTTTATTAAACCATGAGTTAAAATTAATTTCAACCTATGGTTGCTTCACAAATACTTTTTTTTAAACGAAAATTTAACCACAGGTTACATGTGATGATTGCTATGAGTACAATGGTGGAAAGAATTCAGGCTGCGCTAAAAGCTAAAAAGATTTCTTGGTCTAAAGCTGCGACTTCGATTGGTCTTTCTGCACAAGCTCCATCAAAATGGAAAAAGGGACAGATCAGTAAAGAGAATCTGGAAAAGTTAGCAGGTCTGCTCGGGGTGGATGTGGGCTGGCTTTTAACTGGAAATGGTGATAGCGAACAAGTACCTAATAAAACAGAAGATTCACAAGATAATGTTAAAGATGAAGTTACTCATTCTGAAAAGAAACTAAAACGGATTCCTCTCTTAGATTTTGTGCAAGCTGGTTTATTTCATGATGTAGGTTATGACGGTATAAATTCTATTGGGGATAGTTGGACTACATATGAAAGCCATAAACCAGAATGTGTTTTTGGTTTAAAGATTGAGGGCTTGAGCATGGCCCCTGAATTTATGCCTGGAGATGAACTGATTGTTGATGCTTCTTTGGTTCCTAGACCTGGTTCCCTAGTAATTGCTCAAGAGATACAACATGGTATCGCCCGTACAACTTTTAAGAAATACAGAGTAATTGGTGTTAATGAGTATGGTGTGGATGTAATTGAATTGGTGCCACTTAACCCTGATTTCCCAACATATAATTCTACGCAGATCGATATTTCTATTATTGGTGTTGTAGTACGTCATAACAGGGAATTTAAATATTAATAAAACTGTGAACCCGACACAGTCTTAACAACAGATCGGGTGGAGAAATTAATGACCGTTTATTCAGTAACATATGACTTAATAAAATCGAAAGACTATACGAAAATGATTGATGGAATAAAGAAGGTTTCTGTGGACAACTGGGCTCGTCCTACAAAATCCCAATGGATTATCACATCTACCAAAACGGCAGAACAAGTCAAAGATTTTCTTAAAGATTATATGGATTCGGATGATATCTTATTTGTTATCGAGGTGAATGGTGATCGATGGGCCGCATCTAACATTCCCAATGATGTTACAAATTGGATGAACTCTTAAGGCCATTTCCATGGCTAATATTGACGCCATTCTGGAATTCTTCTTGCGCCTTTAAGACATTATTGAGGTTTGTTTGATTATCATCTACTTTTACATTATCTAATAAAGTATATGTGCTCCCCATAATCTGAACTTTGGTGCCTTTTGGTAATATTGCAATATTTTCACTCATAATAAACTCCATACAACCCACCCTGCGTGGGTTTTCTTTTGTCTATTAAAACATATTTAAACCGAGGTATAAATTATTTTCACCTATGGTTTAAATTATACTTGCAATAATTTTATACCTTTGGTTTAATATATTCATTCCTTACATAAAAAAGCACACCGACGGTCAAAATCAAGTGTGCTTTTACTCAAAGAGCGAGATAAGTATGAACATAAAAACGAACGTAGTCAACGAAGAGCATAAAGCCTTCATTGGTCAGTGTATTAAACGTCAGAACACTAAGAAGTTCACAACGATTAAAACTGTGGCTATCCAATCAATCGCACTGCTTGCCGTCCTTGTGATGTGTATTTCCTTCATTGGTTTGGTTCTTCACATTGCAGCTTATTACCAGTCAAAACAAGAACTAGAAACCCAAGCCCTAATCCAACAATTAGAAAAAGGTGAAGTCGTAGAAATGACGGCTCGTGTTGGTGGGCAGCATGAGTGATGCACTAGCAGCAATTGAGCGCTTCGAGAAGTGGTTCAAAGAAAGTGGCAAAGGCGTTTGCAAGAATCCGAATTATGGACCAGTACCAACAAAATCAAATATTCGAATTAAACAAACTTTACCGTCTTGGTACATCGAAAATCCGATCTACCCTGCTGGTCGATATCAAGGTGATTGAGATGGATAACTACAAAATCAAAGTGAATGATGAGGCTGAGAGTAAAGAGGCTCAGGAGTTGTTTGAGCTGTTGGGTTTTAAATGGGCTGGTGATCATCCAGAAAATGGTTGGTACTCGCACCTATATGCTGAAAACTCAACTTGCTGTTATTTGGCTCCTTATGTTTGGGGCGGCTTGGGGGATAGATTTAAAGAACTCACCCTCCCTCAGCTTCGAGACCTTGTTGTTTTGCATCGGAATGATATCCACGACGCAAATTGGGTAACCGAAGGCGACGATCAGATTTATCAAGACTCGAACGGAAAATCATTCATTTTCCGTGAACAAGGTTGGGATGAGTTGCAGCGTCATGAGATGCGTCAAGCAATGTGGAAAAAGGTTAAGCCTAAACCACAACCTACTGAACCAGAACAATGCCTGATTAGTGGGGCTGATGCTTTAAGAGCTTTGGCGGATGGTCAATTAGTTCAGTGGATGACAGGTGATGCATTTCAGGATGTGACTGATGAGTGGCAAATTCGAGAGTTTAGTCACCCATCTTTTAAGTTCCGCCTCAAACCCCGCACGATAAAGCTTGAGCTAGAGATTCCTGCGCCTTTTGAGCCAAAGACTGGTGAGATATTTTATTACATCAGTGATGAGCATGCATCTGGTTATGCACACTCTACTCTATGGTGTGAGCACAAAGATGATATATGGATTGGAATGTGGCGCACCGAAGAAGAAATCAAGCAAGTTGTTGCAGCGCTGAGGGGGATTAAGGGATGAGTATTCTAGGTGATTGTGATTATTGCGGAGAGTATGACGATCTTAAAGTTGACCCTCCTTCTGGAAGGTGGATTTGCACAGAGTGCCGAGAGTTCTTGTGGGAAGAGGAACTGAATCAAAACAATGATGATGAGGAGCCCCAACAATGAACGCTCAAGCATACATCAAAGAGTTGTCACAGAAAGATTTCAACTCACTTGAACAAGTAGTCGAGTTCGCTTTTCAGTTCAATGTGATCAGCTCTCAAGAATATCGTGAATGGCAAGAGACTATTAGAAATGTCGAAGCCAAAAATACTGAACAACTTTTAAAAGTTTTAGCGGCTTAGGAGAAGATTATGAATGCGCCAGTACAACACGTAGGACAGAATCCTTTTGCAGTATCAACTCCTACAACTCAAGCAATGTCGACTGTTCAAGCAGATAGTCAGCGTGCGATTGCAGAGGTTCAAGCTGCTTTGGTTATTGCCAAACAGTTCCCACGCAATCCGATTGAAGCTTACGACAAGATTATGAATGCTTGCCAGCGTTCTGGCTTGGCCCAATCTGCTGTTTATTCTTATGCCCGTGGTGGAAGCTCAGTAACTGGGCCGTCAATTCGTTTAGCTGAAATGCTTGCTCAAAACTGGGGGAACATTCAGTACGGTATCCGGGAATTGTCTTCGGAAAATGGAGAATCCACAGTTGAGGCGTTTGCTTGGGATGTTGAGACAAATACACGTCAAACGAAGGTTTTTCAGGTTCCTCACATGCGTTACACCCGCAACGGATCTAAAAAGCTTTCTGACCCACGGGACATTTATGAGCTTGTAGCCAACAACGGTGCTCGACGACTTCGTGCATGTATCTTGGGCGTTATTCCAGGTGATGTTATTGATGATGCAGTTGCTCAGTGTGAACGTACGATTCATGCAAGCGCTGATACTTCACCGGAAGCTGTGCAGAAGCTAGTCCAAGCATTTGAGCAGTTCAGTGTAAGCAAGAAGGACATTGAGGATTATATCCAACGTCGTCTAGAAGCTATCACCGCTGCCAACATTGTTTCATTACGCAAGATTTTCACAAGTCTGCGGGATGGCATGAGCACCCCAAAGGATTGGTTTAAAAATGCTGTATCTAAAGAAGTTGGTGAAGTTGAAGTGCAAAAGCCTACTGTTTCAGAGCAGGACTTCCCTTCTCTAATTGAGCAATTAAAGGCTGATGCAATATCTAAGGACTACGTTCTGGAAGGCTATGCATTAACTGATGCTCAAAAAGCCGAGGTGAATGCACTATGAAACTATTCAGATGCTCAAGCCTTCACAAGCTAATGGGCGAGCCAAAAACTAAAGGAGTCATTCTTAGTGACACCGCTAAGACTGAAATTCGCTCAATCGTTAAGGAGGACTTGACCACGTTCAAGTCTTTCAAGGGCAACCAGTACACAGCTAAAGGCAATGCTCTTGAAGATATTGCGATTGATTTATCTGGAAAGGTTCGCTTTCGTCAACTTCAAAAACACAGTGGTCGGGTCAGCAACGACTTGATCACCGGCGAATGTGATGTGCTGGATTTAAACAATAGCTTAATCATCGACACGAAATGTACATGGGATATTGGCACTCACCCATTCTTTCAGGATGAGGCTCAAGAGAAGGCTAAAAAGTCGGGTTATGACTGGCAGATGCAAGGTTATATGTGGCTTTACGATTGCCAAGCCGCTGAGGTCGATTTTTGGCTATTCCCTTGCCCGGTTGAGCTTACAAATGATTGGGATGATCGAGAACAATTGATTGATCTTGTCGAGCAGATTGATTTGCGCGAACGCCTTACAACTGTTCGTTATGAACGTGATGAATCAATGATCCAGAAGATCAAAGACAAAATTCCACACGCTCAAGAGTACTACTCAAAACTATATCAAGAGCGCATTAAGGCAAAGGTGACGGTATGAATGACTGGCAGATTTTAAGAAGCCGATATGGTAGCACTCGAAGCTATAAGAATCGTAAAGCACTGCCTGTTTCAAAGCTTGAAGATTTTAAAAACTGGCTGGTAGATATTGGCGCTGATGTTTACAGCCAAACAGAACAAAACGAACTTTTAAGATTTAGGCATAAAGGCATTTTGGGCATCTGGTACGAATCAGGATCAGGCAACTTATTAATGCATGACTTGGCAGCAGAATTTGAGGTGGCGGCATGAATATTGAAAATCTTGAAAATGAAATTCAGTCATGGATTGCAGTTAAATCATTTGCAGTTGAGGATGCACATCCACAGCTACCAATTATTGATGCTAATGAACTTGCTGAAATGCTTAGCAGTGTTTTTAAAAAGCTTGAAGGCTGCGTGGTGGTGCCTGTTGAGCCGACTGAAGCGATGTATCAGGCATATGAAAAGCATTCAGTTGCGCCAATGTCGACACTAAGCAAAACTGGATACAAAGCAATGGTAGAAGCAGCAAGGGGCGGAAATGAGTAAACGCGAAGTAACAGAATTCGACCTGCGCTGCCCTGAGTTCCAGATTAGAGATTTGAAGCCAGAGCATTTCGAATTTAGACAAGACGGCAAGATTGTTCGAAAAGATCGATGGGAACGTGGGATTTATAAAATACATGGTCACTTATGCGGTTTATTTGAATTCAGTTCCAGAAAAGACTTTGAGATCGATGACATTGTTAAGGCCATTGAACAGTTAACAGATGCTGCGAAAGAAGCAAAAGCGGATGCGGAGGGGTGAATGGCTAAATATATTACTTCTGACCAAGTATGTGACATGTTCTGTATTACCAAGGTCACACTTTGGCGCTGGGAAGTTAAGACACAATGGGGAATCCCTTTTCCTGCCCCTGCATTCCCATCTGTTGGTGGTGCGCCAAAACGCTATCTACTATCAGATGTGCATAAATGGGAAAAACAATGTATTGGAAAGAAAGCGGTCGCATGACCGCTTTACCCTTTTAATCTCTGTAATTTTTCAATCCATTTTTCATAAACTTCTGCCTGTTCAAGCACATACCCATACAAATCATATACCTCTTGGTTATTAGGCAGTACATGCCCAATCATGATCTCATGAATATCTCGATTTTTTGAGATTGCACTAAAGTTAGTACGTGCTGTTCTGCGCAGATCGTGAAGCGTCCAATGTTCCATAGTTTCTTTTTTGAATCTTTTCACCCAGCCGATCACACTATTCGGTAATGCTGTAGATGCTGGATCCGTCATGTACTCTTCAATTTTCTTACCGTTGCTGAATAAATACTTACCTTCACTTAACTCCATAGCCTCACGGATTAAATCTTCCATGTATGGCAAAATAGGGCGAATCAAGGTCTTTTCGTTCTTATACCCGGTTTTATGGTTAGATGGTGGGACCTTCCAGATTTTGCGGTTCAAATCAAAATGTTTCTTTTCTGCCCTTCTTAACTCACCATTGCGACACGCAAAGATCAAGCACAATTCTAAAAATATTTTATTTTTAGCACTTAATCTTGACCATTTTAAACATTCATAGAAAACTACAATTTCATCGTCTGTTAAAACACGCTTGGTTGGTATCGATGTAATATTAAGGTCAGCTTTTGGGTATACATCAGCAAGAATATTGGTTTGAATATATTTACGCTTAGCGGCCCATTTCAGCATTTGTTTGGTATTCGATAAAAGGTTTTTTGCTGTGCCGGGTATACGCCCTGCTAAATCTTCAAAAATCCCTAGCCAATCACTTATATCAATTCGATCAATAGGATGATTACCCAACTTATTAAATAGGTGATTCTCAAACATGCGCTTAATGCTTTTATGCTCTTTCTTATTTTTAGAGCAATAAGATTCATACCACATTAAGAAAACTTCTTTGAATGTGACAGGGTTTATATTCTTTTCTTTCTCAACCAGTAGTTCTAATTTTGGGTTTTTATTTTGGTCTAACAGCCCACGGAGGCGTGTAGCCTCCAAGCGTGCATCTTTGAGGCTTATGTGGGGGTAAGTACCAAGATCAACCCTTTCTTGCTTATTATTGAATCTATACCGCAACTGGAAGACAATCTTGCCTTTAGGTGATATTCTAACGCTCATAGAGTCACGGTCGGCAACAACTTCAACCGCATCTCGCTCTTTACCATTATTTGCTTTCAGCCAAGCTTCAGATAATGCCATTTCAAACTCTAAAAATAATATGTACACAAAACTGATTTAAAAATCAGAATAAGCCATTATGTACACGAATATGTACACAAATGACATGAAATAGAGTGTTGCATTATGAAATGGTTGGTAATGGTGAAACAAGCTGAGAATTGAAGTTTATATGTTTTTTGTGAAACGGTATGTATTACAGTGAAATTGATCTTTATTCATACTGATATTTATGCTAAAACTGCTCTTGAGTGACAAAAAATCACATAAATGGCATTTTAGGCGTTCTAATGAAAATTATACCAGAACAAACAACCACCAGTCTGATTCATTCGAGTGATCAAGGTCTTAAACTTGATGTTGGTGCTTTTTGCTTTTTCTTACTCGGTATGTTCTTAGCAGCACTTATTTTTCATCAAATTGGCTTTTTCTGATTTTTGCCCATACCCTTATTCATATATAAAAGCCCTCAATGATGAGGGCTTTTATTTTAACTGCTGTTTATGGCTTAACCATGACGTTTCGCAAAATCATCCATAAAGTTAACAAGAGCCTGTACACCTTCTAACGGGACGGCATTATAAATACTTGCACGCATGCCTCCTACTGAACGGTGGCCTGCCAAGTTCAATAAGTGATGCTGTTCAGCTTCTTTCAAGAAAGTCTTTTCAAGTGCTTCATCCGCCAAGGTAAATGGTACATTCATCATTGAACGGTTTGGCACTGCAATCGGATTGTTATAAAAGTCGCTCGAATCAATATAACCATATAATAACTTGGCTTTTTCCTGATTCACTTTATAGATGGCATCTACTCCACCCTGCTCAAGCAACCATTCAAATACCAGACCTGATAAATACCATGCGTAGGTCGCCGGGGTATTGACCATTGAACCATTTTTGGCTTGATCTGCATATTTCAAGATGCTTGGAATTTCCGGCTTGGCCTGATCGAGTAAATCATCGCGAATAATAACGATGGTCAAACCTGCTGGGCCGATATTTTTTTGCGCACCGGCATAAATCAGACCAAACTTGCTGACATCCAATGGTGCAGACAAAATGCTAGATGAATAATCACAGACCAAAGGTGCATTCACATCTGGAATAGCAGCGAATTGCAAACCACCAATCGTTTCATTATCTGCATAATGCACATAGGCTGCATCATTCGACAGATTCCAAGTACTCTGTTCAGTGATCGCATGTTTACCATCAATAAGCGTACCCGCTTCAACGATATTAATATCGCCATAGCGTTTCGCTTCTTTTAGCGCTTTTTCAGACCAGATGCCGGTATGGATATAGTCTGCCTTGTTATTTTTACCTAACAGGTTCAGCGGAATCGCCGAGAACTGCAAGGATGCCCCACCTTGTAAAAACAGTACTTTATAGTTTTCTGGAATGTTCATGAGCTTACGTAAGTCAGCTTCAGCCTTCTCTGCCACGGCAACATAGTCATTGCTACGATGACTCATTTCCATGATCGACAGACCTTTGCCCTGCCAATTCAACAATTCTTGTTGAGCTTTTTCTAAAACGGCAGTAGGTAATGCAGCAGGACCAGCGCAGAAATTATAAGCACGCATGAGTTTTCCCTTGTTAAAGTGGAACAAATTGGAATGGGAATTTAATCATAGATTGGCGAAGCTTGCAGCAGCTTATGCAGTAAATATTTCAATTTGACTGCAAAAAAAGTATTAATTTTTCAATCATGTTTTGTCATTACAATTATTTTAGGCCAAACTTGCCAGCCCTTTTCCCGAACCTAAAACGTCCCAGTTTTTCACCATTTTATTTAGATTAAAAACTCTACTTTTTACAAATTCACTACACCAATCTGAGCCATATAACTATTTAATTAAAAACATAATATTTTAATTTTATAAAAAGAATTTAGACTAACGCAGGATATTATTAAATTGCGACATAACCTGATGTTGAAACAACATGACCGACCGGATTTCAAGGTCAAACGCTTTCCCAAAATGTTAAGCTTGAGTATAAGCCTGATCAGCTGTGCCTTATTTTCATCTTCTGTATGGGCCCAGACATTCAGCTATAGCGAGGCTGAACAGTATGTGGTCGAAAATGCCTATGCCTCCCAAGCCCAACAAGCTCTGCAACAAGCTTCACAACTTGAGATGGAAGCGGTTAAAAACTTGGGCCTTCCCCGTATTGATTTAAATGCCCGTGCTTATTCATTCCATAGTGAAACCAGCGTGCCTTTAGGCTCAAGCAAACGACGACTGGAAAATTCATTGGCCCGTGGTTTTGATGACAAGTTATCGCAATGGGAAAATGTATTACCGCCTGAAGTGATTGATCAGGTTAGTCAGGGATTTGATCAAACCGTAAGTGAAGGCCTGAATCAGGTGCCGAACAATGTAGATGTTACGGTTAAAGACCATGATGTGCGTACCTCAGTTTCCATGGTGATGCCGCTCTATACCGGCGGTAAAATTAGCAGCGCCAAACAGATTGCCACCATTCAGGCACAACGCTCAAATATTAGCGAAAAACAACAACAAGACTCGCAACGTTTTGAGATGATCCAGTCTTATTTTAATGTGCAATTACAGCAGCAATTACTCAATGCCAGCCTGTTTAATTTAAATGCCATGCAGGAACATTATGACAATGCCCTTAAACTGGAGAAGCAAGGCTTTATTAATAAGGGCCAGCGCATGCAATTTGAGGTAGCACGTAATAATGCGCAACGTAGCTATCAAAATGCTCAATCGAACTTACAAGCCAGTCAGTTTAGCCTGCAAAATTTGCTTAAAACCAGAGAAAGTTTAAATCTCACTACGCCCCTATTTGTGAATAATGCACAAAACCATTCTCTGGATAAAATGCTGGCAAATTATGATCAGAATTCCAGTCTGATCAAAAAGCTGCAAATGGACACCCAACTGGCCAATGAAAATGTCAAGGTTCAGCAGTCAGCCAAAAAACCGAGTGTTTTTGCCTTTGGTGAATATGGACTGGACAGCAAAGAGAACTGGATTGTCGGCGTCATGGCAAAATACAATTTATTTTCGGGTATCGATAACAATAAAAACATCCGTGCCGCCGAACTTAAAAAGTATGCAGCCGAACTGATGACTGAACGCACCAAGCAGGAAGTCGAAAATGTGTTGTATAAGTCTTATAGCGAATTAAGTTCCTCACAGAATAGCCATCAATTGCTGGTTCAAAACACCAAAGCGGCACAAGAAAACTTACGTATCCAGCAGCTTTCCTTTAAGGAAGGTATGGGCACGGCGACACAAGTGATTGATGCACAAAACGCCCTCAGTGCTTTAAAAAGCGAAATGGCGCTTAATTCATATAAATACATTTTATCTTTAGCAACACTTTTACAAAGCTATGGCTCGATTGATGAGTTCAAGCTGTATGTTCATCAACCACGTACTGACTATATCCGTTAATTGGAGAATTTTATGAGCCAAGATCAATCATCATCCAATTCAGAACGCGATAAAAATCAAGTGGACAACAAGACTGAAACGCAAGCGTCTGAATCAGCTCAAGCGCAAGTAACCACAACTGAGCAAGTTGCGCAGCCACAACCTGAGACATCAAATTCCAATACACAGCAGCCATCGAACGAGCCCACTAAAAAAGGCAAGGCAAAAATCATCGGCCTGATTATTTTGATTCTGCTTTTGGGTTTAATTGCTTTTGGCTTGTGGAAAGCTTATCAACCGCAAGCCATTGAGTTGCAAGGTCGGGTTGAGTCAGAAACCGTGCATATCAGCACCAAAGTGCCTAGTCGTATCGAAGAGTTCTATGTTTCTGAAGGCCAGCCGGTTAAGAAAGGTCAGGCACTGGTCCGCTTTGTCAGCCCGGAACTTGAAGCAAAAAAAGAACAGGCTCAAGCAGCTTTACAAAGTGCAACTGCATTCCATTCCACCGTTTATCGTGGTGCTCAACAGGAAAATATTGAGACCCTGTATGCCAACTGGCAAGCCATGAAAACCCAGGCAGAATTGGCAGCAACCACCTATAAACGTGGTGAAACCCTTTATCAGCAAGGGGTGATTTCTCGTCAACGTCGCGATGAAATGCGGGCTGCACAGACCTCTGCACGTGAGACTGCCGAAGCTTCTTATCAACAGTATGCCCGTGCCAAACGTGGTAGTACCGAACAACAGAAATCAACTGCGGATGCACAAGTGGCGATGGCGCAAGCGGCAGTCAAAGAAGCCAACGCATTGACAGCAGAAACCAAACTGTATTCACCAACTGACGGAACTGTTTCTAAGACCTATGGTAAACCGACAGAGTTAGTCGCAACAGGCGTGCCTGTGGTCAGTATTATTGAAGATCATGATTTATGGGTCAGCTTAAATGTTCGCGAAGACATGTACAGCGCTGTGTATCAAATGAAAACCATTGAAGGTTTTATTCCGGCTTTAAACCAGAAAGTCACTTTTAAAGTCAAAAACATTGATGCCGAAGGTGATTTTGCAACCATTAAAACCACGCGTCAAACTGGTGGTTATGACATCCGCAGCTTTAAATTCCATTTGGTGCCCGAGCAACGCATTCCAGATTTAAAAGTCGGTATGAGCGTACTCTTCAAAATCGAAGAGGCCAAATAACCGATGTTTGCTGTCATGCTTCGGGAATTACGCTATCTCAAACGCCATAAAGTCGATCTGTTTATGGCGGTTATCGCCCCATTGCTGGTGATTCTGCTGTTTGGCAGTATGTTTTCAGCCGGTAAGGCTGAGCATCTGCCCATTGTAGTGATTGACCAGGACCAGAGTGAAATGAGCCGTAAGGTGATTCGTAGCTTAAGTCTGAACCATACGTTACAGGTCAAGACCATCACTGCCAGTCAGGATGAAGCAGAGCGCCTCATCAATAAAACAGAAGCCTGGGGATTCGTGATGATTCCCGAAGGTGCTGAGCAACGTCTGGTCAAAGCACAAGATGCACAAATCAGTATCGCCTATAACCAGTCATTTTTTAGTATCGGGAATACCATTTCCTCAGCCATGCTCATCAGCACCCTGAATGGCATGGCGGAATATATGGGACAAAGCTATCTGTCCAATACGATCCCCTATCTGGACATGCCCACCCCACACATCAAGATCTCGACCTTATATAACCCAAGCATGAGTTATGAGTTATTTCTTGAACCGTTTATGGTGCCAGCCGTTTTACACTTATTGCTCTGTTGCTGCGTGGCTTTTGCCATAGGGCAAGAGTTTAAGCGCAAAACAGTGGGTGAATGGGTCAGTTCCAAACAAGTGGTTTCCAGCCTACTCGGTAAAATATTGCTCTATGTCTTTATTTTCTGTGCCTGGACCTGGTGCTGGATGTTCTGGTTAGCACAGATCCGCGGTTACTTCATTGCAGGTTCACTCACGCTGATTTTGGTAGCACAATTTTTACTGTATTTTTCCTATGCTGTGATCAGCAGCACCGTGGTACTCGCTACCTAAAACCTTTGGTTTTATTGCTCTTTATGGTGGTTCTTCACCCAGCTTCTCAGGAATTACCTTACCCTTGAACAATGCGCCTGCATTTACCCAGTTCTGGTCAATGATTATTCCCTATACCCCTTATGCCAAGCTGCAAACCGAACAGTGGATTATCGGCAGCGATCTGCATGTCTCGATGGTTCCCTTTGCTATTTTGCTGGTCTTCGCGAGCTTATTCTTTGCGTTAAGCGTGCGTCTGTTGAAGAAAAATACTCAGGAGCTGAGCGCATGAAGTCATTTTTCAGCTATTACCTACAGACCTTTAAGAATATTTTTGCCAACAATTCGGTATTTACCACCCTGATTGCAGCAACCCTGCTATATAGCTTCTTCTACCCAACCGCTTATAAAGCACAAACCGCAGAAGATATTCCGATTGTGATTGTGGATGAAGAACAAAGCATTTTGACTTCAAAGATCATTAGTCAGGCCTCGAATAGTCCGCATATCAAGATCACCACGGTGACGGATAATTTTCTGGAAGCACAGCGCATGGTGCAGAACCAGCAAGCGGAAGGTATCTTGTTACTGCCTGAGAACCTCACTAATAGCTTGAAACGCGGGGAAATGGGCGGCATTGGCCTGTACTTGAGTACAGCCTATTTTATTCGGACCAAAGAGGTTGGCGTGGGTTTGGCAAGCTCAATCGAATACACCCTGAAAGAACATTTAGAGAAATTCGGTAATGCCTCTGCTTTCGAACCAGAACTTTCGATTCATCAGATTCCCTTGTTTAATACCATGTCAGGTTATGGCAGTTATATCTTCCCTGCTGTGGCCAGCCTGATCATTCATCAGACTATTGTATTGGGTCTTGCCATGCTGATTGCCAGTTACCGTGAACAGGGCTGGGTGGCAAAACCGGTTGAATTTTGGGCCACATTTGCCGCCATTTTTACCACTGGCTGCCTGAGCTGTCTATATTTATTCGGCTTTACCTTCTGGTTGTATGAATTTCCACACGGTGGCAACTTCTGGGGCATGTTGCTTGCCGTTCCAATCTATGTCAGCTGTGTGATTGGCTTGGGCATGCTGCTCGGTTCACTGGTGGATATGCCTGAACGAGTTGGGCATCTGATTGTGGTGACTTCTGTTCCATTGTTCTTACTGACTGGCACAGCCTGGCCGCATGAAGCCATGCCGCACTGGATGCAATGGTTGGCTTGGATTTTTCCTTCAACACATGGTGTCCAGATGTTTGTCCAGCTCAATCAAATGGGTGTACCAACCTCTATTGTGGTACCAAAACTGATTTATCTAGCTACTGTCGCTGCAATTTTACTGGCAATTTCTTATTACCGTTTAGTAATGATGCAACCCATAAAAAAAGGAAGCTCATAAGCTTCCTTTTTTATTACCTCAATGATTACGCTTCAGGCGCATCATCTTTTGGCTCAGCAACCACTTCTTCAGAAGTCACTGTTTCAGCTTCGGTATTTTCAACTTCATCTATAGCATCTAACTCTTCGTCATCTTCTACAGCTTCAATCGAAACCACGCCCACCAGGGTTTCAGCATCGCTTAAGCGGATCAAGCGTACACCTTGCGCATTACGGCCTGTGGTTGCCACTTCAGCAGCGCGGGTACGTACTAATGTACCGCCGTCAGAAATCAACATCAGTTCTTTGCTTTCATCAATCGATACTGCACCCACTAGCTCACCATTACGTTCGCTGGTCTTGATCGCAATTACACCCTTACCACCACGTTTCTTGGTCGGGAAGTCATCTACTGGAGTACGTTTACCATAACCGTTGGCACATGCACACAGCACTTCACCCGTTTCAGGTACAACTACAAGCGAAACGATACGGCTGATGACATTTGAATCTGATGAATCATCATTGTCATCGCTGTCATCATTTTCAACGTCAGCATCTTCAGCTTCGATACTGTTGCTTGCAAAGCTGACGCGCATACCACGTACACCTTTGGCGGTACGACCCATCGCACGAACATCAGTTTCAGCAAAACGGATCGCCTTACCTTCATTCGAGAACAGCATGATCTGCTGGTTACCGTCGGTAATCGCAACACCGATCAAGGTATCTTCTTCATTCAGCTCAATCGCACGTAAACCGTTTGAACGGACATTGCTAAATTGTGCAAGTTCAACACGTTTTACCGTACCTGATGCAGTCGCCATGAATACGTAATGGTTCTCAGGGAATTCAGTCAACGGTAAAATAGCAGTAACGGTTTCATTCGCTTCGAGAGGAAGTAAATTGATAATTGGACGACCTTTGGCACCACGAGATGCTTGCGGTACTTCAAATACGCGTAAGCGATATACCTTGCCGACATCGGTAAAGCACAGCACGGTTGCATGGTTCGACGCCACAATTAAATGCTGGATGATGTCATCATCTTTCATTGCAGTGGCAGACTTACCACGACCACCACGACGTTGCGCCTGATAATCAGAAAGCGGCTGGGTTTTCGCATAACCGGTTTGTGAAACTGTCAATACCACCTGTTCTTCAGGAATCAGATCTTCACGACAGAAATCAACACCAGACTCGACAATCTCAGTACGGCGGCCATCACCATATTGTTGCAAGATCAACGCCAGCTCTTCACGAATTACGTTCATCAACAAATTGAAGTCATTCAGAATCGCTGTTAATTCAGCAATTTGGCCTAAGATTTCAGTATATTCAGCGTGTAACTTGTCTTGTTCCAAGCCCGTTAAACGGTGTAAGCGCAATTCTAGAATCGCGCCAACCTGAGTTGGTGACAAGCGATAAATATCACCTGACAAGCCAAATGGACGTGCCGGATCTTCGCCTTCAATCTCGTCTGGACGAACAGAAATCGCGCCTGCTTTTTCCAGTAAGGCAACCACACCGCCACCTGCCCATTCGCCAGCCTGTAAACGCTCACGCGCCTCAGCCGGATTGGCAGAAGTCTTGATAGTCTCAATAATGGCATCAATATTAGCCAAGGCAACGGTCAAACCTTCCAAGATATGACCACGCTCACGCGCCTTACGCAGTTCGTACATGGTACGACGCGTCACAACTTCTTGGCGGTGACGGATAAATGCCGCAATAATATCCTTCAGGTTCATCAACTTCGGCTGACCATTATCCAGGCAGACCATGTTGATACTGAACGAGTTTTGAAGTTGGGTATGCAAGAACAGGTTATTCACTGCAACTTCTGCATTTTCGCCACGTTTCAAGTCGATGGCGATACGCATCCCTTCTTTATCAGACTCGTCACGAAGCTCAGAAATACCTTCAATTTTCTTTTCTTTGACTAACTCGGCAATACGTTCAATGGTTTTTGCTTTGTTGACCTGATAAGGAATTTCAGTAAAGACGATCGTGGTACGACCTGTTTTCTGGTCTTCTTCGAAGTGATATTTACCCCGAATATGCAAACGGCCCTTACCGGTACGGTAGGCATCTACAATGCCCGATTTACCGTAAATGATACCGCCTGTAGGGAAATCCGGGCCCGTGATGTGCTCCATCAATCCTTCTACAGAAATATTCGGATTATTGGCATACGCCAGACATGCATTGACCACTTCGGTCATGTTGTGTGGCGCCATGTTGGTCGCCATACCCACTGCAATACCCGTCGTACCGTTAATCAGTAGATTTGGAATACGCGTTGGCATCACCTGAGGAATACGCTCGGAACCGTCGTAGTTATCTTCCCAGTCAACCGTATCCTTTTCCAGATCGGCCAAAATTTCATGGGTGAGCTTTTGCATACGAACTTCGGTATAACGCATTGCTGCCGCGCTATCCCCATCGACCGAACCGAAGTTACCCTGACCATCCACCAGCATGTAACGCAAACTAAAGTCCTGCGCCATACGAACGATTGTTTCATATACTGCGCTATCACCATGCGGGTGATATTTACCGATTACGTCACCGACAACACGAGCAGACTTTTTGTACGCTTTGTTATAATCATTGCCCAATTCGTGCATCGCATATAATACGCGACGATGAACAGGTTTTAGACCGTCTCTCACATCTGGCAATGCACGAGATACGATTACGCTCATCGCGTAATCTAGATATGAATGCTTGAGTTCGTCCTCAATGGCAATCGGTCTGATTTCCGATACGCTCATGCATACTCCTTGTTTACAGGTAGAGAGTTGTACCTGTTTTTATGTCTTCAATCTTGCAAAAATTCAGCTCAAAGACTTGAACTAAAATAAAAAATACAGCGAAAAATTATAGCATAAAGCACAAAATAACGGTAAGTTTAAGCCTGCAAAAATAGCATTTTTTTACAATAAAAAGGATATATAAATGAATGACTTAAAATTGCTAAAAACAGAAAAGCGCCGATAAAAATACTTTGCCCAGCGGTTTGGATAAAAAAGCAGCAAACCCTGCTGCAAAAGTCGCTGATTTAACGTAATTCCGCATCGGTTAAGACCCGAGCTAAACCGTTTAAAAAGTCTCTATTTTTATTGATAGGGCTTGGGTGAAAGTTCTGACTGCATCGCCGGCATGAGCTTGTCCTGTTCAGTCACCCGATCCTGCTGCATAAAATAAAAAGCAGAACAGAACAGTGCCAGGATAAATGGATTTTCGTAGAGCTCTTCCACGATATCCTGATTTGCAGAATAGCTTAATAACCAAGTATCTATAAAGCGATGATGCTCGACGCTATCGGCGAAAAATAACGATACAACAGCAATCAGCAAATACCAGAACGGCAACTTGAGCTGTTGCCACTTATACTTGATTTCAGCTCTTAAGTGCGGAGAAAACAGCATCAGAACCACAGGTGCAATCACAAAAATTGAAATGATCCGATAATAGACATGCGGAACTTCAGGAAAAAAATCACGCCCCCAACTAATGCTTCGTCCAAAGAACATCAACCACCACGCCATGGCCCAGATCCAGAACCATTTCTTCTGCTCAGTTAAGGTCTTGGGTTTGACATAGAACCAGGTGAACGGAACACAAGCCAATAACACAATGGCCTGAAAAGCTTCCAGAACATGGACATTCCATGTCAACAGTACAGCACTTTGGGCAATGGCTAGAAATGCGGTGAGAGTTAAAAGGGAGAATAAAAACAATACAACGCCATTTAAGCGGAAATCAAACTTCATTATTCAACAAAAAAACCAGCGAAAATAAAAGTCTAACAAAAGTGTACTAATCAGTACACTTTTAGCTTGATTGAAATTAACCATTAAGAAAAACTTAATTTAATACGATTTAAATCAGTACGTTAAATTAGCAACAGTATCGTTGCATAAAGGAAACGCTCTGTCTCATAAGCTTGAAGCTTCTATCAGCGAAGAAAAAATCAAAGCCACCCTTCACTGTTCTGGGCGATATTGGGCTGGAATCCATTGATAGCCGTGCGCATTCTTGCCGATATGACCAATGCCGGGAAAAGCCACATGTGCAGCGCCAATCCACCATTGATGCTGATAGGCTTGTTCAAAGATATGTTTACGCACTGCAATAGCACTTCGGGAATCCGTATCCGGTTTATAGCTGGCTTCGGGATAAGGAAATTGCACCGCAGCATAATGCACCACATCCCCCAGTCCCAAAAATTTTTGTCCATTTTGTCCATCCACCAGATATGAGGAATGGCCTTCGGTATGTCCCTGCGTGGTGATCAGTTCAACATTCGGCACATGGAAAGAGCTTTTGGTAAAGGCATTCAACTGTCCTGCCTGCTGATAAGGTTGTAATGCATCGCGGGTCATTTTAAATAAAGGTTTGAAGAAATCAGTGGCTTTTGCTTCGTTCTCTGCTGATGTCCAATAGTCGACATCCGCTTTGGCCAGATATACCTTGGCATTTGGGTAGAGCATTTTTCCGTTTAGGCTAATGCCACATAAATGATCAGGATGGGCATGGGTAATCAAAATCGTATCAATCTGCTCGGGCTGTACCCCTGCCTTTTTCAGGTTTTCCGGGACATGTCCCAAGCTTGAACCAAAGCATTGGGACGTGCCCGCATCAATTAAAATATTCTGGGTGGGAGTTTGGACCAGATAAGCCGAAAAGTCAGTCACGATCTGATTGTGCTCATCGACAGGTACAAAATTCTGAGCAAATAACTGATTGGCTTTTTCCGATGAAATTCCCAGCAAATCGCTACGAGGCAAGCCAAGTTCGCCATCAAACAGCGCCGTCACTTTCAGATTTCCAATCGGTTGTAAAAAATATCCTGCGACCTGCTTGAGCTGAGGACTGGATTCAGCATGGACAGTAGCTGCACTAAACAATAATGCAAACAGAACCGGTTTTAATAATTTCACGTTCATCACCTCGACATTGGATTGATTTAACTCTAAGTATTTCTAGTGTTCAAAATCGCTCAATCATCGACGTGAATCGCTCAATCTGGATGATTACAAAGCTAAAACGTTAGGATCAACCTGATAACGCTGTATGAATCGGGCACGGAACGTCGTAACCGATTGATAGCCGGACTTCGCTGCAATCGTTTTCATCGGCAGTTTGTTTGAATACAACAACTCCAGTGCATAGGCAAGCCTAGCACGGGTAATGATTTCCCTTAGAGAAGTCTGTTCCTGACTGAGTTTACGCCGCAACGTGGCACTGCTTAAACCTAGGCGCGCCTCAAATTCACTGGATTGCCATGCATGTTGTGGCTGCTCCAGCACCCACTGGTAAATTCGTTTGGAGAGTTGTGGAGCAGGAACAATCAATACATCGGAACAATGCTGTTGACATAGCTGCACCAGTATCGCTGCAATCGACAAACGTGCCTTGACCAGATCCTGTTCAAATAAAGCGGTTTGCCAGCTTAGAAGATGAGGTGCAAAATCATGGATTGAAAACCGTAAGATTGCTTCTGTTTTATCGGTAATCGGCTTGGCCCAGATCATCTGTGCAGCCTGAATCACCTCTTCACACATCGGCACCAGAATGGTTAGATATTCGCCCGTTTCCGGATCTGGAATATTGACGGTATCGGCAACAGTATCGGGCTTGATAATAAACAGGTCACCCGCACGTAGATTCACCTGCTGATGATACAGCTTTAATTGTTTCTGCCCATGCAAAATCATGCCCATATGCAACTGGTTCACTTGAATATTCGCTAGCCCATGCTGGTTTTTCGCCCGAATACATAAGTAATCCCGCGCCATATCTGCACGTGCCAAGCTGACCAGCGAATGATGTAAATGCTGTGCATCCATCGTAGCAGCAGAATCAGTATTCATCATCTATCCAATAAAAAACGCCCTTGTGCAATGTATAGCACAAGGGCGTTTTCTTGAATAAGTAGCAGACTATAAATTACAGTTTGCTTACCAATTCTGGAACAACAGTGTTTAAATCGCCCACTAACCAGTAGTCAGCAACGCTGTTGATCGGCGCTTCTTCGTCTTTGTTGATTGCAACAATCACTTTAGAGTCTTTCATACCTGCCAAGTGCTGAATCGCACCAGAGATACCAATCGCCATATAAAGATCAGGCGCAACGATTTTACCCGTTTGACCAACCTGGAAATCGTTTGGTACGAAGCCAGCATCTACCGCAGCACGTGAAGCACCTTGAGCAGCACCAAGCTTGTCAGCTAATGGATCAAGGACTTTGTGATAGTTCTCACCAGAACCTACACCACGACCACCAGAAACCACGATACGTGCAGCAGTTAACTCTGGACGATCAAGTTTCACGATTTCTTCGTTTACAAAGGTAGAAATACCAGCGTCTTTTGCTTCAGCAACCGCTTCAACCGCAGCAGAACCACCTTCAGCAGCAACTGCATCAAATGCTGTACCACGAACGGTACCCACGATGATTGCTTCGTCAGATTGAACAGTTGCAATCGCATTACCTGCATAGATCGGACGCTTGAATGTATTTGCAGATTCAACAGCGATGATGTCTGAAATCATGCTGACGTCAAGAAGTGCAGCAACACGTGGAAGAATGTTCTTACCCGTTGTTGTAGATGCAGCTAATACGTATTTGTAACCGCCTTTCGCGATGTCAGCAACTAAGCCAGCAACGTTTTCAGCCAATTGGTTTGCATAAGCAGCATTGTCAGCAAGTAATACTTTGCTCACACCAGCAACTTTAGCAGCAGCGTCTGCAACTGCTTGAGCGCCAGAACCAGCAACCAATACAGTAATATCACCACCGATTTTTTGAGCTGCCGCAACAACGTTTAAAGTTGCACCGTTAAGTGTCTGGTTGTTGTGATCAGCGATAACTAAAATACTCATGATTTTATCCTTCTGTATTAGATCACTTTCGCTTCGTTTTTCAATTTTTCAACAAGCTCGTCTACAGACTTCACTTGTACGCCAGCTTTACGTTCAGCAGGAGCTTCAACTTTAATTGTTTTAAGCTTAGTGCCTGTTGCAACGCCATAATCAGCAGGTGATTTGGTATCAAGTGGCTTTTTACGCGCTTTCATGATGTTTGGAAGAGCAGCATAACGTGGCTCATTCAAACGTAAGTCAGTCGTGATGATTGCAGGAAGTGCAAGCTCAACAGTTTGTAAACCACCGTCGATTTCACGAGTTACCTGAACTTTACCGCCGTCAACTTTAACTTCAGATGCGAAAGTACCTTGACCTGCACCCAGTAAAGCACCAAGCATCTGACCTACTTGGTTAGAGTCGTCATCAATTGCTTGTTTACCAAGAAGAATAAGTTCCGGTTTTTCAGCATCAACTACGCCTTTCAAGATTTTAGCAACTTCAAGAGCGCCAACTTCATCAGCAGTTTCAACTAAAATACCACGGTCAGCACCTAGCGCCATTGCAGAACGAATTTGTTCTTGAGCTTCTTTAGCACCCACTGAAACCACAACGATTTCAGAAACTGTTCCTTTTTCTTTTAAGCGAACCGCTTCTTCCACTGCGATTTCACAGAATGGGTTGATTGACATCTTAACGTTGGTAAGGTCAACCCCACTATTGTCCGGCTTAACACGAACTTTAACGTTGGCATCAACCACACGTTTTACAGCGACAAGAGCCTTCATGTAATCCTCGGCTGTTCTAAGCAAGTAAATGTAATGAAGAGTATTCTAACTCTTCGATTGAAACTTTTTAGGTGCCCTATCTTGCAATGTATTTGGCATTTCGGTCAAGTCACAATTTCCGCTACAGCCATAAAAAACATGAAACGCTCAGTTCACAAATTGAAAATAATGATTCATTCTATTTATTTAGCTCATCAAGATGATGAATATTAAACTTTGATTTTTTTAATATTTTATAAAATTCAACGATCTAAACCAGCATTTTTCATCAGGATTGCAACGATCTGTAACGGATCGTTTCCTGCAAATTTGGTTGCCTTTTCACTTTTATAAAAACGTGGCAATTAAGTAATAACATCAATTCAACAAATGTACGGAATAAACTGGAAAAGTAGACGACGATTAATCGTTCAAATTTGCAACATAATATATCAGGAACTCGCCTTTTGCGCCCGCGGATGGGTTTGATCATACACTTTCGCCAACTGATCAAAGTCGACATGGGTATAGATCTGGGTGGTAGAAAGATTGCTATGTCCCAACATTTCCTGCACAGAACGTAAATCGCCACTGGCAGAAAGCATATGACTGGCAAAACAATGCCGTAATAAATGCGGATGCAGGTCGACATTGACACCTGCTCGTTGTGCTTGCAGCTTGACCCGATTTTCAATTTGACGTGGCGTTAAGGCATTGCCACGTTGCGAGATAAAAACCGCAGAATCCGCATGAAAGCCACCTTGCCAGATCCGATAGATTTTTAGCCATTCCACCAGACTATCTTTGGCTTTGCTTCCAAATGGGACTATGCGGGTTTTATTGCCTTTACCTGTGATACGTAATAACTGCCGATTGAAATCAATATCCTTGATGCTTAAGCCTTGCAATTCTGCCAAACGCAAACCACCGGAATATAGCAGTTCCAGCATGGCTTTATCGCGTCGCCATAATTGCTGCTCAACAGGTTTTTCGGGGGCAGCCTGATCTAGAATTTGATGAACCGTCTCAATATCAATCATGCCCGGTAAAGGACGTGGCTGGCGCTTTAATTTAAAATCTTCAGATGGATTCTGCTCCAGATAGTGTCCTTGCTCTGCCCACTTCATAAATTGGCGAATAGAAGTCAAATGTCGCTGCAAGCTACTGCTACTCAATTGATCTCGTTCGACACGGGCAGCCAGATATTCTCTCAGGTCAGAAGCTTCAATATCCTGGAACTGTAATTGCTTTTGTTCACAAAACCGGAAGAAATCAGTCAAGTCGCGTTGATAGGCCGCAATGGTATGTTCCGACTGATTTTGAATCATCCGTTCTTTTAACCACATGGATAGAAGTTTTGCAGGGGTTTCCAAATGACGCTCCATGCTGAAAACAAGACCTAGCGACAGTCTAGCAAATTTTTCCCTCGATTCCTGCTAAACCTGCTCGAACAATGTAGTGCACTGTACTACAATCATTTTTCAAGTTTTAAGTGGTGCCCTCATCATGACAACAATGCTTATTCCCTATCTGATTGCAATTACCCTGCTGACCATTACCCCCGGGCTTGATACCACACTGATTATCCGTACCGCAACGCTTGAAGGTAAGGCCAAAGCATTTCAAGCGGCCTTGGGGATTAATCTGGGTTGTATCGTGTGGGGAGTCATTGTGGCCTGCGGATTGGGCGCCTTATTGATGACCTCGGATCTGGCCTTTAATATTTTAAAATGGATGGGCGCCATTTATCTGGCCTGGTTAGGGCTCAATCTGATCTTGAAACCTCGTAGCCAGCTCACTGGTCTGAATGATTCTACGACGGCGCAAAACTGGTTTATCAAAGGTTTTTGGGGCAATTTGCTTAATCCTAAAGTCGGTATTTTTTATATTTCCTTTTTACCGCAGTTTATTCCCCAGTCCTCATCTCCAATCATCTGGACCATGGGCTTGGTGATGATTCATGTGGTAATTGGGTTGTTCTGGTCGATATTCCTGATTGTTGCAATGCAGTCCATTTCAGCCTATTTAAAACAACCCAAATTTATTCAATATATGGATCGGATCACAGGCAGTGTATTTATCCTGTTTGCACTCAAGCTGGCTTTCAGCAAACGATAAAGCATAAAAAAAGCGCGTTTTAAAAACGCGCTTTTTTTATCTGGGTTGATCACCCCTGAAAATATCTTAAATCCAGACGGGCATCATAGACATGCGTGGTTGGACCTGTCATCCACACCACATCCCCTTCACGCCAAGCAATGTGTAATTTACCGCCCGCAAGCTGAACTTCAACTTCATTGGCAAGTAAGCCACGGCGCATCCCACTGACTGCGGCTGCGCAAGCCCCTGTACCACAGGCCAAAGTCTCGCCAACACCTCGTTCATACACACGTAAACGGATATGCTTTTCATCCATAATTTGCATAAACCCCGCATTAACACGTGCAGGGAAACGCGCATGTGATTCCACTTGTGGCCCCATCCGTTCTACATCTGCCGTTAATACATCAGGAACGATGGTCACCGCATGCGGATTTCCCATGTTCACTACATCAATATTAATACTTTGATTATCTGCCAATGCTAGTGCGTATAAGCCTTCAGTATCTTCATGCGCTTGCGTCACAAACGGAATCTCTTCTGGAAGAAACTTCGGTTGCCCCATATTGACACGCACCCAGCCATTGGCACCCAATTCAGGTTCAACAATCCCCGCTTTGGTTTGTACACGGATTTTGGTTTTGGTGGTCAGTTGACGCTCATGGACAAAACGGGCAAAACAACGCACCCCATTACCGCATTGCTCAACTTCCGAGCCATCGGCATTGAAAATTCGATATTTAAAATCAACGTCCGGTAAATCGGGTGGTTCAACAATCAATAGCTGATCAAAACCCACCCCAAAATGACGATCTGCCAAACGCTGAATCGTGACTGTATCTAAATAAGCGCGCTGGGTAACGAGATCAACGACCATAAAATCATTGCCCAAACCATGCATTTTGGTAAATTCTAAATACATCTCAACTTATTCCTCAGGCAATAAATGTTCTTTTTCCCAAAGTGATTCTATGGTTTCACGCTCACGAATTAAATAGGCTTGATCACCACTGACCATCACTTCGGCAGCTCGGCCACGGGTATTATAATTAGAGCTCATCACAAAACCGTATGCACCGGCACCCAGCACCGCCAGTACATCATTTTCCTGAAGCGCCAAATCACGCTCTTTACCGAGGAAATCGCCTGTTTCACAGATCGCACCGACTAAATCCCATGTTTTCACTTCAACATCAGCACTCGGATTCACCGATTGAATATCCATCCATGCTTCATATAAGGCAGGACGAATTAAATCATTCATCGCCGCATCAATAATGGCAAAGTTACGGTGGCTGGTTGGTTTGAGTAAATCCACTTTGGTTAATAATGCGCCCGCATTGGCAGAAATGCTACGCCCCGGCTCCATATAGACTTTGAGGCCGAGCTTTTCTAAAGCTGGACGCATGGCATTGGCATATTCTTCAACACTTGGCGGCGTTTCATCTTTATAACGCACGCCCAAACCACCGCCAATATCAATATGTTTGAGGTTGATCCCCAGACTTTTCAACTGCTCGATCATTAAAATGACACGATCCAGCGCATCGACAAAGGGTTGCTTTTCCGTCAGCTGTGAACCGATATGGCAATCGATTCCGACAATCTCCAGATTCGGTAATGACGCTGCATATTGATAAGTTTCATTCACCGTATCACTTGGAATACCAAACTTGTTTTCTTTCAAACCGGTTGAGATATAAGGATGCGTATTGGCATCCACATCAGGATTTACACGCAACGAAATCGGTGCTTTTTTGCCAAGTTTTGCTGCGACTTTCTGAATGCGGTCCAGTTCGGCATGCGACTCCACATTAAAGCAGGCAATCCCAACATTTAAAGCCTTTTCGATATCCGCTTCAGATTTACCCAAACCGGAGAAAACAATTTTTGCAGGTTCACCACCGGCTGCCAGTACCCGTGCCAATTCGCCACCTGTCACGATGTCAAAACCCGCACCCACTTTTGCCAATACACGAAGAACAGCCAGATTTGAGTTTGACTTAACTGCAAAACAGATTTGATGATCAATAAAATCAAAAGCACGATGCATATCCAAATAATGCTTTTCAAAAGTGGCTTTTGAATACACATATAAAGGCGTGCCATATTGCTGCGCGAGCTGATCCAGTGAACATTGCTCAGCGTGCAATACTCCATTAATGCGAGTGAAACTCATGAAGATGTCCTTATTTACAAACTTAAGGTGAGATGGTCTGTGATTGCGGCAATGATGTTGCCTGGCTGTCCTGTTCTACGTCATCAGTGTTTACATCAGATGAGGTTTTAGCCTGAGTCGCTTCATTTTTATAAAGCAGATATTTTGCGCGTTTATCTTGGTTTGGATCAGATGGCAAATGCAATTCACCCGTCTGGCCACAGGCAGTTAAAACAATACTGCTTAATAATAAACTGATCGAACAAATGACTTTAAGCATCTGAGCACCTAACTTTTACAATTCGGAGCAGTATAGCGTGATCATTGGATTGGCTAAAGTCTAAACTTGAATGAATCAGGCAATAACCCTAAAAAAAAACGCCGACTTTAAAGGTCGACGTTGTGATACTTCAATCTGGTTACTGCTTATTTTTTTCTATAGAAGAAATAACCAATCGCCAGAATGACAAACCAGATCGGGCTGACTTTGAGCGATTCTAATGTGGTTTCATCCAGTGCAAGGAAGTAAATCGTTGCAAGGAAGAATAAAATCACGACCCAGCAAGTGAACACTCCACCTGGAAGTTTAAAGCTTGATTGCGCATGCAACTCTGGACGGTTTCTGCGGTAGTTAATATAACTCCACATGATAATGATCCATACGCAGATGAACAGAATGGTTGATAGTGTTGTTGCAAGCGTAAATGCTGTGACTTCATCATTGGTACCGGTCTGCAACTTATAAACAAACTGCACGAATGCACCGATAAAGATACAGATTGACGAGAAGATCAATGCTTTAGACGGAACAGCCGATTTAGACAGTTTTCCAAACAGTTTAGGCGCTTGTTGATCTGTCGATAGACCAAACAACATACGACTGGTCGAGAAAACACCACTGTTCATGGATGACATCACCGAAGACAACACCACCAGATTCATGATAATCGCAGCAGATGCAATACCTGCTTGTGAGAAGATATTAACGAATGGACTCACTTTAGGATTGATCTGATCCCAAGGCGTCACACACATCACCACAAACAAGGCCAATACATAGAAAATAATGATACGGATCGGAATCGAGTTAATCGCTTTTGGTAAGTTACGTTTTGGATCTTGCGTTTCAGCAGCCGTGGTACCAACCAGTTCCACCCCGACAAAGGCGAAAATTGCAATCTGGAAGCCCGCTAGAAACCCTTCCAGACCTTTCGGGAACATGCCGCCATGAGTCCAGAGATTTGAAACACTTGCGACTGTTCCTGAAGCATTGGTAAAGCCGGTAAAGATCATCCATAGGCCCACCGCAATCAACACAATAATTGCAGTAATCTTCACCATTGCAAACCAGAACTCCATTTCACCGAATAATTTAACGGTGACCAGATTCAGGCCCAGTACAAACATGATCGCGACCGTACTAATCAGCAATCCACCTAATGGCGTAAATGACTCTCCACCATTAAAGAATTCCAGATAGTAAATAATGGCCGATAAATCAGCGATACCGATGGTGACCCAACAGAGCCAGTAGGTCCAGCCGACAAAATAACCCGCCCAAGGGCCGATCAGATCGGTCGATAAATCGATAAAAGATTTGTAGTTCAGGTTAGACAGTAACAGTTCCCCTAATGCACGCATTACGAAGAACACCATCAAACCAATGGTCATATAAATAAACAGGATAGATGGCCCAGCCAAACTGATGGTTTTACCAGACCCCATGAACAATCCTGTTCCGATTGCACCGCCAATCGCAATCAACTGTAGATGTCGATTAGATAGACTACGGTGAAGTCCGCTTTGCTCAGCAGCCTCACTCAGATTTTGATTCGACATTTTACAAAAACTCTCCAGTGTTTTTTAATCCCTTAGCTAAAACCAGCTGTTTATAACGATACATACCCTTTTCAGTATCTTTTTTCGCTATCCATGCTTGGGCTTGTTTTAGCTAAGTAATGTTGTACCTGTATTTGTCAAAATACAATTGAATTCGATCATACGCACAAGGCCAAAACAATACAATGAACTTGTGCGGGCAACTTGGTCATCCTGAAAACAAGCAGAAATAAAAAAAGAAGTGGCGATCAAGGCCACTTCTTAGCTATTAAAAATGAATTTATAACTTAATCATCAGATCTTGACTGCTGTTTACGTTTAAGACGCTCTTCCCAGAAGGTTGCATTACGGATGCCGAGTTTCACCGGATCGAAGATGAACTCCTTAACCCCTGCTTTCTGTTGCTCTTCGTAATCCTTCAAGGCTTTGATGGTCGGTTTCCACACAAAATAGGTCACGATAATGCCAATAATATTGATCCAGGCCATTAGTCCTACTCCAATATCACCAATACCCCAGATATAACCGGTTGCACTGATAATGCCGTAGGCAACTGAAAGAATAATAAAACACTTGGTAATAAAGAGCAGTGAAGGTGTTTTGGTGATATAGCTCAGATAGGTAATATTGGTTTCTGCAATATAGTAATAAGCCACAATCGTGGTAAATGCGAAGAAGAATACAGCCAGCGCTACAAAGATTTGACCAAAACCTCCAAAAACTGTGCTGACTGCCATTTGGGTAAATGCAGGTGAACCGATTTCGGTTGCCGGCGAAACATGCTGCACAATAAACTGCCCGGCTTCTAAAGTGCCTTGTACGTTATACATGCCTGTAATCAGGATCATAAAGGCCGTTGCCGAACATACAAACAGGGTATCTACATAAATCGAGAAAGCCTGTACAAAGCCTTGCTGTGCCGGATGTTGCACTTCTGCAGCTGCAGCAGCATGTGGCCCTGTGCCTTGCCCCGCTTCATTGGAATAAACACCACGTTTTACTCCCCAACCAATTGCAGCACCAATCCCTGCCATCGGTGAAAAAGCATCTGTAAAAATGAGCTTGATTACCCCAGGCAATTCCTGAATGTTCATGACTACAATAATCACCGCCATCAGGATATAACCCAGCGCCATAAAAGGTACCACCAGCTCTGCAAAGCGCGCAATCCGCTTAATGCCACCAAAAATAATGATCGACAGCAGAGACACTACCACAATCAGCGCCAGTAATTTGAATACACCGATATCACCAAAGACAATGGCACCCTGTCCTGTAATCTGGGTAAAGGCGTTCCCGACGGCATTGGCCTGAATTCCCGGCAAAAACAGACCACACGAAACAATGGCAGCAATCGCAAACAGAATCCCTAACCAACGCTGGCCTAAACCCCGGTCAAAGTAAAAAGCAGGACCACCACGATATTGCCCCTGATATTCAACCTTATAAATTTGACCGAGGGTGGACTCGACATAGGCCGTACTGGCGCCGAGAAATGCCACCAGCCACATCCAGAACACCGCGCCTGGGCCACCGAAGCCAATCGCTGCTGCCACACCGGCAATATTACCGACCCCGACCCGTCCCGATAAGGAGACCGACAAGGCCTGAAATGAAGAAATTCCCTGTGCGGAGGAGGAACCATTAATTAACAGTTTCGCCATTTCCTTGATCTGACGAACCTGTACAAACCGAGTTAAAATAGAAAAAAATAAACCAGCACCGAGGCATAAATAGATTAGCGCTGGACTCCAGATAATTCCATTTACCCAATTTACAATCTCTGCTGCACTCATAGACATCAACCTTTATTATATATTTTGAAAAGATAGTCACTGTTGAATTTTTCATTCGTCTGAGCATGAGCAATATCTATGCCATTCGATCAAAATCTCCTGACAACAAATAAGCAAATACACCAACACCATCCATGGAAAAAGTGAATTGAACAAAAAAAGCGATTGCTAAAAACACACGGTCTATAACTTGTAAAAGTCGTATATCATGTTATTTTTCTGAGCACTTCCCTTTAACCAATCTGCGACGAAATCATGCCGTCTTCGTTTTGTTATTCCTTAAACAACGATGGACATGTTTAGAAATTTTTCGTCCTGATTCTTTTTTATCTAATTTTAAGAAAGTTTTCAATTTTATCTTATGGCAAAAATTAAATCCGTTTACAGATGTGAACAATGTGGTGCAGATCATCCGAAATGGGCAGGTCAATGTTCAGAGTGTGGTGAATGGAATAGCCTGCTCGAAGTCCGTGTTGAACCGGTGGTGACACATCGTGGCCAGCCTAAGATGGGCGGAGGTTATGCCGGGCAAGTGGCGAATCTGACTACACTTAACCAGATCTCGGTTTCACAGGAAACCCGTCTGCAAACCGGGATTAGCGAGTTTGATCGGGTCTTGGGTGGCGGACTGGTGACGGGTTCAGTGGTCTTGATTGGCGGTGACCCGGGGATTGGTAAGTCAACCATCCTGCTGCAAACCGCAACCCATATGGCCAGCAAGAAAAGTTCTGCGCTATACGTCACCGGTGAGGAATCCCTGTCACAGGTTGCCTTGCGTGCCCAGCGCCTCGATCTGCCGACCGATTCGCTGAAAGTCATGGCTGAAACCTGTGTCGAACGGATTTGTGAAGTACTGGCTCAAGAACGTCCTGCTGTTGCAATTCTGGATTCAATTCAGACACTGTATACCGAAACCTTACAGTCAGCGCCAGGCGGCGTGTCGCAAATTCGTGAATCTGCAGCGTTACTGACCCGTTTTGCCAAAAATAGCGGCACGGCTTTATTCCTTGTGGGTCACGTGACCAAAGAAGGCGCGCTGGCAGGTCCCCGTGTTTTAGAACATATGGTCGATTGTGTGCTGTATTTTGAAGGCCAGTCCGATTCGCGCTACCGTATGATCCGTGCAGTCAAGAACCGTTTTGGTGCAGTCAATGAATTGGGCGTATTCGGCATGACCGATAAAGGTCTACGTGAAGTTGCCAATCCTTCCGCAATTTTCCTGAGTCGTTATGATGAAGCCATTCCGGGTTCAATCGTGATGATTAGCCGTGAAGGCACTCGCCCACTTCTGGTCGAAGTTCAGGCACTGGTGGATGATGCCCATGGGCAGCCACGTCGGGTGGCACTCGGTTTGGAACAAAACCGTTTAAACATGCTCTTGGCGGTGATGCACCGACATGGAGGTGTGCAAACCTCAGGACAAGATGTATATGTCAATGTGGTCGGTGGTTTAAAAATTACCGAGACCGGTTCTGATCTAGCGGTATTACTGGCCTGTGCGTCCAGCCTAAGGGGCAAAGCCTTGCCACAACAACTGGCTGTCTTTGGCGAGGTGGGTTTATCTGGCGAGATTCGCCCTGTACCGAATGGTCAGGAACGCTTAAAAGAAGCGGCCAAACATGGCTTTAAGTATGTGATTTTACCGCGAGGCAATGCCCCACAAAAACCAATTGAGGGCGTCCAAATCATTGCTGTGGCACGTTTGCATGAAGCCTTAACCGAAGCCATGCAGCTCAGTGATGAGCTATAACCGGTGTCTGACATAAAAAAACATACTTTTCTAGTTGAAATTCGATGTAAATACCTTCATAAATACATTTACAAATTGAATTTAAATAGGAAATTTCGATGCAAGTACACCAGCGTGGCTTGATGGCAGCTCTTTTGATGGCAACTTTGGTCGCTGCACCGCTTGCGGAAGCAAAACGTGCAGGTGGCGGTAAAAGCCATGGCATGAGCAGATCTAGTTCATCTAGCCAATCTTACCAGCCGTCACGTCAAGCAGCGCCAGCGCCTCAACAACAAACTGCGCCTCAACGATCAGGTCCAGGTGTGGGCTCTATGGTTGCTGCGGGTGTCGCAGGTGCAGCCGTTGGTGCTGTAGCTGCCAATGCATTGGCGGATGACAAACAACATAACCCGACTACAACCGAGCAAGAACAAGCCGCTCAGCAAGCACAACAGCAACAGGAAGAAAAAGGTGGAATTCCTGGCTGGATCTGGGTCCTTCTTGCTGCTGCCATCGCCTTCTTTGTGTTCCGCAAATTGGGCGCAAAAAAAAAATTAGCCAGCAATAACCCTTACGCGCCTAACAATGGCGGTCAAAACAACTTTGGCCGTCAGGTTCCACCTCAAGCGGCTCCACGTCAATCAGCAGATAACACCAATATCTTTGGTCAGTCTGTCGCTGGTGGTAGCGCTGCTCCTCAAGCCCCATTTGGTGGCGCGTCTATGAGCAGTGGCAATCAATTACCAGATGGCACTGAACCTGCTGCATTCTTACGTATTGCCCGTCAACGTTTTAACCATATTCAATCGGTTAACAGCGCCAGCAATATTGAGGAAATCCGTCGTTATTTAACCCCTGAGCTTTATAGTTCAATGCACAGCGATATCATGGCCAATCAGGATCAGGATGTTGCCGAGTTTAGCAATCTGAATGCGATGGTGGTCGAAAGTACTACGGAAAATGGTCAATATGTGGTGAGCGTACGCTTTACCGGCACAGTAAGTGAAGATCTGAACAGCTTGCCACAACCTTTTACTGAGATCTGGCATTTTGTAAAACCTGCCGGTTCACAACAAGACTGGGTGGTTGCGGGAATTCAACAAGCTTAATTGTCTTGAGCAATAAAAAAGAGCTATTTCGATAGCTCTTTTTTTTATGGGCCTTATTTTAACAAGAGCAAAAAAAGCCATTCCCTAGAGAATGGCGGAGTGTAAAACAACAAAAAATTTTTGTTCTTATTGAGATAGGTCAGCACAACCTGGCACGATCTGTCTATTGATACTAACGGATAAATGCTTTAAAAAATATTCCTCTTTTGGGGAATAAAACGCTTTTATTGGGGTCATTTTCAAGAATACTCGTCCTCACCTAGACGGTAATGAATTTTTCTGTACAGCATGCCCACTTAAAGCCACGTCTACACCCATTTCGCCCCATAACCATCCCTTTTGTGCTGCTCAGGTTAAATCGCCTTGTAGGATTTGATAGAGCTTTCACAAGCAGAGGTCTGTTACGCAATCAATCGACACGCATAAAAAAGGCCTTGCCGTAGCAAAGCCTTTAAATTTTATTTGAATCTAATGATTCAGCATCATTAGACAAACTGTAAGAACAACCAGTACAGACCACCAGACAATGCAATCGTTGCCGGTAAAGTGAACACCCATGCAGAAAGAATGGTTTTCACAGTATTGAAGTTTAAACCGGATTTATTGGCGACCATGGTACCTGCAACTGCACTGTTTAATACGTGAGTGGTTGAAACTGGCATACCTAAACCATCAGCCGCAGCAATGGTACTCATTGCCACAAGTTCAGCAGACATGCCCTGACCATAGGTCATATGGTTCTTACCGATACGTTCACCCACAGTCACTACGATACGTTTCCAGCCCACCATCGTACCTAGACCCAGTGCCAGTGCTACTGCAACTTTAACCCAGTTTGGAATGTACTGCAGGAATGAATCCAGGCTATTACGATATTCTTTGACCACTTTGGCCTGACTTTCATCCATTGCTGGTAAAGCTTCAGCCTTGTCTAAACGTTTGAATGTCGTGGTGCTCAAATACATGTCATTACGGATTTCACTCACTGCCGCTTCAGGAATCAATTTAAGATCACCATAGCCTGCAACACGTGTACCGATATGAGAAGTCATGCTTGCAAGTGCAGGAACAACTTCAGAGGTTTGCTCTTTGGTCTGGATATATTTGGTTAATACATCACGTGCTTTTTCATCGGTCAGCTCGTTTTGATTCACATTCAACACAACCGCAGTCTGAGTAGAAAGTTGCTCAAAAGACTGTAAATGTTGTGCATCCAGATTTTTGTTCAATGAGTAAGCCAATGGTACCAAGCCGATCAGGATCAACATGATTAAACCCATGCCCTTTTGACCGTCGTTTGAACCATGCGCAAAACTTACGCCTGTACAGGTAAAAATCAGGATTGCACGAATTAGTGGTGGCGGCGGCTTATTGCCTTCTGGTGGCTGAAACAGCTCCATTTGACGTTTAAAGACTTTCTTCACCAGTAAGAATAGAACGGCTGCAAAGGCAAAACCGATCAATGGCGAGAATAATAACGCCTTACCCACCTTAATCACCTGATCAATATCAATACCGCTACTGGTCGCCCCAGCAGACGCATTCAATATATGATTCATGATGCCCACACCTAAAATCGAACCGATTAAAGTATGTGAACTTGATGCAGGAATTCCCAAGAACCACGTGCCCAGATTCCACAGAATCGCCGCGATTAACAGTGCAAAAACCATCGCGAAGCCAGCACCACTGCCGACATTCATGATCATTTCCACAGGAAGTAATGCAATAATACCGTATGCAACCGCACCACTCGCCACCATAACCCCAAGGAAGTTACAGAAGCCAGCCCACATTACTGCTGCCGGTGCAGGCAAAGCATTGGTATAAATAACCGTCGCTACAGCATTTGCCGTATCGTGAAAACCATTTACAAATTCAAAGCCTAAAGCGATGAAAAGTGCCGTCGATAAAAGAATAACTGAATATAAGCTTAACGGCGGTACATGTGCCAGATCAGCACTTAACTGAAAACCGATATAAACCAGTGTTGCAACAATAATTGTCAAAAACACCGGCATAAAAAATTTCGGTGTAGGTACATGTACATTCGTCGATTTTGCCTGAGAACTGGCAAGCGGTGAATCCGAAACAGGAGGAAGATTAGAATTCATGTAGACGGTGAGAGGATAATAAAATCCTCTGTATTGTTTAATTAAATTATGACAATTATATGACAAAGGACTGTCATATAAAGCCAAAATTTCATATTTTTATAGCGTTTTTTAGCTTTTTTTTACGATAATTTTGTCCTGTTTTAAAATTTAATAAAATAAAAACAATAACTTATAAACATATCATATCTAACCAAACTGTTTGTCTGATTTTGCAACAAATGCTACGAAAGATGACATATTTTTGTCATATTCTGATTAATTTGTTGGCTTTTTAAGCATTATTCCGTTCGATTATGACAATTGAATGAACATTTTATGACATTTTCGAAATGACCCGATGAATCACTGTTCTGAGTTGTTGAAAATACGCGCTTTGACCTAGCTTCTGTTACAATGCCCCTGCTTTTTATCTTCATCATCGACCGGGGTTTCTGAATGTCCACGCTTACCACCCTACAATCACTTCTTGCCCAACGCATCCTGATTATTGATGGTGCAATGGGAACCATGATTCAACGCCATAAACTAGAAGAAGCAGATTATCGTGGTGAACGCTTTGCAGACTGGGCATCAGACCTGAAAGGCAATAATGATTTATTAGTTCTGACACAACCACAGATTATTCAGGGCATTCATGAAGCCTACCTGGATGCTGGCGCGGACATTATTGAAACCAATAGCTTTAACGGCACCCGCGTTTCCATGTCGGATTATCACATGGAAGATCTGGTACCGGAGATCAACCGTGAAGCAGCACGTTTGGCACGTGCAGCCTGTGACAAATATTCGACTCCAGACAAACCCCGTTTTGTTGCCGGTGTGCTTGGTCCGACATCACGTACCTGTTCGATTTCACCAAATGTTAATGATCCGGCCTTCCGTAACATTACCTTTGATGAACTAAAAGAAAACTATATTGAAGCTGCTCATGCGCTGATCGAAGGTGGAGCAGACATCCTGCTGATCGAAACCGTGTTCGATACCTTGAACTGTAAAGCTGCGATCTTTGCAGTAAAAGAGGTCTTCAAGCAAATCGGTCATGAACTGCCACTGATGATTTCAGGGACTATTACCGATGCCTCAGGCCGTACCTTAACCGGCCAAACCGCAGAAGCATTCTGGAACTCGGTGCGTCATGGTGATTTACTCTCGATCGGTTTTAACTGTGCCCTGGGTGCAGATGCGATGCGTCCACACATCAAAACCATTGCTGATGTTGCAGATACCTTTATTTCTGCTCATCCGAATGCTGGCTTGCCCAATGCCTTCGGTGAATATGATGAAACCCCGGAACAAACCGCAGCATTCATTAAAGAATTTGCTGAAAGCGGTTTGATCAATATTACCGGTGGTTGCTGTGGGACTACACCCGACCACATCCGTGCCATTTATCATGCGGTCAAAGATATTCAGCCACGCCAAGTGCCGGAAACCATTCCTGCTTGCCGTTTAAGTGGTTTAGAGCCATTTAACATTGATGAAAACTCTTTGTTCGTTAACGTTGGTGAACGTACCAACGTCACCGGTTCAAAAAAATTCCTGCGCCTGATTCGTGAAGAAAACTTTGCCGAAGCTTTGGAAGTGGCTCAGCAACAGGTTGAAGCCGGTGCACAGATCATCGATATCAACATGGATGAAGGGATGCTGGATTCGCAAACTGCGATGGTACATTTCCTCAATCTGGTGGCGTCTGAACCGGATATCTCTCGCGTACCGATCATGATTGACTCATCAAAATGGGAAATCATTGAAGCAGGCTTGAAGTGCGTACAAGGTAAACCTGTAGTGAACTCGATTTCCCTAAAAGAGGGTTATGACGAGTTTGTCGAAAAAGCACGCCTGTGCCGTCAATATGGTGCTGCGATTATTGTGATGGCTTTTGATGAAGCTGGTCAGGCTGATACCGCTGCACGTAAACGTGAAATCTGTAAACGTTCTTATGATGTGTTAGTCAATGATGTCGGCTTCCCTGCTGAAGATATTATTTTTGACCCGAACGTATTTGCCGTGGCAACCGGGATTGAAGAACACAACAACTATGGCGTTGACTTTATTGAGGCTACGGGCTGGATCAAACAAAACTTGCCGCATGCCATGATTTCTGGCGGTGTATCGAACGTTTCCTTCTCCTTCCGTGGTAATGAACCGGTGCGTGAAGCGATTCACTCGGTATTCCTGTACCATGCCATCAAGCAAGGCATGACCATGGGTATCGTGAACGCAGGTCAAATGGCGATTTACGACGATATTCCAAAAGAACTGAAAGAAGCTGTTGAAGATGTCGTTCTAAACCAGAACCAAGGTGAATCGGGTCAAAACGCCACAGAGAAACTGCTTGAAGTGGCTGAGAAATACCGTGGTCATAGTGGCGCGCAACGCGAAGCTGAGAACCTTGAATGGCGTAACGAGTCGGTTGAAAAACGTCTGGAATATGCCTTAGTCAAAGGTATCACCACGTATATTGATGAAGATACCGAAGAAGCCCGTTTAAAAGCCAAACGTCCACTCGATGTGATTGAAGGCGCCTTGATGGATGGTATGAACGTGGTCGGTGACCTGTTCGGTTCAGGTAAAATGTTCCTGCCACAAGTGGTGAAATCTGCACGTGTGATGAAACAAGCCGTGGCATGGCTGAACCCGTACATCGAAGCTGAAAAAACCGGTAGCCAGTCTAAAGGTAAAGTGTTGATGGCGACGGTAAAAGGTGACGTACATGATATTGGTAAAAATATCGTGGGTGTGGTCTTGGGTTGTAACGGTTATGACATCGTTGACCTTGGCGTGATGGTACCAGCAGAAAAAATCCTGCAAACCGCGATTGATGAGAAATGCGACATCATCGGCCTTTCCGGTTTGATCACCCCATCTTTGGATGAAATGGTGTTTGTTGCCAAAGAAATGCAACGTAAAGGCTTTAACATTCCTTTACTGATTGGTGGGGCAACCACGTCGAAAGCACATACTGCCGTCAAAATCGATCCACAATATCAAAATGATGCGGTGATCTATGTAGCGGATGCTTCACGTGCAGTCGGTGTTGCAACCACCCTGCTGTCGAAAGAAATGCGTGGCAACTTTATTGCCGAGCATCGTGCTGAATATGCCAAGATTCGTGAGCGTCTAGCTAACAAGCAACCGAAAGCCGCCAAACTCAGCTATGCGGAATCGATTGAAAATGGTTTCAAGGTGGATGATAACTATGTGCCACCGATTCCAAATACCTTAGGTACGCAAGTCATTACCAACTATCCATTGGCAACACTGGTTGAATATTTTGACTGGACGCCGTTCTTTATCTCTTGGAGCTTGGCGGGTAAATTTCCGAAAATCCTGACAGATGAAGTGGTCGGTGAAGCAGCTACTGATTTGTATAACCAAGCGCAAGCGATGCTGAAAGACATTATCGAGAATAATCGTTTCGATGCCCGTGCTGTATTTGGTCTATACCCTGCACAGCGTACCGGTGCGGATACAGTGAGTGTGTTTGATGAATCTGGTCAACAGGTTACGCATACCTTTGAGCATATCCGTCAGCAATCTGATAAAGTCACAGGCAAACCAAATTTATCTTTAGCCGACTTTATTAGCACCTCTAAAGACAATACCGATTATCTCGGTGGTTTTACTGTATCAATCTTTGGTGCGGAAGAATTGGCCAATGAATATAAAGCCAAAGGAGATGATTATTCAGCAATTTTAGTTCAGTCATTGGCCGATCGTTTTGCAGAAGCTTTTGCTGAGCATTTGCATGAGCGTATCCGTAAAGAGTTCTGGGGCTATAAAGCTGATGAGACTTTGAGCAATGAAGAATTGATCAAAGAGAAGTATGTCGGTATTCGCCCTGCTCCAGGCTACCCTGCTTGCCCAGAGCATTCTGAAAAGGCGGTGTTATTTGACTGGTTAGGTTCGGAAGCGAAGATTGGTACCAAATTGACTGAACATTTTGCCATGATGCCGCCTTCTTCTGTGAGTGGTTTCTATTATTCGCATCCTGAAAGTGAATACTTTAACGTAGGCAAGATTTCTCAAGACCAGCTTGAGGATTATGCAAAACGTAAAGGCTGGACACTGGATGAAGCGAAACGTTGGTTAGCGCCGAATTTGGATGATTCGATTGGTTAAGCTGTAAGAAAAAATCCCCTCGATTGAGGGGATTTTTTCAACTATTTATAAGATTCTCTTATTATAGTTATATATTTTTCATAATTTGGTTCGGTTGAAAGTAATATTTTTTTTAACTCTATATTACCTTCCCAATGCTCGATATCTAAATAATCATTGCAAAAATCCCAAACCTCATTTTCTTTAAAGTTCTCTTCATTTACAGAAAACCATTGCTTTAATTTTTTTTCACTACCTAGCGATATAAAATAATACTCTAAATTCATTTGAGCAATTGCCAGTTGAACGAGTTTTCTCATACCTTCATCTGTATCAAACTCGGGAATTAATTCATTCTCAAAATCATAGATTGAATTAGTTTTAATTATATAGTGCATTATTAGTTTATTAAGATCAATAATTTCACCAACCTCCACATCGTTGAAGAATAAAACTTTTCCCTTAATTTCGCTAAAATTATTTAAAACAAAAAAATCAATTAAAGCAAAGTATTTACTTTCATCATTTTTAAAGTTTAGCTCATTTTCTATGTTTTTTACTTTTTCTTCCAGAGTAATAAATTCACAATTACCAATATAACTAGTAAGATCAAATTCTGTTTTAAAAAACTCATTCTTAAAATAATCAAATTCAACAAACAATGTATCTAAAAAAATTTTTAAGTTATTTTTTTCAAATTCATTCAATTTAATTTTAAAAATTTTATCTATATCAAATGTAATTACTTTTTCACAAACATATAGCAACCTAAAAATAGGATTGAAGTTATTTAATACTTTAACAGCTTTATTTTTATTTGAAAAAATTGTTAACATTACAGCCATTAAAGATAAAGGTTTTTTTTCAAAATTATCTTTCTTACTTGTAAGGTAATTCTCACACCAAAAAAAACCCGAAAAAAATAGTTTTAGATCAGACTCAAATTGTAAAGATGAAATATATTTAAGATTAATAAAATTATTAGGAAAGTAACTTTTGATCTCATTAATAACTTTAATCAAAACATTTTTAAAAATTTCTCTTTGGATTTCTCGTGTGTATTTACACTCTAAAACAATTTTTGGGAATAATTCATTTCTAAAACTATAAAACATTATTTTATTTTTTGATATATTAATAAAATCCTCGGGAACAAGCTTATCCAAATCTAAAACAAAATATTTTCTTTCATCATTTTTTAGAGAATTAAACGAGTTATAGCCAATTTTCTTTGCTAATATTTCAATGATTTGTTGATAACTAGGAAATTCAAAAACTTCAAAAGGCAACATATTTTCATTAAGTGAATATGCTGCAGTATCAAATAGAACCTTAAAAGATCCCGCTAAACTTTTAATTTCAGAAATATCTAATTTAAGAATAAAATTACTATAATTAGTCATAAAAAACACCTAAAATACTTAGGAACGAGTTTAAACTAAGCCAATTTATGGATGTGTAATTGACTATTTATTAATGCTGTTCTACTCTCGTTCAAGTATAGGCGCTATCCCTTATTTCTAATTATAAATTCATTTTTTGCAATAAAAAAATTATTAATTTAAAAAATTTTTAGCATTAATTCTAAAATCTGTTTACGTCTGATTCTTTGCCATAGCAGTTGCTCAGTATCTATCATATTAATTCTTAAATTTCGAGATGCTTGCTTTAGGTTTTTATTATAAGGCTTCATCAATACCTACTTTTAAAACAGACGCTCAACCTGATCTAACTAGCACAATATATAAATGCTATTTAGAACCTATATCATTTCAATATAGGCTCTCTACTCTCACAACTCTTTATGCTTCTCAATCAAATCCTCAAGATTCTGATAAACATGCAACACCCGATCTTTATGCGTTCGCGCGTTATCCAGACGCTGCTCAGGATCAACCAAAAGTAAGCTATGCCCATCATCTATCAAGCGATCAATGCCTTCTAAAAACATCCGTTTCCCGACATCATGAATCAAGGAAATCTGGGATAAATCAATCACGATACTACTGTTATCGACTGGCTCACATTGCAACGTTCGTAACAACATTTCCGCTTCAGTAAATTTCAATACACCACGTAGTACGTAGACACTTAAAGAAGCATCTTTTCCAGTCCGATAATGACTCTGCACAATGGTTTGTGCGGAAGGTGTGCCTTCCATTAAATGCAAGCCCATATCACGTGAGAGTCTTTCCATGATATCAATGCCACGTACACTATTGCCATGTTCATCGAGTCGAGGAGAAAAAGCCGCTATGCTGACCTGACCCGGCAACACACCCAAGATTCCACCTGCGACACCACTTTTAGCAGGAATGCCAACCATCGTGAGCCAGTCCCCCGCTGCATCGTACATCCCACAGCTCATCATCACACTCAGGACTTGGCGAACCACAGCACGATTCAATAAACGCTTTCCAGTTTTAGGATCAACTCCGCCATTGGCAAAAACACTGCCCATGCGTACCAGATCTTTGACCGTGACCAAGATCGCGCATTGACGAATATAACCATTCACAATATCAACAGGATCGGATTCCAAAATCCCCACGGTTCGCAACATATAACCGATCGAGAGATTGCGATAAGCGGTTTTTACTTCTGATTCATATACCGCATCATCAAATTGTAGTTCACGACCAGCCAGCTCACTCATAAACTGACGTAAAATTTCTGCGCCGGACAGATCGTCTTTGCTTGGAATCAAGGAATGTGTGGTGATGGCACCCGAATTAATCATCGGATTCTTGGGACGGCGATCTTTTCCCAATGAAATTTCATTAAAGGCTTCCCCTGAAGGTTCAACCCCGACTTTTTCTAATACGGCATCAATACCCAACTGTTGCAGCACATAGGCATAAGTAAATGGTTTAGACATCGATTGAATGGTGAATTCAATCTCATCATCTCCTACGGAATAGATTTCACCATCACCAGTCGATAATGCCAGCGCCAGACGGTCTGGATTGGCATTGGCCAGTTCAGGAATATAATCGGCGAGATGACCGCTGTTATCTGTATCGCAGGCTTCAATCACATGAGCCAAATAATCAGGAAGCGGAGTTTTCATGTTCAGTCGCCTTACAACAGTCGAATTTTAATCTTGTGAAAATTTATAATACAGAACACTGATAATATTGAAATTATAGCTTTTGTAATGATTTTAGCTCTGACGGCATTGCTGCAACTACAATCCGCTTGCTACCGGTTATAGCTACTCATTTATTCTTTCAACAAATAAAATCCCGTTTAGGTGATCAACTTCATGCTGCACAATACGTGCAGGAAAATCTTCAAACGCGGTTTCAATCACTTCACCCTGTAAGGTGTAATAACGGACTTTGATCGCTTGTGCCCGTTCGACCTGTCCCCGTTCATTCGGCACACTTAGACAGCCTTCCTCCCCGAAACAGGTGGTTTCAGAAAACGCTAAAATTTCAGGATTGACCATTACCACCGCATCCATTTCAGGTGCATCGGGATAACGTGGATTCGGGCGTGATGCCACAATAATTAATCTTTTAGAAATATAGACTTGAGGTGCAGCAATACCGACACCATTGCGTTCCAGCATGGTCGCATGCATGGCAGACGCCAGTTGCAATAACCATTCACTATTGAATTCCCCGTTCGCGACTGCCGCCGCTTTAATTTTTAAAATCTCTTCACCACGTTGTGCTACAGGTAGAATTACACTCATCCCACGCCCTTATAATTGTTTTGACCAAATAGTGGATATTATCGTATTGGATATTTTATCGAGTTACCATAATTTTCATTTAAGAATCTTGTCATAATATATTTGCGAAAAAAAAACACGGGCAAATCCCAATGAATGCAACACAACTGTTTTTAGGTGTGATCTTTAGCTCGATTGGCTTAGGCTATTTTTTGTATGGCAAAAAGCAGAAGATGACCGTGCCTTTGGTCTGTGGTCTGGTCCTGATGTTTTTCACCTACTTGATTGAAAGTACGGCGCTGATCAGCATCATGGGGATCATCCTTTCGGTTATTCCCTATTTTCTGCGCTTCTAAAAACAAAAAACTCCCCAATTGGAGAGTCTTCTATTCATTGAAAAAAATTAAAGATGTTTCTTTAATTCATCAGCAACAATCTCGATTTCAAGATTGCTGAATTTACGGATTTCACCTTCTGCATGCTTCTCTAACATGCCACCAATCAATGGCACTTTGACTTTAACCGTCCATGTTAAAGAGATATTCACTTTTTCACTGTCGCCAGTCACGCTACGTTCACCTTTGGCTTCCAAAGGCAGGTTTGCACCCAATTCAACCGTAGAAGTTAAGTTTTTTAAATGAGTCACATCAGCACGTTTTAAACGGAATGCATTTTTTAATAATTTTTTTGCCACATCTGGAATATTCACATCCAGATTATATTCACGGCGCAAGGTATAAATATCGCCGTTTACCGCCGATTCAATAATTTCCAGGTTTTCCCCAGGAATACGTTTACACACCGCTTCATGCAATGACGTATCCGCCACCAGTCTAGAAAAGTCCTCAATTGAAACACCATGAATTGTTTCATTCACCGTAAATTGATGTGCCATTTTTAAATGTCCATTTTGTTTTATTAGGATTTCATCATTGCGCAAAAGTATAACATTCAAGGCAATATCTCAAAGTCTGAGCCGTTGAAAACAGATGACTGCTCGGATTAGTTATTTTTATTGTAATGATGGCGTATGCCTAATTTGACCGTAACACGTTCCATTCGGCTGATATACAGATAATGATCTCCATATTCGATCACTGCATAAAATTGTTCGGCCCCGTCATCCAGCCCCGTGGCTGACCATGTGGTGCCTTGCGGAAACTCATTTAACCATGCCGCTTTATAAAAATCTGAAACCGAATCAAAATCCAGATACACGTCTGGATCAGCCATGATTTTCGCAGCCATCTGGTCAAATTTTTGTTGCTTAAATGCCTCTAGACTCAATAACACAAAAGTTCCTTATACATTCAAATACAGTTGAAAGGTTGTCGCTGGCACTCAGGTTCATCTTAAGCTGACTTACAAAAATACAGTGATTTTCTTATCGCTCTATTTTGCGGGGGATTCCGCTGTTTTTCTAGATTATTTTCAGTTTTATCATACAGATTCAGTCTGCGCTGATTTGCTCGCGCCAGCTCAATATGTTATCAACATCTTATGCTTTATCATTTTTTATAACCATAAAGGAGCACTATAAGATGTCCTATCAAAATATATTAGTCCCGGTCGACGATTCTCCAATTTCCTATGCAGCGGTTCAACATGCACTATCTTTAGCCAAACTATCCGGAGCGAAAGTCACTATCCTGAGCGTGGTTGTGGTTGACCCTTTTGTTGGCGTTGATTTTTACCAGTTGGCCCCTGCAGTAACCGATTATTTTATGCAGGCTGAAGCACACGCCAAAAACCAGTTGCAGGATATTGCCCAGTCCTTTGTGCGCGACGGTATTCAGGTCGAGACCAAGATCCATCATGGTTCCGCCAGTGAAGGCATTATTTTTGTTGCCGACGAAGTCGGTGCCGACCTGATTGTGATGGGCTCACATGGACGTACAGGCGTCAAACGTTTATTGCTGGGTAGTGTGGCCCGTGCGGTTTTAACTGAATCACATATTCCTGTACTCATCGTCAAGCAATAATTCCCCCATTTGCTTCATAAACCTTGTGCCCGATCACAAGGTTTTTTTCTTATCAGAATAAAAAGAATTGACCGCTTAGCCCCCCATCCTGAACATTTATAACCCTATTCCCGCTCTTGAAAAAATGCTTCACTACAAGCATGGACATTGCTTTTCTATTTAAAAATATTGAGTGAAATCAATTTACTGCTAATAGAAAAAATGACCGTTAATAAAAATATCAGCGCTAAAAATAAGACACGGTTTTCCAAGGATGATCACTATGAAACGCAATCCAATTTTAATCGGCATCTGTAGCCTATTTGCCGCCACCCTCAATCATGCTGCGGCACTGGATCAATCCGGCCAATCTATTTTACCCTTTCTGGAAAATGGCAATTATGTCGAGGTTGGTGCCACAGCGGTCGATCCTGATATTTCAGGAAAAATCCGTAATCGTCCTGAACTGGTCAATGATCCGCAGAACCTGAACTCAGGCAATATGGGCAACAGCTTTCAATATTATGCTGCTGCGCTCAAGCTGCAACTGACCGACCGGATCAGCTTTGGCTTGCTCTATGACCAGCCTTTTGGTGCGGACATTACTTATCCGATGCAGTCCAATAATACCTTCTCGGACAATGAATTCACCCATCAAGGCACATCGGTCAATGTTGATACTGAAAGCATTAGCATGATTTTGGGTGTCAGTCCATTTAGCAACTTTCAACTCTATGGCGGTGCTGTCTATCAATCGGTCAAAGGGGATGTCGCGCTGCGTGGTAACTCATACAGTGAAGCCTTTAATGGTTATGATGCCAAATTTAAACAGGATCATGCGGTGGGCTGGCTGGCAGGGTTGAGTTATCAAATCCCGGATATTGCCTTAAAAGCCGCAGTGACCTATCGCTCCAAGATCGACCACGATATGCAGGTAACTGAGACCATGTTTGGTGAACCTCTGGAAGTCACCACACCGGGCAAGACTAAAATTAGTACACCACAATCCGTGAATATTGATTTTCAGACGGGTGTGTATAAAGACACATTGCTCTATACCAACCTACGTTGGGTCAACTGGAAAGATTTTCATATCCGTCCGACCCAGTTTGGCGCAGTCACCGAATACCTGACTGACTTGATCAGCGAAGGCAGCTATAGCGGTGGTTTTGATCTGGATAGCTACCAAAAAGATCAATGGACGGTCAATCTCGGACTTGGACATCAATTTACTGAAAAATGGAGTGCCTCCACAGAAGTCAGTTGGGACTCGGGTACAGGCAACCCGGCCTCTACCTTGAACCCCACCAAAGGCTCTTGGGGGATTGGTCTAGGTGCCCAGTTTAATCCTGCCCCGAACTACTTTATTGCCGCAGGCGTTAAATACTTCTGGTTAGGCGATGTAGTGGCCGAAGATGGTACCTATTACATTCCTGTACCAGGGATCAAACCGGTTGCTGAACAAGCCGATTTTAAAGATAACAGCGCCATTGGCTATGGTTTGAAGATGGGTTATCGTTTTTAGTCATTCAGTCTTATCCAGCCAAGTAGACTCATGATCCAGTTTAATTCCTGCGCCTACTTGGCTATTTTCTGGCATTCAATCCACCTCTGAGATTAAAATCTCAAAGTATTACTTTAATAATGAATGTCATCTTCAGGAAAATCCAATGAAAAAAATCACTGTTGTCTTTGCAATATTTATATCTGGCTTAGTTTTTCCTTTCACAACTTTTGCCAATTCGCCTGATCCCAAAGAGAGCATGGATATTTTTATGGGCACCTTAACTATTCAGGATAATAAAGCCATGTTAACGCGATGCGATATTGCGCAGAATGAATATGTATTGAAAGATGCCGACTGGTCTAAGGAAAAGGCGGTATCAGATTTTCTCTCAAACGCCACCAAACTAAAACAGCCGATTTATGCAGAAGTGATCGCGGCCTATAAAAGTGAAAAAGATATCAATATTCTATTAGTCGATTCCATTGAAAACCTGACTGAAGCAAAAAGCTGTCATTTGGCCGATTTTTTTTAAAGCTCTGGGTACACGACAAGCTTTTAGCTCGAATATTAATGAGCAAAGCTTGGTGACTCATCGTCACTCACTAAAAGTTTGCCATGTCTCAAAAGCATGTGTGCGATACAGTTTTAACTCGGAAAATTGAGGAATAATTGCCTCACTCTGTGTGGGTCTTAAAAACACAAAATCATCGACCTGAATATCACAATTCTTCGGTACATTGACCAGCTCCTGATTACTGCTGCGCCCATATAAGGCATGGGTATGACACTGATCAGGATAAACATAATCAGCCAGCCAGTAGCCGCCATAAATAAACAGCGCCTTGCATTTATGCGGCAATTTATCCAGTAACGACATCGAAGGCAGTTGGGTAAATGGCAATACCTTAAGCACAGGTGCAGCGATCCATAATGCAGGTTGCAATGCCTGTAAAAAATCACTCTCAAAATCACTTGGTTTTAACAACATTGAACCAAAAGACAAGTCATTGCAGACACTTGCAGTGGTATGCAAGCTAAAGGTTGGACTGCCACCGCCATTAAAACACAACGCCTCATTCCACAAGGTTGGGAACTGTTTTTGAATCAGCTGCTGATAATGCGCATAAGTCTGCTGGGAGCTATGATAAGCCAGTTCAGGTTTTTTAATGATGGCAGGGATTTTGGTGACATGCGCATCATAGCCCATCAAGCCAGAAAGTTTTAAATACTGTGGATTTCGCTCAATCAGCTTTAATATTTCGGTCAGCTGTTGTGTCGATTGTACCCCACCACGGTGTAAACCCACATCAATCTCAATATTCAGCTTTAGACAGCGCGAATAAGTCTGGGCAATCTCAAGATATTGCTGCACACGTTGCTGGGTATCCACCAGCCACTGGATATTGGCATTCGACCATGCTGCATGTTGTTCAAAAAAATGGCGTACCGCTTGAGCCGGCATCGGTTTGCCCAACAAAATATCGGCTTCAGCAAAATTTTCTAATATCGAAATAATATGCGGTTGATGAAATACCATAAAACGCTGGGTGTTGATCTGGGCAGATAACAACTTGAGTAAATCCAGACTGGCTAATGATTTCACCACCAGGCGTGCTTTTAAATGTTTGGCGTGAGCAAGGCGAATCTGAACATGCTGGATATTTTGTTTTAACGCGGCTTCATCGATGATCAGTTGTGGAGTCGCAATCCCCTGTTTTTTCAGGTCCAGATTGAGCTGTTTAAAATAATGATCCAACATGGCTATACCTTTTTCAATCCAAGAAAATTTACATACAATTTGATACGTGAAAAGTCATCTACAACCTGAGCGAGCCAAAGCGGCTAAAGCTTTGGCAGAGTGCAAGAAAAATACATCTTACGAGACTTGAAACGCTGCTCAGGGTGAAAACAAGGTAACTGCAGCTAAAAGCTTAACCCTTCATTGGATGCAAGCCCGATATAACGCTATTAAGCACTTTCAACTCATAAACATTCGATTTAACCTAAAAACAGCTTTTCCAGATAGGGGTTTAAAAACTTGGCTTCCGGATCAAGCTGCTGACGCAACGCCATAAAATCATCCCACTTTGGATATAAAGTCTGTAATTGAGTGGTTGTCATGGTATGCATTTTCCCCCAATGCGGACGACCCCGATATTTTTGCAAAATCGGCTCAACTACCTCAAAAATTAACTTCGGATCTTGTTTGTGGTATTGATGCACTGAAATTGAAATGGAATCTTGCTGATAAAACGGACTGAGCCAGATATCATCCCCTTTCACAAAGCGAAATTCGAGTGGAAAAAAGGTAGCCACTTTATATTTTCTTAAGGCATACAGTATTTCATCCAGACATTCAACTCCACGATCTACAGGAATCTGATATTCCATTTCATTGAACTTGGTATTACGCGGTGTCGGAAAAATTTTACTCGACCAATCCACATAGGTGGTCGGTTTAACAAAAATACCTAATAGCTTCTGTAAATACGGATTCAGTGCAGGAAAGCTTCTGGTTAACTCGGAACAAAGGGTCAGCAGCGTATCGTCAGACGGGAAATTTTCCTTACGCGGCAAAACCGCTTCATCGGTCTCATCCAAGGTTTTCAGCATCAACTGCTTTTCATGGGAAAACACAAAACATTCGATATGTCGATGCTGCTGCTTCCATTGCTGAATATGCTGCATCATGTCTTCGACCGGACACAGTTGAATATGCTCTTTGAGTTTATAGCGCGGGCGATTCTGCATGGTGATCTGAGTCAGGATACCCAAACTCCCCAAAGACACCCGTCCTGCGGCAAAGATTTCAGGATGCTCTGTTCGACTGCATTGCAGGATTTCACCAGAAGCCGTCAACAGCTCAAAAGCCTCCACATAGGCCGAAATACAATGTAAATCTGCTCCTGTCCCATGTGTGCCCGTAGAAACCGCCCCCGCAAGACTTTGCTGATCAATATCACCCTGATTCATCAAGGCCTGATTAATCGATTGCTGCTGGAGGTGCTGATCTAGATCATATAAACGCGTACCCGCATAAATACTGCTTTGGCATCGGGCATGATCTGTTGATGCAATGCCTGCAATCTGATCCAGAGACAATAAGGTGGCATCGGTACAGACCAAGGGTGTAAAGGAATGTCCTGCACCCACTACCCGTATTTTTTGTTGCTGAGCAACGATGCTCTGTAGTTCTTGAATATTAGCAGGCTGTAAAACCTGTTGCGGTTTGGATTGTTGAAAACCGGACCAGTTTGACCAGATGCCTTGTTTTAGATTACTCATACTGCCTCTCCCTGGCTAACGGCAGTTTTTAGGTTGCCATGATTGCTACGTTTTGCGAGTTCCTGTGCTGGAATCGGTTGTGGTCTTGTCATTTCATCGTAATGACGTTTGTTTTTTTCTAATCCTAATTGTTCTGCTAATGCTTTGAATTTGCTCTGACAGGCAGCCAGTGTCCATTGACCAAACAAGGTGTGTCCCCCTTCATAGGCTTGCACCTGGTACTCTTCATAGGTGGTGACATAGCCCATATAATCATTGCAGTAGGATGCTAACCAGACGCTTTCAATTGAAGCCTGTGCGGCAAGCGTCTGTTTAACCGTATCAACGACACGCTGTCCTGCGATGGTGGTAAATTCTCCTGGACAACAAATCAAAGCCAATTGACCTAATCGCACGATCTGTAATGGAACTACACTTGGAACTAAGGGACTGTGCTGAATCGCCCCAGCTTTCACTTGTCGATTCATTTCTGCTATCAACGGATCAAGAATACCGGGCGGAAAACCAATCGGTTGACCTAAAATCTTTTTGGCACCCGCTTCCAGTACAATCTGTTTCGGCCCTTGTGAGGCATATAGTTGCTGATACGCTACAAAATCAGCTGCATTGGAATGCCTGGTTTTCTGTTTGCGAAATTGATCGGCTAAAAATTGCATTCCCATAATTAAGGGTTTGGGTGCGCCTAAACCATCGACAGGTGTGCCTGCAAAAAATGCGGTGCCATGACAAGGCTGACTGGTCTTGGCATGCTTTTGCCCTGCTGCGAACACCTCTGGAATTTCAATATTACTCAGATCGACATAGGACAAAACAGCATCGATCTTGCTTTCGACTTTTTGCAAATTTTTAGGGATATTCTGCTGTAAGCCATTCAGAGCCAGTTCACTTTGATAACGACCATTTTGTTGCGCGTACTGATATTCCTGCTCACCTTTGATCTTTTTGCGAATCTTGAGTTGGTCTTTGCCATGAAAATGCGGTGATACATCCCCTGCAGTTGCCTGAGCAAAAATCGTCACTGGATTTTGAATCCCTTGCTCAGTTAAAGCCTGCTCGGAAAATGCGGCTGCATAACCTTTATTATCGCCATCATAGGCGTTTAAGGAATTCCCCAAACAGGTTGCATGAACTCCAAATAAGGAAATAAAGGACTGGAGCTTTTGTTCCCGATAGAAACCAATCAACTGCATTTCACGATTCAAGGCCAAATGCGTTTCAGCTTCGGTACGTGACTGAACTTCTGGATTACGATTATAGGCTTTGATTGAACGATTCCATGCCACAGCTGTCTGTTCCGAGAAATGCTGAGTCGCTAAAAAAATCTCGGTGTCTTGTTCAGACGCAATCGCATTTTGAATACTCTGTACAATTGCCTCAACAATCGCCTTTAAATGTTCAGGCACAAATCCAGGGGTCGGCATATTATACAAAGCTTCATAGCCACAACCGCCAGGCCCAGAATGGGTATGGGTGGCCATGAGAAGCAGTTGATTTTCATCAAATTTCGAATCTAGAATTTGTGTAAGTTGCGCTACAGTTTGGCTGCGTATGGCATGGGTAATACAGCCTAAATCCAGACAGCAGATCAACAGTCGGTTGTGCTGCTGATCGACAATACTGACACTTCTGGCAAATAAAGCTGTGCGCTGCTCATAGGCCCGATGTGACCATTGTCCATAACCAAACATGGCATAGCCTTTGGCTGTGATTTTGATTTTCTGCTTGTCCCAACCCACCTGATACATTACGACTTCCTTTTCAATTCTTTTTTTAACTGTCTTAAAGCATGTTGAAAGTTAATCAAAATTATGCGATACCCAACAGGGTTAAAGACACTTTTCTTTGGGGGGCTAAACGGACTTATGCCTATACACAGCAGCGATAAAAATGAGCAACAACAGTTTATTCTACCCACCATTCTGGCGAGCCTGATTCATTATGCAGAGCAACAGCAGTGGGATTATGCCGCATGGTTTCAAGATTCAGGTTTGGACATTGCTCAAATACAGGAAACCCAAGGGGTAGTTCGTTTTAGCCAACTCTGTGATGTTGTTCGTCAAGCCATTGCAGCCTATCAGCAACCCGACCTCGGTTTAAAACTTGGCAGTAGTGAAGGTCTGATTTCGATGGGAATTTTGGGCTTTGCCATGCAATCGTGTAAAACCGTGGCAGATGCTTTGGACATTGCGCTGCGCTACCATCGGATTTCTGGCAGTGTCTTGAATATTAACTTTTCCATCCACGATGATCTGTGTGAGCTGGAAGTCACTGAACCCTATCCCTGCAATGAACTGAAAGCCTTTTTCTATGATGAATTATTTAGCAGCATCATTACCTGTTTAAATGCAATGCTAGGCGATCATGAGGATGTCATCAGTCTTGAGCTCAGCTATTTCCCAAGCGACTATCAACAACAATATCACGATCTGTTTGGCTGCCCCATCCAGTTTAACCGTGATAAAAATGTCATGCGTTTTAGTCACCGCCTGTTGCAACGCAGCTTAAAAAATTACAGCCCCGCTAACTATGCAACTGCCATCCAGATCTGTGAACAGGCCCTAAAAGAAATCGACCGGCTCAATCAGGTTGGCTATGTGCATTTACTTGATCATTTGATTGAACAGCATTTACCTGAGCGTTTTGAGATGCAACACGCTGCTGAACATTTACGGATCAGCGAACGCCATTTAAGACGGCAATTATTAGCAGAGGGCTTGAGTTTTCAACAAATCCGGCAAAATGTACTGGAACGCAAGGCCAAGCAACTGATTGAACAGAACCTGTCAATGAGTGAGATTAGCCTGCAACTGGGTTTTAGCGAATTACGTGAATTCCGACGTGCCTTTAAACGCTGGACCGGACAAGCGCCTTCGGTTTACAAGCAGACCTGTGAAATCAGCCACTAAAGACCGTTATTTATTGAAGGATAGGCTTTAACGGAGTCGTGCCGTGCTCTCATCCAATTTAAGGATAAGCCTTCAGCTGGAGTTACTTTGGTTTCGCCCAAAGTAACCAAAAGCATCCTCATCCACAAAACCTGTCCACTTCTTGTAATCTTTTTAAATCTTTCGCAGAAACTATACTTTATAAAAACCACGCAGGTTGTGGATGAGATTACCGAGTATCAAATACAGGAAATAACCTCAGCCCCAAGAATAAAAAAGCTCAGGATTTTACCCAAGCTTTCTCATCTAAATCAAACCTTAACTCGCTGCCTGATAAAATGGTACATCACCGTTAATCGTGGCACGATGCATAATCCGATGCGCATCACCATAATCAAATAAAGCCTTATGCTGCGTACAACGATTATCCCAAATTGCCACATCGCCTGCCTGCCACTGCCAACGCAAATGGAACTGCTCATTGGTGGCATGCGCAAATAAATACTGTAGCAATTCAGCGCTTTCGGTTTCATCCAGTTCATTAATACGGGTAGTAAAACCTTCACTCACAAACAAAATCGGTTGACCCGTGACCGGATGCGTTCTCACCACAGGATGAACAACAGGAGGATTACGCTTAAAGGTTTCTTCCAGTTTTTGACGTTCAACATCATTATGCGCAAAACGTTCAATCGGGAAAGACTGACGGATGTCATGGGTTGCGGTTAAACCTTTTAACTTTTGCTGCAAGTCTTGATCCAAGGCAGCAAATGCCGCCGCGCCACTCGACCACAGGGTATCACCGCCTACAGGTGGAATCTTGATAGCTTGCAATACACAGCCCAATGGCGGTTTCTGGCTAAAAGTCACATCAGTGTGCCAGAGTTCATTGTCACGCAAATCCTGTTTCCAGCTATCGAGCACAATGATTTCAGGAACATTGTCTACCGATGGATAGATCGGATGAATATGCAAAGAACCAAAACCACGCGCCAGTTCAGCTTGTGCCTGAGGGGCAAGCTGCTGGTTGCGGAAGAAGATCACATGATGATCCAGCAAAGCCTGTTGAATTTGTTGTGTAGTATTTTCATCAGCCGTGTTTAAATCAACATCGTGAATAATGGCACCGATTGTTGGTTTAATAACTTCAATATTTAACGTCATCTTCTACTACTCACACTTATAACTGTTGGCCATACCAAGGAGATAATTGCTTCTGTAACCAACGCAAAAACAATTCAAAACTTACTGCGACAATCGCAATGACAATAATGCCGAGAACCACGGTATCGGTAATCAGGAATTGTGCCGCCGACTGCACCATAAAACCAATGCCCCGATCTGCTGCAACTAATTCCGAAGCCACCAAGGTTGACCAGCCTACACCCAAACCAATACGGACACCCGTTAAAATATGCGGTAATGCGGTCGGCAGAATCACATGCCAGAATACTTGCGACTGGCTCGCTCCCAAAGATAAAGCTGCACGCTCACGATTGAGCTGATGGCTCAGTACACCATGGGTACTGCTGATAATCACAGGCGCCAGGATCGAAAAGAAAATCAAAAGTACTTTGGTGGTTTCACCAATCCCGAACCAGATCACCAAGAGTGGCAAATAAGCCAAAGGTGGAATCGGACGCAATAACTCAACCAATGGATCAAGCACTGCACGCACCCATTTATTCAGTCCCATCCATAAACCTAAAGGCACCCCAATCGCAATTGCGGCAACCAAGGCCAATAAGACCCGAGAAATACTCGCGGCCAGATGCTGCCATAAGGTGGCTTTCATAAAGCCTTGCTGGCTGACTTCAAGGAACTTCTGCCATACCGCTTGTGGACTTGGTAAAAACAGGCTTGGAACAATTTTTAATGCCGTGATCAGATACCAGATCACCAATACACTCAGTACACTGGAAAGACTGAGGACCAAACTGCGATGACGAGCAACAAAAGCCCCAATTGAACTCAAGATTGAATCCGGCTGTGCATTGTTGGTCGCTTGCAGTTGTTCTGCCTTGCTCAGCTCATAAGCGGTGTTTTTTGCTTGACCCGTCATACAGCCACCTCATGTCCTGCCTGCTTCTGTACGCGTAAGCGTTCAAACAGTTGCTCACGTAACTGGATAAATTGTGGATCCGACTTAATCGCACGGATCGATTCACCCTGCTGATAACGATCTGCAAAATCCAGTTTTAAAGTCTCGACAATTTTTCCAGGACGAGCCGTCATCAACACCAGCTGATTGCTCAGCAAAAGCGCTTCCTCAATGTCATGTGTGATCAGGAAGAACGATTTATTTTGTTCAATCCATAAATCCAGTACCAACTGCTGCATGGTTTCACGGGTAAAGGCATCCAGCGCAGCAAAAGGCTCATCCAGCAAAATGAATGCCGCATGGCTGATCAAGGCACGTGCGATACCGACACGTTGTTTCATACCACCAGACAGTTCCCAGATATTGGCTTGTGCCACATGACTTAAACCCACAATTTTCAGGATTGCATCGACTTGCTGTTGAATTTCTTGCGCTTTCAAGCCTTTGAGCTGTAAAGCAAAACCGATATTTTCAGAGACATTTAACCAAGGTAACAGCGCATGATCCTGAAACACCACCGCACGACGTGCATCGGGTGCAGTCACCACTTCATGATCCAGTGTAATCTGGCCCGAACTTGGCTGTTGAAAGCCCGCCAAGATATTCAGCAATGTTGTTTTACCACAGCCAGACTCACCCAAAACCACAGTCAAGGTGCCTTCCTCAATCTTAAGATTGATATCTTGCAATACAGGCACGTTCTGTTTGGGAAAGGTTAAATGAAGATGCTCGGCAGCTAATATGCTCATTTCGATCTCCTATGGCTGTAAGAATTGGGTGGTGACATTCGCTTGATAATCAGGTTTGACTTGATCCACCTTGCCTTGGCTTTTTAGGAATGTTGCGGTATCGAAAATATTTTTGGCAAACTCACCCGCTAAAGTCGCGTGTTGTTGCTGGCTATTCAGATAAATATTGCCGGATAACAGTAAAGGAATATCTTTCACATCAGAGCCTGTCAGCTGAGCAATTTTCTGGATATGATCGGCATTTTGTTCAAATGCTTTCGGATCTTGCTGATACGCTTCAACTTGTTTCAAGCTGGTTTGCACAAAGGCTTTTAAGAATTCTGGATTTTTTTCAGCAAAATCTTTACGTACTACCCATAAATCATAAGTTGGTGCACCCCACTCGCCGACCTGTTTCGAATCGGTCAAGACATGCCCACTGGCTTTGACTTTGCTTAATGCAGGTTCCCAGACATAAGTGGCATCAATATCACCACGCTCCCAAGCAGCCGTGATTTCAGGTGGACGTAAATTAATGATCTTGACCTGGTTATCGGCAATATTCCAATGCTTGAGTGCTGACAACAAGCTGTAATGTGTGGTTGAAACAAACGGCACCGCAATGGTTTTGCCAATCAAGTCTTGCGGGTTTTTGATGCCGGATTTATTGCTGACCACGAGGGCTTCTGAACCACCTAATTTTGCTGTGACCAGAAAGACTTCAATCGGTAAATCACGGCTTGCTGCAGCGGCCAGTGGACTGGAACCGATATTGCCGATCACCACATCACCCGAAGCCAATGCATTGACCACATCTGAACCTGCATCAAACTTACGCCATTGAATGGCTTGCTTACTGTCACGTTCATAATCACCATTGGCCTGTGCAACCTTGGTTGGATCAACACCAGTCTGGTAGGCAATCACCACTGCCTTGTTTTTAGACTGAACAGGCGCAGCATCTTTTTGATTTTGATAGACAATAAAAGCAACAATCGCCACAAGGACGATCGCTGTAACAATTAGCGGCTTGGTGTTCTTGATGCCCATAATTAGATGATCTTTCAACAATATAGGCTTATGGTATGCGGCATGCCTTATGATTAAAAATAAGAAAAAGTGAGTTGCTTATTCCTTTATGAGATAAGAATAAGTCTTAGACAATTTATGCTGTTTTTATCATCAATAGCGATATTTTTCAGTGCTCTTGCATTTAATTTTCCAAACTCCCCTTTTTAAATATTAATGATGCAACTTAATGGAAAAGTAAAATATTTATTCCTGATAATTTCATCTTTAAATCTAATAAATGTATTTATTAAAAAAACCATTTTAAACCATATTCCGAATAAGTTAATAAATACCCATCATTTATCAAAAATAGATATATAAATAAATTTTGATTATTTTCCTGAATATAAAAACAGTCCTAAGATAAAAACATCATCCCGCTGATGTATATAAAGGTTATAACAATGAATGCTCAATTTGATTCTGCTCAAGCTGCAGAATCCAACTTCACTTCAGACGGTTCTTCAAACGACCCACAAGATATCCTGCAACGCGCACAACAATATGCAGAAGACAATGAGCTTGATTTTACCGGCAGTGTTCCGCCTGCTGAAGCATGGTTTCTGGTTCAACAAGGTCATGCCATTTTAGTGGATGTCCGCACCAATGAAGAACGTAAATTTGTCGGTTATGTGCCTGAAAGTGTCCATGTGGCATGGGCAACCGGTACCTCATTCAACCGAAATCCACGTTTCCTGAAAGAACTGGATAGCAAGGTCGGCAAAGATAAAACCATTCTCTTACTCTGCCGTAGTGGTAAACGCTCGGCTTTGGCAGCGACTGCGGCCTTTAGTGCTGGTTTTGCCCAAGTCTATAACGTGCTAGAAGGCTTTGAAGGCGATCTGAACGAACAGCAACAACGAAATCAAAGCAATGGCTGGCGTATTCATCAATTACCTTGGCTACAAGATTGATATGACCTTTGAAGCTTGATGTTTTTAACCCCTCATTTTGCAAGGAACTCTCGTGAGCCAATGGAAAATACAGCCGGTGGTCGAAGGCTTACAACAAGCACGACACGAATGGCGGGAACGGCAACACCGTATCAAGGAATTTGGTGGACGCGAACTTCCATCCAAAGAGGCGCTTAAATCAATACTGGATGATCTGTGCGGCATTCTATTTCCAATGCGGCTTGGACCCAGTGAGCTGCGTCAGGAAACAGAAGATTATTATATTGCCTATACACTTGACCGGGTTTTGAATGCCCTGTTTGCACAGGTCAAACTGGCTTTAAATTATGAAGCCAAAAGTCGGGTGAAGCAGGTTCCCATTTCGAATAACGACAGGCTGCTGTATGAACAGCAGGTCGCTTTGGCACAGACCATCGTACAGGACTTTGCCAACACCCTGCCGGACATCCGTCGTCTACTGGATGCTGATGTCTGTGCAGCCTATGAAGGCGATCCCGCAGCACATAGCGTTGATGAAGTCCTACTCTGCTATCCCGGGATTTTAGCGATTATTCATCATCGTGTCGCCCATCAGCTCTATCACAGTGTACCGCTGCTCTCACGAATTATTTCTGAACTGGCCCATTCAGCCACCGGGATTGATATTCATCCTGGAGCACAAATCGGGAAAGGCTTCTTTATCGATCATGGTACCGGCGTGGTGATTGGTGAAACCTCGGTGATTGGTGAATATGTCCGCATCTATCAGGCGGTCACGCTCGGCGCAAAACGCTTCGAAGTCAATGAAGATGGCGCACTGAAAAAAGATTATGCCCGTCATCCGGTTGTTGAAGACCACGTGGTGATTTATGCAGGTGCAACCATTTTAGGCTGCATCACTATTGGTAAAGGCTCCATTATTGGCGGCAATGTCTGGCTCACCCATAGCGTTGCAGCAGGCAGCCAGATTTTACAATCCCCCAGCGAGTCCTTGCATAACAGTAAAGTTTAATTAAATGAAGCAGATGGTTTTTAGATTAAACCGTCTATATTCGTATTTTATATTTATTTTTTATAAATATATTCTTATGAGTCATATAATCACAATCCAGCATTATTTATCTCATATTAATATTTTTAAAAATAATAAATCAGCTCTAGTCTAATTCAATAAATGATTAAACCACATTGTAATAAAACCAACCCTTTTTATTAACAAAGCCAAAAAACAACAGGAAAATTGATTCATGGCAAAAACCAACGACAAAGCCCAACTTGCACTTGGCGATCATGCAGCCAGACAGCTTGCTAACGCCACCAAGACTGTTCCACAACTTTCGACCATTACCCCGCGTTGGCTCACACATTTATTACAATGGATTCCTGTTGAAGCAGGTATTTATCGTGTTAACCGTGTCAGCAATACCGATGACATCCAAGTGGCATGTACGCAACGTGATGAAGCCACATTGCCGCAAACCTTTGTTGATTATGATGCGCAACCGCGTGAATATTTCTTAAATGGTGTGTCTACCGTTTTGGATATTCATACCCGAGTTGCCGATCTTTACAGCAGTCCGCACGATCAAATTAAAGAACAATTACGCTTAACCATTGAAACCATTAAAGAACGTCAGGAGAGCGAACTGATTAATAATCCTGAATATGGTTTATTGGCCAGCGTCGCAGATGAACAGCTTATCTCAACTTTAAATGGCCCGCCAACCCCAGATGACTTTGATGATTTACTGCGTAAAGTCTGGAAAGAACCCGGTTTCTTCCTGGCACATCCAGATGCGATTGCTGCATTCGGTCGTGAATGTACCCGTCGTGGCGTGCCACCACCAACCGTCAGTTTATTCGGTTCTCAGTTTATTACCTGGCGGGGTGTACCACTGATTCCATCCAACAAGATTCCAGTGGAAGATGGTAAAACCAAAATCCTGCTCCTCCGTGTAGGTGAAAAACGCCAAGGTGTAGTGGGCTTGTTCCAACCAGGCTTGGCAGGCGAGCAATCCCCTGGTCTTTCCGTACGCTTTATGGGTATCAACCGCAATGCAATTGCGTCTTATCTGATCTCACTGTACTGCTCATTGGCAGTATTGACCGAGGATGCGTTGGCTGTACTCGAAGATGTGGAGGTGGACAAATATCATGACTACCCAGTTAACTACAAGTAAGCTTTCGTCCACAGCTGCTGGGCAAGGTCATCCGACGGGTTCTGAAGTGGCCGGTGTTCAACCACCGTCCAACTTCCCGGATGAAGCAACACTTTCAAGGCTTGCCACTGAATTTTTTGCTGCATTGCCAAGCTCAGGTAGTGACCATCCTTCTGGTTTGAATCTGGACTTGCCCAATATCGGTACTCCACCCCATCAACCCCAACCTGCTGAACCTTTAGCAGCGTTAAGTGGTCGAGCGCCCAATATTGCCTATGAAAAAAGTTTGAATCCTGAATATCCTGAGCATATTCCAAACTATCCCGATTATCCTGAACGTCGTGCCATTGCCTCTGCGCCCGTGGTCGGTGGGGCAAATTTACCTCGCCCACCGATTGAACCAAATTTTCCACAGGCCATTCATAGCGCACCGAATGTGCCTTTGGTTGAACCGTCTCGTCCATCGGCAAGTGAAGCTTCACCATTTTATTTTTTAAATGATTTTGCAGCACCGAGCACATCCAGCTCTGAATTTGATGCTGCCAGTTTTGCGACCGCCCAATCATTTCAATTACCGCACGGCGATGCGCTAAAAAGCGTGTTACAGCAAGATTCTCAAGCTTCAACTCAAGCACAAAATAATGCATCTTCAGGCTTTTACTTCTTGGATCTGCCGCAACACAATCCGGGTTATGGCAATTATCAAGCTTCACAACCGCAGTTTGTTGCCAGTGCTGCTCAGCCCTTGGATATTCAGGCGATTCGTCGTGACTTTCCCATTCTGCAAGAACGCGTCAATGGTCGACCTCTGGTCTGGTTTGATAATGCAGCGACCACACAGAAACCACAAAGCGTGATTGATCGTATAGCTTATTTTTATCAGCACGAAAATTCCAATATTCATCGTGCTGCACATGAACTGGCAGCACGTGCAACTGATGCCTATGAACATGCGCGTAATGTGGTGGCCCGTTTTATTGGAGCAAAATCATCCAAGGAAATCATTTTTGTTCGTGGCACCACCGAAGGCATTAACCTGATTGCCAAGACCTGGGGGGAGCAGAATATTGCTGAAGGCGATGAGATCATCGTGTCGCATCTTGAGCATCACGCCAACATCGTACCGTGGTTCCAACTCACCAAAAAAGTCGGCGCCAAACTTCGTGTCATTCCAGTGGATGATACCGGTCAAATCATTCTGGAAGAACTACCAAAACTGATTAATGAACGGACCAAACTGATCTCGATTACCCAGGTGTCCAACGCCTTAGGTACGGTCACGCCTGTCGCCGAGGTGATCAAAATCGCGCATGCCAAAGGTGTACGGGTCTTGGTCGATGGGGCTCAATCGGTTTCGCATATGCCAACCGATGTTCAGGCCATTGACGCTGACTTCTTTGTATTCTCTGGACATAAAGTGTTTGGACCGACAGGCATTGGAGCTGTCTATGCCAAACCTGAAATCCTGGAAACCATGCCAGTGTGGGAAGGTGGCGGCAATATGATTCAGGATGTGAGCTTTGAACAAGTGGTTTATCAACCGGCTCCAAACAAGTTTGAAGCAGGCACGGGTAATATTGCCGATGCAGTCGGTTTAGGTGCTGCACTGGAATATGTGGAACGCCTCGGCATTCATAATATTGCCCGTTATGAACATGACTTGCTCGAATATGGTCAGCATGCATTAAGCAGCGTCGCAGGTTTGAGACCGATTGGCACGGCCAGAAACAAAGCCAGTGTCATGTCCTTTACCCTTGCAGGTTATTCAACCGAGCAAGTGGGTAAGGCATTGAATCAACATGGCATTGCAGTACGTTCAGGACACCATTGTGCTCAGCCGATCTTGCGTCGTTTTGGTGTGGAACAGACGGTGCGCCCATCTTTGGCGTTTTATAATACCACGGAAGAAATTGATTTGCTGGTGTCAGTCTTACATCAACTGAGCAGAAAAAAACGCAGTACTTAAACGCTCTGCAATAAAAAAGACTGCCTCAGTGCAGTCTTTTTTCTATTCAGGCAAAGGCAACGCTCCAGATCAATCGTATTGCCACTGCACTCAAGATAACCCCCATCACCCGCTCGAAATACACCCCAAACTCTAAAAAGCGTTTCCGTACAATCGGTTGTGCAAACATGATACTGACCAAGATAAACCATGATGCATTCACCAGACACATCCAGATGCCATAACCGATTTGAACCTTTAGCGGTGTTGCAGGATTCACAATCGTGGTAAAAATCGCCAGAAAAAACACGGTCGCTTTCGGATTTAAAGCGTTGGTCAAAAAGCCCATATTAAAGGCCTGGATCAAGCTCGGTTTGCCCAGCGCTTCCCCCGCTAGAATATCCAGATTGGCATTCGGTTGACTACGTAAACATTGCCAGCCCAAATAAATCAAATAAGCCGCCCCAGCTATGCGCAATACCGACATTAACCAGACACTTTGCTGGATCAGCACGCCAACACCCACCAAGGTATAAAACACATGTACCGAAATGCCGACACCAATGCCGATTGCAGTGATACAGCCAATTAGATAACCATATCGCACACTTTGTCGTACTGTAATAATAAAATCAGGACCCGGTAAAACGACTGCCATAAAATGGATCAATGCCAAGGCCAGAAACTCATGTCCATACAACTGCCACATTTGATTTATCTCCATCATGACTACAGGAAAAAGATTGTATTGCGATTTTTAAAGCGCGATAATCCAATCAAAATCCAAATAACTTTTGCTTCATGAGCACAAATCAAAGTCTGGTTCTGTTAAATGAAATGGCAACTTTTGTCAAAGTTGTCGAAACGGAAAGCTTTTCTGAAACGGCACGACAGCTCGGTTCTACCCCTTCTGCAGTGAGCCGTGCGATTGCCCGTTTAGAACGGGCCTTAGGTACACGCTTATTGCATCGCACCACACGTAAACTGCGCTTAAGTGAAAGTGGTCAACAGGTCTATGAACGCTGTGTCGACATGGTCAATGCGGCACAAGCGGTAATGGAAAGCTCGGGACAGTTTCATATTGAACCACAAGGCGTAATTCGGATCAGTGTGCCCAAAGCCGTTGGGCATTTTATGCTGCACCCACATTTGCCCGAATTCCTGGCACTTTATCCCCAAATTGATATTCAGTTGCTATTGGAAGACCGTTATATTGACTTGATTGATGATGGTGTCGATCTGGCGATTCGTATTACCGAACAGCCACCGGGTGGCCTGATGGGACGAAAACTGATTGATATTGATCATTTAATTTGTGCCACGCCTGAATATCTGCAGCAACATGGCATCCCGCAACATCCACATGATTTAAAGCAGCATCAATGTATTTATTTGGGTGAACAGCCCAATGATTCGAAGTGGAAATTCCAGCAGGAACAGAAATCGATTACGGTGCCAGTCCGTGGTCGTTATGCAGCCAATCATACCGGCGTGCGTCTCAGTGCCGCTTTACAGCATCTCGGCATTGCCAGTTTGCCTTACTTCGTGGCACGCCATGCCTTAGAACAAGGGAGTTTGGTTCAGGTTTTACCTGATTGGCATTTTAAGACCCATTACAGTGGTGGTGCATGGTTGCTCTATCCACCTACCCGTCATGTTCCACCTAAATTGAGTGTCTTCATTCAATATCTGGCGGAAAAATTAGCTGCAGAACCGGTCTTATTTCCGCAAAATACGCCAAGCTAAAACGATCACTTTCATTTATAAATCTAGTGACAATAGCAAACCAAATGAAAATCAATGTATCTTAAAATCTTGATTTTCATTTATATCTCAATAGAAATCATCCATTCATAAAACGATAAAAAGCATCTTTATTTTCAGCCTGCGCAATAGACAATGCACAAAAACAGATATTTTTTGCTGCATAAGTTATTTTTCTTCATTTTGCATAATCGCTAATCTAACAACCAAGTTGTTATAACAAGTTTAAGTGCAATGAACCAACCGATTGTGAATAAAGTAAGTGGCGAACGCCCATTGTATGACCAAGTCTATCAGGCCCTGCTTCAGCAGATCGTCGAGGGGAGCTATCAGATTCATCAGCAATTGCCATCTGAAAAAGAACTGAGTGAATTATTTAATGTCAGTCGTATCACCATTCGTCAGGCACTTAATCAACTTCAGCTCGAACACCTGGTTTACAAGATTCAAGGCAAAGGTACTTTCGTGAGCGCACCGAAAACCTTCCAAAACATTTCCCAGTTACAAGGCTTTGCAGAAGCTATGACCAATATGGGACATGAGGTATTTAACGTGGTCAAAGAATTTCGCTTTATTCCCGCCACGCCACAAATTGCATCGAAATTAAAACTTTCAGTGAACAGTACCGTGGTGGAAATCAAACGCATTCGCTTACTTAACCGTAAACCCGTTTCATTTGAACTGACCTATTTACCCGAAGCGATTGGACTAGCTTTGCAAGAGATCAATCTCTCCACGCGTGATGTGTTTTTAGCGATTGAAGAAGATTTATCGATTGCCTTGGGACATGCAGATTTAAACATTGATGCCACTCTGGCTGACGAAGAACTCAGTGAACTTCTGCAAGTCGATATCAATGCACCGCTGTTAAGAGTAGAGCGACTGACTCACGATCATGCTGGACATCCAATTGACTTCGAATATCTCTACTTCTCGGGAGAGACCTTCCAATACCGTTTAAGAGTAGATCGAAAAAGAAATACCTAACGTCACTAACCGTGTGAATTAAAACGCACTCAAAAAGGCACAACATGAATACGATTACACTGGACTATGACATTGTCGTCATCGGTGGGGGGACGGCTGGCCCAATGGCAGCCATCAAAGCCAAAACAGCCAACCCCAACCTGAAAGTTTTACTGATTGAAAAAGCCAATGTGAAACGCAGTGGCGCAATTTCAATGGGCATGGATGGCCTGAATAATGCCGTCATTCCAGGCTACGCCACACCTGAGCAATATACCAAGGAAATTACCATTGCCAATGATGGCATTGTCAATCAAGCCACCGTCTATGCCTATGCCAAACACAGTTTCACCACCATTCAGCAGCTGGATCAATGGGGGGTGAAATTTGAAAAAGATGAAACCGGTGAATACGCAGTCAAAAAAGTCCATCACATGGGCGCTTATGTACTGCCGATGCCTGAAGGCCATGACATTAAAAAAGTCCTGTATCGCCAACTGAAACGTGCTCAGGTCAAGATCAATAACCGCATTGTCACCACCCGCCTGCTGAAAAATGCCGAAGGCGCCATTAACGGTGTACTTGGCTTTGACTGTCGCAATGGTGATTTCTATGTGATCAAAACCAAGGCTGCGATTTTATGTTGTGGGGCTGCTGGACGATTAGGCTTGCCTGCATCTGGCTATCTGATGGGCACCTATGAAAACCCGACCAATGCCGGCGATGGCTATGCCATGGCTTACCATGCAGGGGCTGAACTCTCCAATCTGGAATGCTTCCAGATCAACCCACTAATTAAAGATTATAACGGCCCTGCCTGTGCCTATGTGACCGGTCCATTGGGTGGTTATACCGCCAACAGTAAAGGTGAACGCTTTATTGAATGTGACTATTGGTCAGGTCAAATGATGTGGGAGTTTTATCAGGAACTGCAAAGTGGCAATGGCCCAGTGTTCCTGAAAATGGATCATCTGGCGGAAGAAACCATTCAAACTATTGAAGAAATTCTGCATAGCAATGAACGCCCAAGTCGAGGCCGTTTCCATGAAGGCCGTGGTACCGATTACCGACAAGATATGGTGGAAATGCAGATTTCAGAAATTGGATTCTGTAGTGGTCATAGTGCTTCCGGGGTATGGGTCAATGAAAAAGCCGAAACCTCGGTCAAAGGCCTATATAGCGCGGGCGATATGGCCGCTGTTCCACATAACTACATGCTGGGTGCCTTTACCTATGGCTGGTTTGCTGGGGTCAATGCCGCCGAATTTGTCGTAGCACAAGCCGATTCAGAACTGAATGCGCAGGAAGTTGAAGCTGAAAAAGCCCGTATTTTTGCGCCTTTACACCGTCCAGAAGGGCTATCACCGGAACAAGTGGAATACAAGTTGCGTCGTATGGTCAATGACTACTTACAGCCACCGAAAACCCGACAGAAAATTGAGATTGCGCTGAAACGCTTTGAGGAAATCAAAACAGATATCGCCCAGATCAATGCCAGCCATCCCCATGAGCTGATGCGTGCAGCCGAAGTCGCTGTGATTCGTGACTGTGCCGAAATGGCCGCACGGGCTTCGCTGTTCCGTGAAGAAAGCCGCTGGGGGCTGTATCACTACCGTGCAGATTGCCCTGAAAAAAATGATCAGGACTGGTTCTGTCATACCCATCTGAAAAAGGATCAGCACGGCAATATGATCAGCTTCAAAAAAGCGGTTGAGCCCTATCTGATCCCAATTGAACAAGATGAAGCCAACGCTTACAACCTGCTACGTATCAATAAAAAATTAGTCGCTGAAACAGTCGAATAAGGAACATCACATGGCTTTTATTTTTAAAGAAATTGCCCACCGCACTGCTGCACCTGTGTTGGTGGATGAAGATAAATGTATTGCCGACAAAGGCTGCACCGTCTGTGTTGATGTTTGCCCAATGGACTTATTGGCGATTCATCCAGAAAGTAACAAAGCCTATATGCAGTTTGATGAATGTTGGTATTGCATGCCATGCGAGAAAGACTGCCCGACCGATGCCATTCAGGTCAACATTCCATATTTACTTAAATGAGGGGAACTACATGAGACTTAACCACTTGGCCCAAAGCCTGATTCTGAGCAGTAGTTTACTGCTGATCTTTAGCCCGACACATGCAGAAAATATCCGCATCGCCATTGGTACGCAAGATACCACCATTAACTGTGCTACAGGCGGCTTGCTGATTCGCGAGTTAAATCTACTACCCAAATATTTGCCAAAAACAGGTAAATACAAAGATGCCAAATACGATATTGTCTGGAAAAATTTTACTTCTGGAGCACCATTAACCAGCGAAATGGTGGCTGGTCGTCTGGATATTGGCGCCATGGCAGACTTCCCCGCGGTGAATAACAATGTCGCGTTTAAAAAGACAGGCAAAGAAAGTATTTTCCTGAGTGTGCTATCAGGCAGCACGACAGGTAGTGGTAACGGTATTGTGGTTCCGCTGGGTTCGGAAGTTAACTCGATCCAAGATTTAAAAGGAAAAACCATTTCTGTCCCTTTTGCTTCAACTGCACATGGTCTATTACTGCGTGCTGTTGCTGCGCAAGGTTGGGACCCAAAAAAGGATGTCAAAATTATTGCCCAAGCGCCTGAAGTCGCAGGCCCAGCCCTGAAAAGTAACAAGATTGATGCCCATGCCGACTTCGTCCCTTTTGCAGAATTATTTCCCTACCAAGGTTTTGCCCGCAAAATTTATGACGGCGCACAGGCCAAGACCCCAACCTTTCATGGTTCTTTAGCCAGCAAATCTTATGCTCAACAATACCCGGAAATTATTCAGGCCTATTTACGCGCGACCATTGAAGCCGATCAACTGATCCGTAAACAACCTGAAAAATATAGTGAACTGATTGCAGCTAAAACCGGTATCCCTGCCGAAGTGGTGTATTTATTTCATGGACCTCTCGGCGTACAGACCCGTGACCTGACCTGGAAACCTGAATACAAACGTGCCACACAAACCGCAGTCGATACCCTGAAATATCTGGGTCGTGATGATGTTGATCTTAATGTCAATCAATTCATTGATGAGCAATACATTAAAAAAGCCTTCCAGAGTGCCGGCCTGAATTACGCGCAACAACTCAAAAATTACGCTCAATCCCCTCTCGTTGCCAAAGATGCCCTGACGCAAAAACCGATTCAAAGTTTTGATCGGGTCACACAAATTTGGGTGAAAGGCGAAGGCCAAGTGCGTAGTTATGCCACACCTGAAACGGCCTTTGCAGATTTAAATAAATTAAAGCAGAGCGGTAAAAATATCCGTGTGGTCTACAACCAAGATCGTAATTTAAAAATCAAATTACTGGCGAATCTGGCATGGTATGCCACCGATAAAAACGGTCAGATCAGTGCATTCTTACTGCGTGGGGATGCCAACAATTGGGCCAAAACACATGGCGGCAAAGTCTATGACTTTAATAATGCCCAAAAGCTGGTGAAGTGATCAAATCCCTCCCAACCTCCCTTTAGAAAGGGAGGAGCCTCACGAATCTTAGTCAGTCTTTAGACTCGTGAAAAGTCCCCCTTTTAAAGGGGGATTTAGGGGGATTTTGAGATTCAGGAGAAAACAATATGAATAGTTTAGCGGATACCCAACCGATTCAGTCTAAGGCAATCCGCCCTGTGCTGAAATTTTCAAAAAGTCGTGTCATTTCATACAGCTTAAGTGCCGTGTCACTGGTATTCAGTCTGGTATTTTGGCAACTGGCTTCACAGCATCATTTAAATTTAGGGCTAATCAATTTTGCCAATGTGCCTTCGCCACGAGAAGTGATTCAGTCTTTAGTTGCTTTTGCCGAACTGGATACCGCGCTTGCACATGTCAAAGCCAGTATTACTCGAGTGTTGGTTGGCTTCTTACTCGCGTCAGTGGTTGGGGGCATTTTAGGATTATTGATTGGTTATTCCAAAATGCTGGCGGCTCTATTGATGCCACCTTTGGAAATCTTGCGTCCGATTCCGGCTGTGGCATGGATTCCCTTGGCAATTCTAATGTTTCCATCATCAGAAGCCTCAATGATTTTTATTACCTTTTTAGGTGCGTTATTTCCAATCTTGCTCAATACCATTCATGGCGTTGAAGGCGTGGATCAACGTTTAATTGCTTCCGCAAAAAGTCTGGGGGCGGGTCAGTTTGCCATTTTGCGAGAAGTGATTATTCCAGGCTCTTTACCTAGTATCACCACTGGTCTTGCAATTGGCATGGGTACCTGCTGGTTCTGTTTGGTCACAGCTGAAATGATCTCTGGTCAGCTTGGGATTGGCTATTTCACCTGGGAATCCTTCACCTTGCAAAACTACGCAGACATTATTGTCGGCATGTTGTTGATCGGCGCATTAGGCATGTTCAGCAGTGCTTTTCTGCGTTATCTAGGCAAGAAACTCACCCCGTGGTATCAGTTAAGGAAGGCATAACATGCGTCAGTACGGTCATATTCATTTAAACAATATCAACCTGCATCTGGGTCAGGATAAACAACGCTTTCAGGCACTGGATCAGGTCTCTTTTGACGTTCAGGCAGGCGAATTTGTCTGTTTACTGGGTCCTTCGGGTTGCGGTAAATCAACGCTGCTCGGTGCACTGGCAGGACATTTACCGATTAGCTCGGGCAGCATGTTACTCGATCAAAAAACCATTGAAAAACCCTCTTCCGATCGCGGTCTGGTGTTCCAGCAACACACCCTGTTCCCCTGGAAAAGTGTACTGGACAATGTCTGCTTTGGCTTGAAAATGAAAGGCATTTCCAGAGCCCAAAGACAGGAACAGGCAGCACAAATGATTGAACTGGTCGGCTTAAAAGGTTTTGAACATCAATATCCTGCCGAGTTATCCGGTGGCATGCAACAGCGGGTTGAAATTGCACGAGTGCTAATTAATCAACCGCGTGTGTTGCTGATGGATGAACCCTTTGGCGCGCTGGATGCGCAAACCCGTTTAAAGATGCAGGAACTTTTACTTGAAATCTGGCAAAGCATCCAGACCTCGGTGCTGTTCATTACCCACGATATTGATGAGGCCTTGTTTCTAGCGGATCGAGTCCTGATCATGAGTCATCGTCCGGGACGTATTATTGAAGAAATCAAACTGGATTTTGCACGTCCACGTCATGTTGATCTGGTCACTTCGACTGAATTTACCCAAATTAAAAAACATTGCATACAAGTATTAAAACAGGCCACCCAAGCCGAACTGAGCCGGTTAAATCCACTCGGTTTAAATCAGAAAGCCGCTGTTTAGGAAGCATAAAAGATGAGTTTAAATTACCCAATCCTGACAGATATTGATGCTGATTATGCCGATTATCTCCATCAACTGAATCAGGACGATGAAAATATCCGCTTTGTCGCAATGATGAATATTGCCGATGAGGAACAAACAGAATTATTGGCTTGGTTACAGCACGCGGTGTTACATGATCCTGCCAGCAAGGTTCGTGAGTTGGCAGCCACCCGTTTAGAGGGCTGGGAGGATGCAAAGTCTTTAAATACCTTGGCCCAAGCCTTGAGCGATCCACATGAAAATGTGCGTGTTGCAGCTGCGCAAAGCTTAAGTGAAATTAAATATCCCGAATCTGCTGGACATTTGGCCAGCTATTTAAAGCATCAAGATGACTTTGTGCTTGCCTCAGTGTTAAGAGCAATTAAGGAGTTACGTGCTGAGCAGCTGTTTGATGATATTTTGCAACAGCTACAACATGCCAATCCTTTGGTACGTAAGGAAGCCGTCAGCAGCTTAAGCTGGTTGCAGAAGCCTGAGGGATTATCTGCTTTGGCACAGATTGCCCAGTTTGATGTTGAAACTGAAATCCGTCGTATCGCCACAGGCGGTTTGGCAGCCAGTCAAGTTTTAACGTCCGAAATTTTATCGGCCTTGCACAGCTCCCTGACTGCCGAAGCATGGCAACTCCGGGTCGAAGCTGCCTTGACCATTGGAAAACTAAAAGCCTTCGAATTAGAACAGCCACTGTTGCAACAGCTGGATGATACTTACTGGCAAGTACGGATTGCGGTGGCCCGCAGTTTAGGCTTACTTCGGTCCAAAGCTGCGATTGCCAAACTTCAGGAAAATTTCCAGCATGACATCAGTAACTTGCGCAAAGAAGTGGCGATCGCCTTAGGGGAAATTGGTGGAGAACAGGCCCAGCATATTTTATTGCAACATGCCGAAGACCCAGACCCGGAAGTACGTAAATCGATCCGTATCGGGCTGGCGCTGATTCAGGAGAAACAAGATGTCGCTTGAACCAGAACAGCTTAAAGTCGATACCGAGCAGCAACGCCTGTTGCTGTCTTGGCAGGATGGTACAGAAAAAGATTTTAGCCATGGCCAACTGAGAGCCAGTTGTCCTTGCGGATTTTGTCGAGCCAAACGCCTACGTCAGCAAGAAATTCAATATCCAGAGCATGTTGCCATCTCTGCGATCTACTCACAAGGTTACGGCATTCAAATCTGTTTTGATGATGGACATGACCAAGGTATCTTTCCCTGGGCATTTTTAAAAGCCTTGAATCTGTCATAAAACATTCAAATAACTTATATATAAACCCTAAAAGGATATGAATTTTTTAGATTTATAAAATAAAATTTAAGTGTAATATATTTAACAAATAAGTTGAGTATATTACATGAAAATAACCTTACTCATTTCCTCTCTCCCCACCCAGAACACCACAACACGGATGCGGGTATGGCGATCACTCAAAGCCTGCGGTGCAGCCACACTAAGAGATGGGGTATATATTTTGCCGGTAGAGCACTCAGAAAAGTTTAATGCGATTGCCGAAAATTTAATTGCAGAACATGGCAGTGCCTATCTATTTGAAACCATTGCCTCAGAACATCTGGATCTCGTACAGCTATTTAACCGGAAAGAAGACTATGAAGCGCTCTATCAGCAGCTCAGCCAGCTAAGACAGGCACTCAACCAGACCGATAAAAAAGAACTGCTGAAACAGATCCGCAAGCTACGCAAGCAGCTCGCTGCATTAATTGAAATTGACTATTTCCCAACCGAAGCACAGCAGCAAACGGTTCGGGAACTCAATGCAGTTGAACAGAGTATTTTACGTTGCGGTGAAAGCGATGAACCGCATGCTCTATACGGCGATATTCAGATCCTACGCAAACAGGACTTTCAAAATAAGGTTTGGGCCACCAGAAAACGCCCATGGATTGATCGTTTAGCATCCGCCTGGCTGATCCAGAATTTTATTGACCCTGAGGCAACCTTCATCTGGTTAGACACACCAAACGATTGCCCAGCCACTGCTCTGGGATTTGATTTTGATGGCGCCCGCTTTAGTCATATCGATCATTGGGTCACGTTTGAAACCTTATTGCACAGTTTTGCTCTGCATCAACATTCTGCTTTAAAGCAGATTGCGGAAATTGTGCATTTTCTTGATGTTGGTGGTGTGGAGCCACCCGAAGCAATCGGAATTGAAAAAGTCATCCAAGGCTTAAGAACTAAAATTACGGATGATGATCAGTTACTTGAACTCTCTAATTATGTCTTTGATGGCCTCTATGCCAATTTTTCTCGAGAATGATCATGCAACAAAAACAAATCAATGAGCTCGATCAGCCCATCGCCGCTGTACCCTTTTGGCAAGCCTTGCTGTTCTGGCTGAAACTGGGGTTTATCAGTTTTGGCGGACCGGCAGGCCAGATTGCAGTGATGCATCAGGAACTGGTCGAAAACAAACGCTGGATTTCTGAAAAAAGATTCTTACATGCATTGAATTATTGCATGCTTCTGCCCGGTCCCGAGGCGCAACAGCTGGCCACCTACATTGGCTGGCTCATGCATCGAACAGCGGGTGGGCTGGTGGCAGGGATTCTGTTTGTACTTCCCTCGCTGTTTATCCTGATTGCCCTGTCCTGGATTTATGTACAGTTTGGTGATGTACCGATCATTGCAGGACTATTTTATGGCATTAAACCTGCAGTCACGGCGATTGTGTTTCATGCGACTTATCGTATTGGCAGTCGCTCACTTAAAAATCCATTTTTGTGGGGAATCGCCGCTGCCGCATTTATTGCCATCTTTATGTTTAATGTCCCTTTTCCCCTGATCGTTTTAGCAGCTGCCTTGACCGGCTATCTGCTCAGCAGGAAAAAACCGGATTTATTTACAGCTCAGGTAGCTCATCAAAACAGTCATAAAAGCTATGGAACTGCCCTGATTGATGATAATACCCCGACACCAGCGCATGCCATTTTCCGCTGGCGCAATCTCGTCAAAATCCTGCTCATTGCAGCATTACTTTGGTGTGTGCCGATGCTGCTTTTAACTTTGGGATTGGGTTGGCACCATGCTTATACCCAGATGGCATGGTTCTTTACCAAGGCCGCCTTACTCACTTTCGGCGGTGCTTATGCCGTATTGCCCTATGTCTATCAGGGTGCAGTCAATTATTATGCATGGCTAAGTCCCACTCAAATGATTGATGGTCTGGCACTGGGTGAAAGTACTCCCGGTCCTCTGATCATGGTCGTGGCATTCGTGGGTTTTCTAGGGGCGTACAATCATGCTGTATTGGGTGCTGAACAGCTGTTTTTAGCAGGTGCACTCGGCGCTGTAATTGTCACATGGTTTACCTTCTTATTTTCCTTTGTATTTATTCTGGCAGGCGCGCCAATCATTGAATCGACCCATAATGAACTGAAATTCACGGCACCCCTCACCGCCATTACGGCCGCCGTGGTCGGGGTCATTTTAAATCTGGCTTTATTCTTTAGCTATCATGTGCTGTGGCCAAAGGGCTTTAACCACCCGTTTAATTATGAAGCAGCCTGTATTACCCTTGCAGCACTGATTGCCTTATTCAAATTCCAGATCAATGTGTTGTATGTGATATTTGCCTCAGCCTTTTGTGGCCTGATCTTATATATCGGTGCTTAAGCAGATGCATCGGGTAGCGCAAAATCCTACTCGATGCCACTCAATCTTAAATATGATGTATTTCGACTGAGGCATGCACAATTTCCTCATGAATCGCCAGCGCGGCTTTGACCTGATCAGGATTAAGACCGGTCAATGTCGTTTCCAGACCGACAATACACGAGAACTTGCCTTTCCCCACTTTCCACACATGCAGATCGGTAATGTCAACCTGTGAAAACCCGGCAATCACCTCCCGTATTTCTTCAACCACAGGATGACCCATTTCGGCATCCAGCAAGGTTTTTCCCGTTTCCTGCATCAACCCCCAAGACCATTTCGCCACCAGCAATGCACCCACAATTCCAAGCAAAGCATCCAGAAAATTCCAGCCGAAATATTTGGCTGCAAATAAGGCAATAATGGCCAGAACAGAGGTTACCGCATCGGCAACCACATGCAGAAATGCAGCTTTTTGATTTAAGTCATGATGGTCATGAGCATGTTGATGTGCTTCATGATGCTGGCTATGCGAATGGTGATGGTGATGGTGATGGTGATGGTGATGGTGATGGTGATGGTGATGGTGATCATCATGACCACCTTCATGTAATAGCCAAGCACAAATCAGGTTGACCATCAGGCCAATAATCGCAATCGGAATCGCCTCATTAAAATGAATGGTGACCGGATTGAATAAGCGCTCCAGTGACTGAATCCCCATTAACAGGGCTACTACCATCAGTAAAATCGCACTGCTATATCCCGCCAGAATTTCAATTTTCCAGGTCCCAAAACTAAAGCGTTGATCGTGGGCATAATGTCGTGCCATACGATAAGCAAAATAAGCCAGTCCCAAGGCCAGCATATGCGAGCTCATATGCCAGCCATCGGCAAGTAAAGCCATCGAATTAAAAAACCAGCCGCCCAGAATTTCCAGCACCATCATCACCGCAGTTAAAAGGGTGGCAATTAAAATTCTTTTTTGCGCCAAGGGATTTCCTTGATCAAACTGATGAGAATGACGTCGTTCTAGGTTACTATGCTGCATTTATTTTAGTCTTCCAATATACTCCCCCTAGTATATATTTTTTTAGGAAAAAAAGTATGTCTCACCTACATCAAGATAAGAAAATTTTAAATCGTCTTAAGCGGATTCAAGGACAGTTCGCAGCAGTCGAGAAATCGCTCACCAATCCTGAAAGTTCTTGCATAGAGGTTTTACAGCAGGTTGCAGCAGTCAAAGGTGCAGTGAATGGTTTAATGAACCAGTTGATCGAACAACACCTAAAAGAACATGTATTAAAAGGTGCTGATCATGTCGATGAGGAAGAAGTAGAAAAGTTTTTCACCTTATTACAACGCTATCTATAAATACCAGATCGTCTTGCTCAGTTGCTCGATCTCGGCATGATCATGACTCACATATAACATCGGAATCTTGATTTCCTGTTTGACACGTTGAAAAAAAGGAATGATCTCGGCTTTATGCGCCGTATCCAGTGCAGACAGTGGCTCATCTAAAAGCAGCAATTGTGGCGAGTATAATAATGCTCGTCCCAAAGCCACTCGCTGTTTTTCGCCTCCAGACAGCTTAATCGGCATACGTTCCAGCAAATGTCCCAATTTGAGTAACTCAACAATATAGTCCACTTCAAACTGACGTTGTTGTGGTGCAATATGCTTAAAACCAAACAGTAAATTCTGTTTGACGTTTTTATGCGGAAACAGTTGTGCATCCTGAAAAACCAAGCCCACGCGACGCTGCTGTGTACTGAGATGAATATTCTGATCTTGATCAAACCAGATCTGATCCTGAATTTTAATCCAGCCCGATTGCGGTCGAATTAAGCCTGCAATGCTGTGTAATATTGTGGTTTTCCCCGAACCCGAAGCCCCAAATAAACCAATTACTGTCTGATCAGATTGAAAGCGTTGATCCAGACAAAATTGCCCTTGCTGTAGCTGTATATGACAATCAATCATGCTGAATACCCACGCTTATTTTTCTGATATCGGCTGAACCACTGTGCAAACCAGAGCGCAAAGAACGCCACGGTTAAAGACAATATAATCAATCTCCATACTGCTGCCTCGGTATCCGGTTGCTGCATCAAGCTATACATCGCCAGCGGTAAAGTCCGGGTTTCACCGGCAATATTGCCAACAAAGGTAATGGTTGCACCAAATTCTCCCAAACTACGACAGAAACACAGAATACTACCCACCAAAATCCCGCTACTGGCCAATGGCAAGGTCACCTGTATAAAAGCGCCAAGGGAGGATGCGCCCAAGGTTTTCGCAGCCATTTCCAAACGTTGATCTACCAGTTCAATCGCCAGTCGAATCGATTGTACCAACAAGGGAAAGCCCATGACCGCCGAGGCCAATACCGCCCCTTTCCAGTTAAAGGCAAACTCTAAACCGAAAGGTGCCAGATATTGTCCGAATAATCCGCGATTACCAAACAATTGCAGTAACAAGTAGCCCGGCACCACAGGTGGCAAAACCAAAGGCAAGAACACCAAGGTCTCGAACAGTGATTTTCCCCAAAACTCTTTTCGGGCCAATACCCAAGCCACTAACGTTGCAGGAATGAGGCTAAACACCAGACATACGGCGGCCACTTTACACGATAGCTTGAGGACTTCAATTTCTTCGGGACTAAGGATCATCATTCAATTACTGCGACACGCTAAACCCATATTTTTTAAATACAGCTTTGGCCTGCCCACTTTGTAAAAACTTATAGAATTTAATCGATTCGGTATTTTTCTTGATCAGTCCCACAGGATAAATAATCGCTGGATGGGTATTTTCAGGGAAGATACCGGCTACAACCACATCTTTGCTAATGGCAGCATCAGTTGCGTAAACTATTCCCACCTGACATTCACCGCGGGCTACAAAGTTTAAGGCAGCACGGACATCTTCTGTTTCCACTAGACGAGGTTGAACCTTGTCCCACCAGCCCAGCGAATTCAATGCCTGCTTGGCATATTTCCCTACAGGCACACTTTTGGTATCGCCTGTACACAGCTTGCCCTGAATCACCTTACTTGGATCAAAGCTTTTATCCATTTTTAATTTAATCGGCCGATCTTTAGGTGTAATCATCACTAAACGATTACCCAATAAATTGATGCGATCTATCGCTGCAAGCAACTGTTTGTTTTGCAAATAATCCATCCACTGCGTATCAGCCGAGATAAATACATCAGCAGGTGCACCAGCTTCAATCTGTTTGGCTAAAGTAGAGGAACCGGCATATGAGGTCTTGATCTGGGTTTTATTCTTCTTTTGATAGATTGCATCGAGTTCATTCACTGCATTGGTTAAGCTGGCAGCGGCATATACTGTAACTGATTCGGCAGCAAATGCAGGGGTCTGAATCAATAATCCCGCCCCGAAAATGGCACTGCATAGACCTAATTTTTTCATCGTTATTGTCATCATCCTGTCCTCAGATTTCGATATGTTTTTAAAAATATATCGCTGAATAAAGATACACTAAAAATAACATTTCGCCAGTTTTGTTAGGTTTTATCCGTCATTTGTTTAAAGACGAGTATGGCGCTGAAAAGTGGCAAGATCGCGACTTTGGGTGCAAAAATAAGTTTTATAGCTACTCAATGCAGCATTTCGACATCAATGATTGGTCCCCGCAAAGCTCTAGTTTTTTAAGCAATCGCTACTGGCGTGAAAATTAAGCTCATTGGAAAAACGTTCTAGAAGAAATAAAATCTTTTAAAAATTTAATAAAAATTGATTAAACATCATCATATTGGACTTTACTTAGCCTCATCTAGAAGCTAAATATTTTTATCATTTCATTTTTTGATAGATTCAACTTAGAATTACGTGCCGACAGGCATGAAAAATTTATAAATTCATACTGCCTCAGATACTTTCCTTTTTTAATTTCCAATCTGATCTGTGTCTCCAGAGTACCTGCTTTTATGCTTGAAGTATCAATACAGAAAATATACTTGCTTTGTTTATTCGATAATTTTTTTAAACTTTCTTCATATATATCAATCGATAATTTTTCATCAAAAACATTTTCTTTATACTTAAATGAACTATCTAACAATCCAAACTCATTATAGGCAATTGTTTTAACATCAGCCATGCTCATCCAAAAAATCAAGCATTGATCTGTCCATTAAAATGCGAAATACACAGTTGAGTGAGCCTGCTGCAACGACCAAACTATTGCTCTAACCAGCGACCTTGCCGAGATAGATTAAATTTTAAAGCCCTTTGTTCATTCCAAGAGCTTTAAAAAAGTTTTAACCTCTCACAGCTAAGTTCTGTTTCGGTAATAACTTACAACCACAAGATAAGGGATCATTGACACGCGCTGCTGCTTTACCCATCACCTGCATATTCGGATCGCCAGCGACAATGGTCGCAACAGTTTGATGTTTTGGGCAGGTCGCCTTGTCACCGACACAGGCAATCGGAATCCCTTCAATTAAGAAGCTACTGTTACCACTAATCACCTGTCCACCGCCTGTGGTTGGACAACCAACAACTATATAGGGTGTTGCCATAATCACATCCCTCACATGTAGGTATTTAAACTGTTAAAGCACTTCAAATTCAATTCGACGGTTTTTCCGACGCCCGTCTGCCGTTGCATTATCAGCAACAGGCTGGCTAGAGCCCTTGCCTTCAGTACTCAAACGGTCAGCAGCAATACTTTTACTGACCAGATAACTTTGTACCGCTGCAGCACGCTGCTGGCTTAACACCGTATTCTTGGTAGCATCACCAGAACTATCGGTATGTCCAATAATTTTGACTTTCTTGCCGCCCACCTTGTTTAAAGCCACCGCCATTTCATCCAGAATCTGTTGCCCTGCCGCGGTCAAGATTGCACTCCCAGACTCAAATTCGATAATTCGGTTTTTCAATGCTTCATCAATAATTTTTTGCTCTGCCTGATTCACAGAAAGCTGTGCATTAAAACGATAAGGCTGCTGCACTAAAGCCTGAAAATTATTGGTGGTCGGTTGAATGTCATTCGGGTCTGTCATTTTGCCGGTTAATTCAACCTGTGTTCCTCTGACTCGCAATTGCCCCTGCTTGACCTTTTTCAAGTCAGGTGTAATCACACGCGTTACGGAATCACTCCATCCATTCGGTGCTGACACTGGACGGACCTGAATTTTATCGACCACTTGATCGGCGCCATACACCGACTGCATCTTGACCAGAATTGCCTGTTTGCTGGCATCGTTCGGCACTACGCCTTCCACCACGATCGGAGCTGCATTGAGCACAGTACTTTGGCCTAAGAGTGTTAAAGCAAAGACCCAACCCGCCGATACAGATTTCAAATTATTTCTCATATTTATTCATCTAAAAAAGTTTGTCGGAATAGCTTTAAGCCCTGATTCAGGCTCATCTGACGCTGACAAAGTGACTGTTCGAGTGTTGCAAGGCCTGCATTTTGCTCCAGATAAGCATCAATCCATTGCGCCTGAATCAATGAAACCCAATGTTCACTCTGCATATTCTGGGTAAAGATATCGCTCAATGCCATGATATCTGCGCCCTGGAAACCGATAAATAGAATCGGCTCCTCTCGGTGCAAGATGCCAATCAGGATTTCGGTATTGTTAATGCCTAAGAATCGTCCAATCATGCCAACCCAGAAGGCAGCAATTTCATAACAATACATATGGTTATTGATCGGCAGGATCAGCACCTTATTTAAGCGACTGGTGCCATTCTTTAAAATCGGCTGCAATAACAATCCCAAGCCAATCATGCTTTGTGCGAGTTCATAGACATTGATCTTCATCAATTGTGCAAATGAGTGCATGGTATGATTTTCATAGAAACCATTGCATTCGGTCGAGGTAAATAACTGAACCACGTTGGGTAGATTATTCAGCTTTTCCAGCATGATATTGGTATCACGGATACTGCGTAGTACCCGATTACGCTGGAACAGATCAACCAGTACCGACTTGTAATAATACGGCGCCAGCAACAGATTCTGATAAGGTTGTTCGACTTCCAGCAGTTGGCTTAACACCATTGGAAATGCTCGCCCTGAGCTATCCTGACTGGCGATCAGGTTGGCTGCCAGAAACATCGGTTCAGCAGGATTGGCGATAAAGAAATCCAGCGCTGGTAAAGACTCATAACGTTGTTTGAAGTCAGGCGCTCGCATGGCATGTTCAAGTGCTTCAGTGATCCATTGATCAAGCACCTGAATCAACGCATATTGCCCTTTGGACTTCAGAAAGTCACCCCGTGCGGGTGTCTTTCCGTAATACAAAGGTGTGGTCTTCACTTGTTGCATCCCAGCCCCTCCTGATATTCCGTGATTATCCCTAACATTACGGTGTGACTCCTGGCTGAGCAGGTGCAGCCGGTTGTGGCTTCGGTGCAGCACCCGCAGGGGTTGCTTGCGCAGAAACCACGCGTACCGCCTTCTCTGTCACCACTTTATCTACCAGTTGCAGGCCAGCATAACCACGGCTCGAACCGATATTGCCTGAGCTATTACCGCTAATCAGACGGAAGTTCACTTTTAAGGTTAATGATGGTTCAGCTTTGCTGGTCCAGGTCATTTCGAAGCTACCGTTTTGCTCTTTACGCTGTGCCGCATCGATCAACCGGTTAATGCCATATTCACCTGGCTCTTCGAAAATGGTATGGGTCTTGCCTTCAAGATCGACAGCTGTAATGCGAGCACCTGGAATCGCACCCTGATTCGGCCAGACGAAGTTCACCCATTGCTGAATGCCATTTTCAAACACCATTCGCTGACCATCAATATCAATGGTGTACGACAAGTACTGTGGATTCGGTAATGGATAGAACTGGAAGTTCGACTGATTTGATACAGGCGCAGCGGCTGGCTGATCCAGACTACCGGTCGCCATGCCATTGATTGGCGCCACATATTGCTGGAACGCCATCACAAATTGCGGGTTCAGGCTAATGCCCAGGTCTTTCCAGGTTTTAGAAGTCAACACATAGCCACGGCGAATCACAAATGGATCCAAGGCTTCTTTGACAAAGCGTGCAATGCTACCTGTTTCACCAAAGATCTGACCGATTTCATTACTGGTTGCCTGTAAAGTCACACTTGAGTTAAATGGATACTTCTGGCTCAAATTGGTTTTGAATGGTTGATAGGCCTGAATGCCCCACAATTTGTTCAATTCATCTTGTGTCGGTGCAATCAAGCTGGCAAATGATTGAGTTAACGGTCCCATCAACAGCTTTTGCAATAACTGCTGGTCAGTATCCTTCAGACCCACCATCATTTTCTCATCCACATATTTCTGAGTGATGTTGAAAACTGAGGTTTGATCATTGATGGTCTGTTTCACTAAAGCCATCGCACTTGGACCAATCTCGCCTGCGGTTTTCAGATCATTAAACTTGCTGCGGACTTGCGCAAGATTATTCATGTATTCATCAAATAGCGACTTATCCTGCAAATCATCACGCTTACGCACCAATTGATAGAACATCTGGTACTCTTGAGAAATTGCACCTTGCGCACGGTCCATAGCTTGAGCCGCTGCTCTATCATCCGAATTATTCAAGACTTTACGCTTGAACCAGGCCACAAAGCCTTTTTCAGGGACAGCAAGCTCAGCTTGAACAATCGGGTTATCCCAGTTGGTCTCGATTGCGATCCGTTGTAACAGGGTACGGATCGGTGAGTTTTGAGGTTCACCCAAGATATCAATGGTCTTGACCTGCTGGCTAAACTGATCGGCCTTGGCATAATAAATACCGCTCAGGAACTTCTTCCATTCCGTCACATATTCCTGCTTATACAAGGCCACCAGTTGTTTGCGAATCTGCTCCGGGCTACCCGAGAAGGTCAAGTCATCAGATTGACGGCTATTCAACACCCAGTCTTTACTGTCTGTTGGTTTATTCGCCGCTTCATCAATCGCTTTTTCGACATATTCATCCCAGGCTTTTTGCGTAAATACACCTGGTAATGCATAGCTACCCAGCACAATTGAACGGTTTTGCTCACCCACAATCTGTGCAACGGTCACTGCCGGGAAACGTACCGCTGCACGCATCTTGATTTCGTTATAGACACGATCACGCGCTGGCATACCACGAATGACTGACAAGAGTACCTGACGGGTTTGATCAACCACTTGCGCATCTGTTTCAAGGATCGGGAAGCCTTCCTGATTGGCCAAGGTCATGGCATAAGAAAGAATTTTTTCCGCATCCTGAATCATTTCACCACGTGGCATCTGGCCACGGTTGGCATCTAGCCAAGAACGCCAGAAACGCGACACCTGATCACTTAAATGACTGCTATCCATATATTCCGGATTACTCATCATCAAGTAGGCTTTTAATGCGTTATAGGCATCTTGCGGATTGGTATCCGAAGGCTCCAGATACTGCTGTGTCTTGGCAACCTGTTTGATTTCCACATTGACATGGTTGGCTTTCAGGGTTGCTTCATTGTTCTTAACGCGTTGCAGGTATTGTGCAATATTCTGTTGAGTTGGAGTCAGGACAATCTGCTTGATCCCTTTCAGGTATTCTGCTTTTAAGCTCTCGCGTAACTGATTGCCTTGGTATAAACCAAAGCTGAATTTAAGTGGACGATGGTCATTGAACTCATCCAGTTGTTGCAAGCGTTCCTGCAAGATCAGTAAAGCTTCAAGCTGGGTGGAAAGCTGTTGTCCAGAAGCTTTTTCCAGATGCACCACTTTATCCAGATCTGCCTGTACATCGGCAATCAGTTGCTGGTTATTGCGATATGACCAGACCCATACGCCCAAGACCAGTGAAACACCGACCAGCGCTGCAATGAATCCGATATAGCGCTGACGCTTTTTCGCAGGATTGATATGCTGCTTTACCAGATCCTTATCGCGTAAAATTACATTCGAAAACAGGCCTTGCAAGAAATAGCCGTGATTCGGTGCAAGTGATGGACTCGGACCATCCTGACCATTGAGCGGAACCTGCTGAAGCTGGAATTCCTGTGCAATATTTTCCGTCATTGGACTTTCAATAATGCCTTCCTGCAAAGCACTGGTAAAATAAAAACCACGGAATACCGGCTGGAACTGATATGGATTATCTTCAAACAAAGTACCAATAAAGCTTTTTAATGCCGGTTTTAGCGTTTTGAATTCCAGCGGGAAGGTCATCACACTTGGAGAAATATTCTGCGAATGACGGCGGCTCAAATGCGTCGTACTTACACTCTTTAAACCGTCATACAGAATCGTGTAATGTTTTTCGAATAATTCAACCGCATTCAGGGAGGAGTTCTGCTCGTAAGGCAAGGTTGCGCCCCAAGCCTGATTGTATTCTTGCGACTCATAACAATCGAAGAACTCGGTAAAGCCCGCAATCAGGTCCATTTTCGAGAACACCAGATAAACCGGCACCACCACTTCAAGTCGCTCGGTTAAATCCTGAATACGGGCACGTAAATTCTTGGCCAGTTTCAAGGAGTTTTCAGGACTCTGGCTGATCAGTTCAGCAATACTGACAATCACGATCAGACCATTCACCGGGGCTTTAGAACGGTTCTTCTTCAGGATATTAAGGAAACCCAACCATTCAGAATGGTCTTCCGAGTACACTGAATAACGGCCTGCAGTATCCAGCAAGATCCCTTCGGTAGAAAAGAACCAGTCACAGTTACGTGTACCACTCAAACCCGCAGAGACCATCTTTTGATGGGTTTCTTCAAAGGGGAACTTTAATCCGGAATTATAAATGGCCGAACTCTTACCTGCAGCCGGGTTACCAATCACCATATACCAAGGCAATTCGTATAAAGCCGCATTGCCCTTTTTATCGCCCAGTTTGGATTTGCGAATCAACTGGATCGACTCTTTCATCTGTTGCTGGATTAACTGTAATTCGGCTTTATCTTTTTGTTGTCCGTACTCAGCCTTGCTGTCCTGCTCGATCGCATTGGCCAGTTCTTCACCCTGTTCAGCATGGCGCTTGCGCTGGATCAACCAGTAAATGCCATACACAATCAGGCCCAACGCATAAGTCGCTGCCAACGCCCAGAAGATATGACGCGGAATGGACGAATATGAAGAAATAAGCGCCACAAACAAGGACAAAGCAATGATTGCCTTAGGATTAGTGATGTACTGCCACAGATAACCTAAAATGGTATACATTGAGTTCTCAAATTCTTAATAAAGTTAATCAATCAGCAATTGCTACACTTTCCTGATCCGGTGAGATCTCTGGGAAAGTTTGAATAAATGCTTTTAAATTTTGTCCATAAACAAAGGCAACCTGTTGATCTGGAAGGTGTGCCCCCAACATCAATCCAAAAACTTTTGCCACGTTCTGGGTATGTCCAGCAGCCGGTTTACAATACAGGTAGTGATGCTGCTCTACCGGGCTTTGTGCAAAAAACTGTTCCAGCTTTTTGACCGCCTTGATATCGGTCGCATCCTCGACCACCAGTACAAAAGGTTGTTCATCTTGATATTGTGGTAAATCATGTATTTCTAGCTCTTTGAATATTTGATCTAAATTATTTTGATGAGCGACCAGCTTTAAGCTTTTTAAAGGCTGTTGTTGCATCAGCTGCACTTCGGGATGCGCCAGACAACTGCTACCGACAAACTCGGCAGGTGTATAGGCACTCATTCCCCACACCTTTTCATCCACGATTTCCTGATCAATTTCTGAGTCTGCAGCAATAATCAAGGAAATTTCATGCGCCTGTTTCTGGATGCGCTCCACTAACTCGACCATCTGCTGCTCTGTCGATGCGGCACTGATAAAATGATATTCAATATGGAATTTTTGTGGAATGATGCCCAAATCATAAAAAATACTTTGGAGCATTTCATTACTACTTTGGTCATTCCAGGTATGTACCACATCCTCAGACAGCAAAATATGTAAATTTAACTTATCTAAACGATAGACCTGCTCGATCTGCAACTCTTCACTTTGTTCTTCCCCGGAAAATCCGGGATCAATCCATGCAGGATGCATCTGGTATTCATGCAGGTTCTGACTTTCGTAAAACAGGCTGGAGCGTTTCAAATGCTCTGAGATGGAAACGAGTACATCATGGTGCTGTTCAATCTGATGTCGAATCAATGCCATGATGCGTTGTTGTCGAATAGCTAAAAACTGTGACTCATCCTCTTCATCCGGACCCAACAGCTGATCCAGCTCCTCAATACGATAGGATAAAATCGGTAATCCCTGAAAGCTCAATAAATGCGGATCCAGTTTCGGGCTGGCAAACTCTTTAATCCCCGTCAGGATGGCATCATTTTCACCCAATGCATTATAAACCGCAGCAGAGTACAGATTGACATTCAACCATTTACTTGCCTGAGCAATCGGCGCTTGCTCATCTTCTGCCTGATTATTATTTTGCTCAGCGGCCAAAGCCTGTTCTTTTCTCTCTTTATATGTTTGATAGCCCTTATAGATGAGCCAGGGCGAAAGTAAAATAAAGGTAATGACAACAGGCAGAATCAGGAAGTAATTAATCAGGTCTGCAGATTCAGGTAAATATTGCGTATCTCTCCAATAGAAGATCACAATCAGTGCCACCAGAATAAAACAGGTAATTAACGTCGCCAGGATTTTCTTGATCATTATGCGGCTCCTAAAAGTGCATAACGCGTTTCACTGTTATGTTGTAATTGTTCTGACGGCATTAAAAATGCACCTTGTCCCAAGCCCATTGCATGCGATGAATCCAGCGAAATCGGGCGAATTTCATTTTTGTCGAGAATCAAGCGCACATCAATAAACAACGTCGGACTGCACCAGGTCTGGATTAGATCTTTTAATTTTTTATTCAGCGGCTGATTCGGTAAAAAAGCCAGATACTGTTCGCGGTTTAATGGGCCAATTTGAATTTCTATTTTTCCGTCAATCTGCTCAACAGTATCTCCGCAGAAGGTATTAATGCCCAGTAAACTTGGGTGACTGCCGCCCAAAGTGGTTTTCTGTTCATCGCCCAACTGGAATTTCTCTTTAACAAACTCCTGAATCTGTACCTGAGTATCAAACACCCGTCCTAAAATGGTTTTCAAGGCATGGGCAGTATTATTCTGTCCCTGCATCAAACCAGAAAATTCGGCAAAATATTCATCCAGATCATGCTGCTGATGCTGGGAACGAATATAACCATTTAAGGCATGTAAAATATCGAGATAGTGATTCTTTTGCTCAATCTCATAACGTACCGGTAAATTATAGGCAATACTGGCATCGACATATTTGGTCGTAAGTTTATGATTAAACAATCCCAAAAAGGCTTTGATTTCGAGACGTTGCTGGCGGGAACTCTGCTTGAGTTTATTGGTATAGGTATAAGGCAGTGCACCCTGGGTACCGGTTAAACCGACCACCAGATTGGTCAAATGAATCCGCTGATCTTGATAACTCAGTTCCTCAATTTCAGTGGCAGGGAAACTTAAACTAAATGAGGTTCCAAATTTGAAATCATCTGACCAGTCCTGCTGACGGGATGGTGCAGGTAAATGCCGTAATAACCGTGTCGACTGAATAAACTCAAATGAGCCGGCTTTTTTAAAAATCTGGTCGACTACAGAAGAGTCTTGCCACCAACGTTCTGCACGCATTGGTATATCTCCTGCTGATTAAGACTGTCTTTTACGACCACATCGACAAAACTGTTAATCTGAACTTTCAAATTAAACACATGGCTGAGCAGCTGACTGAAAATATATAAACTATGCCCTCTAAACACACTCTTGTTGACTGCAAGTTCAGCTTTCACCCCTCGAATGAACATCGGGAAAGGCTTGGAATTAACCAGTTTATTGGTGGTTGAAAAGCTCAATTGCTTGAGTGCATCAATCAATAAGATATTTTCTTTTGAGTGCGGCAAATTATATAAAGCCAACAGCTCTTTCACATGACTCAGGGCATCCCCTTTCATCAAGGCCAGCGTATTCAATGAAAGATGAGAAATAATCCGCCACTGCTCATTTTTATTCTTATCAAAATAGAAAGGCGAAGTCGGACGTTTTAAAATTAATGCACGTCGTGCCAGGCTGCTGTCATTCAGGTTCAGGATATTATTACTTTGACTTAATGCTTCATGCGGCAAGTCGCCATTTGAGCAGAGTAAACGGGTACTAATAAAATCCGATTTAATTTCATAAGGTTTCAAATGTTTTGAAACGATTGAATAGCCCATTTGCGTGGTTTTATTTTGTGCGGGTACATAATTCAGCGAATAAAAGAACTGTACTTTATCATTATGATAATGACTCATTGCAAAAAACGGCAATACCGGCAGATGGGTCTGTTCCTGATTGGTTTTTTCCCGCACCATATTCATTTCAATCACCGAATAAACCTGATAAAGCTCGGGATGATGTGCATCGGTGATGAGTGGATATTGTAATTGGGTATGAGAAATTTTCTGCGGCTCGGCCTGTTTTTCAAACAGATTGATTGCAGGTGTGGTAAACAACTTAAAGTTTGCGACATTCAGCTCGGAATAATTCCGTACCACCGCCTGATCGTTTAAATTGAGCTTGAGATGGATCAGGATTTCAAACTGATTCTGCTGACCCAGCAAGCCTTTTAAGCGACTTAAATCCAGATTGAGATAGTTAAATTTTTCAGGAAAACAGAAATACTCCATCAATAAACGATAAGCATGATGGGTATGCTGATCAATCGGTAACAGGCTTTCCTGCTCGGTAAACCCCATCACCTCAAACGGATTGCTGATTTCTACCACGCGCGGCCCGACACGGAGCGCAAAGCCGGTATCTTTACGGAAAATACTGTCCAGCACCTGTAATGGAAAGTTTGAAATCGCATCCAGATAAATCGACAGTTTCTCATCCAGCATCCACTTTTGCGCCTCATTAAAAATTTCAAATTTCAGGCTTAAAGTCGCATTTTGGTTCAAATGCATATGAATACTGGGTGAGGTTTGAAACTCTAGCTGCGTCAATGAAATCGGCAATAAGCGAACTTCATTGGTGGTATTAAACTCGCATTGCACGCCTTTAAAACTACGCGATTTCAAGGCTGTTTTTTGTGGAATGACATGTGCTGCCGTGAGCTGTTTCAGTTTATTAATATCTTCAAAGCTGACCACTGTACAGGCAGGGAAATGACGTAAATATTGAGGAAACATCACCTCAAACAGTGAATGGGTAAATACGTCGTAACTGTCTTCTAGTTTTTTATCAATACGTGCAGCGATCAGGGAAAAAGCCTGGATTAACCGTTCTATATGCGGATCATCAATCTGTTCCTGATTTAGGGAAAGACGCTGCGCAATTTTGGGATACTTCTGCGCGAACTCTCTGGACTGTTGACCGAATTCTTGTAGTTGTTTTTCATAATACGGTAAAAGTTGCTCTATCACAGTTCGCTCACACTAGGTTCTGGCAGAAATAACATATTGTTGTGTTGTCGGTTTGAGTAAAGCGTCAAAAAACACAGGCTCATATAAAGGATGGATATTTAAGTAAGCTTGAATACTCAAACACAGTGAACCCATATTGTGACCATCTAATAGCATCTCGACTTTTATCTGTCTCAATCTTGGCTCATGTGCAGCAATTGACTGCTCGATTGACTGGCAAATTTTATCCCGATCCAGCGGGTTGGCGGTTGACAGGCCAACGAAGTCAATAATTCCAAACTGCAAGATCGATTTCTTGGCGAGTGGATATTCATCCATATCACGATCAAATTGTGCAATCCGACTATTGAGCAAGTCTTCCAGATCCCGAGCAACAGACTCTCGTAATTGCTGAATCGACATGCCTCTTAAATAATCTTCCTGCTCAGGCACCAGACGATCAAATAAAGTTGACCGGAAGCCATAAGGATATAAATGATCTAAATTCATTTTTAAGAACAAATCTTGGAAAAATAGAGGCTAATAGGCAACTATTAACCTCTACTAGAACATCACGGTTTCTATTACGCAGCGTATGACGCTGTGTTGTTAGAAAGTGACCATTTCTTAGTAACAGCACCTTTCGCAGTACCGTTAATGTCTTGTTGGTTATATGTCCACTCAACAGCAGCATATTTCAAACCAAATGTTTCAGTAGGAACACCTTCCTCATTAACAGTTGGCGTTACGCTTGAAACAAGAACGTGTTTCAATTTGATTTGTAAGTACTTGATACGCTTGTCACCATTTGCACGGTAGTAATCGATTTGTACTTCATCAAAAGTGTAACCCGCAGAACATGCTTCCCAAAGTTTTGGACTAGTTGCATCCAAATCTTTAACGAAAATCATGTCTGAGTGTTCAACACGTTCAGCAGTGTGACCACCAACGCTACTAGAAGTCGCAGATTTTGGTTGACGAATGTTATGAGACCAAGAGTTAACTTCAAGCCAACCTTTGTGTTCAGAATCGCGAGATTCTCCGTCTACCTTGTACTTGCCACGAAACTCAACATATATATCTTTCATTTAAACATTACCTCTATTTTATTTAAAGTTATTATCTAGCTGATCTCATTGTTAATTTGAGGACTGAGGTAGTTCAGTCACGAGTCGTAAAGAAACAGACAACTCATCCAGCTGGAAATGTGGTCTTAAGAAAACCACAGACTTGTAGTGACCCGGCTGAGCTGGATCTTCTACAACTTTTACAGATGCCTCACGAAGCGGATATTGTGCTTTTGCTTCCTGAGATGCACCATCATCTAGCAAGACATATTGAGATAGCCATTCATTTAAGAAGGCTTCAACATTGCCTGCAGATGCAAAACTTCCAACTTTGTCACGCATCATTGCTTTTAAGTAATGCGCAATACGTGATACTGCCATGATGTACTGGATCTGGCTCGAAAGTGCAGAGTTGGCATTGGCCGTATCGCTGTCATATTTCTTCGGCTTTTGCGTCGATTGCGCACCAAAGAAAGCAGCATAGTCTGTATTTTTACAGTGAACGAGCGGGATGAAACCAAGATCACTCAGTTCTTTCTCACGACGGTCTGTAATGGCAATTTCAGTTGGGCATTTAAATACCACTTCGCCATCTGAGGTCTTGAAGGTATGCACTGGCAAGCCTTCAACCAGACCACCACCCTCTACCCCACGAATCGCTGCACACCAGCCATGCATATCAAATGCATTGGTTAAACGGGTACCGAAGGCATAGGCCGCATTCATCCATAAATAATCATCATGGTTTTCACCAGAGACATCTTCGATGAAGTTGAAACCTTCAGTCGCAGTTCCCTCTTTTGGATGATATGGCAGACGACCCAACACGTGAGGCATGGTCAATGCAACATAACGTGAGTCTTCGCTGTCACGGAAAGAACGCCATTGCACGTATTCGGCTGTTTCAAAGATTTTTGAAACATCGCGTGGACGATCAATATCCGTAAATGATTCAAGGCCTAAAATACTTGGACTTGCCGCTGAAACAAAGGGTGCATGAGCCGCAGCAGCCACATGAGAGATCTGTTCCAGTAAATACATATCTGACGGTGTACGATCAAACTCGAAATCACCAATCAGGGCCGCATACGGTGCACCACCGAATGAGCCATACTCTTCTTCGTAAATCTTTTTAAACAGTGTGCTTTGATCGAAATCAGTTGCACCCTGAAAGTCTTTCACCAACTCTTTTTTGGTCGTATTCAACATACGAATCTTGATCATCGAGTTAGAAGGTGTTTCTTGGCAGAAATAGTAAAGACCACGCCAGGTCGACTCAATTTTCTGGAATTGCTCATGGTGCATAATTTCACTCAATTGATTTGAAATTAATGCATCAATCTCGGCAATACGCTTATCAATCGACAAGGTCATATTTTCAGAAACCGTAATGGTTCCCGCCATCACTTCTTTTGCCAACTCACCAATCAGGCTTTTTGCACGAACATGTTCATCATCATTACGTGCAATACGGCTTTGCTCAACGATGGAGTCAAGCAGGTTCGCTGATTCAGCTTCCACACTCGCAGCAGTAGCTGCCTGTAAATTACTCATTGTCAGCCTCCGCACTTAATTGACGGACCTGATCGGTATTTTTCAATACTTCATCCAACAAGTCTTCCAGACGTTCACTATTGGAAATCTTGTTACGTAAATCCGTTAAACGCTCACGCGCCGCAACCAGTTTACGTAATGGATCAACTTGCTGTACCACCTGCTCTGGGCGGAAATCTTCCATCGAGTTAAACGTTAGGTCAACAGACATGCGACCACCCTCTTCAGTCAAGGTATTCTCAACCTGGAAGGCTGCACGTGGTGCCAATGATTCCATGACTTCATCAATGTTATCGAGGTCTACATTGATGAATTTCTTATCTTTTAATTTGGTTTTCTCTAACTCGGATGCAGCAGAGAAATCACCCATGACGCCGACAACAAAAGGCAATTCTTTTGACTCTTTACCGTCACCAACTTCAACATCATATGTCAGCTGTACACGAGGAGGACGTATGCGTTGCAGTTTCTTCTGTACGCTTTCTCTCTTTGCCATAACTTTCTACCCTTGCTTATTATTTCAACGAATCAAAAGGATTCGAGCCTGTCTTTTGAACAGTATTTGATTGTTTAGTCGCTGGTGCTGCTGCAGCTGCTGGTCGCTTAGGTGCAGCAGTACGAGTTACATTATTACGTGCTGGTTGGGTTGTAGGTGCTTTTCTGTTTGTTGTACGTCGAGTATTTGTATTCGACACAGTATTTCGAACTTCTTTCTTTAAAGATTCGTCAGTAATGGCTTTGCTGGTTGAGGTATCAGGTGCGGGCACTGCTGCACGGATATTGTCACTCAACTGCTTTGCAGGTGGGTACGTCAACTCATTGCTTAAATAACGCATTTCACTTGAGCGCATGTGCTGAAGCGATTGATTCGCCAGCTCAACACTAGCCAAGAAAGCAACATCGGTTAACGCTGCACCACGGACATTCTGCTCTTGTAATTGTGTCGCCAGTTTTAAGGCATTCATCGGCTGTTTAATTTCATACATGCGCATTGCAGCTTGAGCTAACAGGTCATTGACACGTGAAGCATTATCTTTATCACAAACCTGTTGATAAATTCCCAATAGCGTTTGATCCGTCTGGCCTGCCACCAACGGATTCTGTTTAATACATTTGCTTTTTAATTTAATTGGTTTCGCAGCCTGCTCTTCAGCATAAACTGAATTGCCGATTAAACCAGTCGCTATACAAAGAATTGATATTACAATACCTTTTTTCAAAATATGCCTCGTCATTATTTAACTTATAATTGAAGAGCTGACAATTATTGTTAAAAAACCCTCTTACTCGTCAATTTTTGTACATTTACATCATTTCCGCGAATTTAACAAAAAAAACACACATAAAGTCAATACCAGTTACGTTTATTAACATTATTAAAGTTTCATGACAGACATTCCTGTAAAAAAAAACTTAAATAACGTGCATTTTTTGTTTAAAAGTGACATTTTTTGTTGTAGAATAATCTGTATACTCGTGTAGAGTTTAGTTAAGTTTTTGATTTTATTCAAAAAATATTTTTAAGAGAAAACAACCATATCAAGTTAATACGTACCGAATAGAACTTGGTATTTAAAAATTACTGTGAGTATTAAATGAGTAACTTAAAGGTTTTAATTACAAAACTATCACCTCCTACTCGTACTGCATTAGAAAAGTCAGCAAATTACTGTATTAACCAATTAAATTATGAGATTGAGATTGAACACTTGCTGGTTGAGTTATTAAATCAAAATCCTGCCAATGATTTACACATTTTACTAAAAAAAAATAATATCTCTGCTGAAGCCTTAATTAATGATTTAAAAGAAACTATAGGTTCTTTACCGAAAGGCAATACCCGTACCCCTATTTTTGCCAAATCAATTGTAAGATTATTTGAACAGGCCTGGTTGCTAGCGTCTGCTGAACAAACCCCCGTGATTCGTAGCAGTCATTTACTGATTGCCCTGCTCACCGCGCCAGATTTACAACAGATTGCGTTCAGGGCTTCCAGTCTATTTGAGCTGTTCCCGATTGATACCATGAAACACAAGTTTCTGGATATTTGCGGCAACAGCACGGAACAGCCAGCTTCCGAACCCTCTGCCGCTGCGGACCTATCCTCGGAAGAAAAACCGGCGACCACAACAAGCAGCGTAAAAACCCCGGCACTTGATCAATATACGATTAACCTGACCGAGAAAGCCAAGAAAGGCGGCATTGATCCGGTCATTGGTCGAGAGTTTGAAATTCGGTTGATGCTCGATATCCTGATGCGTCGCCGTCAAAACAACCCGATTTTGACCGGTGAGCCGGGTGTTGGTAAAACAGCTGTGGTAGAAGGCCTGGCTTTAAAGATTGCACAAGGTCAGGTACCAGATGCACTTAAACATGTGCATCTGCATGTGTTAGACATGGGTTTGTTGCAGGCCGGTGCGAGCGTTAAAGGTGAATTCGAGAATCGTTTAAAACAGGTGATTCAGGAAGTTCAATCTTCAACACACCCGATCATCCTGTTTATTGATGAAGCACATACCCTGATCGGTGCGGGTGGTCAGGCGGGGCAAAATGACGCTGCCAACTTGCTTAAACCGGCTTTGGCACGTGGTGAACTAAGAACCATCGCCGCAACCACATGGGCTGAATATAAACAGTACTTTGAAAAAGATGCGGCTTTAAGTCGCCGCTTTCAGGTGGTCAAGGTTGAAGAGCCGACTGAAGAAGTCGCGATTGATATGTTACGTGCCATGATTCCGGTGATGCAGAAGCATTTCAATCTGCAAATTGAAGATCAGGCCATCATTACTGCTGTTCAGGCTTCTCACCGTTATATCAGTGGACGCCAGCTTCCGGATAAGGCCGTCAGTGTACTCGATACTGCAGCTGCTCGTGTTGCCTTAACCCAAAATGCGCAACCGGTGGTGCTCGACCAGTTAAAAGCGCAACAGCATAACCTGAAATTAGAACAGCAGATTTTAAGCAATGAACATCAGCACTTCCCGATTCATCATGAACGTCTGGAAGAGCTCAATCAGCAACTGGCTTCTTTAGATAAAGAAATACAGGATGTTGAAGTGAAATGGCAGCAAGAACTGGATTTGGTCAAACAGATCCAGCAACTGAGCAAGCAAGATGAGACGGAACAACATAGCACTCAGGTCGCTGCTTTAAGAGATCAACTGACTCAGTTACAAGGTCAGACCCCATTGGTCTTTGAGCGTGTCAATGCACGCATCATCAATGAGATCATTTCTGATTGGACCGGTATTCCGGTTGGCAATATGGTCAATGATGAAATCAAACAGATTCTAAGCCTTGAAGATAAGCTCGGTGAGCGCGTCATGGGTCAGGATTATGCATTGAATCAATTGGTAAAAGGCATCAAGACCTCTAAAGCCAAGCTGGAAGATCCAAATAAACCGCAAGGTGTATTTATGTTGATCGGTCCAAGTGGTGTAGGTAAAACGGAAACTGCCCTTGCCTTGGCCAATGAGTTATATGGTGGCGAACAGCATCTCATTACCATTAATATGTCTGAATATCAGGAAGCGCATACGGTTTCATCCTTAAAAGGTGCGCCTCCAGGTTATGTCGGTTATGGCCAAGGCGGTGTTTTAACTGAAGCGGTACGTCGTAACCCTTATAGTGTTGTGCTTCTGGACGAAATTGAAAAAGCGCATAGCGACGTTCAGGAACTGTTTTATCAGGTCTTCGATAAAGGCACCCTGGAAGATGGTGAAGGCCGTGTCATCGATTTCAAAAACACCACCATTATCCTGACCTCGAATACGGGTTCTAGCGCCATCATGCAGGCCTGCTTAAATCAGCCTGTCGAAGAATGGCCGGATGCGGATGATCTGATCGAGCATTTAAAGCCAAGCTTGTATAAACAGTTCAAGCCCGCATTTATTGGTCGTATGCGCATTGTTCCTTACTTCCCTTTACATGATGACTTACTGGTTCGAATCATCAAACATAAGCTTGGGAAGATTGTTGCACGTATTGAAAAACAATATGCAACTCAGGTTCAATATTCAGACGATTTAATTGAACTGATTTTAAGTCGTTGTACCGAAGTTGATAGCGGCGCGCGCAATGTAGATAACATTTTAAACTCGACCGTTTTACCAGCACTTGCGACAGAAATTCTGGTGGCTTTAGCTGAGCATAAATTGCCGAAACTGATCAACATTGATACCAAAGATGATGAAATCATCTATCAGCTTGATCCTGTTGCCAAAACCACGAAAAAGCGTACCAGCAAAAAAGCGAAAGCTGAACTTTAAGATTGAGCCAACACTGTGATACATATGGATATTAACCCATTACTGAACCCGATTAATGAGCAGTCGCCTTGCGGTGAAGATTACTCTTTTTCAAATGAGTTCCATGCCATTAAAAAAGCCAGGACTCAAGATGATCTGCTGCTTGATCAAGGCGATTGGGTCACAGAACCGAAACAGGCCGATTGGGACTTTGTTGCAGCCACCTCAATTGATTTACTGCAAAGCAAAAGTAAAGATATCCGTATCCTCACCTGGCTGTCTGAAGCCTGGGCCAATCTCTATGGCTTCGAAGGAATTGCCAAGAGCCTTGAGCTCAGTCATCGCTTGCTTGAACAATACTGGCTGACACTACATCCAGAAGTGGAAGATGATGATCTGGATCAACGGATTGGATTATTACAGGGTTTAATTAACCAGTTACCCCTACTGATTAAAAAAGTCCCGCTGATCAATCATGCTCCTTTTTATCATTTACTCGACTATGATAATTTTCTTTATCATGAAAATATTCGTCGTAAACAGAGTGATGACTATGAAAGTGCGGGCAGTACCAGTGAGCTAGAGCAGTTTGAGCAGGCTTTACTGAATACAGACAAAGCCTTCCAACGCCAGAATTATCAACATTTCAGTGAGATTTTCCAACAGTGGTCGACCCTGAAAAATGTGCTGGATGGTTTACTTGGTTTAGATTCACCAAGCTTTGCTGCAATTGACTCCAGCCTCGATCATATTCATATTAGTCTGAAGAAAATTTATAAAACAGAACAGTTTGAGCAAGTAACTCAAACCGTGGCGACTGACAGTGAAACCGCTATGACCACGACACCACAAAATCTGACCGCTCAGCCGACTGTAGCTCAAGCGCAACCGACCTTTCAGCCACAAGTTCAATCGCATGTTGAAAATCGTGAGCAAGCAATGCGCGTTTTACAGGAAATCGCGACTTATTTTCAAAAAAATGAACCGCATAGTCCTGTGAGCTATATGTTGCAAAAAACCATTAAGTGGAGCCAAATGCCACTACATGAATGGTTAACCCAAGTGATTAAAGATGAGCATCCGTTACAAATGCTGCAAGATACGCTCGGTGTGCAACCAAAGAATGAATACGAATAATTGTTGGTAAATCGATATGTTTAAAGCAGAGAAAATTCTTTGGGGTGAGGGCCTGTTTTTACGTCCTCAGCATTTCCAGATTCAGGACACCTACCACGAGCAACGCTTGAACCATACGGTTCGGGCGTTAATTCCGCATGCGTATGGCGTCCAGAAGCTCAAATTTGATGAAGTACAGCTTTCAACTCATATTCTGGCTTTAGAAGAGGCTGAGATCATCTGGCAGGATGGTGAAATCTACCATGCACCTGCACAGGATCTATTACCAGAACCCTTGTTGCTGGACGATTTAAATCTGCAAGGTGAAATGATTGTTTACCTTGCCCTGCCTATTTTACAGGCGAATAAGAAAAATATTGCCGATGAAACCCGTTCGCTGTCGAGCCGTTATCATAACTATCTGTCAGAAACCCATGACCTGTTTACCGATGCCAGCCCTGCCGAGCTGAGTTTGTTGCGTCGTCGTGCTGAATTCAAGCTGCTTGATCCGCATATTCAACCGACCCAGAACCTGGATGGCTTCCTGTATCTGGCGGTAGGACGATTAAAACGCCAAAGCTCGGGGACTTTCGAGCTGGATAGCAAATTCATTCCACCGATTTTACATGTGGCTGCATCAGAGTCTTTAATCAATAACTTAAAACGTACCTTGAATGTAATTAAGGCCAAGATTAAAACCATTCAAAGCAACAACCGTGAAAACGAACAGAAACTGATCGAGTTCCGTTCCGGCGATATTGTTTCATTCTGGTTGATCAATGCCCTGAATACCGCTTATGCAGGATTGAATCATTTACTGCATTATCCGCAAATTCATCCAGAACGTTTATTCTCTGAATTATTGCGTTTGACTGGTTCCCTGCTAACCTTCTCAACCGCTTATGATGTCGACCATTTACCGCATTACAAGCATCATCAGCTACAGGACAGTTTCCAGCAACTCGATGTTATTCTGAGAGATTTGCTGGATACCATTATTTCAAGCCGTTATTTCAGTATTGCCTTGAAAGAAACACGTCCATCCTACTGGGTCGGCAGCCTTGAGTCTGACAAGATTACCCGTGATACACGTCTTTATATTGCGGTTTCGAGCAGTATGATGCAAACCCATGAACTGATCCAGATCGTGCCGTTACGCTTTAAAGTGGGCAGTACCATTGACGTTGAGCAACGTGTGATTGCAGCCCTGCCTGCAGTTCCACTGCATCATTTAATGCAAGTCCCAACCGCAATTCCAGTGCGTTCAGGTGTGAGTTACTTTGAAATTGAACCGCATCATGAACTCTATCAACGTATGCTTGAGTCAGAATCCATCTGTGTCTATGTACCAGCTGGTTTCCAAGATATTAGTATTGAACTCATTGCTGTAATGAATAGTTAAGAGAATCACAATGACTCAACATCCAGCGGGTATTCCTTCTTTATTTGATGATGGCAAAATCGGTTCAGGCTTACCTAGTACTGACCAGCCACAGAATAAGGTCCAAGCAACAAATCTGATCGATCTGTTACACGATGGATTTTATTTGGTGTTCTTGCTTCGTAACCGTTATATCCCCTCAAATCCGGGTGATTTCCGTGAAAAAATTCTGGATTTACTCAACCGTTTTGAGCAACAGGCGAAGCGTTTGCAATTTTCTGCAGAGGATATTCATGATGCGAAATATGCATTTTGTGCCTTGATTGATGAAACCATTGCCACGCAGCAGGATGCAGCTTACTTTAACTTGCAAAATAGCTGGCTCATCAGCCCGTTACAATTGAGCTTATTTGGCTCTCAGTTGGCCGGTTATCGCTTTTTTGAAATTCTGGAACAGCTCCGTAGCCGCGGCAAAGAACGTCTGGCCTCGCTTGAAGTGTTTCATTACTGCTTACTGCTAGGCTTCCAAGGTAAATATCGTCTCGAATCGGTGGAAAGCCTCAATCATCTGGTGGCACGTGTCGGTGATGAAATTGATTATCTCAAAGGCAAGAAAGCCGCGTTCTCTCCGTTTGCCGCGATTCCTGACCAGATCAAGCATATTATTCATCATGAGCTGCCATTTTTCTGGATCCTGATTTTCTTATTGTTATTCGCAGCGCTCGCCTTTGCAGGGTTAAAGTTTATGCTGAATAAACAAAATCATAATGCTTTAACACCTTATCAAAATGTGATTTCAGCGCCAGCGGAAGAAGCACATATTACTATCCATTTGCCTTAGTTGATTGAAGTATGAGTCAGGAAAGAACCACCTCTTTACGCATCTTACAGACAAATAAGAAAAAAACGTTATCTCCTGTGATCTATTTACTGATCGGATTTATTTCGGGGATTATTTTAACTACATTGTTTTTCTTCATGTTGTCCACCGGAACAGGATCATCCAGTGAATATGTTGAACCGACTCAGGTTGTAGAAGAAAATACCACAGTACTTCCTGGCGCCAAACAGACCACTCAGGTAACTGAAGCCGCTGCTCCTGTTCAATATGAATCGACTGAGTCAGAAGAAGACAGTAACTTTACCCAGCCAGGCAGCAATGACCTGAACAAGTTCTTCCAGCGCACGCCACCACCAGCGGCTGCACCGGCCCAAACAGCGCAACATGCCTCACCTTTTGCCAACGAACCGCATGTCAGAGCAGCTCAACCGGCAGCTCCAGCAAAAGCACCCGTTGCAAAAAGTGAAGCAGTACCAGCCAAAGTGGTTAAACCCGCTGCTCAACCCGCGAAAGTTGTACCAGCAAAAGAACCTGAAGCCGAAGCACCTGATGCCACCGTGCAGATTAAAGTCACCCAGAAGCCTTTTGCTGTCAATGAACTCAAATAACAGATGATCTGGTTTATTTTTCTCTGCTTTGTCGGGGTTGCAATTGGGCTGACTTTACTGATGTCCTATGAGCTGCGTTACAAATGTACGCAGCTTTTACAATCGCTACTCCCAAGCGGGAAAAAGAAAATCGCCAATGCCATGCAATTTGCAGAGCATATGCATCAGGCAGCCTCTCCGGAAAAATTACAGTCGCATTGGCATTTGCAACAATGGTGGATCCTGATCGCAGGTTTCTTTTTATTTGCCAGCATTCTGATTTTTGCCTTTACCCGTCCGATCAGTTCCACACGGATTGAAGCTGAATATTTAAAGGAAACTGATCCCCAGGTCTATGCCCTCTTGAATGGCGAAATGCTGAGCCCTCCACCAGATGTGGACGAGACCCTGATTCAAGATGCGATTGTAGAGGCAACTCGTTTAGAACAGGCCTATCAGGCTCAACATACGACTGATCCGAGCATTGACGCGTCACAAATTGAAGTGCCGCTAACCCATTCTCATGGCAGTCTGGATTCATCAATGGTGGATCGTAAATGGGATAAAATTAATCCACGTTATAAACAGCGTTTACTCATGGTCTTTAAAATCATGAAAGAACAGCATGGCTATGAACTGGTCTTACTCGAAGGTTATCGTAGTCCGAATCGTCAAAACATGCTGGCAGGCAACCCGAATACCACGCGTGCAAAAGGCTATCAAAGTTACCACCAGTTTGGTCTGGCTGCGGATGTTGCCTTTAAACGCAATGGTAAAGTGGTGATTAGTGAACGGGACCCGTGGGCAATGCGGGGTTATCAACTCTATGGCCAGGTTGCCGAATCGGTTGGCCTGACCTGGGGCGGTCGCTGGAAATCAATTCAGGATTATGGTCATACCGAATATCGTATGCCAGGTTTAAAGAAAACCAAGGAAATGGCAGATCAACTGATTGCTGAAGGTCAATTAACAGCGCGAACAGGTGATTCATAGTGATTAACGTATCCAGACAGATTATCTACATGCCTATCTGTCTTTGTTTCAAACCAAAATCACCATAAGTCTTTAATCATATGATTTAAATTATATTTTCACCAAATACCGGAATAGATACGATTCTGCTCAATTTTGCTTTGCATAGCTCATAAATATAATCAGTAACCGAAACGATTATAAAGGCAAAAATAAATGAAGCGGCGATATCAAAAGGAAAATGCACACCGACATACACTCTGGACCAGCCCACAATAATCCCCAGGAATAACCCGACAGTTGCAATTTTTCTAAAGCCAGACAACAGATAAGAAAAGGCAATCGTCGCCACGGTAAGTGTGTGCATACTCGGGAACGATGAGGTTGAACCATGCCCGACCAGCGTATGTCCTAGCCCCATCGCAAATGGACGAGGATGATAATACAAAGCATGGATCACTTGGCTAAATAGCAAGGCGACCAATATGAACATTAAGGTCTTTATAAATTGCGTTCTGTATTTTTTATCCTTAAACACGACAGAAACAATCAGAAATCCGAATAAACCGCCAATCAGATTATGCGAAGCAAATATAGCGATTTTATCCAAAAATGAATTTTGAGTTGCAGCTGCATTAACCCACTGAAACAAAGCAATATTGACATCTTCAATTGACATTGCCAATCGATCCATGATGATTTGATAGCGGCACAATAAAAAAAGTAGCTTAAAACAAAATTAATTTTTTCTATGAATGCATAAGTAAATTATAAATTTTATTTAAGTCTTTATTAATAAAAGACGCTTAAATTTTATCTAAATACAATTTGGAATACCTTATGAATAATCCAAAGATGATATCTGAAACGCTCAGTAAAGTACCTGAGCTGACCCTGCTCTTCTGGATTGTAAAAATTGCAGCGACGACGCTTGGAGAAACGGCTGGCGATGCTTTATCGATGTCGATGAATTTAGGTTATATCCTCAGCTCTTGTATTTTCACTGTTATTTTTATTGCGCTTGTTTCATTGCAGATAAAAGCGAAACAATATAAACCGTGGTTATATTGGGCAACCATTATTTCAACCACAACCCTAGGAACCACGATTGCCGATTTTGTCGATCGCTCCTTAGGTATCGGTTATCTTGGTGGAAGTCTCATCCTGTTCACCTTATTAATCAGCACGCTCGCTGTCTGGTACTGGCATTGTGGAAATATTGCAGTAAACAGTGTTCAGTCCGCAAAGACCGAGGCCTTTTACTGGGTCACCATTATGTTCTCTCAAACACTAGGGACAGCGCTTGGTGACTGGACTGCTGATACCCAAGGTCTCGGTTATACAGCGGCAGCATTGATCTTCGGTTCATTACTGTTACTGTTGGTGGGTGGCTATTACTGGACTAAAATTTCCAAAACCTTTCTGTTCTGGTCAGCTTTTGTTTTAACCCGACCTCTCGGCGCTGTGCTGGGTGATTTTCTCGATAAGCCGCTGAACCACGGCGGTCTGGATTTAAGCCGATTCGGAGCATCATTCCTGTTATTGGCTTTTATTGTTGTTTGCCTGGCCTGTTTTAAATCAAAACCAGCCTCGACCGCGCATTAAACCATTACAGCGCCGTCTACGCGAAAAAGTCATAGAAAAGGCACCAGCGCACATATTGTCTGATGCCTTTATTTATCAGATACAGCGATCTTAACCCTGCCTCAGCGCTCAGATGGGTATTGTATAAAATAATACCCATCCTCCTGTAAAATTATGGATGCGCTTGAGCAGCAATCATTTTTCTTAGATCACTGCCACCTGGATGCATTTTTCCGGGTAGTTTAAGAACACACCGCCCCTGCTACGCTGACGGGTGCTTTGCTATCCAATGCCGCAATCGAAACAGCCATGGCATCAATCACACGACCCAGTGACGTACTTGCCGTGCTTACAATCGGTGCAATCTGGTTATTGCTGGCGCTGACAGGCTGGCTGAATGTCATGCGGCAAGCCAACTGCTGATTCTGGGTAGAATTTTGATCGATGGTGATATTCGGATCGTTACGTTTAATAATCCATGCCACCGAAACTTCAACATTCTTGGTGTTGGCAGAAGTAGTATTCACAATATCAAAATGGGAAAAGTCGGTTGCCACACGATAAGATACCTTTCCACCGATCATGCCGCTGTTATAGCGATCCACCGCGCCAAGCTTTTGCTGTAAGCCTGCCGATAAATTGTCTCTGAGCTCGGCCGCTAAGGTTGAGGTCCAGCGCTCATTATCCAGAATATTTGAACGGCCATTGATTTCCTGTATCACCAGCGGTGCGCGATTGATTCGATCCGGTAAGCCTACAGGCAAGACTTCAATCACCTTCACTTTGGAACTCGGCAAAGGCGTGACTTTATTGGCCAAGGTATAATAATTCGGCGTAGGTGATCCAGAACATGCAGCAATCAATAAAGTCGCAGCAACAATGCCCGCACCACGTATCATCTTTTGAGCAGTGAATGCTTGTTTAGATAGTGTCATCATTATTTATTGCTCTCTGCTTTTTTCCCGCGAATCAGCGATTCAGGATGTTGTTCAATATAATCGGCCATTAATTGCAAGGAAGCAGCTGCTCTGGTCATTTGCTGTAATGCCTTACGCACGTCCTGTTGCATCGGTGCATCACTGGATAGGATCGATTCACTGGATTGCATGGTTTTACGCACATCATTCAGGGTGGCCTGTAAACCAGGGGCCACTTTGCCATCCAGCTGTTTTACCAGCTTGTCAGTTGATTCGATGGTGGTATTCATATTGTTTAAGGTTTTACGCACATCCTGGCCAATCTCTTCAAGCGGGAACTTACTCACCTTATCGGCAATCTGTGACACTTGTGCCTGTAATCCACTCAGCTCTGTCGCAGTGGTGGGCACCTCGGCCCGCCCATCTGGACGCATGATTAATGCAGCAGGCTTGGCTTTTGGAAATTTATCAAATGCAATATAGTTTTGACCCGTTAACAGATTGCCGGTACGCATTTGAGCACGCCAGCCTTTTGCAATGAATTTCCTGAAAATTTCACCATCCGGATCAAGTTCTTTACCATGCGCCAAACGTGATGGATAAATCACCGCATCCACGCGCATACGCAACTGGGTATAATTCTGGTCAAACTCCACATTGATGGCTTTGACATTGCCTATTTCAATACCCATGAAATCAATCGGCGCGTCAGCACTTAAGCCACGTAACGAGTGATCAAAATACATGATAATCGGGCGCGGTTTACCATCCGGTTCTTTCATCGCCTCTTTTCGGGAGTCCGACAAACTAAAATAGCTGTGATTCGGCGCAATTGCACCTGTAGAGTTCTCTGGATAGCCAAATGCAATACCGCCCGCCACAATGCTGGCAAGAGATTGCGTGTCTAAATTAAAGCCTGAAGCATTCAGGGTGACATCGACCCCACTGGCTTGCCAGAACCGTGCATCGGTAGTCACGAACTTATCATAAGGCGATTGAATAAATGTTTGCAGTTCTACGCTTTTGCCATCATTCGCCAGCTTATATGCGGTAATTTGCCCGACATTAATTCTGCGGTAGTAGATCGGCACCCCAATATCCAGCGAACCTAAATCCTGTGCTTTCAAGAAAAAGACTTTCCCGGGAATATCTGAGGACACTACTGGAGGCACCTCAAGTCCGATAAAATTTTCCTGCTTTTCTTCAGCCTTGCCGCCATCCACACCAATATAGGCACCCGAAAGCAAGGTATCAATGCCGGAAATTCCACCTGTGCCAATACGCGGTCGTACCACCCAGAAACGTGAATCTTTGGCCGCAAAATTACTGGCATCTTTGCGTAGCTCAATTTTGGCAATGACATGGGAACGATCATCAGACAAATCAATCTGGCGCACCAGGCCAATATCCACCTGTTTATAGCGCACCGTGGTTTTCCCAGCAACTAAACCTTCAGCTGTACGAAATGACACTTGAATGGTTGGGCCAGTATCCAGCACCGCTTTGGCAGCAAGTGAAAGCGCGATTAACAGGGCGATAAAAGGAACCAGCCAGATCAGCGCAGGTCTCCAGCGGCCTTTCTTTTTTTCAGGTTCCGCGAGAACCGGATCCTGTTGAGTTAACTCGGTCAGGTTCTGTTCAGAATCTTGGCTATTGTGTGTATTTTCTGACATAGTGATCGTTCTTTTATGGGTCAAAAACAGGGTTTTACAGTTTTAACTTTTCAGTTGTTGAAGCGTGCTTGTTTTTAAATGCTCAGCCAGTGGATCATGCACCGCATTTGCCTTGAAATAATTATCCCAGATAATCCGTGGATCGAAACTCATGGAAGCAAACATGGTGAGTACCACCACCGCCCCAAAAGCCACAGCACCCGGCCCAGCCAGAATGGTGGCAAGCGACTGGATCTGGATCAGGGCAGTCAATAATGCCACCACAAATACATCAATCATGGACCAGCGTCCAATAAACTCAACAATCCGGTACAGCAATGCGCAATGTTCAGGTGAAAAATGCAGTTTTGCCGAAGACTGCATAGAAACGGCAACCAGTAAAAAAACCAGAATCAGTAATTTTAAAATCGGGATAAAGATACTGGCCATGAAAATGACCACAGACACCAGATAATCGCCATTTTGCCAAAAGTAAATGACCCCACTGATAATGGTGTCTTGCTGACGGCCCAATAATGAATCTGTGACGGTCATCGGCATTACATTGGCTGGAATATATAAAATAGCAGCTGCGATCACCAAAGCGAAGGTACGATTTAAACTTTGTGGCTTACGTACATGCAAGCGACTGTTACATCTGCAACAATGTAGATGATCTTGTGCCACCTCTTTATTCGCAGCAGCGTTGAGTAATCCACAGCAATGGCACTGGATCAAGCCAGCATCTTTTGCCCTGAGATAGTTTTTAACTTTTAAATCAGCGGCAGCAAGATGAGGCGCCATCATTCCAATTTCATCTTCGTTGTTGTTATTCATCCAAGACTCCGATCCACTTCGTCCCAGAGATCCTTGATCTTAACCGAAGCAATATAGACCAACAGTACACTTAATAAGGTAAATGCCCACAGCGCTACCCCTGGAATCACGGTCACCATCCCCACCAGTTTGACCAAAGTGACCAACACACCGATGAGAAACACCTCAACCATGCCCCAGGTCCGGAATAAAAACAGCATTCGGAGTGCTGAGGTTAAATATTTTGGTCGACGCCGAAATAGACTAATGCAAGACAGCACATAACTCAGCAATAATAGCTCGACCAAAGGCACAATAAAGGTGGTGATCAGGATCAATATCCCGACCAGCGCCCGATCGATATGAAACATGGTCCATGCTGCACCAATCAGGGTCGTTTGTGAAATATTGCCTTGCAGCTCCACAATCACGATAGGAAAACTATTGGCAATCACAAACACGATTAATGCCGTAATCACTAAAGCCAGTAGCGCGGAAAAGGACTGACCTCTACGGTACAATTCTGCACCGCAACAGGTACAGTAAGCCCGTTCACCAGATGAAAGCTCAACCCTGCGGTAAATCGCATCACATTCTTCACAACCTGCCAGTTCAGACAGTCTGACCTGCTGACCGATTGCTAAGGGCTGATTATTTTTATTCGCCATAATGCCCTGCCCATTGTAAAAATTCTTTCGTGTTTAAACGTATACCAGTTATACCTTTTCTTTTAACAATCACAACCACAGGCGATCATTGTTACACAATATATAAACATATCAGCAATTAAATTGTTTATTAAATCCAATCAGCAGATCGAAGCGTGACTGACTGCATTTCAAAACGTTGATCCATAAAAAACGGAGAGACACTAGAAAATATCTAGCAGCTCTCCGTCGATAATATAATTTTTAGATGAAACTTATAACTTAATTGATTTTGTTTTTATAAAAAATATTGTAGCTGGCATAACAGGCAATAATGAACAGGATACAGCAGACAAAACCGACCTGCATCGAAGGATCTGTCACCATACTGATACAGGTGATCACACAGAATAAACCGCCCAAAATCGGAGTTAACGGAAACAACGGTGCAGCAAACTTCAGGTCCTTGACGGTTTTACCTGATTTGATCCATTGTCTGCGGAAGTTAAATTGACACACACAAATCGAAATCCACACCACCACCATGGTGAAAGCAGCAACACCAAGTAAGTTCTTGAAAATCGTTTCAGGGGCAAAATGTTCTGACAATAAACCTGGAATTGCGCCAAACATGGTGACAATAATCGCAATAATCGGTGTGCCTGAACGGGTCAGTTTTGAAAATACTTTTGGCAACTGATTCTTGGCAGACAATGACCACATCATGCGTGAAGCTGCAAATAACCCCGAGTTTGCAGCCGATAAAAGCGCAGTAATGATCACAAAGCGGATAATGTCTTCTGCATATGGAATGCCGATGTAGTTAAAGACCGTAACAAATGGGCTATTGCTGACGCTGTTGGCATTTAAGCCTGCCATTTCATAAGGCAATAATGCACAGATCACCACAATGGTTCCGACAAAGAAAATCAATAAACGCCAGATGGCCGCATTGATGGCTTTTGGTACGGTTTTGGCTGGCTCTTCTGCCTCACCTGCCGCAACGCCGATCAGTTCCGTGCCTGAGAAGGCAAAATTTACAATCAGCATGGTCGCAAAAATCGGGAAAATCCCATTCGGGAACCAGCCATGTTCGGTCAATTTACTAAACAAGGGTGCTGACTCATGCCCATGATAGGAAATCAGGCCAAAAATTGCCGCTAAGCCCAAGCCAATAAAACAGATAATGGTCAAGACCTTGACCAAAGATAACCAGAATTCGGATTCCGCAAATAGCCGCGTAGAGCTGACATTCAGGGTAAATACCAGCCCTGCAAATAATAAGGTCCACGTCCACATGGAAATAGAAGGAAACCACTCCTGCATCAGTAAGGCCGCAGCGGTAAATTCGGTGCCTAGCGTTGCCGTCCAGGTCAGCCAGTACAACCAGGTAATCATATAGCCCGTTCCTGGGCCAATATAGGTTCTGGCATACTCACCAAACGAACCTGAAACCGGCATCTGTACCGCCAACTCGCCCAAACACAGCATCACCATGTAAGCAATCACGCCACCCAGCAGGTAAGAAAAAATCGCGCCCACGGGACCCGCCTGAGAAATCACGTCACCCGAGCCTAAAAATAATCCGGTTCCGATTGCACCACCCAATGAAATCATCACCAGATGACGCTTGGTCATGGCACGTTTCAATGGTTTGCCGACTTCAATCTCTGCGCTAGAAGACCCCGCTAAACTGGCGACATCCTGCTGTGGTACATATTGTCCACTCAGGGCCTGGCCTGATGGAAATGTCTTTTCGTTATTGTTACTCATACATGGTCACTCCAACTGTATTCTTATGACAACCTGTCCTTGCTTTTGATTCATAAAAACGAATATCTAGATGATATTGCTTGAGGCGTTTTGTTCTACTGAACATCCATATTCAAACTCCATGTATTACTATTCCATAACGGCATCTAGCCACTGCACTGGCGAGGTCTTATTTGATTTCTTTTAATATCAACCCAGCCCGAAGCCCTGTTTTCACATTCGGGTTCGGGAATAAAATCCAGACTTGCTGATCATGCGCAATATAGGCCCCGGCTTGCTGTGTTGCAATCTCTTCACCTTGCTGGAAGGTAGAAAAATTCGGCGCATCCGCGCTCAGATTCAGCTGAAAATCTTCACTTTGCTTTAAAATGGAATCCACCACCTTAAACTGGCGAACGGCGGATTTTTGTCTGACCGGTAAAGGCTGCTCTGCAAGTACAGCACGCAGCATCTGGTCAGTACTGGCAAATTCGGCCAGATTATTTTCACCAAATGGCTTGGCCTTGCCTAATTCCAAAGTACTGCTGGCGGCCTGAAAACGTTCAGTGCTGAAATGGGTGAAGGTTTTTCCAGCCGCATTGTGATAGACCAAAGCATCCAGATTCGCAGCATTTAAGCTTTGAATCAGGAAGTCATCATAAGGCTGTGTCTGATACGGAAATAAGGCAAATACGGGCAATAACGAAGCGCGAATAGCGGTATGCAAATCATAGTGATAACGTTGCGTAGCAAGTTGATCCTGTTCAAAGAATGCTGCTACCGCCTGCTCCAATTGTGCAGCACGTCCAGTTTCCTGATCCTGAGTTAAATTCTGATATCCACCGCAGAACATGCGATTCATATCATTTTCAAGATAACGAACCCCTTGTCGGATTGCAGCCGGATTGCCCAATACGAAAAGCACACGAACCGCCAAAGCCAGCTGACCGGCAAACACATCCTGAATGATCTGTGCCAGCAGTTCGATCGGTGCAGTTTCATTGCCATGAATACCGGCAGAAAGTACGATGGTTTTTCGATAAGCCGTTTTTGGCGTACATTGCAATAGCCCTTCACCAAGCCATTGCCATGAAAATCCAGCCGTTTCACCTTGTGTTTGCTCAGGTGGCTGTTGCGCCAAAGTCAATGCGAGTAGATCAACCATGTACTTTCATCCTTAAAAGCCGTTATTAAATATTTATCTCTGGAAGTGATAAACCGAACCTAAACCCAGAATCTTGGTGAGTTCATCCAGTGCAGTACGACTCTCGATCAATAAATTTGGATCGGCCAAATCATCCTGGGTTAACTCGTCACGATAATGCTGATCGACCCACTGATTCAGGGTTTTGAACAATGCATCATTCATAAACAGGTTTGGATTCACCGCAGCAAGTTCCGCGTCATTCACCGCCACACGCAAACGCAAACATGCAGGGCCACCGCCATTACGCATACTTTCACGCAAATCAAACACCTTGATGTCATCAATAGGCGTACCCATTTGAATCATGTCACTCAAATAGTCCCACACGGCTTTGTTCTGGCGTGATTCTTCGGGTACCACAATGCTCATGCCACCATCTGCACGGGTCAGAATCTGGCTATTGAACAAGTAAGTCGATACTGCATCATCCACACTCACCCTATTTTCCGGCACTTCAATCGAGATAAAGTCTTGCCCGATCCCCGCCATTTTTTCACGGATTTCATGCAAGGCATCTGCCTGATTTAAAAAGGCCTGCTGATGATGGAACAAGACCTGTTGATTACTCACCGCAATCACATCGTTATGGAATACGCCTTGATCAATCACATCTGGGTTTTGCTGAATGAACACCGTGCGTTTCGCATCTAGACGATGTAAACGCGCAATCGCTTCACTCGCCTCACGGGTTTGACGTGCAGGGAATTTCTGCGGTGCAACGGTTCCACCGAGCTGTTGCTGACCATAAACAAAGACCTGTACACCGGCCTGATCATAAGCACCACCAAGGCGGTTATGATTGGCTGCACCTTCATCACCGAACAGTGCTGCTTCAGGCAATGCTTCATGATGCGCGAAATATACATCATTGTTGAACATTGCTTGCAGAATACGTGTGGTCGTATGATGCTCAATTGATCGATGGAACTTATTATTCAAGTTTGCCGCAGTAAAATGCATGCGACCATCCGCGCTATCTGCCGATGGCGACACCGTACATGAATTCGCCGTCCACATCGATGATGCTGAACTGAGCGATGATAACAATGCTGGCGCAGTGCGCATGGCTTGGGTAATCACGTCAATATCACTGCCGGTAAAACCCAACCGGCGCAGCGTTGGCACATGCGGACGCTCTTGTGGGGCAAACACGCCTTGCTTGAGTCCCAAATCCGCAAGCGCTTTCATTTTCTTCAAGCCTTGCTTTGCAGCCAATTTCGGATTGGATGCATTATTCCGGTTTTTAGTCGATGCGACATTACCATACGATAAACCCGCATAATGATGGGTCGGTCCCACTAAACCATCAAAATTAATTTCATAACCTGACATTTTTTTCTCCCTGTGTCCCGATACAAGCCGACTTAAAGCACAATGCCCGGTGATAATTTTGAAGGTAAAGTAACGCTGTCACTTTCCAGTGATGCCATTGGCCATGCACTATAGTCCGCTGCATAGAAGGCACTGGCACGGTGATTACCCGATGCGCCCACCCCACCAAATGGTGCCGCACTTGATGCACCTGTTAATGGCTTGTTCCAGTTCACAATCCCTGCCCGTGCTTCAATCAATACACGATCAAATAAATCACGGTCAGGTGACACCAGACCCACGGCCAAACCAAAGCGGGTGTTATTGGCAATATTTAAGGCTTCATCAAAACCGTGATAACGATAAATCGTGGTCAATGGACCAAAGTATTCCTCATCAGGGATATCGGTCACTTGGGTAAGGTCTAAAATACCCGCCGTAAGCAATGAACTGTCTGCTTGTGGACGCGTCATTTCCAACAATGCTTTTGCACCCAAAGCAATCAGTTTGCTTTGTGCTGCCAACATCTGTTCCGCGGCATGTGCAGAGATGACACCGCCCATAAACGGTTGTGGTTCTGCATTCCATTCCCCAACCACCAGGTTTTTAGCGACTTCAACAAAACGTTGTATGAAGGCATCCCCATTGGCACCCTGTTTAACGATAATACGGCGTGCACAGGTACAACGTTGTCCCGCAGAAACGAAAGCAGACTGGATAGCTAAATTCACCACCGCATCAATATCGGTTGCTTCATCAATGATCAGGGCATTATTGCCGCCCATTTCCAAGGCGAGAATTTTTTCAGGCGCACCCGCCATTTGTTTATGCAAGTGATAACCCGTATTGGCACTGCCCGTGAACAGCAAACCGTCAATCTGTTCAGCCGCAGCAAGTGCTTCACCGGTGCTGCGTCCGCCTTGTACGATATTCAGTACACCTTTGGGTAAACCGGCCTGTTGCCATAATTTTGCAGTTTCTTCCGCAGTCCAAGGCGTGAGTTCACTTGGCTTAAATACCACGGTATTACCCGCAATCAATGCAGGAACAATATGGCCATTCGGTAAGTGACCCGGGAAGTTATAGGGACCAAATACAGCTAGAACACCATGAGGACGATGACGTAATGACGCCACGCCATCTGGCATTTCAGTTTCGCTGAATCCTGTACGTTGATGATAAGCACGAATCGAAATCGCCACTTTACCGATCATCGACTGTACTTCAGTCAAGGTTTCCCAAAGCGGTTTGCTGGTTTCCTGACTAATCACTTCAGCCAACTGGGTTTTATTTTGTTCCAATAAGCCCGCAAAGCGCTCAATAATTGCAATACGTTCTTCTAGTGCTAAGCGTGCCCAAGCTGGAAATGCCTGACGTGCGGCATGGCATGCCTGTTCGACATCGGCCTGACTGGCTTCATGCCCCGACCAAATTTGCTGATTGCTGACCGGATTGGTTTTTTGAAATGCGGTTCCTTGTCCTTGTACCCAAGCACCATCAATTAATAATGCACCTTGTGACATTAGTTGTTCTCCATTTTTTCTAATGCTAAAACCCGTACTTCATCGTGTTCAGCAATATTCAGTGCCTGTGCTTGTGCTGCAGTTAAATGCAAAGTCTCGCTGTCATCGACTTTGTTATTGATCAGCAGCACGGCGTAATCTTTATATTGGTCATTGGCAACCAGAAAATGCGTCTCGGTACTTTCGACCTGCTCAGTGAGTCTGACTTTAAGCAACCGACTTTCTTTCACCGCCCGTAACTCGGCCGTATTGGCTTCCAGTGTGGGCCCCGCATCAAAAATATCGACATGACCCTGATATTTCAGACCTTCAGACATCAACACTTTGGCTGCTGGCAGCGTATGTGGATGCACTTCTGCAATCACCTCACGTGCCTCTGAAGACAACAAGTCAACATAGACTGGAAATCTCGGCATCAACTCCGCGATAAAGGCTTTTTGCCCGACACCGCTGAGATAATCCGCTGCGGCAAAATCCATATTGAAAAACAGATAGCCGAGTGAATCCCAAAAGGGTGACCGCCCATTCTGGTCGGAAAAACCACGCATTTCTGCAATCAGTCGCTCTTCAAAAAAAGAACGGAAAGCTGCAATAAACAGAAAACGGACCTTGGATAAAAATTTACCGTTCTGGTTTTTACGATATTCAGGATCAAGGAATAAGGTGCAGAGTTCACTGCAACCCGTATGGTCATTGCTTAAAAACAATGTATCCAGGGTCTTATACACATTTAAGGCTTTAGACGCATGCACCTGTTTTGCCACACGAAAGTTGTAAAAGGGTTCATTGAGCCCGACTGCAACTTCAATTGCACTCACACCCACAATTTTGCGAATGCTGGTGTCTTCCAGTACAAATAGATAACTTGCCTCACACTTTTCGGTCAGACCCGCTAAAGTACGCGTGGTGCGTGTAATACGTTCAGCCAGAATGTCTCTATTTTGTGGTAAGGAGGTCAGGCCAATGCCTGACTCCCCCGCTCGTTGCGCTAAACGATAAATATCATCTAAGTCCCGATGCGCTGCATGTCTAACAATCATCATGGTTAGATGCTCACAGCAGACTTAGAGGCGTGCTAATGCACGAACAAAACGGTTTAGACCTTCATCAATATCCTGTTGAGGAATGATCAATGATGGTGTGAAACGAACCACATCAGCCCCTGCAACCAAAGCCAATAAACCTTCTTCACCCGCTAAGGTCACAATATTTTTGGCTTTACCGGCATGTTCATCTTTCAGCACGCAGCCAATTAATAAACCTTGACCGCGAATCTCTTTGAACAGGCCATATTGCGCATTGATTTTATTTAAGGCTTCAATGAAATATTGATGACGTTGTTTTACGCCTTCTAACACTTCTGGTGTATTGATAAATTCAAATACCGCACCCGCCACCGCACAGGCCAATGGGTTGCCGCCATAGGTGGTACCGTGATCACCCACGGCATACATGTTGGCATAATGATCTGTAGTGATCATGGCACCAATCGGGAAACCACCGCCCAATGCTTTTGCTGTGGTCAAAATGTCAGGCGTTACGCCCGTATTCATATAAGCATAAAGCGAACCGGTACGGCCGACACCGGTTTGTACTTCATCAAAAATCAGTACCGCACCTTTTTCATCACATAGCGCGCGTAAGCCTTTCAGGAATTCGATATCTGCTGGTAGCACACCACCTTCACCCTGAATCGGTTCAACAATCACGGCACAGGTATTTTCAGTGATCGCGGCTTTGGCTGCTTCAAGGTCATTAAATGCCGTATGTTCAATACCACCTGGTAATGGTGCAAAGTCTTGAGAATATTTTGGCTGACCACCCGCCGTTACGGTAAATAAAGTACGACCGTGGAAGGCGTTTTTAAACGCAACAATCTGGTTCTTGTTTGCATTACCGCTGAGCAAACCAACTTTACGTGCCAGCTTCAACGCCGCTTCATTGGCTTCTGCACCTGAGTTACAGAAAAAGACTTTGTCGGCAAAGGTACTGTCAACCAGTTGCTTTGCAAGGCGTAACACTGGCTCGTTGGTATAACCATTGCCAATATGCCACAACTTTTGCGCTTGTTCAGTTAAGGCATTTACTGCCACAGGATGTGCATGACCCAAAGCGTTTACCGCGATCCCGCCTGCGAAATCAATATATTCTTTATCGTTTTGATCCCAAAGACGAGAACCTTCACCACGTACTAAAATGAAATTTGCCGGGGCAAAAACTGGCACCATCCAATCATTAAAATTGCTACGTGTAATTGCGACTTCGCTCATTTTATTTACTCACTTCCTGTTTTAATCTTCAGGCCTGTTGAATGCTCAACAAGCCCTTTACGCTTATTGTTTGAGGGACTGATTAGCCCGGAAAAATCCCGCGTTCTTTACGTGCTTTCAGAATACGTTCACACGCCAGAATATAAGCTGCGGTACGCAAGCTGCATTCTTTCTGTGCGGCGGTATTCCAGACATCCGCAATGGCCTGGATCATTAATTTGTCCAGACGTTCATTGATCTCGTCTTCGCTCCAGAAGTAGCTCGCCATATCCTGAACCCATTCAAAATAACTGACGGTTACACCACCCGCATTACAGATTACATCTGGAACAACGGTAATATTACGGCTCACGAAAACATCATCGGCTTCTGGATAAGTCGGACCATTGGCGCCTTCAAGCACGATTTTGGCTTTGAGTTTTTGTGCACGTTCAACCGTGATCTGGCCTTCCAATGCTGCTGGAATTAGAATATCCATATCAACTGTCCAGAATTCTTCATCCGAAATCACAGTTGAATCGGCAAAGCCCTTTACGCCACCCGTTTCCACCACATGTTTTTGCAGGGCTTTCACATCCAAGCCTTCTGCATTGAAGATGGTGCCGGTATGGTCTTGTACCGTAACAATTTTTGCGCCGGCATGACTGAACAGATAAGCCGCTTCATTACCTACGTTACCAAAGCCTTGCACAGCCACTTTACTGCCTTCAACCGGTAACTTGATGCGTTCTGCCACCTGCATACCGGTTACGAATACACCGCGGCCTGTGGCACGAACACGGCCCAGCGAACCGCCTAAATGAACTGGTTTTCCTGTAACCACACCTGTAACCGTATGGCCTTTGATACTTGAATAAGTGTCCATCATCCAGCCCATAATGTTGGCATTGGTACCGACATCTGGCGCAGGAATATCAATTTGTGGACCGATAATTGGGCTGATTTCACTGGTAAAACGGCGGGTTAAACGCTCGAGTTCACGTGTCGACAATTCTTTTGGATTCACACGGATACCGCCTTTCGCGCCACCGAATGGCAGATTTAAAACGGCAGTTTTAATGGTCATCCATGCAGACAATGCCATGACTTCATTTAATTCAACATCTTGGTGATAACGAATACCGCCTTTACCCGGCCCACGTGACAAATTGTGCTGTACACGATAGCCTTCAAAATGACGGATTGAACCATCGTCCATCACGATTGGAACATCAACAATCAAGGTACGTTTTGGGGTTTTCAGTGTGTTGATAAAGTTGCTGAGGTCGGCATCCAGATAAGGAGCTACCCGATCAACTTGAGTGAGAAAGGTTTGCCAAGCACTACCGTTTTGAGCCGCATATGATAAAGACATCATCTATTCCTTAATTAATCATTTGTCCCTGTTATTCACAGATTCCCTTTTTTTCAGGGCGTCCTACCCCATCCTCCCTAATCGGCATTGTGCTTCTTTTCACTGAATCAAAAATGCTTGGGGTTTTGTATAAGATTATTATTAAGAATCAAATTGATTCACAAAATTCGTTATAATGATTAAAATGAATTATTTTTTATCAATTTGCTAATAGTAAATATCAAAATGAACAATATCGATCATATTATATTAGGATTACTCAAAGACAATGCACGGATGTCCATTACCGATCTGGCGGCCAAAACACGGGTGTCACGCGCAACCGTACAGAAACGAATTGAATATATGGAATCGACTGGCGTTATTACTGGTTACACGGTGCGCTTCCGCCCCAGTGCAGAGAAGAATATCATTCGGGCATGGATGAATATTATGGTGGAAGGGACCAAAGCCCAAGCCGTGATCCGCGAATTGCGTCTCGAATCTGCGGTAGAACGGCTGCATACCACCAATGGCAAATGGGATATTCTGGTCGAACTACAATCTGACAGTCTGGAAAATTTTGATAAGGCTTTGGAGATAATCCGAAATATTTCAGGTATTTACAATAGCGAAACCAGTATTTTACTGTCGACCTATAAAACCTGATCAGACTAAAAGTCAAAGATTGCCGACATCAATAGGGGCGCACAATCGAAATGATCATGCGCCCTTTAAAAAATCATTTATCGCTTATGCAGTGACACGACGGTAACTGCGATATTCTGGTGTCCAGAAATTATCATCAATCACTGTTTTCAACACATCATTACTCATCGGAACAGCCAAGCCATCCGCCATTGCCGCTTTTGCCACTTTAAAGGCAATAAACTTGGACACTTGCTGAATATCATTAATATTCGGCAATAAGTCCGCTGCCGGGTTTTTCAGGCGTGGCGAACAATCTGCCAAAGCCGTGCTAGCAGCCATCAGCATAGAGTCACTGATATGCGTTGCGCCACATGCAATGACACCCAAACCAATTCCCGGGAAGATATAGGAGTTATTACATTGTGCAATGCTATAGGCCTTGCCCTGATAATAAACAGGCGCAAATGGACTACCTGTCGCAACAATCGCCGCGCCATCTGTCCATTCGATAATATCTTTAGGTTGTGCTTCCACTTGTGAAGTCGGGTTCGACAGTGGCAGAACGATCGGATGCTTATAGTATTTTGCTAAGGTTTTGATCACTTCTTCACTGAACAAGCCCGCCTGACCAGAAACACCAATCAGGATACTCGGTTTGACATTTTTCACTACATCCAGTAAACCGACATATTCACCGGTATATTCCCAGTCACTGATGGCACTGGTTGGTGTCGCCAGCTTTTGCTGGAAATCGAGTAAATTTAGCTGTTGGTCAGTCATCAGACCAAAACGATCCACCATAAAGATACGTGAACGTGCTTCATGATCACTTAGCCCTTCATCCATCATTTGACGAACGATCTGCTCTGCGATACCGCAACCTGCCGAACCGGCACCAACAAAAGTAATGGTTTGGTCTTTAAGCTGCTTGCCTTGTGAACGAGATGCCGCAATCAGGGTTGCCGCTGTTACAGCAGCCGTGCCTTGAATATCATCATTAAAACAGCAGATCTTGTCTCGATACTGGGTTAATAACGGCATGGCATTCATTTGCGCAAAGTCTTCAAACTGGATCAGTACATCTGGCCAGCGCTGACGCACTGCTGTAATAATCTGCTCAACGAATTCATAGTATTGCTCACCACGAATACGGGGTTGTTTCCAGCCCATATAGATTGGATCGTTTAGCAATTCTTCGTTGTTGGTTCCGACATCAATGGTAATCGGCAAGGTATAGGCAGGACTGATCCCCCCACATGCGGTATACAGTGATAATTTACCGATGGGAATCCCCATACCGCCAATGCCCTGATCGCCTAGTCCCAGAATGCGTTCGCCGTCGGTAATCACGATGACTTTGACATTTTTCTTATTCACGTTGTGAATAATCTGGTCAATGTACTTACGTTCTGGATAAGAAATGAAGATACCACGATGACGACGATAAATATCCGAGAAACGCTGGCAGGCTTCGCCTACCGTCGGGGTATAGATAATTGGTAGCATTTCATCCAAATGCTGACTCAATAGGCTATAGAACAGGGTTTCATTGGTGTCTTGGATATTTCGTAAATAAATATGCTTATTTAGGTCACTGTCAAATGAAAGGTACTGTTGATAAGAGCGTTGTGTTTGCTCTTCAATGTTTTCAATATTGTATGGAACCAGACCATGTAAATTAAAATTTTCTCTTTCTTCTTCAGAGAAAGCAGAGCCTTTATTTAACAGCGGAAGTTCTAAAAGAGCATTCCCAGCATAGGGAATATATAAAGGTTTTTTGATTTTACTCGGGTTCGCAGGCATACCTTACTCTTGAGATTATCCGTCAAATATATAAAATTTCGTTGCTTAAATTCTTATGCAAAAAGAATTCTGGCGAAGTGAATAATTTACACTAATCCGCCCTCGAAACCGAATAATCTGACGGTATGTAAAGTGATTCAACATTTAGGAAATAAATAGTACTCGCTAATAATGCACATTTGTAGTCCATCTATGGCGATATTTTGTAGGTTTTTTATATAGATAGATAATTTATAAACAAATATTTTATACAGACCTCATTTCAATCAGGATCTGAGGCCTGCTTGCTCAACAAAAATTTTAGTTATTTTCTTGTTCAAATTCCTGAATCGCTTCTTTGGCAATCCGGAAACTGTCTACTGCAGCAGGCACGCCACAATAGATTGCAACCTGTAGTAGCACTTCACGGATCTTTTCTTTCGGCACGCCATTTCGTAGCGCACCTTTGACATGAAGTTTAAGTTCATGCGGACGGTTGAGCGCAGAGATCATAGCCAGATTGATCATGCTACGTTCTGGCTTGCTGAGCTCCTCACGTCCCCAAACAGCACCCCAACAATACTCGGTTACCAATTCCTGTAAAGGTAGATTAAAGTCATCTGCATTGTTGATTGAATTATTGACGTAACTTTCTCCAAGCACCTGTTTACGGATTGCTAAACCTTTTTCAAACTTTTCATTGCTCATGGATTCAATCCTCCAAATAAGGTGTATTTGATTTCAAGATAATCTTCGATGCCGTATTTTGAGCCTTCTCGGCCTAAACCTGAATGTTTAATTCCCCCAAAAGGAGCAACTTCATTGGAAATCAGGCCTTTATTAATTCCCACCATACCATATTCAAGTTGCTCGCTCATGCGCCATGCTCGTCCTAAATCCTTGGTATAACAATAAGCAGCTAGACCAAACTCCGTCGCATTCGCCATGTCTATCGCCTGCTGTTCCGTTTCAAATTTAAAAACTGCAGCTAAAGGCCCAAAGGTTTCCTGAGTTGCAACATCCATTTCCGTTGTCGCGTCGGCAATAATGGTCGGTTCATAAAAAAGTTCGCCTGCCTGATGACGCTTGCCTCCCGTAATTAAACGTCCTGCTTTGGCTAAAGCATCTGCAACATGTACTTCAACTTTTTTCACGGCATTGCTATTAATTAAAGGGCCAATTTCATTTCCAGCTTCGAGTCCATTACCAATGGCAAAAGCATTCACTTTGGCAGTTAATGCGGTAATGAAGCGTTCATAAATACCGTCCTGAACCAGAAAACGATTCACACAAACACAGGTTTGCCCAGCATTGCGATATTTGGCAATCAATGCCCCTTCAATCGCAGCGTCTAAGTCTGCATCATCAAACACAATAAACGGCGCATTGCCACCCAACTCGAGAGAAACTTTCTTCAGGGTCTGAGCTGAACGCTGGTAAAGTAATTTCCCCACGGGAGTGGAGCCAGTGAAGGTGAATTTGCGTACATCATCACTTTCAAAAATCGCATCACCAATGGTCACAGCATCACCCGTAATGACACTAAAAATTTCTGCTGGAATACCAGCCTGAATAGCAAGATCAACCAAAGCCAAAGCCGTAAAAGGTGTTTCTGGTGCAGGTTTTACAATACAAGGACATCCTGCTGCCAAAGCAGGTGCAACTTTACGGGTAATCATGGCTGCTGGAAAATTCCACGGGGTAATCGCGGCAATGACACCTATCGGCTGCTTGCTCACAATAATACGTGCATCAGGATATGGGCTTGGAATGGTATCCCCATAGACCCGCTTTGCTTCCTCTGCAAACCATTCTACAAAACTGGCAGCGTATAGGATTTCTCCTCTTGCCTCTGCTAAAGGTTTGCCCTGTTCACTGGTTAAAATAAATGCCAGCTCATCGGCATGTGCGACCATGAGATCAAACCATTTCTTTAAAATAATAGAACGATCTTTAGCTGTCTTATTTTTCCACGTTGCCCAATGCTTCACAGCAGCCTGAATTGCACGATCCGCTTCAGCTTTCCCCATATTCGGCACAGTACCAATCATTTCTTGTGTCGCAGGATTATAAATCTCTGAAGTTTGCTGGTTGTCAGCATCACACCACTGTCCAGCAATAAGCGCTTGTTGGTGGAATAATTGCATTTGTTGAAGTTGCATACACGTTATCCTGTATCGGCGTTGGAATAGGTCAACAGATAATGAAAAATCTGGAAACCACTCCATCTTGTATTATGGCATACCAAATAAATCTTGAAAAAAATTTTCGGTCGCCCGAATTTGATGACTCATCCTAAAAAGAATAGAACAATGTCAGGTTTAATAATTTGTTCCACTTCCCATCATCGCCCAGCGCCAGTGAGTCTTGAGTTCCTCCAATAAAGGGATCATTTTTACTCATGATATATTCAGCAACCAAAGAAAGCTGTTTATGGTCGATTGCGACACCCAGAATATTACGGGTCGAATCCTGTGCACCAGCCTGATCTTTGTTGTAACGGCTATGCATGAAATAAGGCGTAATATTGCCAATCTGTTTGACATCTTTAAAGGCATAGCCAATATCAGCGGTATAATACGTTGCTTTGTTGGCAACATAATATTCGCTGTCGTATGAACCCATGAGTGAAACTGCAGAGTCAAATGAGTCTTTATTGGTGACATCATTTTTCCCGCCCGTTAATGTGAGTCCCAGATTGCCATAATTAAATGTGCTAAATAATGCCCAGGCGTTACGTCTTCCTGTTTTAGACATGGTTTTATTTTCAATTTCCGAAGTCCAGTAAGAGCCGCCAACTTGGGTGCTTAAGCCAGTTAGCCCTAAAGAGATATCTTGCGTTATACGCCCCACCCACATATTTTTTTCCTGTAGATCGCTTTTACTACTGTCATTTGAGCTCACATAATTGGCCGTATAGCGTCCAGAGTCTCGCGTACTTCCTTCGTAATGACCTGCATCTGTAGCAAAATAACCGACATCAAATTGAGTCGCGCTGGGTAATTCAAAGTGGTAATTTAAACCAAGGTTATGCACATCTTCTAAACCTGCTGTGGTATTGATACTGCCATATAGGCTATTGCCCCAGAACCGTGCCGGTCCAAAAGCAATCGGTTGCATGCCTATCACCACTTGATCCGTCTGATTCAGATGATAGCCCACATAAGCATCAATCAAACTCGAAAAATCACATAGGGTATCGTATTGATAGCAACGATATTCAGCATGTCCAAATAGCTGTCCACGTGCATAGTCCAGTTTCAGCTGTGCTGCATCAAAACGTATTTTATGTTCAGAGGCTGCTTCACCAAAATCCTTGTCTTGATAATTGGCACGGACATAACCCGATATCGTCAATTTACCTGTATCGGCTGTCGCATCTCCAAAACTGATCCCCGCATAACTTGACGAGATCATGCTCAGCAAAACCGTGGTTAGGGCGAACTGCAAATCAATTTTTTTCATTTTCCAGATTCCTTTCTTATTCAGTTCCGCTTATGCATTTGCATTAAATGCAGGACGATTACACTTAATCTTTCCAAGATTAAAGGCGTAATACACCACGAAGCTCACCACCAAACCAATCACCCATGAAATATCGACATCAGGAATAATATTGGCAAATGGCCCAGTAAAGAAAGCATTGGTGAGGAAAGGAATCTGAATCACAATACCTAAGAAATAGGCGATTAAAGCTTTGGCATTGAATTTACCGTAGATGCCACCGTCCTGAGCGAAAATAGAGGCAATATCATAAGATTTCTTGTTGATGACATAGAAATCCAGCAAGTTAATCGATACCCAAGGAACCAGAATAAATAACAAGGCAAAAATGACATTGAGGAAGAAACTAATAAAGTTGCTCGAAGCCCAAAGTGCGGTAAAGGTCGCCAGAATTAAAACAATAATGGACAAACTGATACGCACATTTTTACTCGGCATCCACTGCCCCGCAAAAGTCTGAATCGAGGTGATACAAGACAGCACTGCACCATATAAATTCATGGCATTGTGTCCGATAATATTACACAGGAATAAAATCATCAGCACATAGCCAAACAGTCCTGTTCCAGATTTAACGGCTTCCATGGCATCGGTGCTTGAGCCAATACTGACTGCAACCGTTCCAAAGCTCATCGCAAACATGGTGCCAAGCGCCGCGCCTAAATAGGTATAGATAAAGGGTTTATAAATCCCGATACTTTTAGGCAAATATCTCGAATAATCTGAGGTATAAGGTGAGAAACTGATTTGCCAGACCGCACATAAACCAAACATGGCAAACCAGCCTTTCAGGTTAAACGATCCTTTGGCCAAGACCTCTGCATTAATATGCGGAATCATGATCATCAGACCGATTAACAATGAACCGTCCATAAACCAGGTACCAATCTTGTTGAACTTATGAATCAGGTGATAGCCAACAATACCGATCATGGTTGCAGCAATCGCCCCCATCACCGTCGCAGTTGCCACAGGGATCGCTGGTACAACGGTATGCAGTGTCTTGCCGGAAAGAATAATATTGGAAATAAAAAAACCGAGATAAATTAACGTGGTAAATAATACAACCAGTAACGCACCATAACGTCCAAACTGTGCACGGCTCTGGATCATTTGTGGAATACCCACCTGTGGTCCCTGCGCTGAAGTCAATGCCAGAATAGCTGCACCAAAAAAATGACCACAACAAATCGCGGCCAATGCACTAACTAGGCTTAAGTTAAAGGTTAACATGGACATTGCACCGCGGTAATCACAGCCAAAGGTGCAATATTGGTACAAAACCACAAAGTGAATAGATCCCGAACTTTTCCGTGACGTTCCGAAGGACCCACATAATCAATTGAATGACTTTCTATCGCGAAAGCATTTTTCTCATTTTGGCTCATATCCTTAATCTCTCTTTGAGGAACTCATTTCCTCAATAGCAATTCGTGAGAGTAAACGTAGGTTTCACAACCTGCCTTGCCAGTGCCATATCCGGATGACCTGACATTTATTTCTATTGTTTTCAGCTCATTATTGAGCGATAGGTATGGAAGCACGGGAAAAAAGATAAAAGAGGTCTAGTCAAGACATGAAGCATGCTCAACAAAATCTAGTTTTTCTCACCCGGCATGAGATTTATGGAATTTCAGCGTTCTGTATTTTCATATTTTCATCCTTGAAATTTAGCAATCCTGAACTCGACCTTTTATAGCGCTATCGCATTACAAAAGGATCATCAATCGGTTGATCCGAGGTCCGTAACCAGACCGTTTTTGTGGTGGTGTAATCCAGCACGGCATCTGCTCCACCTTCACGACCATGACCAGATAAACCATGACCGCCAAAAGGCGCCAGTGGAGAAACGGCGCGATAAGTATTCAACCAGACAATGCCTGAACGAATGGCTTTGGTCATACGATGTGCGCGGCTTAAGTTGTTGGTAAACACACCTGCTGCCAGTCCATAAGGGGTATTGTTGGCTTTTTGAACCGCTTCTGCTTCGCTACTAAAACTCACCACAGACAGGACTGGCCCAAATAACTCAGTCATGACGCAATCTGCCTGTGGGACATCACTACAATCTAGAATTGTTGGGGGATAGTAATACCCTGCTCTTGGCAATGATTTTCCGCCGGTTAATAATTTTGCGCCTTGCTGAATTGAGCTAGCCACGACCTGCTCAATTTTTTCACGTTGACGTAATGTGCATAAGGGCCCGTATTCCGTTGCCAGGTCTTCAGGCAAACCTATCTTGATGGTTTGGACCCGTTCAACCAGACGCTGCACAAACTCATCCTTAATACTTGCCTCAACCAGTAACCGTGAACCTGCAACACAACTCTGTCCTGTTGCCGCAAAAATTGCAGCGACTTGAGCATTGACCGCACTTTGCAGATCCGCATCAGCAAATACAATAAACGGAGATTTGCCACCTAACTCAAGCGATACTTTTGCTAGATTTTCAGCAGAATTACGCACAATATGCCGTGCTGTTTCAGGACCACCGGTAAATGCCACATGTGCAACATCTGGATGACTACTTAACACTGCACCGCATTCGGGGCCAAAACCGGTAATGACATTAACCACACCTGCTGGAAAACCGGCTTCATGCACCAAACGCGCAAAAGCAAGTAACGGTGCTGGTCCTTCTTCTGATGCTTTCAGTACAACAGTACATCCAGCGGCCAAAGCGGGCCCCAGTTTGACTGCCGAGAGAAACAACTGACTATTCCACGGCACAATTGCAGCAATGACACCCACAGGTTCGCGGATTGTCCAGGCCTGCATATCCTGCTTATCAATCGGTAAATAACTGCCTTCAAGCTTGTCGGCAATGCCTGCGTAATAGCGATAATACTCAGCGATATAGGCAATCTGACTTGAAGTTTCGCGAATGATTTTGCCTGTATCGCTGGTTTCATATTGAGCCAGTTGTGGCGCCGCTTGTTCAATCAGCTCTGCCAGTTTATAAAGCAGTTTACCTCGTTGAGAAGCCGTTAATCCCGCCCAGGCATTATCCTGTAAAGTCTGAGTGGCAGCTGCCACAGCACGGTTCACTTCATCACGGCGTGCTTCCGGCATTTTGGCCCAGACTTGTCCTGTTGCCGGATTGATACTGTCAAACTGGGCAGCACCATCTTCAAATTGACCATTAATATATAACTGGAATTGAGAAGTCATGCTCTTCTCTCCTATGCAAATGCAGGCATCACGTCATTGATCATACGCAGTAACGAGGCTTTTTTACGTTCAAAGCTCATTCCAGTATCAATCCAGAATGAATACTCGTTATATCCCATCGCCTCATAGGCTTTTAAACGGTCAATCACTTCTTGCGCTTCGCCAATCACGTTATTTTGACGCATTGCTTCTGGCGTATAGAAAGGATGTTGAGCCATTTCTTCTTTACTGATTGGTGCGATGAGACCTTGATTAATTTCACGCTCATTTTTAAACCATGCACCAAAATAATTATAGAAGGCATTAATTTCTTCTGCTGCAACTTGTGCATCTGCCTCACTCTCTGCTACATAAGTATGGCGGAGTAACATAATTTCCGGACGTGGAATATCAGCAAACTTTTCACAAGCGGCATTAAAATGCCCCATCAGTTTCTCAACTTCATCATCGCCAAAATGCAACGGTGTGACCTGTACATTACAACCATTCTGTACTGCAAATTCATGGCTATTTGGATCACGTGCCGCCACCCAGATTGGAGGGAATGGCTGTTGTAAAGGTTGTGGTGCGGAGGTGGTTTTTGGGAACTGCCAAAACTCGCCTTTATGTTCGTAGTCGCCTTTCCAGAGATTTTTGATGGCAGGAATCATTTCACGCAGACGTTGCCCTGCACTCCATGCGTCCATCCCCGGGACCATCCGCTCATATTCAAATGAGTAAGCGCCTCGTGCAATCCCGATATCTAAACGACCGTTGGTAATAATATCGGTCATGGCCGCTTCGCCTGCCAACTTGATCGGATGCCAGAAAGGAGCAACCACTGTGCCTGTACCCAAGCGCACATTTTTGGTCTTATTGGCCAGATCAGCCAAATTAATAAACGGATTCGGTGCAATGGTAAAATTCATGGCGTGATGCTCACCCGTCCAGATCGCATGCATGCCTCCCTGATCCGCAATCTGGCACAGTTCAATCATCTCATCATAAAGCTGTTTCTGCGTTTGCTGATCAGAAACACGTTCCATGTGTACAAATAATGAAAAACGCATAGTTAAACTTCCTCTTTAACAATTTGACGAACCGTACCACTGGTTTGATTACCGTAATAAACACCATAAGTTTTAAGATAATTTTCTTTGCGATAACGCATCAACATGCTTTGCAAAGCCCCATCTACAAAAGTGAGCTGCTCAAGATCATTCAAATCGATGAATTGACCTTTATATGCAGTTGCAACCGGGGTATTACACAAGAACGCAATATATTGCTGCTGTGTCGTCACATCGTCATACACGGAATAAATAAAACTTGCTGATGCATCAGGTTGATAAGCTGCAAAGATTTTTTCTAAGGCTTTTTCCGCACCATCTTTGTCGACCACCAGATGTGGCAAAGTCCATTTATGGTCCGCAGTTTGTTCCAGCAGAATCTGGTTCTCATGACCAATCAAGGCCATCATCATCACCTTCATGCTTGAAATGACATCGGTCGATGATTTCGCTGGCGTAAAATAGGCACCACGATAATAACCAAGACCTGCAAAACCTGCCGAAGCAAAATTTTCAACTTTACCAATCAGAATGGCGTGGTCACCTGCATCAACGATTTGATAGGTGGAACAGTCAAACCATGCGCTGACATGATCAATAACCGGGTTTTGGTATTCACTTTTTGTCCATGCAAGATTTGCAAAACGGTCATCACTTGGACGGGCAAAGGTATTCGACACATCCTTTTGTTCTTCTGCCAAAATATTGATGGCAAAGTGTTTTGTATTTGCAAAGTATTGATAATTGCTTGATGTCTTGGCAATGCTGACGAGCAGCAAAGCTGGGTCCAAAGACACCGAAGCAAAAGAGTTTGCGGTAAATCCTAATGGCATTCCATCATCTTTACAGGTCGTCACTACGGTAACGCCCGTCATAAAAGAGCCAAAAGCATCACGTAGTTCACGTATCTTGTTTATTGTATCCATTTCACTCATTGCCATATTCCTTCATTGAGCAACTTAGACGCTGGTTTCCAACCACGCTTGCATTGCACTATTGACTTGATCCGGAGCCGTCAGGTTGACCATGTGACGCTCATTCTCAATCACGATCGCCTTACCCTTTTTTGCCTGACTGGCCATTTGTATTGCCATTTCCGCAGTAGAGTTAGGATCGCCCGTACCTGTTAAAATCAAGGCAGGACATCCTATTTTTGGCCATTGATCTGCATACACTGCATCACCTTGTGCAAAGGCAGCATACGCAGTGGCATAACCCGACATATCCACTTGCTGTAACCAGGATTTCACCTTTGAGGCAGCCTGACGTTCAACCTCACTCTGACCAAACCAGCGTTGTAATGGGGTCTCGATATCGATATGACCTGTTTTTAACGCTTCGGCGCGTTGAATCACGGCATCTTTTGCTTGCGCTGAACGCTTATAAACCCCATTGAGCACAGCCATACGCTTGACTAAATCAGGACGGGTTGCGCTGACGCCTGTAGTGATTAGTGATCCCATGGAGTGCCCTGCCAAATTCACAGCGCCAACATCCAAAGCGATAATCAATTCGATGGTCCAGTCCACAAAATCCTGTAGCTGGGCATCATCTGCTAATTTGGTACTTTGTCCATGGCCTGGCATATCCACTGAAATCACCCGATAGTGTTTCGAGAAGAATTCGATTTGTGGATACCATGCTGCTGCTTGCATCCCAACACCATGAATCAGAACCAGCGGTTCTCCCTCGCCCTGCTCAAAATAATGAGCAATGCGGTTATTTGACAGCTGCAGGGTTTTTGAGATCATGACCTAACTCTTCCAAATCTTGATAACGATCTCCAATACGATGATGTGGTCGACCACCTGTCGCAGCACCAATCACCACCACCAGCTCATCAGCAGCAGGTGCATCTGGAATTGCAAATTGTAAAGTCAAATAATGGGAACGACGCCCTTCATCATTCTTGTCCATCATTGGAATCAAGATCGGTGCATTGGCTGGGCCACGGGTATTATTAAATGCCAGATAGGATTTCGCACCAACGGCACTGCGATAGGTATTGCCAAAATGCAGGGTATGAATCAGTGCAGAGGCATGTTCAAGTTCGCCCTCCAGCCCCACCACAGCACTTTTACCAAAGGCTTGTACCGCTTCGCCAGAACCGACTTCATCAAGAATCAGTTGGGTCAAATGTTCACTCAGTAGAGGTGCAATACGACGGATCTCAGGTGCAAGGTTTTCGACATAGCCCTGACCTGCCCAAGGATTTTTGATCACAGCTGCTGCTGCCACCATTTTTAAAGGTGTGGGTGCTGCTTTGCCACCATCAATATAGGTGGTTTCCACATGGAGCACAGTTTTACGGATTAGATTCATTGTTCTTCCTTGCGTGTGAATTTATCTTGCCATTCGTATTATGGTATACCATAATACATAATGAAAAAAAAGCAAGAGTTTGCTATGCTAATTTTTAGCAAAGAACATGTAACAAAATTCTGCCTTACTGAAATATGGAAAGATGGATTTCTATGAATCTTAAAATTGAAAACCCGCCTGTGACTTTACGCGAGCTCTGTCTGGATAAAGTGCGTAATGCCATTATTACAGGTTATTTTCCTTCTGGAAAAAGACTGGTTGAACGGACACTCTGTGAAGAACTGGGTGTAAGCCGTTCTGTGGTGCGGGAAGTGATTCGCTATCTGGAAGCAGAAGGTCTGGTTGAAATCTTGCCCAATAAAGGTCCGATTGTTTCATTACTGGACTGGGAAATTGCCTCACAAATCTATGAGATTCGTCTTTTACTCGAGCAAAGTGCGGTTGCAGATTGCACCCAAAATCTGACCGATCATACCACCCAGCAATTGCAGCACTTACTGGCAGAGCTTGAACAGGCATTTGCCGCGGATGATATCAATTTAATTATTGCCACCTCTGCAAAACTTTATGAAACCATTTTTACCACCGCAAAACATTATATTGCCTGGGAAGTGGTGCAACGCTTGAATGGCCGCATTAGCCGTCTTCGCGCCATGACCATGAAATCCAGCAAACGTGAAATTTCAGGTTACCAACGAATCAAAAATATGTGTGAAGCCATCTACTTACATAAAGATGCCAATAAAGCCAAGCAAGCTGTTGCGGAACATATTGCAGAAGCGGCATCTGTAGCAAAAAATATTTTGAATAGTTAATTACGAAAACGGAACCATAAGGCCGATGAAGCCTTAACTTACATAAGGATATAAGCATGTCTGCATACTGGATTGCTCACGTTACCATCCATGATCTGGAGCAATATCAACAATATATGGCCTTGGCACCGCATGCTTTTGAAAAATATGGAGCAAAGTTTCTTGCCAGAGGCGGTAACTCGACTTGCCTGGAAGGTTCAGAATATCAGCGTCATGTCATTATTGAATTTGCTGACTTAGCAACAGCGCAGGCTTGTTACCATTCAGAAGAATATTTGAAAGCACGCCTGGCCCGTAAAGATTGTGCTGATGTGATGATCAATATTGTAGAGAGTCTGAATTAAGCTGGAGCGGCATAAAAGAGCATTCTTTACATCTTCTTTTATGCCAGTCCCAACAACAAAGTCACCTGATTCCTATTGGATATCAGTTTCACTTTAATGCATATCATTCCGACTTTTAAGCCCGTTTTTTCTTGGATTTCTTGCTAAAGAAACTCAATGCATGTGAGTAGTGGCTTGGCGTAATCCGCTGGATCAGGTCAATGATTTTGGCATCATTTCCAATCAGTACCCGTGCTTTATCTGCTTTCACAGCTTCAAGAATAATTTTGGCAGCTTGTTCAGGTGGTGTTTTCAACACTTTGTTAAAGGCTTGACTGGCTTTAGCTGGATTCATGCCCAAAGCCCGAATACTGTCACTCATACGTGCACTATTGGCAATATTGGTTCGAATCCCGCCAGGATGCACACAGGTCGAGCTGATGCCATTGTGTTGCAGCTTGAGCTCTTGGCGCAATGACTCGGTAAAACCACGAACTGCAAATTTCGTTGCATTATAGGCACTTTGGGTCGGTTGAGCCGTTAAGCCAAACAGACTGGAAATATTCACAATGTGCCCTTCGCCACTTTGCTTTAAATAAGGCAGAAATTCTTTGGTACCATAAACCACACCCCAAAAGTTAATCTTTAAGATCCAGTCCAGTTCCTCATAATCCATCCCTTCGACGGTACTCGCCAGTGCTACACCGGCATTATTAAAAATCAGATTGATCTTGCCGTGTGTCTTAAAACTCTGTTCTGCCCATTCACGAACTGCGTTCTGGTCAGAAACATCCAGCTGTGTCAGGGTGACATTGACAGGATATTGCTGTAACAAGGCTTTGGTCTCGGCTAATCCCTGTTCATTGACATCGCTCAAAGCCAAATGTGCGCCTTGCTGTGCCAGTAAAATTGCAAGTTGTCGACCAATCCCTGACCCTGCACCGGTAATGGCTGCGACTTTCTGATTAAAATTTTTCATGGCTAGACTCTAGATGAAGTTGATAAAAATGGGCTGCGTTTTGTCTAAACATGGCGCGCATTGCCTGTTCACCATAGGGACGAAACATCTGGATATAAGCCTGAACCAGATTACTGAGTGTTGCATTGACTTTGTCCATCGGAAAATTAGACGCATACATAATGCGGTTGACGCCAAAGACCTGAACGGCATGTTGAATCATGGGGGTCAGTAAATTGACGATTTCAGCAGTTGTCGCAGTGCGTTTGTGTTGGTAGAAGCGATGTCCTAATACCGGCATCATCAAGCCTGAAATTTTGGCATAGACATTTTTCTGTTCAGCCAGCATGGCAATGTCCTGCTGCCACTGTTTAAAAATGGTCTCACGCTGCGATGCTGTAATTCCCGTTTTCTTACCCACGGCCCCAAACAAGCCAGCGGGTGTCGCCAGATGATCGACCACAATCCGGGTGTCAGGAAATTGTTTCGCCAGACTGGTGATTTCTGCTAACTGTGTGGAATACCCCCATGCATCAAAAGATAGATCCATGTTTGCCAGCTGTTCAAAACCTTTTAAGAATTTCTTGTCACGATAAAGATGCGGCCGATCACACCATCGATAAATACCACTATCCTCATGCCAGGCCGCCATTTTACGAATGCCCCGAAAGAGTGGGCTCGCCTGCTGATGCGCTTTAAGAATGTCTTTGAACTTTCGGTCTCTTGGGTCAGCCGCAGCAACGATGGCACCCAGCTTTAAACCGTGACGATTAAACTCTAATTGCTTGATCCAGTGACTTTCTTCCACCACACCAAAGCCTGTGTGATGATGCCAGTTCGCTTCGACATGCACTACGCTCTCTACAGGAAATAAAGCACTATCCTGTTGATAATGCTTGGGTAAATAAGGATTCAATGCGTATCGGGTTATCCCTAAAGTCTCTAATAAAGGCTTGGGTTTGACCAAACGCACTACGCGATCCATGACAGCGGGATATTTGCCTAAAGTTTTTACCAATACAGCAGCAGAATGCGGTGTGTGATAAGGATCCCATTGATGAATATGCGGATCAATGATCGAAAAGCCTAATTCTTCCATGCGTTCACTCGATATCATTATTTTTAAAAATGGCGATGCTTTATGTAACTCATCCTATTTGATCAATGTAGCCTACCGAACAAGTCAGTATGAATAAAATGATTTATTTCAATATAACAGTATGAATACGATTCATTTATTTTTTACTGTACCCTTTCCAAAAATATAAGTTCATTATGAATTTCAATAAATTAAATCATTTTATTTTCTGGTTCTATTGTCGATACACGACCGAATAAAAATTTAAAAATAACTCATGCATTATCAATCTGTTAATTTTCCAAGGGCATATCTTTCCAACAAGTTCTTGTAAATGATTCCTATTTAAATATACTGAGCACGCTTTTATCGCTGTATTGGCCAACATTGTCATTCAATTGAAAGTCGTTTCTTTCCAGTCTCTACCCGCTTTTCGCTATCGCTCAGGTATTCTTATGTCTGCATTTTCTCCGCGTAAAAATCTCATCACAATTGAAATTTTAAAATATAGCGGTTCATTGCTTCTGTCTTGTCTTCCTGTGCTGAGCTGGGCAGACATAACAACGCCAGAAATCACACAGCTAGACACCATCAAAGTACAAGCGGAATCTAACTCGAGCTATATCGGAACTCAAACCGCATCGATCTTAAGAGGTAAGCACAACAATCTGGAGACGCCTCAAACGGTCAATGTGGTTTCCAAACAATATGTCAAAGATTATCTGCCTGCGAATCTGGATAATGCACTGACCCAAGTCAGCGGTATTACTCAAGGCAACACCTTGGGCGGCACTCAAGATACGGTGATGAAACGTGGTTTTGGTGACAACCGTGATGGTTCAATTACCGTGAATGGCATGCCGATTGTACAAGGTCGTACCATGAATGCGGCGGTTGAACAGGTTGAAGTGTTAAAAGGCCCAGCCTCCCTACTTTACGGCATTATGGACCCCGGCGGTGTGGTCAATGTAGTGACTAAAAAACCTGAAATGACCCAGAAAACCGAAATGGCCATCTATGGTTCAAGCTTTGCGGCCGGTAAAAATGGTTTAGGTGCAAGTCTGGATACAACAGGCGCAATTAATGACAGTAACTTTGCCTATCGTTTTATTGTCGATCATTCTGATGCAGACTATTGGCGTAATTTTGGCAATCTCAAACAGACCTTAATTGCGCCGTCGGTGGCATGGGATAATGGTCAGACCAAAGTCAATCTCAGCTATCAATATCGTCATTTTGATGTCCCTTTTGATCGCTCCACCATTTTTGATCTCAACACTAAAAAAGCGTTGCCGATCTCAAAATACCAGCGTCTGGATGAAGCCTTTAACCAGATGAAAGGTGAAGATCATCTGGCGCAATTGCTGGTAGATCATCAAATTAATGATACTTGGTCAGCTCATTTCGGCTATACCTACAATTATGAAACTTATGATGCCAACCAGTTACGCGTCACCTCGTTAGATACCAAGAATCATACGGTGAAGCGTCGTACCGATGCGACCTTAAATGCACAAAGCGTAGACAGTAATGCCCAAGCCTATCTCAATGGCTCAGCCAATCTGCTCGGTTTAAAACATAATATTCAAATCGGTTCAGACATTGAGTACCGCAAATATTTCCGTCCTGATATGGTTCGTGGAGCTAACTCAACTTTAGATTATTTAAATCCGGATTTTGGCGCTGTGGAAGCATCTCGTCAGATCAGCAATGACGATAGTGATCAAACTGATAAATTGCATACCTATGGTTTTTATCTGCAGGATGCGATTCACTTAAATGAAAAATGGATTGCCGTACTCGGCGGGCGTTACTTACATTATCAGCAAACGGCTGGGCGCAGCAGACCGTTTAAGGAAAATACCAATACCAATGATGATGCCTGGCTGCCGCATGCAGGCTTGGTCTATCAATGGAACGACCAGCTTTCATTGTATGGCAGCTATACCGAATCACTCAAACCGAACTCCTCGATTGCACCTTTAGGGGGCAATGCCGTAATTGACTCGGATGTCCAACCGGAACAAGCCAAGTCTTATGAAGTTGGTGCAAAATACGAATTCAATGACCGTATTAAGGCCAATTTTGCGCTGTACGATATTAAAAAGCGTAATGTGCTTGCCAAAATCACCAACCCATCCAGCAAAGAAGTAGAATTACACACCACAGGTGCAGTCCGTTCCAAAGGCGTTGAACTCGACCTCACAGGCCGTCTAACCGATCAACTCGACGCCACCCTGACCTATGCCTATACCGATGCCAAAGTCACTGAAGATGAAACCGGTCTGCAAGGTAATCGTTTAAATAATGTCGCACGAGACACGGCGTCTCTGGCATTGGCTTATAACTATGGCGAACTCTACAATGGTCATTTACGTTTGGGCTTGAGCGGTAATTATGTCGGTAAACGTGCCGGTAACTCAGAGAATACCTTTGACCTACCTGAATATGCACTGGCTAATGCCTTTATCAGCTATGACACCACCATTGCCAAACAGGCAGTGAACTTCCAGTTTAATTTAAATAATATCTTCGATAAAACCTACTATACAGCCAGCGTCAATAATCTGGCAGTATCACAAGGTGACGCTCGCCAAGCACTATTGCGTGCCACTTTTAAATTCTAATTATGGAGTCAAGGCAGTGATGGGTTCACTGCCCTTGTTTGAGATCAAGATGAAAACGTTTCTTTCTGTCATTGTGTTGCTTGGCCTGCTATTGAGCTCTACTGCGTATGCTCAAACCCGAATTGTGCTGATCTCACAACTGAACAGTGCGTCAGCGAGTACCGATATTGCCATTCAGAAATACTTGCAAAGCAAAGGTTACCATGTCGAGATGCTGGATCAATCGGTTTCGCCAAGCGACTTAAACCTGCCTGATCTGGTCATCCTTTCTTCAACGGTTGCATCCAAAAATTTAAAAACAGGCTGGCGCCAACTCCCCATTCCACTGATGACTTGGGAAAATGATTATCTCGATGATCTGGCCATGACCGGCAAGAGGATTGATACCGATTTTGGTGAAGTCGAAAAAGAACGTTACTTGTGGCTGGTCAATGCACCGCATTCCCTCTCTGCGCATCTTCCTGCGGGAACGCGCAACGTCTATAAAGCACAGGCACCCATGAGCTGGGGCAAGCCGGGATTAGGCGCGACCATTATTGCAACGATATATGGGCAACCAGAAAAAGTGGCTATCTGGGGCTATGAAAAAGGTGCAACCATGGACTATGAATCGCTGGCACCAGCAAAACGGCTGATGTTCTTTCTTAATAATGAGACATTTACCAATCTTTCAGAAGATGGCCTCAAACTGTTCGATGCCTCCATTCAGTGGTTACTCGATCAACCGCCGCTTCAGTTGAAAAATACCAAGACCGTTAATTCTTAACAGCCTGTGCGGGTGGCACCAGCGGATACAATTGCATATGCTGTTTTAAAATCCGTCTTAACTCAAGAATCGCTTCGGGCTGTTCCTGAATCGAATGCCCGCCCTGAATGACTTTTTCCGAGATGGCACCTGACAGATGCGAACTGCTATACGGCACGATACCATCGGTCATTTTATCTGGCTCCTGATGCCGGGTGATATTGCCAATGATGGAGTGATAAGCCAGCCCTTGTACTGGCTGGATGGCCTGAGTCATGTTCATGAATTTGGACTGATAACTTAAATCACTGGGACCGTTTTCGATAATCCCCGCTGCCAGATTTTTCTTCATTTGATGAATATTGATGTTGTGGTCTGCCACCGCCAGCTCAGCCGCCGTTAAGAACTTGGCCGGTAAATGAATTATCTTGCGCAAAGCCAAGGTAAACCAGCGATCTGCGTAGGCTGTTCCTTGATGAGGGGTGGCAATAAAAATCACTCGGTTAATATTTTCAATCGGACGGAACATAAAACGCTTGCTCACCGCAGCAGAAAAAATAAAGTCATGCGCCTTATCATTCTGGATCGCCTCGACGGCCTGCTGGCGAATGTCGCCCTGCCCCATCAGCAAACGGCTGATAATGCCCCCCATACTGTGTCCGATTAGTACCGCATCCTGCATGGCAGCATCATGCGGATCATGCATGGCAAAAGCCTGTGTTAACAAAGCATAAATCTGGGCACGACTCTCAAGAATCGGCATGTTGGTGGAATAAAAAACCTGCCAGACCTGATAGTGCTGACGTAAGCTGTCATCTCCCAGGATATCATTGGTCAAGGCGATCCAGGCTTCTGGACTACTGGCCAGCCCATGAATAAAAATAATGATTTTTTTATCTGGATTATAGGGTTCCAGCATGAACAGATGTGGCATGCTGAATTGCTCTTTGCGATCGATCAGGGTTTTATAGCCGGTTCCTCCCAGATTGTTTTCAGCCAGCCACAGACCATAAGGTGCTGAATAATTGGCAGTAAGTAAATAGTCCTGCTGTGCCACCTGAAGCTGCTCATAACGGAACGGATCGATCAGCTGGATCTGCAAGGGAGCCGTACCAAGTAACTGCTCGACCGAAGTATTGGGTGCAGGCTGAGCCACGGCGGTGACCGACAGATATCTGGCCGCATGAATATAAGGATTTTCTTTACCGGCATAATAGCTTTCAGGATCATAAATATAATCAGGGCTTAAAGACTGCTGATTTTTGGCCACCAGAACAAATTCCGATCCCAGACCATCGCATCGGTTAACACTGTAAAATCCGGAAAACCGCATATTGTAGCTGGACTGCAATAACTGGATATCGGTGTTCGCCAATTCCGGATAATGATCAAAATTGAACTGGTAATGTCGCTGGTTAATCTGTAACTGCTGAGGAAAGCGGGTAAATCGATGCCGTAAATAGGCCGTAGTGATCAAACGTGACAGAGCGACATTGTAAAAAAGCCGAACTTGGATCTGGCGTTGATCAAAAATACGTTTCTGTGGCGTAGAGGGCGTTGCAAATAAATAGGCAAAGCTAAAGCGAACACTTTGATCAAGCAAACTTAAGACTTCATCGAGACAGCGGTTTTGCTGTGCAGAATGCGACGTTTGAGCCAATGTAATCTGGCAATTTTTCTCCTGACCGAGTTGCAGGGCCCGTGCCAGATAAATCTCACTGGCAGCGGCATAACGCTGTTCAGGACTATCGGCCAGTTTCTGTTGTAATGTTTGTACGCATTGCTCAGGCTGACTTAGACAAGCTTCGACCGGAACTCCGGACAGCAGCAAGTTATTTTGTGTGGCATCACTCAACTGGGATCGGGTCAGAATGGTCTGGGTTTTATCGGTTAAGGAGGCGCTTAAACTTCGTTGCTGCAATTTCACCAACTGACAGGCCGACAAGCTGAAAAGAATAAAGCCAAGCAGCACCAATTTGGCCAATAGTTGCTCATATCGCCCCATTTTCTCAAGCTCCAGACTGATTAACCCGCATCGCGCACCCAGCCAGTTTTCCTGTTCTTGCGCATCTGCTTCTAATATGCCAAATATCCAGCAACAACACAGCCATCTTGTTAAAACATTTCGTTTTTATTTTAGAACAACCCATTAAAGATATAAAAAAACCATCGAAGAACTGGTTCGATGGTTTAACTGGATCACAAGAATAGAAATATGCCATCTCAAACTGGGAACTGAATCAGCCAGCTCTGCATGTAAAAACCGGACAGCGCCCGAGCCTATAACAGATATTCCCAGATTACATAACCAATACCAAAGCCCAAAAAGGCATACAGTGTAATAATGAAGAATACAAAACTGGCATTATTCTTTTTTTTCAAAAAACTCATATCGGCACCTTTGGCTTTGCTCAACTCATACTGTTATAGTGCAGGAAGTAACAGAACAAAAAAAGACACAGAGTTTTCCAAAAAAAATATAACAGATGAGCTTAAAAACTCGAGACTGTTATGAAAACAGCCCTGAACATAAGCAAAAGAGGCGTAGATGACGCTTCATCTCAGATACATTCAGGACTGCTTCAAGCTGTGCTTACACGATTCAATCATAAGTTGCGAAGATGAGGATTTTCCAACGGCAGGTCATCGACTAAATGCTCATCAAAAATATCCGTCAACATACTGTCATAACGTTTGGCATTGTAGTCTAAAAGTGACTCCGCCTCAGCTGTAGTGATAAAACCTGTCTCGATTGCATTGGCAATATGCGCTTCAAAGGTGAGACCGCTAAACTGATCTTTGGATTCGGCTTTTTTAAACTTGTTCCACAACGGTTGTAGCTGTAACAGGCTTTGGAAAGTAGACTCCATCCGTCCCATCACATCGTTGGCATCCGTATTGTAATAGACATGTTGCTTCAACTGCTCCCGGAACGCATGTTCCTGCATCATCAATTGCGCGACCTCTTGCTTCAACTGATCTGACGGCGCTGCAATAGGACGGCCAAATGGGAAACAGATCAGTTTCACCATAGCAGCGGCAAGCGGCATCGGAAAATTATCATAGAAGCCAAAGAAGGCTTCTTGCACCTGATACAGGGCTTTATTCAGGGCTAATTCGGCATGTTTCTGTTCTGCTTCGGTGCGTTGACCCTGTTCATAATATTTCAGGATTGCAGTCGCAATAAATAAATGCGCATGAATATCCGCCAGACGTCCAGACAGCATTTCCTTACGCTTTAAATCGCCCGCCAGAATTCCCAGTGCCATATCGGCGGTTAAGGCAAAATCGGCACTGAAACGGTTGATTTTACTATAATAGGCTTTCGAAAAATCATCGGCCTGTTTAGAGCCCTCATCTGAACCGCCCGTAATCGAAAATGCCAGTGCTTTGGCGGCGCGATTGAAAGTATAGGCCAGATGTTTAAACAATAATGGCGAAAATTCCTTAAAAGCAGCCGCTTTATCTTCAGCTTGTAACAGCTGCAACTCTTCAAACAGATAAGGATGGCAACGCATTGAGCCCTGACCGAAAATCATCAGAGAACGGGTCAGAATATTGGCCCCCTCTACGGTGATGGCAACGGGAATGGATTGATAAGTCAGGGCAAGGAAGTTACGTGGGCCTAACTGAATCGCCCGACCACCCACCACGTCCATGCCATGATTAACCACTTTACGCATGGTTTCAGTGGCATAGTATTTGGCCATGGCGGTCATTACCGCAGGGGTTCCGCCCTGGTTCAAACCACAGGTCACCAGATAACGGAATGATTCCAGCATATAAGCATCACTGGCGATATCACTGGTCGCCTCTTGTACCCCTTCAAAATGCCCAACCGAAATTTTAAACTGTTGACGAATACTGGCAAATGCCCCGACCAGCAGATAACTCATTTCCCCTGCTGCAGTTGCCAAAGCAGGCAGCGAAATACCACGTCCTACACCCAGACATTCCATCAGCATCCGCCAGCCTTTACCTGCATTTTGCTGACCGCCAATAATCCAGTCCAAAGGAATAAATACATCACGACCTTCAACCGTACCATTCATAAATGGTGCACCCGGATTATGGCGGGGCCCAATCTGAATGCCTTCATGATCAGCCGGAATCAAGGCACAGGTAATGCCATATTCCACTTTAGTTTTATCGCCCAGCAAACCTTCCGGATCATATAACTTAAAGGCCAGACCAATCACGGTTGCAATCGGAGCCAGGGTAATCCAGCGCTTGGAGAAATTCATTTTCAGGCCTAATACTTGTTGGCCTTGATATTGCCCATGACACACCACACCAGTATCCGGGATCGCCCCAGCATCCGAACCAGCCTCAGGGCTGGTCAGGCCAAAACAAGGCACTTCGCTACCATTAGCAAGCCCGGGTAAATAACGTTGTTTTTGCTCCTCTGTACCATAGTGCAGCAGTAACTCCCCTGGCCCAAGCGAATTGGGTACCATACAGCTCACCGCAGCAGTCAGTGAACGGGAAGCAATTTTGCTCATGATGCGACTTTGCGCAAAGGGGGTAAATTGTTTGCCACCAAATGATTTTGGAATGATCAGCCCCAAGAAGCCATTGTCCTTGATAAATTGCCACACCTCTGGCGGTAGGTCCTTGTCCTGATGATGAATCTTCCACTCATCCAACATTGAGCACAGCTGTTGTACTTCGTTATCTAAAAAAGCCTGTTCTTCTGCCGATAACACGGGATAAGGATATTGATCAAACTTTTCCCAATCCGGCGCCCCCATAAATAGTTCTTTTTCCCACCAGCTGGTACCGGCATCCAGAGCCTCTCGTTCAGTGGTACTCATACTCGGCATGGCATTGGACAACACATTAAAAGCAGGTCGGCTAATCAAAGCATCACGCAATGGCGTAATCAGCAGAATAATACTGGCGATAATAATAGGTACGCCCAGTAACAGACTCCATGGGGTAATCAGCACACTACACAAAATCGCAGTGACAATTGCCAGCACACTACCGACAGTTCGACTGGCTTCAAAATAAAAGAGAGCCCAAATCACAAAGAGTTGTATCAGTAGACCAAGCAATATTAATAGTACAATCATGTTTGCTCCTTTATCTCAGATTGGGATGAAGAGGAAAAATAAAGATCTGAGTTGTTTTATGTTTAAGTTAATTCTTGAATAAAATGACTGTTTTTTATTCTACAGATCAGATCGCTATTTGCTTGATTAACTACTAAATTTTACATAAACGCATGGAGATGACACCGAAACTGGAATTGCGGCCTGCTCAAGAATAATACACAAAGAAATCGTAATGATTGCAGTAATAAATCCAAAAATAAAATCATCAATAACCGTAATGCTGCATGTGGGCAGTTAAACAAATTTCTGCCCAGCTTTCTGTTTGTCTCAGCAATAGCCAAGCTATCTTGCTGCCATGGATCAGGCAAGCACACCAAGGTCGCTAACTTTTAACCGGGAATATCCCCCCGTAAACTGGTCCTTTAGTCCAGACATAAAAAGAGCAAACATCTGTTTGCTCTTTTGGTTGAACGCCATGCGCCCCAGCTTTACCTCAATGTCACAATCAGTAGCAGCGCAAATAGAACTATCACGATCAGATTAGTCTGCAAAAGCTTTTTAGGCTGGTAGGTCAATGCAAGTCCCACTGCCAAAGCCGCAAAGCTGGTACATCCCAACCATTCGGATAAACCGATTGAAGCACCTTTCACATAAATCATGATCAACGCAGAAATGAGTAGAATGACCCAGCCTGCAATTTCAAAAGCCCGACTCATTTGTGCTGAAACCGGAGAGCTAAAGATATCGCGCTGATGTTTATTCATTCCACACGCCAGACTCGATAGCGCCACCACGGCAACACACCACAACATCCATGCTGCCATCATGCCTGCTCCTGTGCCAACTGAGCCTTAGGCTGTTTTTTCTGCTTAACAGGTAGACCTTGATAACGCTTTAATTTGTAATAAGAATAGATAAAAATCAGACCTAAAATAATGCAGACCAGATCAAAACTGGCAATCATCCATTGTCCATGATAAATACTCATCCATAAGGCCTGTCCACCAGTAAAAACGTTTAAAAACGGTATAAACAGGAACATGGCAGCCGCCAACGCAAGTTGCTCTAGCCACGCTACACGATGTGCCCGAACAGCAGCATGTATCAAACACAATAACCAGACACTAAAGAACACATTAATTTCTAGCGGCGAACGCTCTGCGAGTTGGGCAGGGATAACACGGTTGGCAAAGAAATACGCTGCGCAGGCAATCGGTAGCCCTGTAATCGCCGTAATATTCAGGACCTCAACCACACGATGGCCAAAGGATTTATAACCTAGTTTTTGTACCTCTGGAATACGTTTTACCACCCACAAAATCAATCCGGAAGCGATCATCATCGTGCCTAAGATGCCTGATAGAAATAATAACCAGCGTAAGACCGAATCGACACCCCGTGCCATATGCAGCCATGTCACCAAGGTATAAATAGCTTTGGATGCTGAATTTACAGGCTGGGCTTCATCGATCAGTTGTCCTGTTAGCGCATTAAACTTGAGTGACGGTACACTTTCCCGATCCAGCAAGGTCGTGGCATGGGTTGCATTAAATTGTACATCCGCTTTTACCGTATTCGGTTGATTCACCCGAACCGAGGCAATCGGATTATCCCCCCAACCGTGTTGAACCTGCTGGCTTAATGCCACTAGGTTGACCATGGGTGCTGCTGCAAGCTTGGGCACGACTTGTTCAGCTTCGGCACCACGGCCACCACCTCGATTGCCACGTCCTTCTTCTGCGGCTTGTTTCTGTTTCTGCTCTGCCAGTAAACGTGCCTGTTCAGGTGTTTGCGCTACAGGTTCATTTAAAATCTGGTAGAAGTTCCGGACATTGCCATAGTGCGTGTTCATTGCCCATGGCATAAACAGATGCATCAATAACAACAGCCCACTAAAGGTGATCATCAGATGAAAAGGCAAGGCAAACACGGCGGTTGCATTGTGGGCATCCAGCCATGAACGCTGGCCTTTGGCTGGACGGAAAGTAAAGAAATCCTTGAAGATTTTTTTATGGGTAATAATGCCACTGATAATCGCAACAAACATGAACAAGGTTGCAATACCAACAATCCAGCGCCCCCAGATGCGCGGCATACCGTACAGTTCAAAATGAAAGCGATAAAGGAAACCACCACCCCGGGTTTCTCTGGCTTTAATTTCCTGCCCCGTTTGCGCATCCAGATAGATTTCGCCGCCACGGCGACGTCCCTCACCCGGCTTGCGGACATTCAGCATGATCGCAGGCTGTCTTTCATTGGCAAACCGGATATTCCAGCTCTCGGCAGCTTGGCCTTTCTGATTTAAATATTGCAAGGCATAAGTTAATTGTTGTTGCTGCGAAGTTGTATTTACTGATTGATGCAGCTCCGGTTTCATCCACACCGTGATTTCATTTTGAAAAAAACTGAGTGTGCCTGTGAGAAAAACTGCATACAGCAACCAACCCAGCAACAGACTGGTCCAGGTATGTAACCATGACATCGATTGGCGTGGGCCTTCATTTTTACCATCAACACGCATGAGCTTACCCTTTTAACAAGCCATACATGACGGTCATGATCAGGCTAGGAATAATGACGCCCAACCAGACTTTCAGGGTCGAGTTGACCATGAATATCCAGATAAACAGGATGCAATGCACCACGAAAGCCAGCATGGTTGCACTAAAAACCGCATTCGCTCTGGATGGCTCAGATGAAAACAAGCAACCGATCAGCATTGCCGCAATCGCAGCAAAATAATAGCCCCCAAAAATTGCGAGTACAAAACGTGAAAAAATCATCAATCGATATCGAATCAATGAGGACGGTGCAACCTTCTTTTTTACCACCCTTGTGCTGCTCACCAAGGGTACAGACGCTTCAATAGACATAAACAACACCGGACAAAATGACATCAACGGAAATGATGTCCACCTTTATATAGAGCCATGAAAATACGGATGATTTAGCCGATAACCTATGCAACACCCCATCTCATGTGCATGGTATTTGATCTGGTAATGCCAATGGCAAACCTGACCAAGCTTAAATCAGCCTTAAAAAATCAAGGCATCATAATCAAAATCAACAAAAATAACAATAATAATGAGAATTAATCTCATTTTAATCTTAAGGTTAAGGCATTTTGCTAATCGAAATAGAAAATTTGGTAATTGAGGTAAAAAATATATGAGGTTTAGGTCGATTCGGGATTTAAGGACTGACCTGCAGGATTGTCAACTGCTGGCTTTGATAAGCGCCTGTATCAATAAAGAAGCAATTATGTTTTTGCAGCACCTCGGCAACAATGGTATGCCCCAGATAAATCTCATCAATATTGCGGACCTGGCCATATTTTTGCTCATCCCTGATTCTTGACCTTCCCCATAATACAGGGGCATAACTGGCCTGATCGGCATGATCGCTTAACTCAAGGGTTTGCTTAAGCAGGTTCCAATCATCTACGCCAATATCGCCATGTGCGATGCCCACTGTTTTATGAGCAAAATTCAACTGGATCAACACAGGCAATTGTTTGAGACACGCGATAATCTGGGCCTGTTGTTGTGGTTTTAACTGGTAGAACCATTCTCCGCCATATTTTTGATGCAGCTTTTTAAAATAAGGATGCTGACTCCCCTGAATACATAACTGCTCGTGATTGCCGCGTACCATCCTGAACCAGTGTTGTTGCAATAACTGCAGGCATTGCCAGCTTTCCGGGCCTTTATCGATCAAATCTCCCACGCCAATTAGCAGATCTTTTTCAAAATCAAACTGCAGTTGCTTAAGTTGATGCATCAATAGCGTATAGCAACCGTGAATATCGCCCACCACATAGACCTTTTGATGATCTGGCGCGATATATTGCACCCGTGGCCATGCTTCAGAAGCTTCTCCATATACAGCGATTTTAGGGCTCATCATTTGCCCCGAGCTGCACAATGTCACTGTGAATTAACAGATGTCGTGAAGGAAAATAAAATTGATAGGCCAAGGCATAGCTGTTAAAACGTGCCAGTTGAGTTTGCTCCAAGGACCAGAAATAGGCGGTCATGCCAGCTTGTTGCCGCTGATTTAAAAAATACGATTTGCCAAAATGCCGGGATACAATAATAAAATCTTGCATAACTGTTTCGATCGACTCAGCGGACTGAATAATCACTGGTCTGTAGCGACAGCAATAAGGGATCAAGCATGGCTTTGGCAATTTCAGCCGCCTGCGACTCAGACTGTGCCTGTATGGCATCGACCAGTTGGGCATGAATAGTTTGATCCGGATCGGGTAGCTGGCTATTGGTCACCAGTTCAAAGGTGTATTGATAGCTGGAGTTGAGAAAATATTCATAGGTGGCATACAGCGCCTGATTATGGGTGGCCTGTGCAATAGCCAAATGCAGCTTTTTATCGCTCAGCATAAACTCAGCCACATCACTGGCATCCGTTCCAGCCCGTGTATTTAGGCATGCCAGAATATTCAGCAGATCAGTTGCATCGCGGTTTCTGGCTGCAAGTTTTGCAATTTCAATTTCCAGAACACATCTGACTTCGAGATGTTCATACAACGCTGACTGTTGAATGGAGTGAATCATACTGGAGAAATCGTGTTTGCTACGAACAAAGGTTCCATGCCCCTGTTTAACTTCCAGAATACCGAGATATTCCAATATCTTAATGGCTTCTCGAATGGTATTGCGTCCCACCCCCAGCCCTTGAACCAGTTCAGGTTCTGTCGGAATTTTATCATTGACCTTCCACAGTTCGGTCTGGATATTCTGACGGACAACCGCAATCACTTCGTCAACAAGCGATCTTTTCTGGATCTGTTCGATCATTAAAATTTCTACTGGCACTCAAAAACATCCAATGATACTATCATCCTATGTTTAAATTTTCAAATGCACACCGTGTCATCTCTCAGGGTAAAACTTATGGAATTAAATCAGACGATTTTCAGTCTTATCGGTGAAATTCAGAAACTGACCCAGGCGATTGAGAAAATTGCCAACCATCAGGAAATCTCACTGGAAGTACTGGATCAGGCCATCGCATTCCGATGGGAAAGAGAAAACAATAAAGGTCACCTGATTCCAATCCGTAAACCCCAACTGCTCTCGTTTAAGAATCTTTGTAATATTGACAACCAATTGGCCAAAGTAAAGCTGAATACAGAGGCCTTTGCCAAAGGATTATTGGCCAATAATGTGCTGTTGACAGGTTCACGAGGGACGGGAAAATCATCAATTGTGAAAGCCTGTTTAAATGAATATCACCAGTACGGCTTACGGGTGATTGAGCTGGAAAAAAAATATCTTGAAGATCTTCCCAAGATTATCAATCTGCTCAATGAACGCGATGAACGCTATATTATTTTCTGTGATGATCTGGCCTTTGAAGCAGGTGATAGCAGTTATGCAACCTTGAAAACCGTATTGGATGGCTCGCTGGCCACCAGTTCAAACAATACCCTGATTTATGCCACCTCGAACCGTAAACATATGGTCGCGGAATATAACAAGGACAATACCGAGATCAATCAGAGCGAAAATGGTGAGTTGCGTCCGGGTGATAGTCTGGAACAAAAGATTTCTCTGGCTGACCGTTTTGGTCTGCAAATCAATTTCTATGGCTTCAGTCAGCCCGAATACCTGAAAACCGTGCAGTTCTGGTTAAATGAATACCACTGGCAACAACAGGAAAACTGGGACAGCTTACAGTTAAAGGCCATTCAATATGCCACCCAACAAGGCAATCGTTCTGGTCGAATTGCCAATCAATTTGCCAAAATGATTGTCGGCCAGGAAATGTTGCAATCGCAAAATCTGTCTTAAATCCTGTAGCACTGCAGTATCCCCACCTGAACAGCAATACTCTTGCTCAGGTGGGCAACAGATCATTAAAACTTATGCGTGTAGGTGGTCATGATGCGGTTTTCAACAAAATCTGTTCCAGGATTGTTGCCTGCGCCATATTTGATATCAGCCCGAATATGTCGCCATTCAAAGCCGAGACCTTTGAGTTTACCTTCAGGGATGCTGTAATTGATGATGACATTTTTCTCGGTTTCTTTATTGTCCTTGAAACCTTCCCGATAGATTTCACTACCATTTAAATAGCGTAGCGTCAGTTTTAATCCGGGGATACCCTGCTCTTTAAAGTCATAACTATATAAAACATGCCAGGTCAATTCTTTGGCTTTATAAAAGGCAAGCGCAGACCAGCTCTGTAAATAGGCTTGTGGCACATAACCGTTTAACAAAGGAATATTGTCTTCGCCCATATGCTTTTGCAGACCGGTCAGAATGGTATGCGGACCATTCTGCACACTGGCTTGCAGCCCGATTGATTGCGTATCGATATCGCCGAAATAGGCGTCACCATCTTCTTTATAGTTAAAATAGCGGGCATCTACTTTTAACTTGCTGTTTTTAATCTGCTCTGTATAGGCCACATTGATATAGTGTTGTTGATAAATATCTTGCAGTTGTCCAAACCAGTAAGCCCCGGATAAATTCGGCGTGAAATTATAGTCCAGACCTAGAAAATTGAGTCCATCACTTCTTTTCGCCGGATCAGTCGAGTTGCCTAATGTGAATTTTCGATACTCGTCATCATCACGGGCATTCACATGGGTAAAACGGCCCGCAGATACTTTTAAATTCTTGATCTCTTTGCTTTCCAGCATTGCACCGGCATAAGTCGTAACCAGTTGCCGTGAGTCATCAATAAACAGTACCGGTGTTTTAGGAAAAAGTTCCCCCACTTTCAATTCGGTATTGTGATATTTCAATTTTAAGGTCGCACCTAATTTTAAGTAATCACGTTCCTGACGGCGTTCATGCTGATCATATTTAAACACGGTATCCAGCCGTTCATCATTATGGTCATTCAAACGCAATGCATATTGAAAACCTAAATCCAGACCGACTTGAAGCGGTGTATCGGTATAGCCTGACTCAAACCGCCCTGATAAGCCTTGTGACCAACTGCCCAGGTCTTGATTGGTGCCTTCAAAATCACGTTCGACATAGAAATTTCGTAAATAAATACTCTTTTCACTGTCCTTTAAAAAGTCGGCATAAGCCGCATTGACATTGAGACAGCCAAAAAGCGTATATAACGCCACGCGCTGGGCTTTATACAGCCTATTCGGTATTAACATGGGAAATCCTTTCCTGAGTTTTTAAAATTCTTGTTGCTGTAAATAAAGTTTCACAACTTGCCTAGTCCTGCAGACCTGAGCTCCATTTCTTTTAAATATCCGGAAATTCAAGAAAATATCTTTAAAGAAAGATTCAGGCTGGATTTATTATTTGAATAATTAATGTAATTTTCCATAGATAGCGAAGTATATAGTTATACCTTTTAAGTCTGGTTTTAGCTGTAGACCATCGTATCGCATTAAAAAAGCGGTCTTTAGGACCGCTCTAAACATAATTAATTTTTGGATCTGCCTTAATCACCATCCAGTTGTATCGGTATTCCCTCTTCTTCAAATACCTGCTTAATACATTCTAGTATCTGCGGCAAATACGGACTCTGATCCATATTGCGCACCGCCAGTGAAATCGGGGTATAGGCTTCCAAATCCAGAATCGGAATATAGACCAGATTTTTCATGCCAATATCGCTGGCACTCTCCGGAATAAGACAAATGCCCTCGCCAGAAGACACCAGCCCTAAGGCCATATGAATTTCACGTACCTCGACCATATCTTTGGGTACCAATCCCAAGTCAGTAAAAATTGACTGGATCAACGTAGAGAAATTCGGTTTTTGTGTGGCGGGATAAGAAAAAATAGGCTCATCAATAATCTGCGACAGGTAAATCCCCTGATCAATAAACCGGGTTAAATGATGATTTTTATGGATGGCTAATTTGAGTTTTTCTTTACGCAATAAAATCCGTTTTATTGCTGGATCGCTGATTCTAAGACGTCCAAAACCCAAATCAATTTTACCCAGTTTTAACGCTTCAATCTGGTCTTTGGTGCCATGTTCAATCAGTTCGACCTGAATCTCGGGATGATTTTGGCGAAATAAATAAATCACCTGCGGTAATAGCGCATACAGTAAGGAGCTGACATAACCAATACGCACGATCTTATTAACTGTGCTAATGCGTTTTGCCATGGAAGCCGCTTGGGCAGTGTGGGTCAAAATCTGCACCGCATGCTGATAAAAGAACTGCCCCGCTTCTGTGGTTTTTACTGGACGTGAACCACGTTCAAATAACAAAATGCCCAGTTCCTCTTCCAGCTTTTGAATCTGACGACTCAAAGGGGGCTGCGCAATACATAACTTTTCCGCCGCTTTGGTAATGCTCTGTTCCTCGACCACCGTCACGAAATAACGAAGATGTCTTAATTCCATTTAATATACCTTTTAAGTATCTAAAAATACCAAATTCAGCCTAGTTCTAAATATTACATTAATTTAGGGTATGTAAACAGGCAAAGATTGAAGAAATACCAAAGATGTATAAATCCATAGAAACCTTACTTGTCGAGATTCCAACCATCCGTCCGCATAAGATGGCGGTTGCAACCATGCAAACCCAAACCTTGGTACTGATTAAAATCACCACAGCAGATGGTTTTACCGGTTGGGGCGAAGCAACGACCATTGGAGGGTTAGGTTATGGGGAAGAAAGTCCTGAAAGTGTCAAAACCAATATTGAGCAATACTTTTCGCCATTGTTAAAAACACTGGACGGTTTTAATGTGGCTCAAACCCTAAAAACCATTCAGCAAAATATTAATGGGAACCGTTTTGCAAAATGTGCCATCCAGACAGCCCTATTAGATATTCAGGCACAACGTCTGGGATTGCCGCTCAGTGAAGTTTTGGGTGGACGCTTACGTGATAGCGTACCTGTGCTGTGGGTACTGGCTTCGGGCAATACCGAAAAAGATATTGCTGAAGCAGAAAAAATGGTGGCACTCAAACGCCATAATATTTTCAAGTTAAAAATCGGTTCACGTCCGGTGGAGCAAGATGTTGAACATGTGCTGGCCATTAAAAAAGCCTTAGGCAAGGACGTTTCAATCCGTGTCGATGTCAATCGTGCCTGGTCTGAACTTAATGCGATTAAAGGGATTCAAATGCTTCAGGATGGCGGTGTTGATCTGATCGAGCAACCGTGTGCAATTCACAATATTGATGCCATGCAACGTCTGACCCGTAAGTTTGATATTGCCATTATGGCGGATGAATCGTTAACTGGTCCGCAAAGTGCTTATCAACTGGCAAAAACCAATGCAGCCTCAGTGTTTGCAGTCAAAATTGCCCAATCTGGCGGTCTGATTGAAGCCTGTGATGTTGCCAAAGTCGCCAATCTGGCAGGGATCGACCTGTATGGTGGCACCATGCTGGAAGGACCTGTAGGGACGATCGCTTCTGCACATGCATTCTCTACTTTTAGTAATCTTGCAGCAGGAACTGAACTGTTTGGCCCACTGTTACTCACGGAAGAAATTTTAAAAACACCGCTTCAATATGGCAATTTTGAGCTCAAACTGCCAACAGGTCCCGGCCTCGGCATTGAACTGGATCAAGACAAAATCGACAACCTGCGTCGTCAATAATTCAAGGAGTTGACATGCTTTTCCACGTACGAATGGATGTAAACATCCCGCTGGATATGCCAGTTGAACAAGCCAATCAAATTAAAGCCGTAGAAAAGGCTTATTCTCAAGATTTACAACGTCAGGGCAAATGGCGTCATATCTGGCGCATCACGGGACAATACTCAAACATCAGTATTTTTGATGTGGAAAGTAATGAGGAATTACACAATATTTTGCAGGGATTGCCTTTATATCCCTACATGAATATCGAAGTGATGGCCTTGAACCGTCATCCCTCTGCCATTCGTGAAGATGACAGCTAAACGCGCATAGCCGGTAAAGTGAAAAACAGGATTTGAACAAGGAATGTGGCAAGCCAAGCAAGCAGTAAAAACAGCAAGTCGGTAAGCCACCAAAAATTATCATACTTCAGGAGAATATGTATGAACCGTCAAGAAATCGATGCACTGGTTAAAAAAATGAATGTGGATACCGCGACAGGTGACGTCAATCCACGTGTACAACAAATTGTGGTTCGTCTGCTCGGTGACCTTTTTCAGGCGATTGAAGATCTGGACATCTCACAAAGCGAACTATGGAAAGGTCTGGAATACTTTACCGATGCAGGTCAGGCCAATGAACTGGGTTTATTGGCAGCAGGTCTAGGTCTTGAACATTATCTGGATTTACGTGCCGATGAAGCCGATGCCAAGGCAGGGATTACCGGTGGCACACCACGCACCATTGAAGGCCCACTCTATGTTGCAGGCGCGCCTGAATCTGTCGGTTTTGCCCGTATGGATGATGGTTCTGAATCGGATAAAGTCGATACCTTATTCATCGAAGGAACCGTGACTGATCCTGAAGGCAATATTATCGAAGGCGCTAAAGTTGAAGTGTGGCATGCCAACAGCTTAGGCAATTATTCATTCTTTGATAAGTCACAATCAGACTTTAACTTGCGCCGTACCATTTTGTCTGATGCCAACGGTCACTATGTCGCGCAAACCACGATGCCTGTCGGTTATGGCTGCCCACCAGAAGGCACCACTCAGGCATTATTAAATCAGTTAGGCCGTCATGGTAACCGCCCTTCTCATGTGCATTATTTTGTGTCTGCGCCGGGTTATCGCAAATTAACCACACAGTTCAATATCGAAGGCGATCAATACCTATGGGATGACTTCGCATTTGCAACACGTGAAGGCCTCATCGCAACTGCGGTAGACGTAACTGATGAAGCCGAAATTGCCCGTCGTGGTGTGAATAAACCATTCAAACACATTACCTTCAATGTAGAACTGGTGAAGGAACATGCCGGTGTACCAAGTTCAGAGGTAGAACGTCGTCGCGTTGGTGCTTAATTTTCTAAAAAATGACTGTGAGCTATTCATTAGCTCACGGTTTTTAAATTTCTATGCATATCCGTTTATAGCGAAACTGGTATGTATAGAAATTTGAAAACATGGATAAAAGGTTGGCCTTATGATTGATAAAAGTACGCTCACATTGACTGAGGCACTGTCACAGATCAAGGATGGCGCAACCATCATGATCGGTGGCTTTGGCACTGCAGGACAACCCGCTGAACTGATTGATGGATTGATCGAACTCGGCATCAAGGATCTGGTGATTGTCAATAACAATGCAGGCAATGGCGATTACGGTCTGGCCAAACTGCTCAAAACAGGTGCGGTTCGTAAAATCATCTGTTCCTTCCCGCGTCAGTCAGATTCATGGGTCTTCGATGAACTATATCGTGCCGGCAAGATTGAACTGGAACTGGTCCCGCAAGGCAATCTGGCCTGTCGTATTCAAGCCGCAGGAATGGGCCTTGGTGCCGTATTTACCCCAACAGGTTTCGGTACTTTATTGGCAGAAGGCAAAGAAGTCCGTCATATCGATGGCAAAGACTATGTACTCGAATATCCGATTAAAGCCGACTTCGCACTGATCAAGGCCTACAAAGGCGATCGCTGGGGCAATCTGGTCTATAACAAATCCGCCCGTAACTTCGGCCCGATCATGGCAATGGCCGCAGATGTCACCATTGCACAGGTGTCTGAACTAGCTGAACTCGGTCAACTTGATCCTGAACACATTATTACCCCTGGAATTTTTGTCCAGCATGTGGTCGCTGTCGATGCAGCCAATGGCATAGGAGCATAAACATGAGCTATCAGAAACTAAGCCGTGACCAGATCGCTGAACGTGTCGCACAAGATATTCCCGATGGTGCTTATGTCAATCTCGGCATCGGCCTTCCCACCAAGATTTCCAATTATCTTCCAGCCGATAAAGATGTATTCCTGCATTCGGAAAATGGCCTACTCGCATTCGGTCCACCTCCTGCCAAAGGTGAGGAAGATCCTGAACTAATCAATGCAGGTAAAGAATATGTGACCATGCTGACGGGTGGCAGCTTTTTCCATCATGGTGATTCCTTTGCCATGATGCGTGGCGGACATCTGGATATTGCGGTACTCGGTGCATTTCAGGTGGCGGCCAATGGTGATCTGGCCAACTGGCATACCGGTGCAGCAGATGCCATTCCTGCAGTAGGTGGTGCCATGGATCTCGCGGTCGGTGCCAAGAAAGTATTTATTACTACTGATCACACCACCAAGCAAGGTGAACCGAAGATTGTTGAAGCACTCACTTATCCGGCAACGGGATTGAAATGTGTCGATCGGATTTATACCGACTTGTGTGTGATTGATGTGACTCAAGACGGTTTGAAAGTGATTGAGAAAGTCGAAGGTTTGAGCTTTGAGGCGTTACAGGCGTTGACGGGTGCGAAACTGATTGATGCGACGCAAGGATAATGTTTACACAGCCAATAATTACGGGTTCAAGCAGAGGCTTTTTGTATAGGTATTGCCTTACTTTTTAAGGATAAAAAGTAACAAAAATCCTTTGTTAGACTGATGGTATATCCATATACCACAGTCTAACGGGCGGCATCCATGCCGCCATCGCGAAATGCTTATGGGAAAGTCTCAGATCGAGATTTTCACATATTCGAAGATAAATTGAGAGTTGCTATCGTGATTGGCGACAGGGATGTCGCCCCGTTACTCAGCACAACAAGGAAGTTGTGTCTGAGTAACAAAGGTTTTTGGTCACTTTTTAAAAAAGTGACGAGAACTAGCGATGTGTATTGGATTAAGCACCTTAAGACTCCGTCGTGACTAACTCTTATGAATGAAAGCGAGTAATACCATCACTGCCGATAAATGAAAGTGATTTTCGAAAACCGTTTGTATAGGCAATACCTTACTTTTGAAAGGTCAAAAGTAACAAAAACCTTTGTAGGACTGATGGTATATCCATATACCACAGTCCAACGGGCGGCATCCATGCCGCCACCGCGAGATACCTACGGAGAATGGCTGGAAGGCCTGAAGTAAAGGACAAGATTTAAAATGAAAAACGCTTATATCATTGATGCCATCCGTACCCCATTTGGGCGTTATGCAGGCGGTCTTGCACCTGTCCGTGCTGACGATCTGGGGGCAGTTCCAATCCAAGCACTCATGCAGCGTAACCCAACTGTGGATTGGCAACAGGTGGATGATGTGATCTATGGTTGTGCCAACCAAGCAGGTGAAGATAACCGTAATGTGGGGCGTATGTCAGCCTTATTGGCAGGCGTACCTTATCAGGTGCCTGCTACCACAGTGAACCGTTTATGTGGTTCATCACTGGATGCCATTGCCATGGCTGCCCGTGCCATTAAAGCCAATGAAGCCGACCTGATTATTGCAGGTGGTGTCGAAAGCATGAGCCGTGCGCCTTATGTGATGGGCAAGTCAGACAGTGCCTTTGGCCGTAGTCAAAAAATTGAAGACACCACCATGGGCTGGCGTTTCATCAATCCAAAGCTCAAAGACATGTATGGCGTGGACAGCATGCCACAAACCGCAGAAAACGTGGCGGAACAGTTCAATATCAATCGTGCCGATCAGGACCAGTTTGCGCTTAACAGTCAGCAGCGTACTGCAACGGCGCAAGCCAAAGGCTTTTTTGCCCATGAAATCGTGCCTGTCAACATTCCTCAGCGTAAGGGCGATGCTCTTGTGGTGGATACTGATGAGCATCCACGTGCCTCAACCACATTGGAAGCCTTAACCAAACTTAAAGGTGTAGTTAAAGCCGAAGGTACTGTCACGGCGGGTAATGCTTCTGGAATTAATGACGGTGCTGCTGCTGTGTTGATTGCGTCGGACGAAGCGGTAGAAAAATACCAGCTCAACCCACGCGCCAAAATCATTGCGGCTACCACAGTTGGGGTTGAACCACGGATTATGGGTTTTGCACCTGCACCTGCGATCAAGAAACTGCTGAAACAGGCCAATCTCACGCTAGAACAAATGGATGTGATTGAACTGAATGAAGCTTTTGCGGCACAGGCTTTGGCGGTAACCCGTGATTTAGGCTTGGCGGATGATGATGCACGGGTTAATCCGAATGGCGGTGCAATTGCCTTGGGTCATCCCTTAGGTGCCTCTGGTGCGCGTCTGGTGACCACGGCCTTAAACCAGCTTGAACAGATCAAGGGGCAGTATGCCTTGTGTTCGATGTGTATTGGTGTCGGTCAAGGGATTGCCTTGATTATTCAACGTGTTGATTAAAATAAAGGAAGAATAATGTCAGTTTTTCAGTCTGCCGATGCGCAAATTCACTATCAAACCTTTGGCGATCCCAACGCCCCTGCACTGGTGTTTTCCAACTCTTTGGGGACCAACTACGGGATGTGGCAACAGCAATTCAATTATTTTAAACAACGCTTTTATGTGATCTGTTATGACACCCGTGGTCATGGGTCTTCTTCTACCCCATCAGGTCCATATAGCCTGCAACAACTGGGCGAAGATGTCATCCATTTACTGGATCATTTGCAAGTTGAAAAAGCCAGTTTTTGTGGGATTTCCATGGGTGGGATCACTGGCCAATGGCTGGCAATTCATTATCCAGAACGATTTAGCCACGTGGTGATTGCCAATACTGCAGCAAAAATTGGACAGGAACAGGCCTGGCTGGATCGCGCCCAGCTGGTTCGAAAGCAAGGTTTAGGTCCTATCGCCACTACAGCAGCTTCTCGCTGGTTTACAGATCCCTTTATCCAAAGTCATCCTGCCATTGTCAATAATCTGTGTAACGACTTAAGTGCTGGCAACGCAGACGGTTATGCCAATTGTTGTGAGGCTTTGGCTAAAGCGGATGTCCGAGATCAACTCAAAGACATCCATCTCCCTGTTTTGATCATTGCCGGAACCCAAGACCCCGTTACTACCGTTGCAGATGGACAGTTTATGCAACAGCAGATTGCAGATGCCCAACTGGTACAAATCAGTGCCTCACATATTTCCAATATTGAACAGGTCGATGCATTTAATCAGGCAGTATTCAGCTTTATAACCACTACCGAATTGAAATCAAGCGCTGCTTCATAAGCAGCGCTTGATCGTAGAACTAAAAACACGCACCACCTGAATAAGCTTTGCCAAAGAAATATATTTATTTAAATCAATGGTAAGCCATTATTTTTAGACCAATATGTCTTGGGTCTCTGCATAAGGATCATGCAATGCATAATAACAATTCACAAAATAAAACGGTTTCAGCATCCTTATTATCTTCTGCAAATAGGCAACGGGCTTGGCTTATTACCGCCCTGCTGGTGCTGTTTCAGATGATTAATTTCGCAGATAAAGCTGTTTTAGCGCTTGTTGCCGAACCCGTCATGGCTGAGTTGGGACTCACTGCAACTCAATTTGGTTTTATCGGCAGTGCCTTTTTCTTTTTATTTGCAATCTCAGGAATTACGGTGGGCTTTCTCGCAGAAAAAGTTCAAACCCGCTGGCTACTGTTGATCATGGGCGCAAGTTGGGCACTATTACAGTTCCCCATGCTCTTCGGTGGGGGGTTAACCACCTTATTGATTACTCGGATTGTACTCGGTGCAGCAGAAGGTCCTGCTTCTTCCATATTTTTGACGCATGTCCAAGGTTGGTTTGAACCCAGTGCCCGTGGTTTCCCAAGCAGTCTGGTCGCTTCAGGAACCATGCTTGGCCCCATTATTGCAGCACCTATTTTAGCATATATCATTGCGCATCCGGATTGGGGCTGGCGTTGGGCCTTTGGCTTTCTCGGTATTGTCGGCATCATCTGGAGTATTTTATGGCGTTGTATCTGTAAAGAAGGCCCTTATAGTCATTTTCATCAAGCCCAAACTTCAGCAGCTTCCTCTATTCCTGAAAGCAAAGAAGCTGAGACCAGTCGCCAAAACATCATAGATTTTGTAGATCAATTAAAACCTGTCCCGATTTTCAACGTATTTTTTTCTCAAATGTTTATTGCTGCCTTGCTTGCCGGTTTAGGATGTTTTTGGTCTTTAGGTTTTTTAACCACTTGGGCAGTTAAATATATTGCATCAACCCATCAATTCGCACCTGAAATGATTGCTTTTATTTCCAGCTTTCCGTGGATTTTAGGCGCCATCACCTTGGCACTTGCTGGCTATATTTCAAAGGTACTTCTACAAAAACGCCAAAGTGTTCATGTCGCTTTTGGGGTTATTTTTGGCTTACTGCTGTTATGTTCAGGTGGTGCCTTTTATATGCTCCCTTACTCAACGGGAAATCTTAATCTGATCCTGATTACGGTAGCAGCCGGATTTTCGATGTGTTTTCCGCTGGCGACCATGACCGTCAGTTATAGTGTATGCCCGCAGCAACGTGCCGCAGTTATGGCAACACTGGTGGCAACCGCATCTATAGGCGGAATGATTTCCCCAACCATGATTGGATATTTGATGGATCACGCAGGTTATATCAACCCGGGTAAAGGCGTTCCGCTTAGTCCACAGATGATAGAAAATTTAATCATGGGTATGAATCAGGGTTTTAGCGCTATAGGTGTTTATCTGATTGTGGTGGGAATCCTCAATATGGTCTATCTCAACCCGGATCGGCTGGCTAAAAAATTACTGTGCTAATCATTGTTGTATCCGTAAATCATCTGAGTCAGCTCAACAGACCTAAATGTTTTTTGTTTTGATTTTTTTCATATCAATCTTTCAATCAACCGATAAAAGCCTTGTCTTATAAAGTATAAAGATATACCCACAAGGTAATGGAAAATTACATAGATAAATCATCATAATTTTATTTAATGAACAAGGCATGTTCATGGGTATATCTCGTCAGCTTCCAGCAGAAGATTGACTCGACATTACATTTAAACAATAGCAACAATAAGGATCGTTAAAATTGATCAAGCATTCCCCCTTTTATAAACCGACTGTGCTGAAAAATGGAATCATGGCATTAGGTTGCGCCTTTCTCATCGGCTGTCATTCATCTTCGAATTCAGAAGTGACACCGCCCAAAAATTTAATCACCATCAAACGTGATAGCTTTGGTATACCTCATATTTATGCCAAAGATAGCTTTGGCCTGTTTTACGGCTATGGCTATGCGGTTGCAACCGATCGTTTATTCCAGATGGAGATGTCGAAGCGCACAGGTTTAGGTACTGTGGCTGAAGTATTGGGTCCTGACTATCTGCAATATGATATCGCCACGCATAGTCGCTTTAATCCAGAAAATATCAGACAACAAATTGCACAACTCTCACCTGAAGACCGTGCAATTTTTGAGGGCTATGCAGCAGGTTTTAATCAACGGGTCAAAGAAGTACTAGCCAATCCAGCACTCATGCCCAAAGAGTTTGTTGATTATGGCTTTAAACCCTCCCTCTGGGCATCAGAAGATATCGCCATGGTTTGGGTCGGCCTCATCCTCAACCGCTTTTTTTCAGCAAGTTCTGAGGTTTCAAATCTAGATTTACTCACCCAACTGCAAAAAGAAAAAGGGCAAGCTGAGGGTCTTAAAGTCTATCAACAATTACGTTGGCTAGATGATCCTCAAGCCCCAACCATTATTCAGTCCGAACAAGCCCCACAGTTTTCAGCACGGCAGCAAACTATCTCGAAAAAGGTGTTACCGATCTCCAGTCATGCGGCCGAAACATATTTAGCCCAAGCCCGTATTGCCATGGGAAAAAGCGTGATTGATGGTGTTCCAACAGCCAGCAATGCCTGGGTGGTGAAGGCAGATAAAACCATCGAAGGCCAGACTGTTTTATATAATGGGCCACAACAAGGCTGGTATACCCCTGCCATTACCTATGCAATTGGCCTACACGGCGCTGGCTATGACTTAACCGGAATTACCCCTGTGGGTTTACCCGCAATTTTATTTGGCACCAATGGCAAAATCGCATGGGGCTCGACCGTCGGTTCACTGGATACTAATGATGTTTACCAACTCACTTTAAATCCAAGCAATTCAAAAGAATATTTATACAAAGGCGCTTATATTCCATTTGAGCACAAACAAGTAAAAATAAAAGTGAAAAATCAGGCCGACCATATTTTAGATGTTTATCAAAGTAAACAAGGTTTCGTCAGTACATGGGATGAAAAAAATCATACCGCCTATGCTCAAAAACGGAGTTGGGAAGGTGTAGAAATTGAAAGCTTATTAGGCTGGGCCAATGCAGCCAAAGCCAGCAACTGGAATGAGTTTCTTGCCCAAGCCAAACGTGTCGCAGCTTCAATCACCTGGTTTTATGCCGATACCCAAAATAATATCGGAGTGGCTGCTTTAGGCCGTTTACCGATCCGTCCTGAAAACCAGCATATTCAGCTTCCAGCACTTGGCGATGGTTCAATGGAATGGCAGGGTTTCTACGATTTCTCACATAACCCTAAACAATATAATCCCAAAAAAGGTTATATCAGTAGCTGGAATAATAAAGCCTTTGCAGGGTTACGTTCCGATTCCTCGAATTTCTCTTATGTTGATCGTGTCAATGAACTGATTGAACCTTTAGAAAGCAAACCCAAGTTAAGCCAGCAAGAGATTTGGGACATCAATAAAACAGGTGCCTGGTCGGATCTGAATGCACGCTATTTTATTCCCTCTATGATCAGGGCCGCACAAAGTGACAAAGCCTCAACACAGGCTAAAAAAGTCGCACCACTGTTGGCAGAATGGGATCTAAAATTACGCCCAGATCGTGAAGCAAAGTATTATCAGGGTGCAGCACCAGCGATTATGCGTGCATGGCTGAATCAGATGATTGTGTTGGTGTTAAAACCGAACTTGTCTGAAAATATTTATCAGCGTTATACCGATACGCTTTATCCGGTCAATCATGATCCGCGTAGTGCCCAGCCAGCCAGCGCTTCAAAATTAATCTGGAATGCGCTGCAAGGAAAACAGGCCAGTGTTCCCCAGACGGTTGATTTCTTAAAAGGACAAACAGCAGATGATGTGGTGTTAAAAGCTTTAGAAAACGCACTGACTGAACTTTCAAAACAGTATCATTCGACTGACCCGAATGACTGGAAAATTCCAGTGGCAACCATGGGCTTTTCCAGCAAAAATTCGGTCGGTATTCCATGGGCTGATCCATCACATGAACAACAGCTCAGTACTTATGGCAATACGGGAAGTGCGACCTTTAGAGTGGTGTTAAATCCAAATCAGGTCAGCATGTGTTCAATTTTGGCCCCGGGTCAAAGTGGCTTTATCCATCAAAATGGAAAACTGGATGCTCACTTTGCAGATCAACTGCCTTTATTTGAAAATTATAAATGTAAAGAGGATGCGGTGAGTCAAAAGCAAATCGATCAAGCAGCCCAGCAAACTATCACGTTAAATTATTAGTTTTTAGTTCAACTGATCTTAAAAAACGAGGTTTGTTATTTAATGACAAACCTCATTTTCAGTTAATAGCGAATCATCACCGATTTTAATTCGGTGTAATCTTCAATAAATGCATCTGAAAACTCTCTGCCAATTCCTGAAGCTTTTACCCCGCCAAATGGAACGGATGGATCCAAGAACGTATGCATATTGACCCATAGAGTCCCTGCTTCAATTTTAGGAATTAACCGCAAAGCTTTAGATAAGTCATTGGTCCAGATACTTGCGGTTAAGCCAAAACGCGACTGATTCATCAGTTGAACAAGTTCTTCATCCGTGTCGAATGGCATCACCCCCACCACTGGACCAAAAGTTTCTTCAGAAAATAAAGGATCAGCGGTGTTTTTAAAGGAAATTAAAGTCGGCTGTACAAAATACCCTGTCTGATCTAGAGCCTCACCACCCGCAATAATCTGCTTGTTGGCTTTGGCCAGATCTAAATAATGTTTTACTTTATGAAAATGGGGCTGGTTAGCAAGTGGACCAAACATACTTGCCTCATCCATCGCCGGTCCAATTTTGAAACTAGAGAGTGCTTTAGAGAGTTTTTCGACCAACTCATCGTATTTGGTATGGTGTACAAAAAACCGCTCTGGGGATGCGCAAACTTGGCCTTGATGCACAAAAGTTGCTTGCAATAAAGTCGGTAAAATCTCATCAATATTTGCATCAGCCAAGATGGCTATGGCATTTTTACCCCCCAATTCCAGACTGACACGGGTTAAATCACTGCTCATCGCAAGTTTACCAATCGCAATACCTGTTGGGACTGAACCTGTAAATGAGACTTTCTTAACCAAGGGTGACTCAATTAAATATTGTCCCGTCTCCCCCTTACCTGTCACCACATTAATCACACCGGCTGGAATACCTGCCTCGATGGCAAGTTCGGCTAAACGTAATAAAGATAAGCTGGCAAACTCACTTGGTTTCAGCACAATGGTACAACCCGTGGTTAACGCTGAACCGATTTTCCAGACACCAATCATCAGTGAAAAATTCCAAGGCACAATCCCTGCAACCACACCAATCGGTTGTCTTAAAGTAAAGGCCGTATATTGTTCACCTTGCATAGACGGGATAGAGGGCTGCATGGTTTGACCATTAATTTTAGTTGCCCAACCCGCAAAATATCTTAAGAAAATAACAGATTGTGCGACTTCAAGATGGCGGGAAATATTGATAAGTTTTCCAGTAGATAACGACTCGAGCTGTGCAAGTTCTTCACCATATTGCTCAATTAAATCGGCGAGCTTGTTCAGTTTAACGCCACGCTGATACGGCGTTGTTTCAGCCCAAGCATGTTGAAAAGCATGTTCAGCACTTTTCACCGCACTATCTACCTCGTGTTGACTACCAATACTAATTTGAGCAACCACTTGTTCAGTTGATGGATTCACAATATCCACTTTATCTAAAAGCTCGGCAGCAACTAATTTTCCATCAATAAAATGTCCATGTTGACGTGCCATAAATTGCTGTACGCTTGCTAAAATCTGAACTTCACTCATGTTCTTTTCCTCTTTTCATTTCTAAAATGTTGTTATGACAGCAACTAAGCGACCTGATTCAAAATAAAGTCTGCACCGCGTTCACCAATCATGATGGCAATTGCGTTGGTATTACCGCTAGGAACTTGCGGGCAAATCGAACAGTCCACCACACGTAAGTTTTTAAAACCATGTACTTTAAGGGTCTGATCTGTGACCGAATCTTGCGGAGCATTGCCCATTTTGCAGCTACCCGCGGGGTGATAGACCGTTTTAATGTTCTGGCGCATCCATCGATCAATCGCTTCAATATCATCAGGATCGATATTTGCAGGCTCAATCACTTCTTTGACAATTGCTTTCAATGCCGGTTGTTGTAATAGGCGAAGTCCGGCCTGTACGGCACGGATATTTGCGTCAATATCTTCTTGATGACCTAGATAATTAGGGTCAATAATAGGTAAATCTTTGGGATCTTTACTGCTTAAACGCAAAGTCCCACGTGCTTTTGGCTGTACATGTCCGACTTTAATGGTCAGGCCATGTGCCTGAGCAACTGCTTTTTCACCAGGGGTATTATCGAAATTATCCAGTACAGGTAAAAAATGAAACTGGACATCAGGTCGACCATTGTGATTGGTGTCAATAAAGCCACCACCCTCTAAAATATTGGTGGTTAGCAATCCTGAACGGGTGAAACACCACTGTAAAAAGTGTCGTACTGCGGCTAAACCTTGGTCTTCACCGAGCAGACTATTATGGGTTGTTACTGTCGCATTCACCGACATATGCAAATGATCGTGAAAATTTTCACCTACAGGTAGGTCTTGAATACATTGGATACCCAGTTCATCTAGATGCTGTTTTGGACCAATGCCAGAAAGTAATAAAACTTTTGGGCTACCAATGGCACCAGCACTCAGAATGACTTCTTTTTGAGCCTGTACCGTAATCGGTGATTTTCCGCCAATACTATAAGTCACCCCAGTCACCTGATCCCCTTGAGTTTCAATTTTATGAACTAATGCATCCGTAATAACCGTAAGGTCTGGGTGGTTTTCGACTGACTTTAAATAAGTTTTTGAGGTACTGGCCCGAGAACCGTTTTGAGTGGTCGTTTGATAAAACCCTACACCCGCCTGATCCCAGCCATTGATATCATTGACGTAATTCATGCCCATTTGTTGAGCTGCTTTAATACAAGCAAGCGTTAAAGGATGGCGATAGCGGTTTTCACTGACAGGTAAAATGCCATCTTGTCCGTGATATTCATCAGCAAGACTTTCATTTTTTTCTGCTTTCTTAAAAAAAGGCAGCACATGTTGATACGACCACTGATTGCATTCCCATTCCGAGGCCCATAAATCATAATCCTGACGTTGACCTCGGCAATAGATCATGCCATTAACCGAGCTTCCACCTCCCAACACTTTTCCTTGTGCAAGGATCATTTTACGATGATTACAATATTTCTGCGGAACAGTCATGTATTGCCATGATTTTTGCTGGAATACTTTAACTACTGTGGCAGGGATGGTATGGAATAGACTGCTATCTCGGCTTCCTGCTTCTAATACAAGAACACGCCCTGCCTCGGCTTCTAATAGTCGTGCTGCAACCACACAACCTGCCGAGCCAGCACCAATCACGATATAGTCATATTGTTGATTCATCTGATTTCATCCTCATTTTATTTCTATCAATGCACCGCCAATAAACATGCTCTGCTTTGCCCTGATTTAATAGATGTATTGCAGAATCAACTGCGCATACACATTGGTTTTGTCATCGTAGTTTTGAGTACCACCGCTATGGATATCGTGTTTCGGTTTATAGAGACCGATTAAAGGAATAACGTTGAATTTTTGATTGACCGACCAGACCGAAAACACATCCAGCTCATGCCCATCGACATTGCCTAAAGACTTATTTACGGTTTGAAACTTATAGGCCAAAGCACCCAGCATAAAATTTTCTTTTAGATTCATACTGTAAGAAACTTGGTGAATATCTGCATTTTTATTGAATGGACCAGCATAATTTCCAGCAACTTCGCCCTGAAACCAGGTACCGAACCCAACTGTATTACCATAAAACATCGGATCATATTGGTCGGAAAAATGGCTAAAACGGTAGCCTAAAGAAGGCGTATATTTTGAGGATAAAAAATTATAGTTCAGTGCCAAATAGCCGGCATTTTCATGACCCTCTTTTTTATCTTGCACCACAAACTCAGTTTTAACTTGTAGTTCTGGCAAAGGTTGATAATTCAAGCGTAAAGCATAATTCTTAAGATCTTCACGCCCTGAAACCTGTTCAGTATCTTCAAGGTCTAATACATTTAAGTAAGTGAAACCAATGCCCTTATCTTTAAGCTGAAACATCAGATCAGTCACAAACAGTTCAGGTGAAAATTGTGCTTTATTGTCCGATTTTAAATAAGCCAGCTTTAGAGTTGTATTTTCTTGCGGTTTATACTGAAGCAAACTGGTAAAATCAAAGCTTCGACGGGCTGCCAGATAATAGGCACCACCCCGATCGAGTTTGCCATCCGCAGGTGCTTTACCGAGGTTTAACGCATCACCCGCAATGAAGAACCCGTCACCAATCATGATATTTTGTCGACCAATACTTAAATCATAAGTCGTCAACTCATCTTTGTTGGTACCGTCTTTAAAACCAATGATCCATTCATTCAGATCTGTTTTACGTTCTTTGCCATTACTGTTTTGGCCGGCATCACCATCCCCAAAGGTTGCCGAGCTGATCCCGCTTAAACTGGCATAGAGCTGATGGTTTTGAAGTGTTTGCTGCCCTTTGGCACCATATTTAAGATGACCTTCTTGCCAATTGATTCGTTCATCATCAAGGTTTTCACCGTTATAGCTTTTAGCACTACTAAAAGCCCCAAAAGTTGCTTCAAAAGTCGGTTTAACTTCTAGCTCACCTGCATGTACAGTTGAAAAAAATGAGACAAAGAGAGTCCCTCTCATAACTTGAGAAAGTAGCGTTTTCATACAAAATTCCTTTTTTGTCAGCGGGCTGCTGGACGCTCAGCTCGGGGTAACCTCAGGTTACCCTTTCTGGCTCATCTGCACTTTTAGTGATGGTCGTGCTGCGTATTTTGCTCTTCTTCACCCAAATTCAACGTCGGGGTACTATCAAAGAAATTCCACGGTTTGATCAAGGTATAAACCCACTCTGTTGGCATGATCGGCCATTCTTCAGCACGTGCCACATGGGTGGTTCCTGTAGTCATCCATACTACAAGGTCTTTATTTTCAATATTGTCATTGTTGCTAATGAATTGACCTAAGCCTGTGTCATGAGTCGAACGATTCGAATATTTCCCTTCAGGATAGCGTTCATCTGGATTGTACTGCGTCACCCAAATTTGTTTATCCATAAAGTTGAGGCGTTTGAATAGCCATTCATCCGGGGCAAAATTGGCACCCTTCGCCACTGGGTGAGTGCCACCCGCAAACGGAATCAATTGGTAAGAAACAGGATTGCCTAATTTATTTTCCTTATTGAAATTGGTGAGTAAGCGAATGGTAGATGGATCAAATTTTTCAGCCGCGTTTTGCTCATTGCTAATCACTTTACTGTCAATTTGCATCGTACTTGTACGCACACCACCTCGATCATTGGCCTTTACCACAGGGTCCATATGCATAAAGCTGTTGTTCTCTCCATCGACATCCAGATCTAAACGGAAGTTATAGATGTGTTGATGGGTAGTACCGACAATATTATGGTCAATCAGAGTGCCGTATTTAGTGTCTTCTTTGGCGGTACTGTCATGCATGGTACGGGCTTTAACGCCTTTCACCGCCTCAATTCCTGTCGCACCCGCATTAATGCCAATCACGCCATTTTGGGCAAAGACCCAGTCAAACATATAATCGTAATTACCCACCGTACTAATCCAGCGAACCACGAGTTCACGGCGGGCTTCACTGGCATCCTGATCACCAAAAATCTCTTGGTGTTTATATTCAGGCCCTGCATAGCGCTCAAAGATGGCGATTGCATTTGGAATCACTTGTGGCTGGCCTTTATAGTCAGCAATCACTGCATCCAGTAACACCGCATTTTCTGGTGCATCGGTACCCAATTGAATATTTGAGGTTAGGGTTCCCATGCCATACTCACCTGAATCCAGATAAGATTTAAAGTACCATCCCATATCTGGGTCACCATAAGGAACCACCATACCGCCCAGATTACCTTCATACATGACCTTGCGTTTTACACCTTTATCCTTATAGGTCACGGTTGAAAGTTGCAGACCTACACGAGAGTCTAGTGCGACATGGAAACACCAATTCCCCCAATGTACGGTTTGTCCTGTAATGGTAAAGTTTTTGCCTTCAGGCTCACTTATATTGAGCGGCTTAATTTTCGGTGCTTTGGTATTTTTGGTGGCATAAGGACGATCTACCATTGGCACAGGAATCATTGCCCCTTCTTCGATTTTAATAATTTTTTCTTTATCCAGATCCACCACAGCAACCAGATTTTCAATCGGGTGTGCCCAATAATTGCCATCTCCTGTATCGAGATAAGACACCACTTTTAAAACATTCAGCTGTTTATCCAAGCCATCTTTACCGCCAAAATAGCCAACGGTTAATGGATTGGTAATCACTTTCTTGACATCGGTGATGCCACGTTTCCGTAAAGCGTCCTGATATTCTTGGCTTGCTTCAATCACACGTTGTACGGTCTCGAAGTTATCCAGTAACACCATGCCGTGCGTATCTTTAAGGACATTCCATGTCGTGACTTGCTGTGTATTCAGATTCACTTCACCTTCAATCGCCTGATTGCCTTTCAATAAAATGAACGATGCCACACGGTCATCTTTATATTCTTTATGATTGATAAAGAAATCCCAGACTTTAGCCTTTTCTGGCTCTTTCAGTTTTAACTCGGCAAAACGCATATTTTTATAGGCATACTTTGAGCGATTAATCACATCAAAGGTCTTTTTGATTTCATCTGTATTGAGGCTATTGAGAGGATGAAAGGTATTTTCAACTTTAAAAGTTTGATCTAAACCCGACTGAAACACTTCATTGAAAAAGTCTTTACCAATAATAGGTTTGCCATCTTTAATGAGTAACGGGACACTTAGTTTTAATGGTTTCCCATTCACCAAGACCTGATCCGAATTAGGTTTGGCTCTGACCTGCATGGAACCTTTGCTGATGGTATAGCTATTGGTAAAATCATCTTTAACGACTTTGGCGCCCTGCTCACTCATATTTTGATAAAGCGGTACCATTTCAGCATGCCCACCATGCGCAAACGCTTGAGTATTGAGTCCCCAAAAACTTGCAGCAATGGATAGGTTAAGCGCTAATATTTTTTGTATCTCTTTGAATAACTGTTGTTTAAGCATCATCTTCATCCTTTTCTGTCTATCCCTGAACGATCTTTTATGGACCGTTAAAATGCACTTTCCAATGTGTGAAACAGGTAAGATCAACCTACGATTTTGGTTTTCTTTGATCGTTCCAACCTTCTCTTATTGATTTAATTTCAACACAGTTGCATCGGTCTAGCTTGTTCAGGAATGACCTCGAACTTGTCTAAAAATGACATCAAAAATGCTTAAGCCAACATCGTTTCCCTAAATTCTTTCGGAGAGATGCCATAGGTTTTTTTAAAGATTTTTGAGAAATGCGCACCATCCCAAAAGCCCCATTTCAAGGCAAGTTGGGTAATCGAACTTTGTTTATTCTTTTTATCCAGCAGATCTGTTTTGACTCTTTCCAAACGTTTGAGCTGTATATATTTATTAATCGATAGGTTTTCCTGCACAAATAATCGATAAAGATGCCGTAGCGACACACCAATATGTGCGGCAATGAGCTTGGGAGAAAGATCAGGTTTAGCTAAATTCTCAATAATATAGCGCTCAGCTTTTTCTAAAAGATTATCGGCATGACTCATATTTTTATAATTAATAGTCGGCTTGATTAGGGCAATCAGCGCATCTTCAAAGGCATTGCCATCTTCACTCGCATACCAGAGCTTAATATTTTCAGGCGACATATTTTTCAGAATATTCTTGAGTAAAAACCCGCTCATATTTTGGGTGATCAACTTACCAAAATATTCCGAACTAATATGCTCATTCAGTAACTTTTCCCGCGACAGATGCACCGAAATTTGACTGACCAACCCCTGTGGAAACATCGAAATGGTTTCAACAGGATCAAGTAAAACAATATCACCCTCATTCAGGTTTAAGGTTTCATTTTTATACTCGAGCAACATTTTGCCCGAATTCTGCAAAATCAAAAAACAGAAGCGATTATTGACCCGATCAACTTCATCCGCCTTTCGGACAATTTTATTGGCGTTATTTTTAATGAAAGCAATCTCGGTATCGCCCAATAAAAAACACTGCACCTCACCAATGAATAAATTACGGGTACCATCAAAATCCGTTTCAAAATTGCCGCATACATTTTTAATATGATGCGTCCAGCTTAACAGTGCATCACTTACATATTGGTTCATCCGCTCACGTCCTTGTTGCCACGGTATTCACACGTTAAATTTTTCTGTCAAATATACGTCCTTGCACATTCTTTTTATTGATTGCTTAGAGAATTGATATCAGAAAGCTGATAAATCAGTTCAACTTATCAGCCTCATCCTGCTTATGCTACACCAGCAAAATCCCTGAGCATGGTAATAAAAATATCTTTTTGCTCATCTGAGTATTTTTCAAACACCTCATTTTGATGGCTATCTGCAATATCAAACAGATAATGGGCGGTTTTCTTGCCTTTTTCGGTCAGTTTAAAAAATCCGTCGCTTTCAATCAGCAAACCATCCTTTTGCAAAATCGATGCAGCTTGCTCCACTTCACGCATCGGCATGGCAATATCACGTGGCAAATCTGCCTTATTCGACGCAGTTCCACTACCCAGCACCAACAGTAAACGTGCTTCGCTGGTACGGAATCCCGTTACCAGTTGCTTGGGAATATAATCGGTCTGATAGAACTTGAACGCACGGCTCATCAGATAGCAGACATTGCTATATAAATGGCCCTGATGCATTTCACCGATATCCTCTGCTTCCACTGTGTCTTTTAACTGAAGTAAGGGATGAGGAATTACACCAGAGTAAGCACCTTGGTGATAGACCAATGGACTACGCCCTTCATCACGGAAACGCACCACTTTGCCGATAATAATCCAGTGATCACCGCCTTCAATAATCTGATGGCGCTCACATTCAAACACCGCAGAACAGTGGTCCAGAATCGGCGCCTGACCTGCCCCAGTCTGATAACTGGTGCCTTCATATTTATCGATATTACGGCGTGAAAATTTATTGGATAACTCGATCTGCGAGCCCGATAGAATATTCACGGCAAAATGTGAAGCCTGTTCAAATACCGGGAAACTAGATGAGTTTTTATCAATACTCCATAAAATTAGCGGTGGATCTAAAGACACTGAATTAAAACTATTGGCAGTTACGCCCACCTTTTCACCTTGTTCATTTTGCGCGGTCATGATGGTGACACCTGTGGCAAAATTCCCCAAAGCACGTCTGAATCGCATTGGATCTATTGTGATTTCATCCATTGATTTTAGTGAATTCATTATTCTCTCCTGAATCTTTTATCCTGTTTCTGGCCAATATTTGCTACAGATTTATCCTGATTAAATCGCTTAAATATCCAGTACCAATCGTGCTGACTTAGAACGTGAACAACACACCAATATCTGCTCGTTACTGGCTTTTTCTTCATCGGTAAAATACACGTCACGATGATCAGGTTCACCTTCGATCACATCACACATACAGGTGCCACACACACCTTGTTCACATGACATTTCAATCTCGATACCTTCACGTGCCAAGGCCTGCAAAATGGTTTCTTCAGCATTGACCAGAATGATCTTGCCACTTTGCTGTGCCACCACTTCAAAGGCATCGCCGCCGGTTTCAACCTCAACCTGAAAATATTCCTTATGGATTTGCTGCTCAGGGAAGTTCTGTGTCAGGGCCAAATTGATGACCCAGTCCATAAAACCATTCGGGCCACAGGTATAGATATGGCTGTCTTTATCAATGTCTCGAATAGCGGATTGGAAAAACTCACGGTGGCTGGCCCCTTCCGATTTAAAATGAAAGGTCGTGAAAGGCGCCAAGATGCCATGTTTAATTTCATCGACAAAAGCACAGCGTTCTGGACTTGCACCGCAGTAATGCAGTTCAAAAGAAGTGCCTTCCTGTGCCAACTGATAAGCCATGGTAATCAGTGGGGTAATCCCTATACCGCCACCCACCAACACAGCATGTTTAGATTTCACTAAAGGAAACAGGTTTTTCGGTTCACTGACCTGAATCTGCATGCCATCCTTTAAATCATCAAAGGCCGAGACTGAACCACCACGTGATTCCGGATCACGTAGAATGCCGAGTCGGAACTTACCGACATCATTCGGGTTCTGGCACAATGAGTACTGACGCACCATGCCATTCGGGAGGTGCACATCAATATGCGCCCCCGCTTCAATTTTGGGTAATAGGCTCGAATTTGCAGATTCAAATTCCATCACTGCAACATTCCCACCTTCGACATGACGGTTTTTTACCACCACGTTATACAGTTTCGTCATGATTTCTCTCCCTGATATGCATCTCGCCCAAGGCTTAACGCATAAATAATCCACCGTTAATATCCCATGTCGCCCCAGTGACAAAGGCTGCACTTGGACTGGCCAATAAAGCACAGGTCTCGGCAATAAACGCCATGCTGCCGAGTGCTTTGACCGGGATATTCTGGATGAACTGTTCCATTTTTTCGTCAGAGACCACGCTATGCACAATCGGTGATTCCATTGGCCCCGGCGCAATCGCATTTACCGTCACCCCTTTGGCTGCAAATTCCTTGGCAAAGATTTTGGTCAGGGTAATAATGGCACCTTTGGTGGCTGCATAATGTGCACCAGTTGCGGTACCACCATTTTGACCGGCCAGAGACGCCATATTGACGATACGGCCATAACCTTGCGCTGCCATATATTTGCCAATGATCTGGCATGACTGGAACGTGCCACGCTGATTCACTTGCGTGATCATGTCAAAATCCGCCGCGCTAATGTCTAAAACAGGCGTTGCCTTGGTCATGGTGGCATTGTTGATTAACACATCCAGTTTTGAGAATGTCTGCTGAATCCACTGCACGGCGGCATGAAAATCGGCTTCAACCGAAATATCCAGTTTCAGCGGGAACAGATTCTCTGCATGCGGACTACGTGCTTTGGCTTGCTCTGCTTTCTCTAAAGTACTGGCAGACAGGATCACCTGATGCCCTTGCGCTGCAAAATATTCGGCAATGACATTCCCCAAACCTGAAGCGGCACCTGTGACTAAAACAACCTGTTTCATTTTTTGCTCCTAGAGAATGTAACTGATACCCGCCAAGCTATCGGTCGAGTTCACTAAATTGATAATTTTGCGGTTGATCTTAAAGCCTTGCTCCGTATCACGTACCAAGTGAAAGGTCACGTCAGCAGTATAATGTTTCAGATTTTCTTTGCGGAACTCACGCAGGTTTTGTGCGCAACGTAAGACGATTTCGCCATCTTCATGTTTAAGAATACGAATGCGTGACACGCTACGTACCGTATTGGCTTTTGGCGAAGCTGAAATCGCCTCACCATTTTCCAGACGGGCAACGCGTAATTTACGCATGTGATGATCGTCATAGGCATAGTTCAGATTATTTTCATAATCAGTCAGTTTCGGATCAATCGGAATGATATACACGCCTTTTTCATTCCACAGGTCCAGCCAAGTATCATGTTCAGAATGGTCCAGCATATCGGCTTCGGCCCAGATAAAAGCGGTCACTTCATTGAGTAAATTTAGATCGATTTTCATGGCGCTCTCCTTAAGCCGTCATCAACTTTTTCCACTGCTGATAAGCAGCACGCATCCCTGTTTCAGCACTGACATCGCTCTTTAAGCCATCTTCAGTTTTGACTTCACCGGGCAGACCGCGATTCAGCATGATCCATAAATCATTTCCCGCATTGGCACCATGTTGTACACGCTCCCATGCTTCTGAATCATCGGGTGTACCAAAACCAAATGGCCCTTGGAAATGTTCATGCAGACGTAAACGATACTGATTGGCAATTTGTGGGCCACCATCCATGGTAATGACGGAATGGTGAATTTCAGTTTCATTCACAGAAATGGGTTGCATCACTCGGAAGAACGCCATTGAGCAGGCAATATTCGGGAAAATGTTCAAGTTAAATCCAGAACCACCCACCGCGCGGACAATACGGCGCACTTCCAGTTCCTCATGTCCTTCATCACGCAAGGCTTGAGCCAGGTCTTCAAAACGTTCCTGAATCGGACGTTCCATTAATTCTTCATCCAGATCAACCAGTTCAGGAATCATCACCATCACACTGTGACCATTGCCGAGGTCTTCGACATAGCCGGGCTGATTTTCAAAGTTAAACAATTCTTCAGTTTTTTCATCGACTGAACTGAGGAATGACTTGTGTACCAATGGGAAATGATAAGCATCGGTGGTATTTTCCAGCTGGATTTTCCAGTTGCCCGGGAAACGGAAACGATGCTCACCTAACACCTTGATCGGATAACCTGCACCTTGTTTCATGAATAAGTCGATCCATTTTTTCGCAGCGCCGAGGAAATTTTCTAAAGGTTCAATATCCTGTTTAAAGGTGGCGAAAATCATGCCGTTGTATTCTTCAACCCGTAGGCTGATCAATGGAAACTCTGATTTATCCAGACATTCGCCATAACTTTCAGGAGAAGGTACGCCACGTAATGAACCATCCAGTGCATAGCTCCAGCCATGATATGGACAGACAAAACTATTGGTTTTGCCTTTTTTATGTTCACAGACCGTTGCAGCACGATGGCGACAACGGTTTAGTAAGACATGCACTTTTTTCTTACGATCACGCACCACCACCACAGGTTGCTTGCCAATATTGATGGTTTTATAGCTGCCTGCATCAGGAATCTCGCTGGCATGTGCGACCCAGACCCAAGTGCTGTAATAAATCTTTTCCATCTCATCTTCAAAGATACGTTCATCTTTGTATAACGAGGTATGCGCACGATCACTTTGCACCAAGCTACTGTAATCCATCTCAATATTCTGCATTGGAATAATATTGCTGTTCATATCCACGATCCTTTTCGGTCTATCCATTGTTTATTGCTGCGACGGTACTGGCAATGCGGCTGTACTGTCCCAGTGAGATACGGGGCGACTAAAAATGTTTTCAGTCTGAAAATGTTTAATCTTCCAGCGATCATCGCGTTGCTGTTTAAATTGCACCGTGAGTTTGGCGGCATTTAAATGGCTACGCCCATCACGGAAGGTTGAGGTTTGCAACATCAACCAGCTGGCATTGGCCTGATCTGCTTCTATATAGATTTGCTCTGAGCTAACAAAATGCGCATTCATGACAAAATGCGACTGCTGTTGGGTATAGCTTTTGAACATGTCATAAATGGTTTGCCATGAAGCGTAACGACCAAAAGACTGCGCATATTTTTCGCCTATACCTTCCCAAATGCTGTCCTGATCAAATAAATCCATCAATTCATTCAGGTCGGTATCGGCATTCAAGGCATCACAAATTTCCATATAACGATTGATGCAGTTACGAATCGCATTTTGGGCTTCAAGCTGTTGTAGGCGTTGTAACAAAACCGTTAAATCCACTTGCGTATTCATCTCATTCATCCTTGCCATCACTCTCTTTAATTCAGTCCGGCTTATAAATAACCGGGTGCTGGCTTCATACCGAAGCTGACCAGACCTGCATTTTGCAAAGTGGCATCGCCCATAAAGGCATGCTGGGTCACCACATTGGTGTCGTTGACAAAGCGGCTAAATGGGTTATGGGTATAAATGGCGGTCATGCCTGCCAGCATCTGGATTTTGCGGGTGACACGGGCACAGACACGGGCCACATGGGTACAGGACAAACGCATATCACTGATCTGTTCTGCGCTTGGGGTACGTCCTGCGACGACTTCATTCCAGACGATTTGCATGGTGTCGTAGAACCAGACGCGCGCTGCCTTAAACTCGGCTTCAGCTTGGGCAAATTCATATTGGGTTACAGGTCGGCTGGCAATTTCCGCACCGCCAGTAATTGAAGATTTACCGGGTGCCAGTTTTTGAAATTCTTCGATCGCTGCGGCTGCCACACCAATCCCGACTACGGTTAAGACCTGAGTGGCTAAAGATAAAGAGGGATATTTAAAAAATGGCTCAGACAGTTTTGAAGGTTCGCCACGGACAAAGGTCCATTCCTTCGCCACCAGCACATCTTTCACCACCAGATCATGGCTACCTGTACCTTTTAGGCCAACAGTATCCCACGTCATATCGATTTGTGCTTTATTGGCTGGCATCACCGCCATACGCGGTAAACCTTGTGCTTCATTGTCCTTTTGTGGAGAAATCCCGACCCCGACAATATCCGCACCCATACAGCCACTGGAAAATTTCCAGCGTCCACTCACCACCACGCCTGCATCGGTAATTTCAGCGGGTTGTGGAGGGAAAATGCCACCTGCAAACACAATATCAGGACTATCTTTATACAGCTGCTCAAGCGTTGCTTCTGGCAAACTGCCCAAATAAGCAGGACTCATACCAAAACTTGCGACCCAACCGACGGAGCCATCGGCCTTGGACAATTGTTCAATCAATTCACAAAACTGTTTGGGTGACCATTCATTGCCGCCAAAACGTTTTGGAACCAAAGCACGGTAAACGCCAATCTGTTTGAGTTTCTCGATGATGTCCTGACTGACATAGGCCTGATTATCAAACTCTCCGCTACAGGCACGTTCACGAATTTCCTGACATAAGGCATCTAATTGCGTTGTATTGCTATCCATTACAAATTCCTTTGTCGCTAAATGATTCATTCCCTTATTCCTTGTGATTTATTGCGCAGCGCTGACGATATATTTCGCAAGCGCACACAAATATTCATCGGCATTGCGTTTTGCCACGATCTGCAACCCCACGGGCTGACCTTGTTCTGTTTGCAGCGGTACTGAAATCGCAGGATGTCCAGACAGGTTAAATGGTCGAACCAAAGCGGTGAGATTTAAAAAAGCCACGGTATTTTCAGCATCAGCCAGCTTAGGTGGCAGCTGCGGTAAAGTCGGTAAAATCAAGGCATCGTATTGAGCCAGTAAGGCATCAAGTTCGGCGGTAAAATCTGCTCTCACCTGCTCCGCCTGTTTGACCTGGGTCAAAGTGGTATCGGCGGCTTTCAATAAACGCCCATTGACGTCTGCACCGAGCAAGCCTGTTTGGGTCAACTCACCGTAAGCCTGCCAGTTTTCATAATTAATGATCTGCATGCCCGCATCGAAGGCCGCTGCAAAGCCTTCCAGCGTTACAGTTGACACTGTCAAATTGGCTTGGGTCAGATATTGCTGGATCGTCTCAATCACGGCTGAATCAGCAGCGACATTGAGCCACGCCAGTTTTGGTGCCTGTACTAATTCAGCCTGTGCATGAAAGGTGGGATCAATGATTTGCATGGCGCTTTCAAGCATTTCGACTGAGTTTGCAAAAGGGCCAACACAATCTAGTGAACTGCTTGCAGGATGTACGCCAGCACGGCTGACACGGCCAAAGGTGGGTTTTAAACCATACACACCGCAACACGCTGCTGGCATACGAATGGAGCCACCGGTATCTGTACCTAAGGTGAAATCTGCCAGACCAGCCGCAATCGCTGCCGCAGAGCCACTCGAAGAACCGCCCGGAATCAGTTCAGGATATTTCGGGTTAATCGCCGTACCAAAGGTATGGTTAATCCCTGTGATGCCAAACGCCAGTTCGTGCAGATTGGTTTTCGCGGTAATTTGACAATCTGCAGCCAGAATACGATCCACTACTTCGGCATTGGCGGGTGCTGCTTGGCTTTGCATTAAAGCTTGACTGCCTGCCATGGTCTTCATGCCTTGAATATCAATGGAATCCTTAACCATCACTTTCAAAGCGCCTGCACCTTTTTGTACCTCTTGTACAATAATATTCATTCACTTTTCCATGTATTTTTATACTTAATACAAATATCGGAAAAAGTAATGTAATTGTCAAGTATTTTTCGATACGAAGAATCAAGAAAATGTTTCTAATTTTTGTATAATACTGAATGTCCATTTTTATAAAAGTAATGACTTGGCTATGCTTACGCATTTAGAACAATTTCTACCCAACAATGAACCGAGCAGCTTACAAAGCTATCCTTTTTTCTGGATCTCGCAGGTGAATGGTAAATACACACAACTTATTGAAAAATCAATTAAAAAACTAGGAATTGACAATACCCGTCGTAAAATCATTTTAAGTACCAATGCACTTGAACAAGCCAGTATTACCGAGATTGCCAACCTCTCTACCCTCAAGCTGACCACGGCAACCAAAGCCGTTTACCGACTGGTAGAAGACGGTATTGTGCAAGTCTTTTCATCTGAGTCAGATGAACGGATTTCGATGGTGAAACTGACCGATAAAGGAAAAGAAATGGTTGAACAAATTAACCAGATCAGTCAGGTCACCCTCTCCGGGATTCTAAATGCGTTTGACGATGCTGAATTGCACCAGCTCAACGGTCAATTAAAAAAGCTGTTTGATCTGATGCCTTCAAGTTAAGGCAACAACAAAAGCCCATGTCGCTACAGAGATGGGCAAAAGTTCAAACCAGGCCGACTACGGATTTAAAATATTAAACGGTGGTTTCAGCTGATTTGCGGCAATCCGGTCTACAAAAGTATGTAAAACCTGTTGTTTATAGGCCGCAATATCGACCTGCTGATAATCATAAAAGCCTTGCTGTTCACGTAGACCATTGCGTTGCTGTCGCATGTTCTCGGCAATAATTTCTGGCGTGCGATAACGTTCACCAAGCTCTTTTTCCAGATATTGGGAAGCGTAATACAGAATATCGCCACCTCCCCAGTCAATAAACTCCAGCAAGCCCAATACAGAAAAACGCAAACCAAATCCGGTCCGAATGGCGATATCGATATCTTCTGCCGAAGCCACGCCTTCTTCCACCATCCGCGCCGCTTCGTTCATGGCTAAGGCCTGAATCCGTGGCACGATATAGCCTGCTTTGGCATGACACACCACAGGTACTTTACCGATCAGCTGTAGAAAGCTTTTCAGTTGTGTAACGACCCTATCAGAAGTTTGCTCAGAACGACTTAACTCAACCAGTGGAATCAGATAGGCAGGATTGAGCCAGTGTGCATTCACCACACGTTCTGGATGAGAAATCATCTGCGCAATATCCGTGACCAGAAAGGTTGACGTGGTCGAAGCGACAATACAGGTGGGGGTAATATATTGATCCAGCCAAGTAAAAATATCTTCTTTAGCTTGCCTGAGCTCGGGTACGGCTTCCATAACCAGATCACAGTGGGCTAAGACTGATATTGCAGCGGTGCGACTTAAAATCTTAATCTGATCCAGAATAAATACGGTTTGTTTAGATTGAATAAACTGGATACTTTCCAGCAACTGCAATTCTTGTTTTAAGTCGGTTTGGATCTGGGTCTGATATTGAGCAAACTCAGACTCCGAACGTTGTCGGGCATCGATTAAAGTTACTTTGAGTCCCGCATAGGCAAAGGCAATTGCAATGGCTTTGCCCATTCGCCCAGCGCCGAGTACGGCAACCTGTTGAATCGATGTCATATCAGACTCCTTGCTGCAAAGTCGCTTGCAACTCAGCCTTGCTTTTATCGGCGAGTCCCAGATTCTCAAACGTCCGTCCGTCCTGATACAAATCCTTGCCTGTAACCGCAGACGCAATATTCAGTAGCCCTTCTGCTACAGGTGTCGCGACACCCGCCCAACGTCCCACTGAAACCAGAAAGGATAGCCCCAGACGCGTATCTTCCAGCATGTAACGGTGTGTCTGTAAGTCAATGTCCTCACGCCAGTCCCCACTATCGGTCAATTTTCCATGCGCGCCACGGCCATACATCCATTCATCGCCTTCACCCGCTTTATTGTAGTGATCGGCCAGCGGAAAATGCGGTGCAGCATAGCCAAGTGCTTCCCGCACTTGCATACGTTCGGCATCGAGCTGATTGGTGACACGGCGAATCGACGGTTGTGTCCCTTCATTATGAATATCCCAAGCCTCAAAATGTTCCAGTGGCCCCGCGTTCATCAAAATCAACGGTGGATGAATAATCGGCCCGGCATTCATCAAGGCACCGCTGAGACTGTCTTCGATCGGCTCAACACTTGGATAGGCCTGTTTCAAAATTTGAAATGCATGCTCGGACAAGCTGCTTGGGAATACCCCCGTTGGTAAACGGGTTGCATAGCCACTCACCACGATCTGATTGACGCCATGCTTACGTACCAGATACGGTAAGGTGCCGGTTTCGGCAAAGGCCACTTGAGCCGTGTTACCTGCCTCACGCATGGCTTTGGCAAAAATAAAACTACCAAAGGTTGCAGGCGGTAAATACACCACCTGTCCTGTTTGAAAGAACGGCGCGGCCTGCTGAGCCAAATCCAGATGTGTGGTTGCGGGTAAAGGAATAATAATCAGCTCGGCATGCTGGATGGCGTGTTGTAAATCATCGGTCAGTTTAATCTGACTCTGCTCAAAACCGGCCGTGACGCTACGATCGCCCTGATAATCTTTAATCTTGAGTTCACCGGTTGCTGCCAGCTGTTGCAAAGCCTCACGGTCACGGCGCCATAGCACCACCTCGTGGCCTTTTTCTGCCATCTCTGCTGCTGCGGCATAACATCCGTGTCCACCACCGAGTACTGTAATTTTCATGTGCGTTCCTGCTGATTGATTTGTCATTCAGCATAGAACGGTCAGCATAAACCGGCTTATCCAAATGCGCAGTGATTATTCCATTTACGACCGCATTTCACTGAGTTGTACAGGATTCATTTTTAAGGTATGTGAAGGCAGACAGCCGAAGCGCTTTTTATACAAGGTAGAAAAATGCCCAAAACTTTGGATGCCATGATCCAGTAAAATATCGGTGACGGTTTCATCTGTCTGTGCCTGCTGCAAAGCCAAATGTATCCGTTCCAATCGTTGCTCACGGATATATTCAACGGGTGTCTGCTGTAAATATTGACTAAAGCCCTTTTGTAGACTGCGGATCGACACCTCACAATATTGGCTCAACGTTGCCAATGAAATCGCTTGATGCAGATTGTCCTGAATATACTGCTGCGCTTTTTTGATATAACCTGGCACAAGCTGCTGACGCTGTGCATTCAGCTGCTCACTATAATTATTGGGGATTTTAAGCAAAATCAGCTCGATCAGGTATTGGGTAAAACTGGCTGAGATAAAGCTCCAGTTCTGAATATTGTAATAAGCATGACAGAGATAATTTAGTGTTTCAATAATGGCACTCATCCCTTCTGCGGTACAGGATAGACCACTATCGAAGCAGACGGGCGCCTGACAAGTATGGCCCAGCATTTTAAACAGCTGGGTTTCGACCTCCTGTTGGGGTAATTTTAAAATAATATTGCGGCAATGCTGATTGGTCACAATCTGCTGTCGGGTATGCGGATGAGTCACCGACATAATGCCTGCAGATTGTAGCAGTTGCTGATTTGCGCCCCCGACCTGACATTGCCCTTCCAGGGTGATCCTGAACAGGTAAAAACTCGAACTGTCATCAATACAGATGACGACCGGTGCACTATATTTCAGATCATACAGTGCCGCATGACCAAAGCTAAAACCATTCAGGCGCGTATTCAGCGGCTGTTGGGTCTCAACATCAAAACGATGCGGGCAGAGATAATGACTGATTTGATCTTTAATGGTTTTATAATCACTGGACTGAAATAATAAAAACTCGTCCAGATAATGCAAATGATCCAGTTTAAATGTCGCGTGCATCACTTCACTCCCTTGTTATGGGTTTCGCCAGCAAAGCACAAAGCCCATTACAAAAGAATGGGCTTTATGCTTGCACTCGGGTCAGCTCAAGAAGCATGTTCCTGCTGCATACTGTCGCTAAATGCCTGACAGCCTTTTTTCAATAAAATAAAGGCCAATACACAAGAAATCGTACCGACAATCGACAAGGACGTTCCAACCATCAATGGATTTTCAAACACTTTATCGGTAATCAATGCCACCAATGTGGTACCAATGCCGACCGCAACCAGATTACTGATCAACAAGAATACTGCCGAGATTTGTGCACGTAACTGGTTTGGCGCCAGCATTTGCATGGCTGTGGTAGAAATCGGCATCGGGAATGAAGCAAAGAACATTGCAGGTACCAGAAACACCACCGATAGCCATAACTCATTCACTTGCGTAAACACCATGATTGGAATCACTAAACCGACAATCCCAATCACACCAGTGATCATCGGTGCATCCTTACGCCCCTTCTGAATAAACCAGTCATTCAGCCAACCCGCACAGAATACGCCTAGAATATTGGCCACCAGTAACACACTGCCGAGCATATAACCCGCTTCAGTCGGGGTTAATCCAAACTTACGCATATAAAATGCGGGTGACCAGCTGATCAGGCAATACAAGGCCATTGCATAGAAGGTAAAACCTAAATAATGGCATTTGAAGGTACGCCCATGCTTTTTGATAAACTTAAATGCATCTTTCATGCTGGTCTTTTCAACCTGCCCCTGCGCATTTAAACGCTGGCCTTTACGCTGCGGCTCTCTCACCGTCAACAACACCAGTAAACCGATAAATACCCCAGGCAGCCCCACAATAATAAAGGCTGCTTGCCAAGCCTTGAGTGCACCAAATACCGGAACTATGATGCTGTCCATATTTTTCAGCAAGCCAATCACATAGCCACCGACCAGAAAAGCAATACCGCCACCGACAAAGGAACCGATCGAATACACCGCTACCGCACGGCCCAGCTTGTCCTTGCTAAACATATCACTAAACATCGAATAAGCTGCGGGTGACAAAGCAGCCTCGCCGACACCCACGCCCATACGACTTAAAAAAAGCTGGATAAAATTCTTGCTCAGACCACAAAATGCGGTCGCAATACTCCAGAACACCACCCCGATGGCAATAATTTTTGGACGTGAAAACCGGTCCGCCAGATAGGCCAGCGGCAAGCCCATAAAGGCATAAAACAATGAAAAGGCCAAACCATGGAGTAGACTGAACTGGGTATCGGAAAGACCCAGATCGGCCTTGATCGGCTCGATCATCAGCGCCAGTATTTGCCGGTCGATAAATGAAAAGATATAGGCCAGCATGCACAGTAGTACCACATACCAGGCGTATAGATTTGAGTGAGCACGTGCTGGCTCGGTTGAGTGCGTATCCATTTTGCTTCCTTGTCCATGTCATTGTTCTCATGTGTCTGCTTATTGAAGGGTGTAATCACCAGAATTCATCTCCTTTTCTGGCTCAGCTTCAATAAGGTTAATTTCTCCCTCCTATAATTATTATTTTTACATGGAATTTTCCATAATATTTCAGGTATAAAGTTATACCTTTTTTACCTATTCAGCACGCAATATTGTTCATTTGAAGGTAAAATCAGGATTTAAAACCAGTTCAAATACTGCTAAGCGACTGAAAAAATAGCTGTTCTTTAAAGAAAAAGGTTAAATGTAGAGTCAGCCCCAAGAGAGGGAATCTAAATTTATTTTAAAATGATATTGAATTTTACATTTATTTTTGTTTTAAAATAACATGAAATAATCAATTTTCAATGGAAATGAACATGGCGCTTAACAAAGAACAGGCAATCGAAAGCATTCATAGCATGCACGTCTTGATCGAAAAAATTTTTAGCGGCAAACACTCAGAACAAGACCTTCCCCTACTGATTGACTATTTTGCTGATCATTTTGAAATGGTCGGTGCGGCCGGTAAACGTATTTCTTTCGAACAAGTGAAAGGTCTATTTGCCAACAATCAGGGCAAGATGCCAGATATCCAGATTGAAATCTATGATGAACAGATCCTGATGCAAAAACCTGATGCGATCGTACTCACCTACACCGAAAAACATACCAAAGATTCAGGCATTCTGATCCGCCGTTCTTGTGCATTGATTGAAGAAATTGATGGCAAAATGTTGTGGAGTTATTTACAAGAAACTTTCTTGCCTTGAATTCAGACTGTGACGGGTTTAAGCGCACTCATTGATGAGCAATCATCAAATATGGAGGTTGAACCGAAATCATTCATTTAATTTTTGTTCCAGCCACTCCATCAGATCGCGAGTGTTACGATTGCTCACTTTTGCTTTATTCGGGATGTAATAACATAGTTCGGACTGGATGGGTTTGGTCTGGTATTCCTGCAGCTGGTTCAGTTTCAGCAATCGGCTCACTAAGGTGGTAGAGGCAAACACAAATCCATTGCCAGCCAGTGCTTCCTGAATACCAAACAGCTCCTGATCAAAAGTTTTCACGATAATATTTGAAGACGCTATGCCATTTAGCGCACACCACTCCTCCAAAGGGGGCGCAGCCAATGCCTTGTTTTTCCACGTTGTGGTAAAAATCAGCATCGGTTCATCGCCAGCAGTAAGCAGATCAAGCTGTGCTCGGCCGAACAGATTAAATGTTTCGTAGCGTATAATCTCGGAGGCAGGTACTGACGCAATATTGCCCAAACGTACAGGCAAATAATAAACTTGATTGTCCAAGCTCTCCCCTGTTGAAACTTCTACAGAAATCTCAGGGTGAATCAAAGAAAATTCATGCAGGGCTGGTATTAAAAGCAGAGCCGCTAAAGATGAAGTCGTGGTCACGTTCACCACATGACTTGCCAGACTGATCTGCTCTACTGCCTCCTCAATGCTTCTAAATCCCTCTGAAATCTGCTTCGCGAATTTTGCACCGACTTCGGTGAGTACAATTTTTCTGACTTCGCGATGGAATAAATCAACGCTTAACCGATGCTCAAGCTTGGCAACATGATGTGAAATCGCTGTCGGTGTCAGTGAAAGTTCCTCAGCGGCCAGTTTAAAGCTACCTAAACGCGCGGCTGACTCAAATGCTTTTAATGCCTGTAAAGAAACTTGCATGCCACGCTCCTATAGAAATAATAGATGACTTAAAATCATCTATAGCTGTGATTTATTCGTTTGTCTAGCGCTCTGTATCATTCCAGAATGGTGTCATCTTGAACGCAGTAGAGTCCGATCACATGAGTACCATTTTACATATCGATGCCAGTATCCGTGCGGCCAGTAATCCCAACCCGAACCATAATTCCATTTCAAAGAATATTGCCCATCACTTTATCCAGACCTGGAAAACACGATATGCCATAGATGAATATATCTATCGTGATGTCGGTATCAATCCACCGCCTTTTATTACCCAGCAATGGATGGGAGCTGCATTTACTCCAGAACAAAATAGAACGGCACAACAACATGACATACTCAAGCTCTCTGATCAGTTGATTGCTGAAATTGTCGCTGCTGACCTCATCATTATTTCCTCACCGATGTACAACTATGGCATGCCAGCTCAACTCAAAGCCTGGTTTGACCAAATTGCCCGGGTAAACAAGACCTTTGATTTTGATCTTGCACGGGGTGATTTTCCTTTACAGCCAACCTTGTCTGGTAAAACCTTGCTGATTATCACCTCAAGTGGTGAGTTTGGTTTTGAACAAGGTGGAATCAGAGCACAGATGAGCCATCTGGTGCCCCATCTGCACACCGTCAGCAAATATTTGGGGGTCGACAAAATTTATGAAATTGCCTCTGAATATCAGGAATTTGCAGATGATCGACATCGTCAGTCTGTCGCTGATGCTTATGCCAAAGCAGAACAGCTTGCGCTCGAACTGGGTCAGGAATTAGAGCTAACGATCGAAGCCAACGCTGCAGCCCTGAGCTAATCTGGCTGAGGTTGCATAGCCTATTATTTCTACTGAAGAATAAGGACCCCTCTCTCGCCTTATTCTTCCGCAGTTCTATTGTGAACTTAAAAGCTTCAAATCTCGGGAGTTAGGATAAGGGTAAAAGTATTTACATGAACTATAAATACTTATTGCAGCGATCAGCTAGAATTGAGCCTGACCCAGTGCTATCGGCAATTGCTCAATACACTGAATGTCGTTATCAATAGAGAAAACAGGATAGTTTTATGGACAAACCTATACTATGCCCGAAATGTGGTTCCACCGAAGTTGAAACACGTAATCATGACAAATTACTGAAAACTACAGGTGGTGTGTTACTGACAGCCGCAGGAACGACAGCAGGTACGGTCGGTGGTGCTGCAGGTGGTGCATCCATCGGTGCAGCAATTGGTACGGTTGCTGGTCCCTTAGGTGTGATTGTTGGCGGTACGGTCGGCACTTTTGTCGGTGCGATCAGTGCAGGAATCACAGGGGGCGTGATTGGCAATATGTTCGGGAAAAAGGCAGGTGTCATGGTCGACAAAAATATTTTTCAGGACTATCGCTGTCTGAAATGCAAATACCGTTTTAAGCAAAAAAAATAATATTTCATACCAGTGAACTCATTTGGAGGATACGTGTTTAGACCAGTTCTCCAGATGCTTTCATTCAACTCGACAACAGTTGCTCATCCTTTTCCTTTATATCTCCCCTCCTAATCCACACTGTGCTTTCTGATTCTGCCATAGATTAATTTGCACATAAAAAAAATCCCAAGCTCTTGGGGAAGAACATGGGATTACGATATAGACATTCATCAAAGAAGCTCATCGTTAATGCGCTATTTATATCACGCTTTATTTTATAAATACATAATGCGTCACACAAACTATACATAACCGTCTATCTATTCCTATTTTATTCTCAACTCCCATTTTCAGATACATTCATCACGTGAATAGTTAAAGCTAGAAGAACCGGTCGAAATGAATATACTTTCTAGGCAATCCCATGGCATGTGCCATTTGCTCAATCGATTGCACCATGGGTGGAGGGCCAGCACAATACACCTCATAATCAGCAATAGATTGGCCTAAATGTTGTTGCACTACCTCATGAATAAAACCATGCGAGATTCCAGCAATCGCTGTAAATGAGGTCGCAGGAACATAAACCAACTGCTCTCCCAGCCCAGTCCATGCATTTAAAATGGAATGATTCAATAAATCGCGTGCTTCCCTTCCACCATGAAAAAAATAAAGCTTTTGTTGCTGTGTGCGTGCTTGTTGAGCCGCACCCCGTGCAATAGACAACATTGGGGCCAAACCAGAACCACCAGCGATACAGATTATCGGTCGTACTGAGCCCTCTTCAGGCTGGAGATGAGCCAAACCATAGGGGCCATCCAGCACAATGGCTAACTGTTGTCGTTGCAGCTCATCAAACAGAAGACCAGTAGCCTGGCCACCCACGACTCGCTTGATTTGAAAAACCCATCGTCCTTCTTTATTCGGTAAATTTGCCATGGAATAAGCACGCTGTAATTCACCATTTATCTGCAACAGCGCATACTGTCCAGGCAAGAAATCAGCAGCCTGTTGAGATTGTAAATGTATTTCAACGATATCATGTGTTACTGGGGTAACTTTAATAAGTTGTACACGATGTTGTTTAGGCTGAATATTAGGTTTACATTGCTCGTCCAGATGCACTTTGATTTTACAAGCACTCTTAGGTCGACTCTGGCACGCCAATACCCGACCTTTTCGTCGATCGCGATCGGTTAATCCCGGCGCTTCAGGCCATAAATTCTCAATTTCACCTGCTACTACTTCGATTTTGCAGGTCCCGCATCCGCCCGTATTACATTCATACGGCATGCCGAATCCGTGCCGTAAGCCCGCACGTAAAATGACATCATTCTGCCCACAGTGAAAATAGTGATCTTCTGCCAATGTGATTTTGAATGTCATACCCTACTCCAGCAAGAATACCTGACCATTCTCAACTACACTTGGGTAGATTCTGAGAGGAATATGACATGGCGCGCTACAGGCGGCTCCGGTTTTAACGTTGAAACTACCTGCATGAAATGGACATTCCACTTCTTCACCTTCTAGCTCACCATCTGCCAATGACGCATTACCATGGGTACAAGTATCGGCAGTTACGTGAAATTCACCATTGTTCAAATGGAAGACGGCCAAAGGGGGATATCCTTGCAGGATTACTTGTAACCCTGTTCCTGCTTCGACCTGTGCAGTATTGCAAAGAAATTTTTCAACAATACAATTTATAGAAGTATGATTCATTTCTCATCTCTCCCTGATTTAGTTCAATCATCAATTGCCTTCGCCACAACAACTTCTATTTAGGCTGAGTTGTCCTGATAAAGATTGGCCGCAATTGGATACTTAAGTGCGATATTCAGTAGCACCTCATCAAAACGCCAAATTCCTTGGGAGTCTTTTCTAGCTTTGGCTTGATAAAACCCACCTAGACAATAATTTTGTGAAGCCTCACTACCAGCTATAGTTGAAACTTCCCAGAGTACCCACTGCACCTTTGCCTGCTGCTGGTTTTCGGAAAACTCAAGATTAGGAACACCCATTACATGCAGGCTCCACAAAATTTGCTCACGCGCAATTTCAGATAAACCCGCCACAATGCTTTGGCGTCCTTGATAGGCGCCAAATCCCGCTGCTTGCCAGATCGCATCTTCATGAAATAAGTTATGCATGATCTGTGGATTATTCCGCTGATCTGCTGCAGTGGCATAACGGCCAATTAACTGGTTTATCGCATTACAAGCCTCTAGATATTCCAGGCGTTGCAGCAAACTATTAATATTCACCTTACACACTCTCAGCAATCGACAAGTTCAGCTTTTTCATAAATAAACCTTTTTTCTTCAAAGGCAAAAGGGACACCGACTTGTCCTTTATACAGTTCAATATGTGGTGCCACCTCTGCAAAACTGTGACTTAGCCAGTACAATGGATGCAGTTCGTCAGGCAGGTGTCCCAATGGATAAGTATCCAGCATGGCTAGCAAATGACGCATTTGAGGTAACATGGCGTTGTAGAAAAGATGCAAAGCATCTGTAGTAGCATTCAAGCGCTGTCGATGTCGTTGCTGGGCTGTATTCAACGCCCACATCTTCACAAAAGGTTGCAGCATGGAAAAATCTGCAGGTAATTGAGAAATACATTTACTCATGCGATGTGCTCCTTACGACCATTCAGATACTGTTCTAAAACGTGATAACCATGTCGAATTAAAATTTCTTCATCCTGTAGGTGCATCACTTTCTTGGCTTGGGATTCAAGTGCCGATTGTGTATCTTCCATGGTTGCCGTATCTTCCAGCCAGGCGTTACGCTGTAAAATCTGTGCAAACTCCTGAGCCCATCGTTCTGAATATGTTTTGGCCTTGGGTAAATAATAGCGGCCTTCCCACCGAGTCTGGTTATGACTGATCGGCCAAAACTGATGGGTAAACCAGACTCCTTCTGTCACATGGACCAGAATATTCGGAAAAATCACGGAGAGTTCAAAAGAAAAATCATCCCGATCATGCGGATTAACAGATGGCGGTAATTGCTGACGTTGATAGTGATGAACTAAAGAAGCACCTGTAATTTCACCAGACAGTTTTGCAGCCGGTTTCGGATGCGCGTTTTTAGTAAGGCAGACAGCGCAGGTACGATGATCCCCTAAGAGTTGAACATCTTGTAAGCCTGAAGCGAAGACATTTGGAAAAGAACCTGCATGTATGGTTGCGACATGATAGGCCTCGGCAAAAGCGTCATGGGCCACTTTCCAATTACAGTTCAACACCGTGTTATAGGCAAAACACTCCTCCATCTCGGCAAAAGGATAGCTCGCGAGATGCTGTCCCATTGTCCCTAAAAACTCAGTTAAACTCTGCCCGCCCTCAGCGTCCAGATTAATAAAAATAAATCCTTCCCAGACCTCAGTCCGTATAGGCGTGAGCCCATTGTTTTTCTTTTCAAAACATGCCGAAAATTTTTCCTCTTCTGGCACATTGACCAAGTCACCTTTGGCATCATATACCCACCCATGAAAACGACAGCTCACCACTGCAGCTTTACTATGTCCAAAGGTCTCATCACCCGTTTCTACAATGACTTTATTGCCGCGGTGTGAGCAGACATTGTGAAAGCCACGGACTTGTCCATCTTTAGCATGAATTAAAATCACTGAAGTCTTGGCAAAATCAAGTCGTTTAACCTTGTAATCACCTTTGTTTGCAATCTCTTCAACCCTGCCGACTTTAAGCCAGACTTTGGAAAAGACTTTCTCTATTTCTTGTTCAAAAATTTTAGGCGAAATACACGCCTCGGTAGGGATCGGGTCCTGACCTAATTCTGGATATAGGTTTCCCCAGCGTAATTGAGCTGTACTATTCATTTAAGTTCCCTCTTTTAAAGCTGATAATGTTCCCGAACTAGGGTTGCAATGCCCATTTTTTCTAAAATGGGCATCGGGCAAAGAAATGTGGCACGGACCATGCCTGGTAAGCGGCTAATTTCAATTGAACCCGTAATGGTGCAGCGATTGAGCACTTCCTCATAGGCAAGTCCAGTGGTTTTGGCTGCGCGCTGTAAAGCATTTTCAGTGGCTTCGTTCAGGTTTTTACCTGTACCCATAAAAGTAATAGGACCACTCTCCTCAACTTCTGTTTGCCCCCATTTCGCCGCAAGTGCTTGAATCTGTAGCTTCTGTTCCGCGGTAAACGGACGTGCCAGCAGAGGAAGATCTTCCAGTGCTTGCAAGAGAATCGGCCCTTCAAGTGTCAACCCTTTTATCAGCTGTACTTCAAGCTCAGTCTCGCCCGATACATCCGTTGCATGTCCAGCAATCTCACCATTGCCTTGCTGCGCATGCATATCACCTAAATAAACTCCCGCCCCCGGAACTTTGACTGGACAAATAACAATGCAGCCAGGGCGTACCGAATTGGTATCCATATGCCCATCGGTTTTGGCAGCCCAAAGTTCCTGCTCAGTCATGCAATATTGATGAGGTGCCTGAATTAGATATTGACCAAAGTCATAACAGTTATGCGAATCTGGCAGATCTCGGGCTGGACTGGTGCCGATATTACCGAGGAAAGGTCGCATATGCGCAGCAACACCAGGCATATCTGCACGCGCCAATGACAAAATAGAATGTTGCGCTGCCTGCGCAGGCAAGGCTGCTATTTCATGCGCCTGTCCAGCCAATCGATTGGCAATCGGCTGGGAAACCGTCAAGCTCAGGTTGTTTTTCTGATCGAACACAATCACATAACCATGAGAAAACCGAAATGCACTGACTTCTGTACCACAGTGCTGACAATGAATCGCATTTTGACCGATGCCATCAACATAACTCTCGGGCTGATTCACCCCGCAGGCACCACAGTATTTCGCAACGAATGGGTCGCCGTGATAACGCCCTTCCACAAAAGTCATCACACCAGAAGATGTTGCCGTCGATGTCACCTTCATGCTTTTAATTTTTAGAGCAACGGCATCTCCAATCTCAGCCCCTTCTATTGCTACAGGTAAAGTGACTTCATGGCCACCTTGAAAAGCAGGGGTAATCATTGGACCCCAACAGCCAGGTGGAGTACCCGCTTTTAAAATCCCTCTATCCTTTAATGGACCTAACATTTTTAAACTGGGTCCAACAATACCACCTGAAAACTCATGCACACTGAGCATTTCAACTGCATGAATTTTCGTCCTCGCATCTGGGTTATCGACCGTCTTCATTGTTGTAATCCTTTTAAAATTTGTCCTTTTAAAAATAGTTTTCAAATTTATATATTTGAAAAATAAAAATTAGTTTTGATGCTTATTAAGCTAAATTATTTTTTTAATTGAGAATAGAGTCTCACAGGTATTTATTTATACTTGATAAGTATATTAGAAAATCTAAATAATTATAATGTAAAAAAACTAGGCCTAATATGTTTAATTTCACTAGATATCTTAAAAAATCGTCTAACGGCCATGTCTTAGCTCAGCTGATTTTAAATGTTCTAATTCTATTATTCGGATAACAACAGGAAAATCTTATGCTCTTATAAATGGTGGATCAAAGATACAAATAAAAAAGTGCATCATTAAATAAAGATGCACTTTAAAAGTCTTAAAACTAAAAATGATGGTTCCATAAATTCCCACTAACTATTCTTAAATTCATCACTTTCAAAATAGGATTTGATCTGTTCGGCAGAACTGGTTTTCAACTGATCCAGAATAATGCTCAGGTCACGTTCAAATGTAAACTCTGCCGGTATTTCTTCATGGATGGGTGGCAGCCTCTTTACCCCACCTTCTGTGATACGTTCAATAAACCCTGCTAACCACAACACAAACTCATCTTTATTCTTATAGTTGGGGACTAAACTGACATCAATACAAATATGGTCTTTGGTCGGCCTGTCCTGAAAACCTTCCACAAAATCGATGTAGTTATACAATAATTTTAAGTCAGTATCTTTAAGTTCTTCACGTAACTGTTTAACAATGAAATTTAGGCAATCTTGCAGCGGAGCATGAAACTTTTTCTCCTCTTCAAAATGCCTGTAAATATTATCAGCGATACGCAAATACTGTGGCATGACGCTATCCTTGATGTTGTTATGTCCCACTGAGTATGGAACGAAAAGTTTAGTAGATTTGTAATGTTTTACAATGAAGATGTATTTTCTATAGACTTTATATGAATAACGACAATTTGGATAGCACCAAGTAAAATTTAAATCATAAATCTAACTTACTGCCGATACTTTTGCATTGGGCTTTCATAAGTGGTTTGCGCAACAGGCGAGACTCGCCAAACCGTATTGCCGACATCATCAGCGACTAAAAGCGCACCAGAAAAATCAATCGCCACTCCCACAGGACGGCCATAAGCTTCACCTTTCTCGCTTAAGAAACCGGTCAGCACTTCTTGCGGTTGACCCGAAGGCTGTCCATTTCGGAAAGGCACAAAAACGACTTTGTATCCACTATGCGGTTTTCGGTTCCATGACCCATGCTGCCCAATGAATGCACCACCGCGATACTGTGGCATAAGCTCGGTCGCATAGAATGCCAGCCCCAAAGATGCGGTATGGTTACCCAAGGCATAGTCAGGTTTAAGCGCCCGCTTCACCAGCTCAGGATTTTGTGGCTTGACCCGTTTATCGATATGTTGGCCATAATAGCTATATGGCCAACCATAAAACGCTCCCTCTTTCACTGAGGTCATATAATCTGGAACCAGATCACTACCGAGTTCATCCCGTTCATTAACCACTGTCCAGAGTTTTCCGCCCTGTGGTTGCCAACCCATACCATTCGGATTACGTAGTCCGGTTGCATAAGGCCTTACTTTGGCAGTAGCAATATCATATTCCAGAATCTGTGCCCGTCCCTGTTCCTGATCCAGACCATTCTCCCCGGCATTACTATTCGAGCCGACCGTGATATAAAGTTTGCTTCCCTGTGGATTGGCAATCACATTTTTAGTCCAGTGATGATTGAGCTGACCAGCGGGTAAATCCAGCACCTTGGTGCCCTTTGCCGTGATTTGGGTTGCATCTTCCTGATAGGGATAACGCATCAGCGCATCGGTATTGGCCACATAAAGCATATCCCCCACCAATGCCATGCCAAAGGGCGAGTTCAAATTCTGTAGAAAAACCGTATTCTGATCTGCGATACCATCACCATTCGTATCCCGTAATAAGCGGATGCGGTTGGCACTGGGTAATGATGAACCGGCACGTTTCATCACCATTTTCATGATTTTGCCACGAATGCCCTTGCTGTCTTCCGGTTTAGGCGGCGCATCGGTTTCTGCCACCAGCACATCACCATTTGGTAATACATACAGCCATCTTGGATGATCCAGTCCACTGGCAAAAGCCTGAACTTTCAGCCCTTCAACCGTAGTGGGCATTTTGCCCTTCGGCCAGCCTTTGGCCGGAGCAATATTAACCGTCGGAATCAGGCTGGATTGAGGTTTAGGTAAAATGGGCTGTGGGCCGAAACTATCGGCAATTGAATATTTTGAAGATGGCGTACAGCCTGAAAACATCAAAAGCAGACTGGTTCCAGTCAGGGAGAAGATCAACCGTAAAGACATCAGAGATTTTCCTTGTTATTTTAATGACTACAGCTAGCATAAGTTGATCTATAGGAGAGGTATAGCTGATTTGCTTAACAGATTGTCTCTAATGTAAATAAACTGTTTAAAGCCTAGCTTAGCCGTTAAAATATAAATAAATAGTATGACAAGGAAAACACTATCACTATTATTCTAAGACCGCTTCAATATTCAGAAATTGACTTGATCTGGCAACAGATTAATCGGCGAGAACTGATCACCCAAAATTATGTCAAACAACAGACATTACAACTGATGGACTGCTTTTATGATGTACAACATTGGGATGCTTACCATCTACAAAATGATCCGCAGAAATTAAAACAGCTCTACCATGAGCATGCCGCATTCATCGGAGCTTTTAACCTGCAAGCAAGACTGGTCGGCATTTGCGTGGTCTCGAATCAACACATTCAAGATTACCCCGAAGCCAGACTTCTGCACTACTTTTATGTTGATGCCGATCAGCAAGGCCAAGGCATAGGTGCGCAACTCATGCAAGCAGCAATAAACACTGCAATAGAACTGGGTGGAAACGAGCTGTATATTTCTGCAACGCCTAGCAAACGAACCGTTGATTTTTATCTAAAACATGGCGCAGAAGTATTGGATAAACCCGATCAGCAGCTATGGCAACTCGAGCCTGAAGATATTCATTTGCTATGCAAGATTTAAAGGGATTTAAGTAATCATGTCCTGCATGAACTTCAGCCAAAATATGATGTGTGATTTACTCTAAACAGACAGTTAAAAGTGTTTGTAGCCCCTCCAAAGTAACATTTTACCTATCTGGGACAAACAGAATTAAGCCAAATTCTGCACCTAAACCACTGTAATTACTATTTTTAATGTGTGATCTGGTCTTTTTTCTCCATTTTATGTTGTTCCAAAATCGTGATGAATTGCCCTATTTCCGCTATTTTTAATTTCATCATTTCGACTTATGCTGGAAACATAAATATGGATGAGACAAAGAGTCCCTCTACTTTTTTGAATTTTAGCATTCAGTAGATTGGAGCAGCGCATTGAGTAATAAATCATCGTCAAATATGGATGGAATACAATTTCCGATTCAATCTGGCAAAAACAAGCCCAGCACAACAGCCACCGCAAAGAATATCTTATATGCCGCACTGAAAAGTGTCGATTCACCTTATGCCTCTGAATTAACAGCTGAAAAGAACTGGAGAAAGAAATATCCGGTTTATTTTGAAGAACTGGTGAAAACAGGTATTCGTTCTGTTCAACATCCTCTACGGATTGCCCAACACGGGCTGGAGAGTGCGAAAAAGTCCTTTAATTTTCATCGTGCTGGTCAGCAAAGTTCTTTAGAACAGGCCATGGCCGTTTTTAAAGACCAGCCTTTTGAAAGCTATGTGCTCAAAGGAACAGGCGACCCTAGCATTGAACCCTGGTTTATCCCCTTTAAAGGGCAAAAACTGCAAGGCCAAGCCTTACTCAAGCAGATTGAGTGCTGGGAACAGCAACACATTATCGAACCTAGTCATGCCAAAGCCCTACGCCTGTTACAGGCTCATCCTGAGTGGTTTGACTTGTCTTCACGTACCATGGTGCTGTTCGGTGCAGCCTCAGAAGCCGGGCCTTTAAGCTGGTTAGCAAAATGGCGTGCCAATATTGTCGCGATTGATTTACCGAATCCAAAAATCTGGCAAAAAATTACCAGCACCATTCAACAAGGCAATGCCACGCTTATTGCACCCCAAATGACCTCGGAAAATGGTGAAAAGCAGCTCGGTGCAAATCTCCTGACTCAAACGCCGGAGATTGCGAACTGGTTAACTACATTTGAGCAAAGCTTAGATCTGGCTGGGATTGCGTATCTGGATGGTGAGAAACATGTGCGTGTTTCAATTGCCATGATCAGCATCATGGAACAGGTGAGTCGTCAAAAAGCAGATAGCAGTATCATGTTTATGCTAACGCCTACTGATATTTATGCCATCCCAGCATCGGTTGTACAGTCGATCCAGCAAAAAATTAAGCAGCGTCCACTGCTTGAAAAGTTACTAACCAAATCGATTCACAATATTTCCTTAAGACATTTTTTTAAGTCGAATATTGAGCAGCTGATTGAATCGGATAATGGCCAAAAATATGGTATTTCCGATTGTATGGTGATTGAGCAAGGGCCCAACTATGCCCTCGCGAAACGCCTGCAACAGTGGTTTGCCATTTGTAGCCGCGCGCGTGGTCAAAAAACAGTGATCAATATTGCGCCCTCTACCACCACCCATTCGGTGGTGAAGAATCCGATCCTGAAAGCGGCTTTTTCAGGTGCAGATCTGTTTAAGGTCGAAACCTTTAGTCCCGAAACCACAAATGCGATTATGGCTGCGCTGTGGGTACATGATTTAAATAATCCAGAGAGTGCGACCAATCCTGAAACACAGCTCGAACATCCTTTACAGCTGATTATGGAAAATGCCAATCATGGCGGTCTGTGGCATGTACCTTATCTAGCGAGAACTGCACTCCCCTTTGCTGCGGCCTATGGCTGGGTGAGAGAGAAGTTTTAGTTTATTTTAATAGAATAATATAACTTCTTGGTTTTATTGCTTTAGTAAATAACCAAACTTAAAAAGAGAGCTGATAGAGGCTCTCTTTTTTATGTGTTTTATATTTATGATGAACTTCAAAAACCGAATACAATAAAATTTCAATTTAAAGCTGATTTTTAATTAAATGAGATGAGCAATATTATCAAGTTCAGGATCTACTTTTGATGCATTCGAGCAGCCAGTGAAAGATAAAGCAATGATTACAACCAAAATAAACCTTCTCATTTTAAACCCTTTATAGCTTAAATAGAGTTCATTGATAAAATCAACAACCCAACCTATCCACCTTAAAACTGAAATAAAATTAGCATAGTAAATTAATGAACAATTGACATTAATCTCTACCATTCATCATTTCATGCCAAATCATTAGTAAAAATTATTGAGAAGTTAAAGGGCATCTATATACATCAAGTTCTAACTCCGGTATTGGTTTTATTTAATTTATCCAGAATCAAAACATCAACATAAGTTACTAATATTTATTATTTTTTAATTACAAACCCTCTTAAAGAATCAAAATACTCGAAAGCTATATTTTATGATTTGTCCTGTGACTGGGAAATCTTTCTTTGATGAGCAACTACCTCGCAACAGACTTATTACTGCTTTAAAAGGTTGCGGTATTCGTCCCTATACTGCTGACGATAAATGCTACAGATAAGTGGCTATGATGCTGAGGGATTGAACAGCATGTTTGTATCCAACCAGAGGGGACATTGCTTAGAGATGATGATGAAACACGATGCAAAGTAGAAACACGGCGATAAGAACAAGATAGAGATGGGGAAACTGACAACAGACTAAAGTTGTCAAAAACCTGTCAAAGCAAACAGGCACCTAATTAGGTGCCTGTTTTTTATTGCAAATTTTGGTGGAGATAGCGGGAGTTGAGTTACACAAATAAATTATTGTTTTATTTATGGAAAATATAAAATTTATCCAATTTTCCCTTTATCGTTTTAACCTACTTTTATGCTGGTTTCACTTAAATAAGCTTTCTTCGAAGACTTATTCCATAAACACAGCTCTTGACCCGTTTTGTTTTTCATATGTGCTTGAGGATATTTCCCTTGAATCAACAGTGCAGAATATCCGACACGATCATCAAACAACATGATATTGCTCATTACCTTGGCATTCTTAAGTTGACTGGCTTTTATACACGCCGTTTTGATTTCCTGATCATGCTTGTTCCATGCCTGCTCCGAGCTGGCAAAAGTCACACTTGTCACAACTGAACTTGCTACAAAACCGAAAATAGAAAGATACCTTAAAAAGATACGATGCTTCACTGCCATGATCATTGTCCTACTAATTCGAGAGTCTGGCTCTATACTGAAACAATCTTATAAGAGAATCTAGCAATCTATACATGTTTTAACAGCATATAGTCAGGATAAAACATAGCTTTATTTGCCCTCAACTTTGTTTAATTGAATAAATAAGATAGCTGGCAACAAAGATTAGGGCGATTGCAAAAATAGTTTGAACTTTCTGAATGCTGACAAATGTCATGATCTTTCGTCCAATCAACATTCCCAATATACAGGCCAGCACAAAACTTAATGTAACGTTAGCCGGATAATGGAAACCCTCAAGGATATTAATTGTAATACTAATGCCTCCGATGAGAAAAATGACCATCAATGAGGTTGCTACAATACTTTTCATATCCAGATCAGTGGTTTTACGCAATCCAGGGACAATCACAAAACCGCCGCCAACACCCAGTAATCCAGTCATGAGTCCAGCTACAAGACCAATCCCGCCCAGTATTGTGGCGGCTCTAAAGTTCCAGATAAACCGTCCAGTGGCTTGATCTACTTTACAAGGTGCATTCTCAAAATCACTTATTTTATTTGATAGAAGACGATAGGCAATCCAGAACATAATCAGGCTAAAACCTAATGTAAGCCATAAAGCAGGAATCTCTTTCGCAAGATAGAGACCATATTTTGCTGCAGGAATACTTATCAAGGCAATCCATAAAGCAGCTTTATAACGGACGATCTGCTTTATAAGCCCCTGTAGCATACCGATGCACGCTGATAAGGTGACCGCAAGTAAGCCTATCGGTGCGGCTTGCGCGACACTCCATCCCTGACTGGTCATTAAGACAGGAACAGCTAAAATACCTCCACCTGCACCCGTCAGGCCCAGTAAACAACCAATCAATAAACCTTCTAAAACCAATATCCACATGTCGATATTTTCCCGGCAAATATTATTGCAATTTACGCTTTTAGCGAACGGCTAACGTTGTAATTAAACCGATAGCTAATCAAAAAAATTTCAAACTTTTAGCTCATGTTTTAAGTGCGCAATAAGCTGACTGACCGTGCTCTCGCCTGCAATCACAGTCACTAGTTCAGATCTCTTGAAAAGCGCAATCGATGGTACGGATTTAATGGCATATTGCTGTGCTAAGCTTGGTGATTGTGCAATATCAACAGCACCAAACAGGATTCCCTGTGTACCCATTTCATCTGCAACCTGCTGAAAAATCGGTTTCATATTTTTACAGGGTTGACACCAAGATGCTGAAAACAGAATGACTGCTGCTTTTTCTTGATGAGGTCTATCAGTAACCAAAGTTGAAAAATTATCTAAGGTCAATAAGTTGATTTCATTCATCAATAAAACTCTCCTACCTTCAGACAATGTGCAATTCAAATCATCCTCTGGATCGCACATTGAAGTGTTTAAACAACTCATCAAAGCTTGAGTACGATATAAATTCCCATCCAAATCATGGCAACAATTTGAGTGAAGAAGAAGATAAAGCGCCAAGTTGCAACCCGATCAGTTTGAATAAGACAAATATGGATAAGGCTTTGAGCAATACGTGCAATCAATATGGCCAGCGCTAAATTATTTAAAACTGCGCCATGAAGATCTAAGGCATTGATAGAAATAACGATAGCCGCAAATACAGGGAGATTTTCAATACAATTTCGATGTGCTGCCATTGCTCGCTGATACCAGTCACTCCCTTGTGGTTGATTTGCTTGCCATTCGCTCACCGTGGCACGACCAGTAAGAATGCGAGACCAGCGATAAACTCCTACCGTGCTAAACAAGATCAGCAATGTCCATCCAGCAAAAGCGAGTAGTACCCATGTTGGTGTATTCATAACCAAGTTTCCAATTTTTAGGCAAAGTGACACCACGCTCATTGCAGGCAATAACAAGAGAACGGGATCAAGAAGATTGAGTTAGATGAAATTAGTCAGTGTTTTACTGACTTTAGATCCTTAAAAAGACAAAGGCACTTTTAAATACTGTCGCCCATTGGATTCTGCTTCAGGAAAATATCCAGCACGGATATTAACTTGAATGGCCGGAATCAACAGCTTTGGCGGAGCCAAACCGGCATCACGTTGCTGGCGCATCTGAATAAAAGCGTCTTCAGAAATAGCCTGATTCACATGTATGTTATCCATACGTGTTTCTGCTACGGTCGTTTCCCAGGCAAAATATGGACGCTTTGGCGTCATATAGTCGTGACACATAAATAGACGGGTGTCTGGTGGAAGTTCCAATAATTTCTGTATCGAGCGATATAGGATTTGCGCGCTTCCGCCTGAAAAATCTGTTCGTGCTGTCCCATAATCAGGCATAAACAAGGTATCTCCTACGAATACAGCATTACCGATTCGATAGGAAACGCATGCAGGGGTGTGACCCGGTGTATGTAATACTTCAACAGTTAAATGCCCGAGCATAAAGCTGTCTCCATCTCGCAATAAACGGTCAAACTCCCTGCCCTCACCAGAAACATCATCAAGATTAAATTGAGACTTAAACAATAATTGAACTTCTTTAATATGCTCACCAATCGCAATTAGAGCACCGGTCAACTTTTTGACGTAAGGTGCAGCACTCAAATGGTCTGCATGCGCATGTGTTTCCAATACCCAAACGATTTTTAAAGCTTGCTCATCCGCTGCATCTAATATTTGATCAATAGACTGAGTACGGATATTTCCTGTGAAATGATCATAATTAAGAACAGGATCAATAATCGCAGCGAAATGAGTTTCGGGATCAGAAACAAGATAAGTCACGGTATGACTTTCAGTATGAAGAAAAGCTTGTATGTTTACTGCACGCTCCATCAGGTAGCCTCCACGAACGATGAATTGCATTATATTATGTTTTTATAATTTATCAATATCTAATTTATACTTTACTAATATACAATTTTAAATGTTGTTATCCGCTATAATTAAGCATTAATTACTGATATGAGGTTGATATGACGCTGAGTTCCTCACATGCGAATGATCTTTTTTTAGTTGAAGGTACGCAAAAAGCATCAAGTCTTTTAAAGGCGATTAGTAATGAACATCGGCTTTTAGTGTTATGTTTGTTGATTGAGCAGGGAGAAATGACCGTAGGTGAAATACAGCAAAGAGTCACGATTAGTCAATCCTCGCTATCTCAACATTTAGCCAAAATGCGTGAAGAAGGCTTGGTGGCTTATCGTCGTGAATCACAAACTTTACATTATCGAATTGATAATCCTGATGTTGAAAAAATTATTGCATTACTTAAAACAATTTTTAATCCATTGCCTAGTAATTAAATTTTGTAATTTTTTACAATCCCTTATGATATTTTTAATCTTTAACCAAATCGAATATAACAATGAGTTAAATGCATGAAATTCCCCTTTTTATAGAGGACTGCATGGCAAAAACAAATTCTTTACAGGGCTTGATCAAATTCTAGCATCTGATCTTTAGAGATCATTTCAGTAGTAATCTTGAATGCGCGTTAGTAAGTTGTGCCAACAGTGAAGCGATTGCCAAAAGCCGAGCTCACTTGCTCAATCTTCTTGAGCCAACATTCAACTCTAAAGCTGATTTATATCTCGGTTACGGCCGCCCTATCCTCATCGCAACCGAGCACCGCATTAAATGGCGATCTGCCCGCTTTGGTTTGGTACCAAATTAGGCAGATGACCTAAAGCAAGTTCGTAACACATAACGCTAGATTTGAAACAGTTGCTTCCAAGCCAAACTTCCGCCATGCTTGGACAAAGAATCAATTTTGCTTAATCCCTGTCGAAACGAACTGTGAAGCAAAGTATATCGAAGCTAAATATTGATTATTGGCAGAAATTAACCAGCTGAGAATCAATACGTTCGAACCCTTCCTTTAATACATCACTTTCTGAACGAAGTGCAGTTCCCTGAGCTCTAGCGATATAGAAGGTGTTAAAACCCATAATATTAGTAAACATCTCTCTTAAATACATTTGGCTAAATTCTAGGGGAGTATAACGTTCATTTTCCACATAGATGCCCCCACTGGATTGTAATAGAAAGATCTTACGGTCATCCGTCATCAAGCCAATGGAACCATTTTCAGTGTATCGAAAAGTTTCCCGAGCTATTAAAATATTATCCATATAATCTTTTAATTTTGCAGTGATATTAAAATTGTGCATAGGCATTGCAATGACAATACGGTGATGAGCCTTAAACTGTACTAAAATTTGCTTCATTCTAAGCATAAGGCTTTGTTCTAAATCATCTAATTTTAAACCAGCGATTTGTTTAGAAAAAAGATTTAATACACTTTCATCTAAAGAAGGTATATCTATTTCAGATAAGTTAATGATTGTCATTTTTTCATTTGGGTTCAATCTTTGCCACTGTTCTATAAAATAGTTTTGCATTTTCTGCGTATAACTTGAAGAGTGCGGCTTTGGATGAGCATTGATCAATAAGGTCGCCATTGGTTTTTTCCTATAAGAACCAGTTAATTAAGTGAAGAAAAAAGCTGCTTGAATCTTATGGTTACGGTTTCCCATTGGTTAGATTTACTTTAGCTTCTGGAACAACGAGTTCTTGATTCCCCTCTGAAAGCAACCATGCAACGATAGTGGCTGGTTCAGTTAGGCTGGCGTTTCTGCTTACACTATGAATATCAGATGGAGATTCATACCACCCTTCACCTTCATGATAAATTTTTGTTTTTCCTGAGTTTAGACCTATTTCTACAGCACCTTTTACAACAACCGCAAAAACATGCTTTGGATGTCTGTGTGCACCTGAATAGCCTCCAGGAGCATAATCTACTCGTAATGCTGTAGCTTTAGTGGAGCTTGTTTGCGGCAATTGTACAGCGGTAATTGGAGTAACGACTTCTCCCTTTCCACCTGTATCTTGAATGTCATGAGCTATTGCTAACTGGCTTGCTAACATTATTGTAGTTAAAAGTACGGCTACCTTTTTCATAGCTTACCTCGGGTTGGTTTATGACTATACAAACATTATAGTTATTTCAATTATGAGCAAAAATATAGATAATAAGGTTTATCTATACGATTTCTCGGTTAATTAAGAGCACTTATATGGCGTTTGATAAATTAGAAGTTATGCGTGCGTTTTGTCGCATCGTTGAAACCGGGAATTTTAAAAAAGCTTCAGATACTTTGAATATCGCCTCGACTACACTTTCAGGGCAAATCCAAAGTCTTGAAACATATCTTGGAATTAAATTACTCCACCGCACTACTCGAAAAGTATTCCCCACAGTAGATGGCCTACAATATTATCGACAGATTTTGCCGCTTTTAGATGAACTTGATGAGATCAATCAAGAAATACAGCAGCAGCATAGTATTTCTGGTTTACTTAAACTCGAGTTACCATCACCTGTCGCAGATTTTCTTATTGTGCCGAACTTGCCCTCTTTTTTAGCCAAATATCCACAATTACGCGTTGAAATCGGTAGTAGTGAACGAATAAGCGATTTAATGACTGAAGGTGTTGATTGCGCCGTGCGTGGCGGTGTAATTACTGATGATAATTTAGTCGCAAAAATGATAGGGAAAATGCCTTTTTGCTTGTGTGCTACAGCCAATTATTTACAGCTTCATCCACCAATTCATACTGTACAAGATCTTCAAAAACATGATTATCTTGCCTTTAAATTTGCTTCTACAGGTAAAATTGCTAAAGTCATAGTTGATGATACGTCCAAGACTCAAGTTATCGATGGCCATTTATTTCATGGCTCACCAAAGCAGACCTACAACAACGCTCAAACTTATTACCAAGCTATATTAGCGGGATTAGGCATCGGTTATGTACCACTCGCTTTTGCTATGCCATATCTCAAAAAGGGTGATTTGGTAGAAGTATTGACAGATTATCCACTGCAAGCCATGCCTATTAGTTTTGTATATTATTATTCTGGTTACATACCCAAGCGTGTAAAGGTTTTCCGTGAATGGTTGGATGAATTGATTTTAGAGCATCCACTTTGGCAAATATGAGCTAAAAATATCGAGCTTCTAGGTCTTAACCTTCTTTAGACTCAGCCTGAACTGATCAAAAATATTTTAGATGATTGCAATAAATATATTTAAAATCAAATAGTTGAATTACAAAAATCAAATCCATCCGGTAGAATAAATTTGCGTAGGGCTTTTTTCTCTTAGAGTGAGTTGTAATCGTAAGCGTGACAATAGCTCATATATAAGTGCTATTTAAAGTTATTGATGAACTGGCTGTGACAAGTTATAGCTCACGGAAAATGACCCAAAGCTCTCTTTTAACTCAATATGAGTCCATTATTCTTAGACGGTTCAATTTACTTTAAATTATCTTAATTTTAGCAATCTATTTTTGATGTAAGCTATGGATCAACCCACCTTCAATAAAGTTCTTCAAATATTTCCCTATTTCTTTGCGATCTTTGATTTTTGTCGGCCAGAAATTCTCGATCCCAACATCACTGACAATATTGATAAGCGTATTAAAAGTGAATAAGATTTTTAAGGAAATTTCGTCTGGATTGGCTTGTGGTAAGGCCTTACAAATCAGATCTACAGCAATAATTGAAGCAGGTCCTACCTTTTTGGATACCCAAATACGTCCTTCATCGCCAGCACTAATCACTTTTGAAAAGAACTTTAATTTCATGACACCATTTTCTTCTAAAAGCATTTTAATCATGGGTGTCATTAAAGCGTCGATAACCTCGCTAACTTGTACAGTATCCTCATCAATTTGTTGAATAAGGTATTCAACTTCATGAACATACGAGTCAAGAATATGATCAAGTGCAGCCTCAACAAGACCAGACTTTGATTTAAAGTGATAGTACAGTGCAGATTTATTAGAAACTTTTGCCATTTCATTAATTTTTTGTACAGACAGACTCTCGATATTATTTTCAGAATAGAGTTGGATAGCTGCTTTAATTAACTTAAGTTTAGTTGAGTTCATATTTACAACACATAAAAAATTAAAGTTAGAAGCCCATCCTATGACCGGCTTCTAACTTGCTTACTGTTTAATTTAGAGTTTGACAGCCTAATGCTTCAACATCTTCTTTTGAAGTATAGGTTATGTCTGGTAAATAATCACCCATAACAGACTTTTCATCCCCCCAAACTTTTGTATTCTGAATTGCTTGATCAAAGTGAGGATAAGGTAGAAGGTTTCGCATGATAAGGAAGCCTAAATCAGTATGACCTTTTTCTTCAGCATCAGCCCCGGTGTAGCCATCGCCACGCTCACTCAATGGCAGGTAAGAAATACCACATTCATCTTTTGCATTTGCAGGTCGATCTTCTGGTCTGGATACAACAATGGTGTAATACCCATCTTTATCCTTATGTTTAATCTGCTCATCATATATACAGAAGTTTGTCGCTGTGCTGATCAACTCATTGGTACAAATGGATAGATAACGCAGATCACCTTTAGCCAGAATAGGTTCATTATTGGTAGTAGGAGCAATTTGAGGAAGCTTACCTTTAAGTACAACAACCTTACCTAGTTTTCGGCTAATCACCGAATAGGTATATTCATTGTCAGGTGTTGCCCATTGATTTACTTTGCGCTCAGTTTTAAAGCCCTCACATTGATCAATCTTGTATTTATAGATACAACTAATATTTGCAGGGCCATTATACGCCGTATACCAGGTTGGTACTTGCTGGGCTGGGAAACCGACATAAGGTTGTTTATTGTACAAGGCCAATGAGGTTTCAAGTGGCACCGATAAAACTTTATCCAAGGCTTTTTTCTTGACCTTTAAGACGTTACATACCTCAGATCCTGTTTTTGATTCACCATTGGCTAACTGCACCTTAAATCGTGGGAATGACGCCCCTGCTTTGGCATTAAAGCCTTTATTTGGAACATAAATACGATAAATCAATGCAACGTCATTTGTATCTGTTTTTGGGGCATACAAAGTATTTTCTTGAGGAGTGGCAGGCAGATCACCTAAAACCAGCTCTGCTTTATATCCACGATCCTTACTGAGACGATTATTACCCGGAATAAAAGGATTAACCGATCCAGCATTTGGCTTAATCTGGGCATCTAGCAAAGAGTTAACACGCTCACCTTTGGATGTATAACTGACAAGTGAAGTATGACGGGCATATGGATAGTCACCTTCAATTAAGATTTTTGCTCCTTCAGGTACCGTAAACTCACTTGACCAATAAGTTACATTAGAGTCAGGAAAGGCATAATTCATTGGATTGGCCCCTCCTGTTCCATCTTGGCTTGTTGCTGAATCTTGCCACATACAATCTGTTAATTCTGCTTTCGGATTCTCGACCACAGTTTTCGAACCATCTGAATTATCATTACATGCTGATAAGGCTAAGCCACTCATCACCGTGAACAGCAGTATATTCAATTTTTTTGTTTTTAAAATCATCCCTTATTTCCTCTTTTTCCTTAAATGCAGAAATTAATCCAAATGGACTAATTGATGTTAGTTAAAAAATATACAAAGGTCAATCATTATGAAAAAAAGCATTTTTTAAGAAAAACTGGAATTTAAAAGGAATTCAGTATTTGTGGTAAGTTCTCATTTTCAGTGGTTGCTCTGTCTCTTTGTTGAGATTATGAAAACCCATCAATCACTGACTTTGCCAAGAGACCTCTGGATTAAAAGCCGAATTTATATTTATAAAAATTCTCAAATATAACACCCCCCTATTTCTAACCTCCACTTAAAGCTTATTTTGTAGGTCCTTTCACACTATGATGATAAAAAAACATCCCTATAAAACGTTGCTGCTCTGCTCATCAACCCGAATGCTAAGCCAAATATTAAAATCAAATAAACTATTGATATTTTTTATTTTATTTAAATTATTTTTATTGGGATCTGTTTTTTATATTGATTAATAGATAATCTATTACTTTCACAAATACATATTTTAAATATGAAAAAAGGATTTAGTGTTCATAAGTACGTCGTTTCAAATAATAGAAAAGGATTCTATTTATGGACAATTAAAAGTGGCAAGCATGAGCTATTCGAATCAATTTCAAAAGAATGGGCCTCACTGGACAGTTTTCCTGGTGATCGTATTCCACTAGAGATAGTAAGCAATGAAATAAATAAAATGGCCACTTTAGCCAATGAGCCCAATTTAGGCCTAGAAGTTATCGCAAGTGGGGACGTTACGCAGTCACCATTATATAAAGTTATGAGTATCTCACTCGGGCCAATTTTGAATAAGAACATTAGCTTACCTTTTATTTTTATTGTCCGTTTAGTCGTACACTATTTCAAAATATTGACAGAAGTTGTCTCAATTGAGTTGCAAGAAAATCAAGATAAAATCAGTCTTATATTTAAGCCCAATTTACCTGAAATCTTTAGTTATCATCAAATTGAAGGCGCCATGTTCGGCGTAGCGAGACTTATAGCCAAATTGCAAAAATATTGGCCTCATCAAATTGAGTTCCAACACAAACCTCAACCTGTCAATTTAAATATCTATCTCAAGACCTTTAGAGGATATCCACTATTTGAAAAACAGGATAATAAACTCATTTACAATGCGACTGCTTATACTGTTATGAATGTATCCATATTTATCAATCCTTTTATAAACTCTATAGAAAATCAGTTTCCTGAAGTTTCCTACAAGGAAAAAATCAGTTTAATTCTGTGTACGACACTGGGTGTGCTTACGCCTAATATTAAACATATAGCCATGTCCATGAATCTTAGTGTCAAGACACTTCAAAGAAGATTAAAGGATGAAGATACGAGCTTTAATGAAATTCTTTTGGAAGAAAGAAAAAAAAGAGTAATCGAATACCTAAAGACTCAGCAATTTACTTCTCAACACATGAGTACACTACTAGGTTATAAAGCTAAAAGTCAGTTCCTAAAAGCTTTCCAGACTTGGTTTGGTATGACTCCAAAAGAATACAAGACGAGATTTTTAAATCCCGTCTTGTAATATAGCCATCTATCTCTAGAAGTTTAACTTTTGGTAAGCATTACATCCTAAAGCTTCGAACTCGGCTTTTGTATAGTAGCGAGCTTGTGGCAAGTATTCGCCCATTACAGCACTTTCATCACCAGGAGTTTTGGTATTTTGAATCGCATTTTGGAAATTGCTTGCAGGCAGCATATTACGGATAATAATCCTTGCGTCATTTTTATTATCTTGACGTCCCTCAGCAAGTGAGAAACCGTCTCCATTTTCAGGCCATTTTAAGAAGTCAACACCACACTCTTTTGTTGCATTACTTGGGCGGTCACTCTCTAAACCAGTCACAATTGTATATTTCCCATCAGGATTAATCGAAGTATTTTCATCGAATAAACAATCTGTCACTTTCTGTGAGTAGTATTCATTTTGACATATCGACCAGTAACGAAGCTGTGCCTTCTTACTATCAAAACGATCTTCCCCATCCCATGTTTTTGGCACTTTAGGGATTTTTCCTCGAATCACAACAATGGGCTTGATACTACGATCCAAGAAAGTGGATATATACTGATTGTCTAAATTTGCATAGTAAGCCACACTACGAACAGGATTGGTATCGCATATTCCATAGAACTCACATTGAAGTGTAAAGGCACTTGTATAACTTGCCCGCCACACAGGAATTTCTTTAGCCGGGTTATTTTGTCGAGCTTTAGCATAAGTCTCTGCTGGAATAACAGGGATATTCAGTATTTTATTTTCACTATTTAATGCCTTACATGCTTCTTGTCCTGTTAAGACTTGTCCTTGCCTTGTTGTAAGTTCTACTTTTGGTAATTTAACTCCACCAAGTTGATTGTTACCTTTATTTGGCACATACACACGATATAACAATACTGCTGCAGCGCCGTCTTTTGCATAATCATACATGGTATTAGCTGGTCGGCCTTGTACAGCCTCACCCGCAGCAATATTTAACGTATATGAGCGATTTGGGTTATTTCTGACATTGCCATCAACAAAAGGATTTATTCCGTTTGCATCTGGAATAATACTGCTATCACTAATCGCATCTGCTGGGGATGTATCGGATTTATAACTATTAATTGACATATACCGAGCATAAGGGAACTCACCTTTCAATCTGAGTATAGCTCCTTCTGGTAAGGTATATTTTGCACTCCAGTAGGTACTGCCAGTGTCTGGAAAAGCAAAGTTCGTGGCTGGATTTTCTCGTACATAGGGCCCCTGCCAAAAACAATCACTGGATTCAACAGGTGGTGGGATACTTACTACATGATCATTAGAATTATCTCCACATGCGGATAAACCAACCGTAATTAAACAAAGACTTGCGATAAAATTGAATGCCTTATACATATGTCCTCCTAACATTTCATTATTGGCATGTCCTTCACTATAAATAATCTTTTTTTGAAGATAAGAGGTTGTAGCTGACATTTTGCAGGTAAAAGGTCGCATTTAGCGACAAAATAATCTTTTTGGATTAATTATTTTTAAAGTTAAGTGTTATTTGAGAACGATTACACTCCATTTTCAACACTCATTTCAAAGCGTGAACCAACTAATGCAATCCTTTTTGAATATGTTGCACCTCAGTTAAATCAGAGGCTTGTTGATGCGACTTTGATTTTGATTCATCTGTGTAAAACTCTTCAACAATATCCAGCCTCTTTCTCCCATCTCAAAGCTGGCATTGCCATAGCCTTGTCGAGCTACATGATCTAAAGCTTCCTAATAAAACCCTATGGCTTTGCTCTACTCATCTATTTGTTTGGGAGATGATTAAAGATTATGCAAAATGGATGCACGGCGATAAGAACAAGATAGAGATGAGAAAACTCAAGACAGACTAAACCTGTCAAAAACCTGTCAAAGCAAACAGGCACCTAATTAGGTTCCTGTTTTTTATAAAGAATTTTGGTGGAGATGGCGGGAGTTGAACCCGCGTCCGCCAGCATTACGCTCGAGAATACTACATGCTTAGATATCGTCTATTGTTTTAACGCTAAGCGACCCGACGAACAGGGTACTCAGCGCGATCCTCTAGATTTGGTATAGTGTCCCGAGGCTCAACACTATACGGACTTGTGTGCGTGCGCTTCAGTCGGGTTCACTGACCACAAGTATTCAGTGAAGCGGACAAGCTGCCCTTAGGCAGCTAGAGCGTATGATTCGTCGTTTGCGACTATTAAAATGCAAATTTTATTTACGAGAGAAAATGCGCTCTCGGCATGCATCTATGAGTTTCATCACCAGCGTCGAAGCCAGAAACATCCCCAAAGTACAGCGCAATCATAACATAGATCGTTAGAATTTAAATCTTAATTTCTAACCAATCAGCAAAATATACGCTTATTGCTGTATATGGCGACTGCACGACATTTTTCAAGCTACAAATCAAAAAGCTGCCACAGGGACAGCTTTTTTCAATTTGACCTATAGAGCACCATTGCCTAATACAATGCCCTCTCGGCGTGGATCGACACCACCCGCATATTTGCTTTGCTTATCAATATCCACTTTCATTATTGTCGCAATACCGCTGGTTTGTGCCGTATTGGAAATACCATGTCCTTTGGCTTTCAAAGCATCAATCAGTTCAAGTAAGGATAACTGGCTATTTGAACTGTCAATATTGGTATTTGGGCTGTTGGTCGCACCAAAATTCATCAAAGACGTGGCTTGTTGTGCATTCAGGTTCCAGTCCAATGCCCCCACCAGCGTTTTTACCACATATTGAATAATGGTGCCGCCACCCGGTGAACCGGTTGCCATATAAAAATCACCAGGTGCTGTTCCTTTAAACACCAGCGTTGGTGCCATGGTGCTGCGTGGACGCTTACCACCTTCCACCCGATTCGCCAATAATGCACCCGTCTGATCGACCGGATTGGCACTAAAATCGGTTAACTGGTTGGATAACAGGAAACCATCCACCATATGGAATGAACCCATACTCGATTCAACAGTGGAGGTCATCGACACCACATTGCCATAAGCATCGACAATGGTGAATTGAGTGGTGCCATGTTCAACGGTCTTATCTATCCCTGCATTTGAGTTGAATTGACCTGCTGGCGCCACGCCCATGCTTTGATCTGGATTGATCAATCCGGCACGTTGTTTCAGGTAATTTTTATCAATCAAACTGGCGATGCCCTTCGCTGGTAAAGCTACAAAATCAGTGTCTGCCACATATTTATCACGGTCTGCATAGGCCAATCGCTCAGCTTCTGTGACCAGATGCACGCCCATGACATCCGGAATTCCACCTTCATTCTCTGGTTTTTTAGGCGGATATTTACTCATCTCGAAATTTTCTAAAATGCCCAGTGTTTGTGCAACTGCAATCCCACCTGATGATGGCGGTGGCATGGTACACACATAGTACTGATCGCGGTAAGTGGTGCAGATTGGCGTGCGTTTTTTGACTTTATAATCCGCTAAATCCTGTAAGGTCATCAAACTTGGAGTGATGGGTGTCCGAGCTGCATCATCCCCGACCATTTGGCCCGCTTTAGCCACAATATTTTTCGCCATCGGCCCACTATACATGGCCTTTGCCCCTTGGCTCGCAAGTGCTTCCAGAGTTTTGGCATAAGCTTTATTGGTCATGGTCTCACCCACTTTTCGAGGGCTACCATCTGGATAAAAATAGGTTGCGACTGCATTGGCATCCAGTGCCAGATGGTCTGCATTGCTGGCAATTGCATCTGCCAGACGCCCAGGAATACGGAAGCCATGATCGGCAAGTTCAATGGCCTGATCAAAAAGCCGATCCCATTTCAGTTTGCCATGCTCTTGTTGTGCCTGTTCCAGCAAGCGCATGACCCCAGGGACACCAATCGAACGGCCACTACGACGGGCACTCGGTACCGGTGCGGGTGATGCCGGATCATGCAGATCCTGTCGAACCAGATAATATTCATTGGCAGCAGCAGGTGCGGTTTCCCGTCCGTCATAGGCAGTGACCGTTTTGCTTTCTGCATCGTAGTACATCATGAAACCACTGCCTGCAATGGTACTGGATTGCGGTTCTACCAAGCCCAATACCGCCTGTACTGCAACCGCAGCATCCACCGCACTGCCGCCCGCTTTCAAGACTTCACAGCCCGCCTTTACGGCCAATGGCGTGTTGGCGACCACCATATATTTATCGGCATATTTCACCGTATTGTTTAACCGATAGCCCGATGCGCCTTCAGGCGCTGCGGGATCACCATTCTGATCCGAACCGACCACCACACTTGAGCCATCTTCTGCCCGTTTGCTACAGCTACTTGGGTCCTGATCAACGATCAGGTTGGGGGTTGAAGGATGGCCTGTATTTGGATCTGTGCCTGATTGATCTGATGAGGAATCATTCCCACATCCTTGTAATAAACCAGCAGCCAATACGCTGCTCAACCAAAATGAATATCGATGATTCACGTGATAACTCCACTATATGTGTATGCCAATCCATGCAATTTTCATGCGGGCAACTTTGTTCTCAGGGATAAAACTTTTAATCTTTGCTCAAAATAAAATTTTAATAATATTGAATGATTTGGCGCTGACGTTCCTCTACCAGCAATGCTCCTCCCTGTTTTGATTATGTCTTTTCATCATTTGCAGCTGAATTCTGGCATGCCTTGCCTGAATAAAAACAGGCAAAATCTATCAATTCTGGCTTAAGACACTATTTTTATACATAAAAAAAGCACCTCCTGAGAGATGCGTGTTTGGTTCAGAATTTTTAGTGGGTCGGCATGCCACCGCTATTGCCTTTCGGTTTTGGACTCATCCAGATCAAGGCACTGGCAAAGACAAATACAATCGCCAGTAGCATAAACACATGATTGGCTGACATGGTAATCGCTTCTTTATCCACCAGATTGGCAATCACGCCCAGCGTTGCATCGGGAGAAAATCCATTCTGCAGTAAACTGTTTTGCACTTCTTGCGGATGCAGATTATTGACCATTTCACTGCGTGCCACTTTGGCATGATCATCCCAAATGGTGACCGCAATTGATGCGCCAATCGCACCAGCCATGGTTCGAAGGAAATTCATCAAGCCTGCGGCAGATGCCATTTCTTGGGGCAATACCGAGCCCATTGCAATATTCGACAGCGGAATAAAGAAGAATGGCACGGCAAAACCTTGCAGAATTTGAGGCCACGCCAAGGCCATAAAGTCAGCATCAGTGACCCAGAATGCCCGCATCAGAGTAACCACGCCGAGCAAGGCCAGCCCAAAACTTGCTAGTGCGCGTGGATCATATTTGGTCGACAGCTTCGCCACAATCGGTGACATGGTCAGACTACCAAAGCCCATCGTGGCGGTCAGATAACCCGCCCATGTGGCGGTATAGCCGAGATTGATCTGCAACCACTGGGGAATCAATACAATACTGCCAAAGAAGGAACCGAAACCAAAGGCCAGCGCCAGTACCGAAACCGCAAAACCCCGATGCCGGAACACATACAGATTAACCACAGGATGCTTTTCGGTCAGCTCCCAGATCATAAACACGATAAAACCAACAACGGCCACCAACGCCAGAATAATGATACTGGTATTGTTAAACCAATCGCGCTCATGTCCGAGGTCCAGCATTAATTGCAGTGCACCAATCCACAGCACCAACAAACCTAGGCCAATAGCATCAATCCGCAATTTTTCGGTTTTGGTTTCAGCTACAGACAATAAGCGCACGGCAGCTAAGGCACAGACAATACCAACCGGAATATTGATAAAGAAAATCCAGTGCCAAGACAGATTATCACTGATCAAGCCCCCGAGGATCGGCCCGAGAATCGGTCCAATCACCGTGGTCATGGCCCAAAGACCCATCGCCTGTGCATGTTTTTCGGGAGGGAAAATTCGCATGAGCAGGGTTTGACTGAGTGGCATTAACGGGCCACCGCAGAGACCTTGTCCAATACGGAAAAACACCAGCATTTCCAGCGAGGTGGCTAAGCCACAGAGGAATGAAAAGATGGTAAAACCAATCAGCCCGAATATAAACACACGGACTGTCCCAAACCGCCCTGCAAGCCAGCCGGTTAAAGGCACACAAATCGCTTCGGCAACCGCATAAGAGGTAATTACCCAGGTCCCTTGGGAACTGGAAACCGCAAGGTTGCCGGTAATATGCGGGACAGACACGTTCGCAATGGTGGTATCCAGGACCACCATAAAATTTGAAAGGGCGATCACAAAAGCTGCGAGTAGTAAGCGCCCGCCACTGAGTTCTGCAAAAGGAGTTTGCGTTTTCATGGCTGATTACTTCGTTGCGAGATCAATATCCGCTTGCATCGACAACCCGACGCGCAATGGATGTTGTGCAAGCTCTTTGGGATCCAGAGTAATACGTACTGGTAAGCGCTGTACCACTTTAATCCAGTTGCCTGTCGCATTTTGCGCTGGAATCAAGGCAAATGCAGCGCCAGTTCCACCCGAGAAACCTTGCACCGTCCCGTGATAGACCACATCATCGCCATACAGATCGGAACGTAGTGTGACCTTCTGGCCTTCTCTCACTTTCGCCAGCTGGCTTTCTTTAAAGTTGGCATCGACATAGAGTGCCGATAAAGGCACCACAGACATCATCACGGTACCGGGTGCGACACGTTGCCCAATCTGAATATTGCGACGCGCGATTACCCCATCCACAGGTGCACGGATCACGGTACGTTCCAGATCCAGCGCAGCCTGCTCCACATGGGCTTTGGCCACCAGTACATCAGGTGTTGACGCTTCATTTACCCCCTGAATCAAGGCCTCATTGGCAGCAAAAGTACTTTCAGCGGCTTTACGGCTAGAGGTAGCCTGCGCCAAACCGGCCTGAGCCAGATCCAGACTGGCCTTAGCCGTCGAAACTGCGCTTTGTGCCTTGCTTAATTCTTCTTTAGAAATCGCACCTGTTGCAGCCAGCTCATTACGGCGCTTGAGCTCCAATGCCGCACGATCATAATCCGCCTGCGCTTTGGTCACTTGCGCCTGTGCGCTGCTGATTTCATCATTACGCACCACGACCTGAGAATTTAAAGAGCTACTATTTGCCTGAGTCTGCTTATATTGGCGCTGTGCTTTGGCCAGTTCGGCCTGTGCCTGTGCCAGTTGAATCTTGGCATCCCGCTCGTCTATGCGCACCAGCACATCGCCTTTTTTCACCTGTTGGGTATCTTTCACCAAGACTTCAGAAACTTGCCCACTCACCATTGAGGTAATCTGTGCGGTTTCAGCGCCCACATAAGCATTATCGGTACTGATAGAATGATTAAAGAATAACGCCCAGATGCCATACAGAATTGCAGCAAGAATGAGAATGAGCGCGAAAAATCCGAGAAATTTTTTACGTTTTGCTTTCATTGCATCATCTGATGCCGAATCTGAAGCAGCATCCTGTGAATTGGCTTGAGCGTCAGTCATAAGTTATTCCTGAAAATTAAAGAGATTTTTAACTTTTGGTTTAATCAGCCGATCAGTTTAATTTTAAAAACTTAACTGAATGTTAAAAACCAAAGTGCAACATAAGCACAAAAATTATTTCGCATTTTAACGGCAAAAAATCATATGACGAGATTAAAAAAAATAACTGATGCGTTCAATTCTTATAAATTGATATTTTAATGACGATTAAAAACTTTAAGTTTGCTTATTGATTGATTAAGCGAACCATACAATCTGGCAGATCACAGCATTTAACATACCTATAAAGCATAAAGATATATTCCCTACGGGCTTGCGTATTGAGCCAAATTTGTTCTAATAAACCAAGCTGGATCAGAGTTTCTGCTCAATTCCCGATTGCTGGCAATGAGCGTAAATGGCGTCATTTATGGAACAAAATGGCATTTTTCTTGCTGCTAAAACAATAAGCACTTCGCTAGGTGAAAGGACGATGACATCACTCAGCCAAAATATGGATCTTATCCATCATTCGCATCAAGCCGATTTTGCACAAAATGTAATGTCGATGATCTGTGGCGAACACCGTCTGGATACGCTGTGTCGGGAGACACTCGACTTCCATTATGATGGTATGCGGCTCCCGCATAAAAAAATGGCCATCGGGACTATCAGTTATGGGGCCAATGTCGCGATCAATATTTCCCACCTGAAAGCCTATAGCATCAGTCTGCCCTTTCATGGCAAGCAGACACTGAGTATTGGTGGCGCCAAATACCAATCCGATGCCCATACAGGGCTCATTGTTTCCAATCAGGATTTACAGGACTTGGTCATTCATCAGGATTGCCAAAAATTTCAGGTGGTGATTCCTGAACAGAGTCTGCATCAGGTCCTTGCAGAACTACTGAATAAACCGCTTGAGCAGGCCTTGGTGTTTAACCCTGAAATCTCGCTCGGCATGACCGGATTAATGCAAGCCTGGTGGCATAATATTGAAAATTTTCTACAACTGAAATCACATTATGCTGATTTTGCTGGCTTACCGATGTTTTCTGAAGACTATGAAAATTTTGTGATTAAAGCCCTGCTCCTGTCTCAGGAAAATAATTATTCGGCAGCCCTGCATGAACGCAGCAATCAGATGGAACCCGCCTATATCCGTAAAGTGAAGAATTTTATTGTGCAACATGCACGTGAATCCTTCGATGTCGAGAGTTTACAGCGCCTGGCAGGTGTCTCTAAATCCAAGCTTTATGCAGAGTTTCAGCAGCATTATGGTCTGAGTCCGATGGCCTATCTACGTAAATATCGCCTACAACAAATTTATAAAATATTAAGTAATGCCGCCAAGCATCAAAAAATTTCCATTTCCAAACTCGCTTATGACTGGGGCTTTAATCATCTCAGCCGCTTCGCTCAAGAATATAAAGATGAATTTGGCGAAAAACCGAGTGAAACCCGAAATAAACATGAGTAAGCATTGTTAAATAAAAAAGCCCAGTCAACGTACTGGGCTTTCTTGCCATTAACTGGTGCTTAACACTGGATTGGCTTTGTTGTTTTGATGCATCGCTTTCAGGCTGAGCGCGACAAAGGCAATAAAAGTCGGCAAGGCCAAAAGGTAGAAAATACCACCGAGGCTAATGTCATAGGTAAAGATATACGAACCGAAAAATGCCCCGAAAATTGCGCCAACTCGTCCAATCCCATGCATCCACGACACCCCCACTGCACGACACTGTGATGGATAAAATAAAGCAGCCAAAGGCAGTAGTGACGATTGTGCTCCTGTCAGCAATGCCCCGATCAGGAAAATACTGATGCCGAGTAACACGATACTGGAGCTGACAAAGCCTGCAACAATGAATAGCACAAATGCAGTCAGGTAGGCATATTTAATCACCTGAGTTGGATTGAGCTTATCCATATACCAGCCCATGATCACCGCACCAATTACACCACCAAAAGGAAAAATGGAAGCGATCAGGCTAAATTGCTGGGTACTAAAGCCCGCTGTTTTTAGAATCGTCGGCATCCAGCTGGTCAGTAAATAGAATACCAACAGACTCATAAAACAGCATAGCCACAACATCACCGATCCCCAGAGATATTTCGTTAGTACGGTTCTGACCGGGCTATCGCTATGATTGACATCAACTTGGGCTAATTCGATGTTGACCGTATCAGCAAAAGCATGACCCTGAACTTTTTCCAGAATGCTTTGGGCTTTATGTTGCTGATCTTTTTTAATCAAATACGGTACAGATTCTGGTAATTTCAAGATTAAAGCGACCACTAAAAATAAAGGAATAATCCCACCCAGAATCACCACCTTGGCCCAGCCCAGATTTTCCAGTAAATAGGCCGACAACACCCCGCCACAAGAAATGCCCAGCATAAATCCACAACCTGCCAGCCCTGTTAAAAAAGCTTTGCGTTTTGCAGGCATATATTCTGAAACAATGGTACTGATATTCGGCATGGCCGCGCCTAACCCCACACCGGTAATAAAACGGTAAAGCATCAGGTCTTGTGTAGAAGAAGCAAATCCACACAGGATGGTAAATATAGAGAATAATAAAGTCGTGGATACAATCACGCCTTTACGTCCAAATTTATCCGCCAAAGGCCCAGAAATAATTGCACCAATCGACATCCCCACCAGTGCCGCGCTCAGCACGGGCGCCAATTCAGGTTTACTGATACCCCAGTCATCCAGCAAGGCAGGCGCAATAAAACCGATAATTCCGGTATCCAAACCATCACAGAAAAACACCAGAAAGCCCAAGGCAAACACCAGCCATTGTAAGGGAGACAGCCGCTCCCGATTGATCACATGATTCACATCAATTGTCTTCATTTTTATTCCCTTAAAAGTCGATGTTTCAACGTATGCTCACGTTGAGATTTTAATTTTTCAAACGGCTTATTTATCTTAACCAGGAGGATTTCCTCTCCCCCTGTTTTGTATTCATCGTCTGGCAACGCAGCCAATCAATGACCAGCCGTATTGCTTTGTAAAAACTTTTCGCTATAGAGGCGATAATTACTTAATGCTTGCTCATCTAGCCAGCTTTTGACCGCTTCGATCATCGGCGGTGGGCCACATAGGTACATGTCAAACGGCTGTTCAGCGAGTTGTTCCCGATTCAGATGCTCGTGGATATAACCGGTTTTGCCTGCCCAAGCCTCCGAAGCTTGTGTGACAATAGGTTGATAATTGAAATTTGGTAAACGTTCCGCATAGCCTTGCAAACGGGATTGTTCACACAAGTCGGTTGCCTGATTGACCCCGTAATACAGCTGGATTGCAGGTGCATTTGCCTGTTCCGCAATATTGTCCAGCATGCCTAAAAAAGCCGACAGCCCGGTTCCACCCGCAATAAACACCAGCGGTCGCTCAACCTCACGTAAATAGAAACTACCCAAAGGTGCTTCCATCAAAATGGTTTGACCCACTTGGCAACGTTCACGTAAATAATTGCTCATCACGCCATCGGGTAATAAGCGGATTAAAAACTGCAATTGATTGGTCTGATTCGGACGATTGGCAAAAGAATAAGAACGCCAGTCATCCGTCTCGGGAATCTGCAAACGCGCATATTGGCCGGGTAAAAACTCGAGTTGCTTGGCAGATGCACTGGCATCAACATGCAAAATCGCGGTTGTCTCGGACACCAGTTCAACCTGAGTCACTTTCGTCGCAATTTTCTGTGTTTCGCCAGCGTTGCAAATTTCAGAATTGTGATCGAAGTAGAATGCCGCATTGGATTTAACCCGCGTTTGGCAAGCCAACATTTTTCGCTCTGCTAAGTCACGTTCACTTAACGCATCTTCATCCACATATTCCTGCTCATAAATGCCTGTTTCACACTGTCCCTGACAGGTTCCGCACACGCCTTCACGGCAATCTAAGGGTAGGTTGATGCCCTGACGAATGGCCGCATTCAGCAACAACTCATTCTCTTGGACTGAAATAAAAAAGGTTTTTCCATCGGCAAAATTAAGCGCAACTGAATGTTCCATCATGATGCTCCCTTAAACATGATAAAAATCCAAGACCGAATCAATTTTGTCATTCAGCAAAATCGTGTGCTGACGGCGAATACGGAATCCTTCAGCGGTTGGTCTTAACAGATAAGTGGCATGGCCATAGAAGCAACCTTCCAGCCCCTGACGGTTATATAAGGTGCTCCAACCGACTCTGGCTTCAATCAAGCCATCTGGCAGGCTTTTAACCTGTAGATTTTGAATACTGTGCTGGGTGCGTGGTAAAGGTGTCGCTGAGGCCGCCTTACCCGTACGGATACGAAATACGCGATCTTCCAGACCCGAACGGTCTGCATAATAGATATAAGACAAGCCCTGATTTGGATCTACGACATAACGATGATCATCAATCCATTGCGGAATGTGATATTCACTATCTTCATCATACAGTTCCAGATAGGCATCCCAGTCATAGCGGTCGCATAACTCTGATTTTTGATAAAGAAATTGTGAAACAGCAAAATGTAATTCAGCAGTCATGACTTATACCTCTTCCGTTGCTGTATCAAGTTGATAGGTAATATCCTGCATTTTTAAAGCGTTGCGATTTAAGCCATCCAGCATTAAACGTTGCCAATGACCATGCTGATTGACATATAGGCCTTCATGCGTCAGTTCACGGCCTGTAATCACAGGCCGGATTCCAAGATCCTGTGCATTTTGGGTCATGTCATAACACCAGTTATGATGACCACGAGAGATATCACTCCAGCGTTCCAGACGCGCCTGGAAGCCTTTTTGCTGTTCACGGAATTCCACCAGATCATCTGGCGTACCTAAGCCTGAAACATTAAAAAAGTCTTCAAACTGGCGAATACGGTTACGACGTGCTTCGGTTGACTCGCCTTTTACCGCCAGACATTGGCTAATCACTTCAGTTTTGTTCCATGCCACTGGACGGACAATGCGCAGCTGTGAACTGATCTGATCCATAAAGAATAGACTTGGATAAAGATTCAGGTTTCTGAGACGATGCATGGCCCATTCCGCACGCTTGGCACCATATTTTTCCAGCAGATACGGCATCACCGTATCATAGCCAGGACGCACCGCTGGATTGGGCATGTCGCTGAATAAAACACTATGACCGTTTTTAAAACTGAACCAGCCATCATCAGTCTGGTTATCACCTGCGCCTAATTTGCTGTAATCCAAGGTATCCAGATCATCACCTTTGGCTGCATTAACCTGTTGGCGATGCTGTACGGTGGAGACATAGTTATAGTGCACGGTACTGACATGATAGCCATCCAGTCCATTTTCATTTTGCAGTTTCCAGTTTCCTGCAAAGGTATAGGCCGACTTGCCTTGCAGGACTTCCAACTCACCAGTCGGTGACTGCTCTACCATTAAGTCCAGAAAGACTTTGGCATCTCCCAAGAAGTCTTCGAGACTATCCGTAGCCTGTGTATCCAGACTGACAAAGACAAAACCGCGATAACTGGCAATTCGCCCCTGCTTGAGTCCACGGCTGGACTTATCAAAATCTTCACAATATTCCGCAGGCGCTTTGACTTTGACCAGACGACCATCTGATTTATAGCACCACGCATGGAAGGGACAGGTAAAAGTGGACTGATTGCCTTTGGCCACACGGGTTAAGGTCGCACCGCGATGCTCACAGGCATTAATCATGGCATGCAGTTGGCCTTGACCATCACGGCTAATGATTAACGGTTGGCGTCCAATCTGAACGGTTAGGAAATCATGATTATTGGGAATTTCACTTTCATGGCAGGCATAAATCCAGACTTTTTCAAAAATAAATTCCATTTCCAAATCGAACAGTTCAGCTTCAGTGAACATCTCGCGCGCAATACGGAACACTCCATCTTTCGGACGAAAGTCCAGACAGCCACTCACAAAGTCCTGCCATTCGGCAATATTACGTGTCGTCATTTTTATCTCCTCCAATCCATAAAAACCTTTTATTGATTGAAGCCTGATTTATGGCTGGACTCTATCCACTTTTTCCAGATCTCTATCCAGTTTGTGAATCATTTTGACCCAGCTCGCGATGCAAATATTCAGGCACAAAAAAAGCAGGCCTTAGGCCTGCTATAAAATAATAGGAATGGAGAATAAAATGCTTCTGAAATGAAATCAGCCTCTCAAACATGGTATAAGAGGCCTTCACATCGTTCTATTTTAAGCAGTAACCGGTTAATAGGCATACGATGCGATTGCAGTAGCAATCGGTTTGTCCTCATCATTGACCATGGTCATGCGCATGGTGCAGCCTTTACGACCTAGACGTAAGGTTTCAGCACGGGCAATAAAATATTTGCCACGCCCTGGCGCCAGATAATCGACCCGCATATCCACCGTGGCCAGACGGGATACTTTCTTGATGGTATCAGGCAAATCTTCGGGTGCGGCACGGCGATAAAGTTGCTCCATCGCTGCTACACCACCGATACTGTCCAGAATCGTAGCCGCCACACCACCATGTAAAATCTGGAATGCCAGATTCCCGACCAGTTCTGGCTGCATCTCCACATAGGCTTCAATCTGATCATCGACCACGCGCATGACCATGCCACTGTATTTAAAAAATGGACAGGCATTAAAAGCCTTACATAGCTGTTTCAAGACCACCTGGTGATCTGCCTTGGCACCTAACTGAATATTACCAGTCCAGTTTTTCTTTACATCATTCATACGCGGCCTACACTCAATGGAAAGAATAACTTTCCATTATTTTGCACAAATCTAAAAATATGGGGCTACAATAGCGGGGTTCGTAATTGAGCGATGTCGCTGAACTCTCCCTCAAGCGTGGCTGAATCCCTCAATTATTCCCCTAGTGTAATACTGAACATCGAGATTGTTATGACTTATACGTTCAATCGTCCAGCTTTTCCTGCGACTCGCATGCGCCGTATCCGTAAAAATGACCAACTTCGTGCCATGGTCAGCGAAACGCATTTAACGGCAGATCACTTGATTTATCCAGTGTTTGTATTACCGGGACAACAACAAACTCAAGACATTCCAAGCATGCCGAATGTGCAACGTCTATCGGCTGATTTACTGCTAAAGAAAGCGGAAACCCTGCTTGAACTCGGTGTCTCGAAACTTGCTTTATTCCCTGTGACGCCACAACAAGACAAAAGTTTAACAGCGGAAGCCGCTTGGGACGAAAATGGTTTAGTTCAAACCACCTGTCGTCTACTCAAAAAAGAATTACCAGAAATGGTGCTGATTACCGATGGTGCGCTTGACCCTTATACCACACACGGTCAAGACGGCATTATTGATGACACAGGCTATGTGTTAAATGATGAAACGGTTGAATGTCTGGTGAAACAGGCACTCAGTCATGCTGCAGCTGGGGCTGATGTGATTGCACCAAGTGACATGATGGATGGCCGTATCGGTGCGATTCGCCAAGCACTCGAGCAAAACGATTTTATCTATACCAACATCATGGCCTACTCAGCGAAATATGCATCCAGCTTCTACGGTCCTTTCCGTGATGCAGTGGGTTCTGCCAGCAACCTGAAAGGCGGTAATAAATACAATTACCAAATGGATATTGGCAACCGTGCCGAAGCCTTACATGAAATCGCACTGGATCTGCAAGAAGGTGCAGATATGGTGATTGTTAAACCAGGCATGCCTTATCTGGATGTGGTGCGTGAAGTCAAAGATACTTTTGGCGTGCCAACTTTCCTGTATCAGGTCAGTGGTGAATATGCCATGCTAGCGGGTGCGATTCAGAACGGCTGGTTATCTGACAGCGTAATTCTGGAATCCTTAATGTGCTGCCGTCGTGCCGGTGCTGATGGGATCTGGACCTATTTTGCTGAAGATGCAGCACGTAAATTAAAAGAGATGTAATAGAAGTTATATTTCATCTATCTGAAAATGATAGTATCTACTCCAGAGTCTTGTTGAGCTCTCATCCTTATTTCTGGATTAGCCTTCGGCTCGACCTACTTTTCTTTCGGGAAAAGTAGGCAAAACCATTGTCATTCGCAAAACCTGTTCACTTCTTACATTTTTCTGATATTGAGGATGTATAACAGGGCTTCTCTTAGCGTATATCACGCAGGTTGCGAATGACGTCTTCCGTGTAGCAAATTTCAAGATACGTTTTATCTTAGAAACCACTTAAATTAAAGTTATGCATATTGCCATCATTGGTGCGGGTATTAGTGGCTTAATGTCAGCATTGGAACTTGCTGAACAAGGCTGTTCTGTCGATATTTTTGACCAACAACTTGCAGGTCAAGCTGCCTCATGGGCAGGGGGCGGTATTCTCTCCCCGATGTATCCGTGGCGTTATGCGCCTGAAGTCAATCAACTGGCGCAATACGGAAAATCACTGTACCAAACCTGGAACGAAAAGTTACTCCCCGTCACTGGCATTGATTTTCAAATCCACGATACCGGCATGCTGATCTTTGATCAGGAAGATTTCGAAACTGGCTTGAATTATGCCACTCGACATCATGAACCGATGCAGCAATGCGAGTTGCTCAATCGCTCCAGACTCGAACAGATTAACCCCCATATTTCCCAACAATTCCAGCAAGCTATCTACTTCCCGCAACTCTCCAATGTCCGCAATCCACGTTTATTACAATCATTAATTTGCTACTTAAAGCAACATCCACTGGTGCGTTTTTTTGAACATTGTCCGATTGAAAAACTGATTATTCAAAATAAAAAAGTTTATGGTCTACAAGCTGACGATGGCCGAAAATTTATGGCAGATCATGTGGTCATCAGTTCTGGTGCATGGAGTCAGCAATGGGCCGAACAACTGCAATGCCATATTCCTGTGCAACCGGTACAAGGACAGATGCTGTTATTTAAAACTCCTGAAAACTGGTTACCAACCATGTGCATGAATCGGGTGATGTACCTGATTCCACGTCAGGATGGACACATTGTGTGCGGTTCAAGCATGGCAGATACAGGCTTTAGCACTGCGCTAGATGAACAGACCCAGCAGGATATTCTTGCTGCCTGCTTAGAGATGGTTCCTGAGTTAGCGCAATTCCCCATCGTAAAACGTTGGGCTGGATTGCGTCCAAGCTCACCACAAGGGATTCCCTATATTGGTGCCATGCCTGAACTGGAAAACCTTTGGGCTAATTTTGGACATTTCCGTAACGGCTTATGCATGGGTTCTGGCTCAGCACGACTGTTACGCCAACTGCTGTTGGGACAAGAGACAATTGTTGATCCCCAAGCCTATTCACCCTTGCGCTTAAAACAACAGAATTTAATGTCTTGTTAGAATTTCGGTTAAGGCTGTATTTAAATCAGGATATTGAAACTGGAAGCCCTGTTCCAGCAAAGCCTTGGGAACCACATACTGTCCATTGAGGATCAGTTGTGATTGCTCGCCCAATAGCAATGTAAACACACATTTGGGCAGGGTCATAAAAGGTTTGCGCTTTAAAATGTGGGCAGCCACTTGAGCAAACTGTTGTTGATTGACCTGATCAGGAGCAACCAGGTTATACACCTTTTGGCGATGATCCGATTGCAGCAGAAAAAGGATGGCATTCAGTACGTCCTGAATATGAATCCACACCACCGGTTGCTGTCCTGAAGCAATTTTGGCAACAGCATTTAACCGGATCGGTAACAGCATCTGCGGCAAAATTCCGCCCTGCCCGAAAACCACGCCTAAACGAATAATCTTGGTCTTTTGCTGGGTAAATTTTAAAGTCGTTTGCTCCCATCTCTGGCACAACTCAGACATAAAAATCGTCTGTGGTGGCGTATTTTCATCACAAACAAGCTTCCATTGCTGTTGAGGATCAATCCCGTAATAACCAATCGCAGAACCGGAAATAATGCATGTCGGAAAAATTTGCCGTTGTTCCAGCCATTGATACAGCTGCTCAGTCATTGCCACACGGCTGTGTATCAACTGCTGCTTACGTTGTTCCGTCCAGCGTTTTGCACCAATATTTTCGCCCGCCAGATTAATCACATAATCAATGTGTTGTGTTTCAATTTGATCAAGATCAGTTACCCAACGCAGTGCTGAATGCGACGATACCCGATTGGGCTGGCGGGTCAGTGCAATGATCTGATAGTTCCGCTCTAACAAGAAAGGCAGCAAATACGAACCGATAAAACCGCTAGCGCCTGTAATTAAAACTGTCTGTTTCTGCATTACATCCTCATCCTGCATGATATTGATCAGATCAATGCCTAAGTCTTAGCAGAATAAAAGTGAATGACAAGTAAACTTTCTTTAATTAGTGAAACATCTTTGTGGCCATTCTCTGTGCCTGCGGTCCATAAAACCAATAAGTAATGAGAAATAAAGGTAAGGCAATCACCAACCACATACCCAATACAGCAAGTAAAAATTGTGGCTGTTTTAAATAAAGCAGGAAGTTCTGCCAAATTTCAGGATCTTTACGCGCAAAAATATATAGCCCGAGTAACAGACCACATGCATTGTACCCCCAAAAGATCAGACTAAAGCCAATGCTTAAGCGCTTTTTCTCTTGCGCATTGGGTGCACGGCGCTGTTGCTTGAGAAATTTAAACAAAACAAAGATAATCGCGATCAGATAAGGAATTGCAGTGAGTACCCCACCTAAGCTATTCGGTAGAATCGCGGCCAGCACACCGGCAATTAACGTCGAGGCCAAACAAATAATAAAAAACCAGAGATAATACAAACGCAATGAAATCATAAAGATAAACCTAATTAGACTGGCTTTAAGAAATAATTATAAATTTTTTTCACTTTTTTTTCATTTTTATGTCAACCAATCCTTAACCAGCAGCGTTATATAGGGTACAAGGTCGCAGCAACCGATTGGACATTGCACGGCATCCGCAATGTTTTCGGTGACCTTTCATTATGACTCTCCATCTTTAACAATGGTTGTGTTAGCAGCCATAACCATTGAAAAAGATTTTGACCGACGATTTATCATCACTCGAATCGTCGGTTTTTATTTGCCTGCGATTTGAGTTTGTTCAGGTATCGGCAACATACATATTGATCAACTCACCATCATCTTCGGTGACCTTCGTTAAAAATGTCCAGCCACATTTTTCATAGAAATCATTTAAATCTGTCACTAGATACAACTTTTTAAATCCAGCGTTTTTCATCTCTGTCCGAGCAAAATCTAATAGTTGTCTGGCAATATTCTGCTTTCGATAAGTCTCTTCAACAAATAAGGCACATAAATTTGGTGTCAGGTCTTTGCGGTCATGGAAGTCATTATCAATCACCCCTGCACCCGCAATAATGTGCCGCCTGTCATCCAGAATCACATACCATTGTGGAATGGCTTGTGACTGTTCAATCGAGGTCTGCATGCTGTCACGGTATGCTTCAACAGGAATCTCCCATTTCTGCGAAAACCAATTGGCAGCCTGATCCAAAAGCTTAGGATGATCGGCTAACTTCATTATCTTCATCAAGGTTTAATCAATCTCCGCTATTTTAGTTAAACTCATAAAATTTATTTGAGTAATCAAATCAGAAAGGACAAGTTTACTCATTTACATAAAGCTTTAGCACGCTCATGCCAGTTCTGTCTAGAATGAATCAAGCACAATAAAGACCAAGGAATAGAATCATGAATACTGTTGCCTATTTTGAAATTCAGTCATCCAATCCTCAACGCGACGTCCATTTTTACCAGTCTGCATTTGACTGGCATTTTGAAAAAGTGGAAGGCCTGCCGATTGAATATTATCGCATTGAAACAGAGGGAATTCACGGCGGCTTACTACAACGCCCAGTGGCGATTCCATCCACAGGATGCGGGACCAATGCCTTTACCTGCACCATAGAAGTCGAAAACTTTGATGAAACAGCAGCTAAAATTCTTAGCCTCGGCGGCATTGTGGCAATGGATAAATTCGCAATCCCGAATCGTTGCTGGCAGGGCTATTTTCTTGATCCTGACCACAATACCTTTGGTATTTGTGAAATCGATGAAAATGCGCAATAACTGATCAGGCTCAAGTGAAGTCAAAATGATTATTTTCCCTTAAACTGCGGCGGACGTTTTTCTAACATGGCATGGACGCCCTCTTGTGCATCCTGCGATTCAAACAATGGCATCAGATAACTGTTCATCTTTTCAAAGGCCGCCGTCTGCCCTTGAGTTAGCGCATCGGTTGCAGAAGCTAATAAAGCCTGTACCGCAAGTGGTGCGGAGAGGCAAATCTCTTTGGCAATTTCAATGGCTCGCTGCAACTGTTGACCATTTTCCACAATCTCAGAAATCAGATTGAGTTGATCCGCCGTTTTCGCATCAAAAGTTTTGCCGGTTAATAAATAGGGCATGGCTTTTTGCCATCCCGCAGCCTGCACAAAGCGCACCGTTGCACCTCCAAATGGCATGATGCCACGTAGCACTTCAAGCTGACCAAAGACGGTATTCTCGCTGGCAATGACCACATCGGCATTTAGCATCAACTCAACTCCTGCGGTATAACAAATTCCCTGTACTGCCACCACCACGGGTTTACTGCGATGCCGGCCCGCTGTTCCCCACGGGTTAATTTGTTGTTCAGCAAAATTAAAGATGCCTTCGGATATCTTCGGTTGTAACTCAACCAGATCCAGGCCCGCTGTAAAATGGTCGCCATGTGCAAAAATTACCGCACAACGAAGTTCAGGATCATGCTCATATTCGGTTAACGCCAGTGACAAATCCTGAATCATATGACTATCAAAAGCATTCCGTTTTTCCACACGATCCAGCCCAATCAACATAATCTGATCCGTCACTTTACGGCTTACTTTACCTAAGCTCATCTCGATGCCTCATTTTTTATTGCATGACTTTATCTTCAAACTAGAGCAACGTTTAAAAATGATCAAGCGCGATCATGTACTACTTTTCTGCTCAGCAAGATTCTCCTTTCCACTTAAATACGTGCTACCTTATTCTGGTTCAATTCTTTTTTTAGATTCATTTATGACTGTGCGTTTTTTTCATACTTCTGACTGGCATTTGGGGCAATTCTTTTATAATCATTCCCGCCATTATGAACATGAACAATTTCTGACATGGTTACTTGAGCAAATCAAACAGAAACAGCCACATGCCTTGCTGATTGCAGGTGATATTTTTGATGTCATCAATCCGAGTTCTCAGGCACAAAAACAGCTCTACCAATTCCTTGCCGATGCGCATGAACTTGCACCGCATATGCAAACCCTCATGATCGCAGGCAATCACGATTCAGGCTACCGAATTGAACAGGTTGAGCCCTTATTGAACAAATATAATGCCAAAACGGTTGGCGTGATTCGCTGGAAGGAAGATAAAACACTGGATCTGGAACGTTTAATTCTGCCGATTTATGATGAGCAAAAACAGATTGTCGCGTGGTGTATTGCCTTACCCTTCTTGCGTTCTGCCGAAATCACGGGATTTAATGAACATACCACCAATAGCCAGAATGCCATTGCTTATCTACACCAACAATTAATCGAAGAAGCCAAACGTCGTAAAACCGAGGATCAAGCGCTGATTCTGATGTCGCATGCACATATGCAAGGCGGGGAAACTTCTGATTCTGAACGCCCAATTATCATTGGCAATGAAGAAGCACTTTCGATCAGCCTGTTCGATGACAGCATTGATTATGTGGCGCTGGGTCATTTGCATAAACCGCAAAAGGTACAACATCCACATATTCGTTATAGCGGCTCTCCAATTCCACTGTCATTTAGTGAAATTAATTATAAGCATCAAGTGCTTGATGTCACCATTGACTCGACCCAACCAGTAAATAAGCTAAATTTTGAAGCATTGACAATTCCGCGAAGTATTCAACTGCATAAAATTAAAGATGAACTCACAGCGGTCATGCAGCAGCTTAAAAACCTACCGAGTGGCCCCATCGAAAATCTCGAGCATCGTGAATATGTTGATATCGAATATCATACCGCGATTCCCCCACAGCCGAATTTACGCCAACAATTTGAAGATGCCTTGCCGAAGGATCGCTATCGTCTGGTGCGTATTTCCAGACAGTATTTATCCAATGAAAATAATACTGAAACCAAGCAGAGCATTAGCCTGGAACCACCGACACCAGAAAAATTATTCCAGCAGATCTGGGAGAAAAAGGGCTATCACGCCGATGATGACGTCACCAAAGATTTCTTAAGTCTGGTGAATGAAGCACAGAAAAAACTTGAACATGATCAAAGTTCTTAAGGATTTGCCATGAAAATTTTATCGATTCGACTAAAAAATCTGGCATCTCTTGCGGGTGAACACTTTATTGATTTTGAATGCGACCCTTTGGCCAATGCGGGACTGATTGCCGTTGTCGGCAAAACTGGGGCTGGTAAATCTACTATTTTAGATGCCATGTGTCTGGCCCTGTTTAATAAAATCCCCCGGCTTAAAGAAAGTGATGGCAAGCTTCTGGATGTGGATGGTTCGGAGCTACTGACCAACTCTCCCCTGACCGTTTTACGTCGCGGTACAGGACACGGCTTTGCTGAACTGTGTTTTGTGGCACAAGACCAAAAACATTATCAGGCGCGTTGGGAAATTAAACGTGCCCGTGAAAATGCCAGTGGGAAACTGCAAAGTGTGCAGCGCTCGCTTAAATGTCTCACCGACGGTGTGGTGGTGGCAGACAAAACCAAAGCCGTCGAAAGCCATATCCAGCAGATTACCCAACTCAGTTTTGAACAGTTTACCCGAGCCGTTTTACTGGCGCAGTCTGAGGTCACGGCATTTTTAAAAGCCCGTGATACCGAACGGGGCGAATTGCTGGAGTATCTGACCAATTCCAGTATCTTTGCCAAAATTGGACAACTGGCTTTTGAAAAGACCCGAGAAATCACCAATCAGCGCAAACAGCTGGAAAATGTTTTAGGCCATATCGAAATTCGTTCCGATGAGGAAGTTGTCGAATTACAGGCTCAGTTTCAACAGCTCCAACAACAAGTCCAGCAACTTGAGAACGAGCGAAACCAGCTTAAACAACAACAACAGTGGTTTGAGCAGCAACAAAAGCTTAAAAGTGAAGTTATCTTCAAACAACAGCAGCACGAGACGCAACTCAATGCCCATGCTGGATTAGCAACAGATCGCCAACTGCTCGAACAACTGGATATCTTTTCCGAGATTCGCCCTGTTGCTTTTCAACAGCAGCAAATCCAAAAAGTATTGCAGCAGCTTGAACCACAACTGCAGCAGAAACAGCAAGATTTTAGTCGCTTAACTACAGAATTTGAGCAGGAAAAAGTCCGCTATACGCAAGCAGAAACGGCGCTACAACAGTTTCAGAATTTTGAGTTGCAACATCAAGATGAGTTGAATCAGGTCCGTAAATATGTGCAAGAACGTGACTATATTGCAGAAGATTATAAAAAGACCAAAAGCAGACTGGCACATGTTGAAACTCAGCAACAACCTCTACAACAACAGCAGCAGCAGCTTGAGCAAAATATTCAAAATTTGAGTACACAACAGGCAACCTGTCTTGAGCAATTACAGCACAGTGGCCACTTCTCGGTTTTGGATAAGGGCCTCCATGCTCATGTACAACAATTAGAGCAGTTTATTCTGCATTATCAAAAAGTTGAAAATACGCTGGGGAATATTCAACAGGCTCAAAGCAAACTTGAGCAAGATAAAAGCTTACTTGAGCAATTAATCTCGCAGTTTGGTATAACGCAGCAGATTGATCGCACCCTTGAGCAGAAACAGACACAGAAAGAGCAAGTGTTGACTCAGCTGAATCAAATGGATGTGATTCAACAAAAACTACAGCATCATTTTCAATTAAAAAATGAAGTGTCAGAGCTGCAACACACACTAAATACGATACAAGTTCAGTATCAACAGCTCGAGCAAAATACTCAAACAGCAGAAAATGAATTTCAGGCAGCAAAAACCGAGCGGGAAAAATTACAGCATATCCTGCAACAGCAACGCTTACTCCATGCCGAGAATATTGAACATTTACGTGCTGAACTGAAACAAGGTGAAGCCTGTCTGGTCTGTGGCAGTACTGAACACCCCTATCGCGAGGATGAAAGTTCTGTTTCAAAAGCCCTATATGCATTACAGCAACAGCAGGAACAACAGGCGCTACAGCAAGAGCAACAGTGCTTCCAGCTTTGGCAGAATACACAGCAACAATTTACCCAACTTCAATCTGAGCAAAAACAGCGCCAAACAGTCTTGCAACAAACTCAGGAAAAATTAAACGCTCAACAGCGAGAGTTACAGCAATATTTGACTCACAGTCATATTCAACTCGATTTCAATTTAGCTCAACACGAGCTTGAGGCATCATTAAAGCACTTAAGCGCTCAATCTACACAAACGAAACAACAGATTGATCAGCAATTACAACAGCTCAATCAGGCCAGTAAACAGCAGTTTAATTTAAATCAGTCTATCCAGAACACTGCCTACCAACTGGAAACTGTACAGCAGTTACAGCGACAGATTCAGCATATTGTGGATTGTCTGGAAATCAATGAAAAAACACTTTGGCTGGAACAACCGCTTCGCCAGTCACAACAGATTGTGCAGCGTTTAAAACAACGCCTGCAACAGCTTGATCATGCCGATGGACTCAGCAAACAACAACAGCACAGCACACAACAACTCAATTTATTAATATCAAATCTGAATAGTTTAAGCACGCAACATACTGAGCTAAATCAGCAATTGCAGGAAATTGCGAAAAAGGGTCAACAAAATAGTGAGGCTGCCAATCAACTCATTCTGGCAATGGCTGGTTCAACTGAATTGAAAGCCAATGAATGGTTGCATCAACATGATCAACAACGCCAGCAAGTGCAGCATCAATACCAACAGGTGAAACAGAATTTTGAACAGGCACGACAAAACTTTGAGCAACACAAGAATGAACTAGAGCAGCTCAAAGCACAGCATCAGCATAACCAACAATCATTCACACAATGCACAACAGAAATCGGTGCATGGTTGAAGCAGCATGTGCATTTTGAAGAACAGCAACTCAGTCAGTTGCTAGCCATTTCTTCAACGCAGGAACAGCAGATTCGCTTAACGTTACAAAATGCAGATCGTGTCTTGAGTGAAGCAGCCTATGCGCTTAAAACTGCACAACAGCTATTCAATGAGCATCAGCAGCAACAGCCTGAGATTCAACATGAACAATTGATCGAATTGATTCAGCTAAATCAGGAAAAACTACAACAGCAACTTGAACAACGCGATCAATATAAAGTTCAACTCGAATTACATCAGCAAAACCTTGCCAAGCAAAAACAGTTTGCCGATCAGATCCAGCAAATTCAGCAACAGGAACATCGCTGGAATAAAATTTCGAGCTTGATTGGCGATTCTAAAGGCAAAGATTTCCGAGATTTGGCACAACAATATAATCTGGATATTTTGCTGGAATATGCCAATCAGCAATTGGCGATGCTATCGCAACGTTATACATTAAAGCGCTTGGAAAACTCACTCAGTCTGGCAATTATCGACCATGATATGGATGGTGAAACCCGTTCGGTTGCCTCACTCTCTGGTGGAGAATCCTTCCTCACGGCCCTTGCGATTTCACTGGCGATTGCCAATATGGCCTCTGGCTCTATGAAAATCGAATCCCTGTTCATTGATGAAGGTTTTGGGACGCTGGATGCCTCATCCTTGCACATGGTGATGAATGCGCTGGATCAGCTGCAAAGCCAAGGTCGTAAAGTAATCTTAATTTCGCATATTCAGGAAATGCATGAACGGATTCCCGTGCAGATTCAGGTACAACCTGTTGGATCAGGTTCGAGTCGGATTGAAGTAGTGGGCTAATGAACATTCAATTGCTTCATACAGAACTATTAAAGCACGGTATCCAGTTTGACACTGGCTTAACAGAAACTGAAATAGAAGCAATAGAGCAGCTTTTTAGATTTCACTTTCCTTCTGATTTGAAGCTATTTTTAAAGTACGGACTTCCTGTTTCAGAAAATGAATGGAAATTTCCTCGCTGGAGAGAAGCACTTCATAGCGATAAAGCGAAAAATATGTTGATAGCGCAGCTCAACGGGCCTCATGAAGGCATTCTCTTTGATATTAAAAATGGCTTTTGGTTAGATCAATGGGGTGCCGCACCAGAGGAAATCTCAGACCGTCTGGTAATATTTGAGGAGCAGTTTAAAGCTTATCCGAAAATGATCCCTGTTTACTCTCATCGTTATATTCCGAGTACCCCCCTTGAAAAGGGAAATCCCATATTTTCAATCATGCAAACCGATATTATTTATTATGGAACAGACCTGATCAATTACTTTTGTAATGAATTCAAACTAAATAAAACACTGTTTGATCAACCGCAAGCCACTCCAAAACCGATTCAATTCTGGAGTCATCTTGTTGAATTAAATAATTATTAAGACTTTGCTGAATAATCCCTTGCACCAAACAATGCGGTCCCCACTCTAACCATCGTAGAACCCGCCGCAATCGCAGCTTCTAGATCAGCCGACATCCCCATACTCAAGGTATCCCAATCTTGAGGTTGTGCATGCTGGGATTTCATCTGATCAAATAGTGTTTTGGCATCTGCAAATGCAGCATGATTTTCAGGCGCTGGAATGACCATCAAACCACGTAAACGAATATTAGGAAGCTGGCTGATGTGCTGAACTAGTTCAGCCACTTCTTCTGGCTGACAACCATCTTTTGAATCTTGTCCATCAATATTCACTTGTAGACAAATATTTAACGGCGCTTGCGATTCCAGACGCTGGCCAGATAAACGCTCGGCAATAATCAAACGGTCAACCCCATGCACCCAATCAAATTTCTCAGCCAGATGCTTGGTTTTATTACGCTGTACATGCCCAATAAAATGCCATTCAATTTCTAAGTCCTGTAATTCCTCAATTTTTTCCAAGGCTTCCTGTAGATAGTTTTCACCAAAACAACGCTGCCCCACTGCGTACATGTCTCGTAAGCTTGAAGCAGGATGAGTCTTTGAAACGGCTAACAATTGCACAGTCGCAGGATCTCGCTGAACTTGCTGACAGGCGTGTTCTATTTGATTTAAAACAGTTTGGCGGGATTGTTGCGATTGATTCATTGACACAGTTCTCATTTACGAAATGTTTTTTTGCTTTCCCATTCTTTAAGGTGTTGGTAAGCCGGAATGAAAGCCTTATATTATTCTACAAAATAATGAGACTTTTTGAGTTTGTTTCGGGGAAATTATGGATATTACAGAATTACTCGCCTTTTCGGTTAAAAACGGTGCGTCAGATTTACACCTTTCAGCGGGTATGCCTCCGATGATTCGCGTAGATGGTGAAGTCCGTCGTATCAACTTGCCAGCACTGGAACATAAAGATGTACACCGTCTAGTGTACGACATTATGAATGATAAACAACGTCGTGATTTTGAAGAAGACCTAGAAACTGACTTTTCGTTTGAAGTACCGAATATTGCCCGTTTCCGTGTCAATGCTTTCAATCAGAACCGTGGCGCTGGTGCCGTGTTCCGTACCATTCCTTCTAAAGTCCTGACGATGGAAGATTTAGGCCTCGGTACAATTTTCAAGGAAATCTGTGATTATCCACGTGGGATTGTGTTGGTGACAGGCCCGACAGGTTCAGGTAAGTCAACCACTCTTGCAGCAATGATCGACTATATTAATGAAAACCGTTATGACCATATTTTAACGGTAGAAGATCCAATCGAATTTGTACACCAGTCGAAAAAATGTCTGATCAACCAGCGTGAAGTACACCGTGATACGCATGGCTTTAATGCTGCACTGCGTTCTGCCCTGCGTGAAGACCCGGATATTATTCTGGTCGGTGAGATGCGTGACCTGGAAACCATTCGCTTGGCATTGACGGCTGCGGAAACTGGTCACCTGGTGTTTGGTACCCTGCATACCACCTCTGCCGCAAAAACCATTGACCGTGTCATCGACGTATTCCCTGCTGAAGAAAAAGACATGGTACGTGCCATGTTGTCTGAATCTCTACAAGCGGTGATTTCACAAACCTTATTGAAAAAGAACGGCGGTGGCCGTGTGGCTGCACATGAAATCATGATCGGGATTCCGGCAATCCGTAACCTTGTGCGTGAAAATAAAGTCGCGCAAATGTACTCAGCGATCCAGACAGGTGCCAACTACGGTATGACCACCTTGGATCAAAGTTTGAAAACATTGGTATCTAAAGGTTTAATCAGTCCGCAAACGGCACGTACCGTGGCGAAACAGCCTGAGTCATTCTTATAAAAATAAAGGGATTAGAGAAATATCATGGATTTTAATGACTTACTCAATTTGATGATTCAGCAGAATGCCTCAGACTTATTTGTCACGGCGGATGTTGAACCTTCAATGAAAATTAACGGGCAGATTGTGCCTGTTTCAAAAACCAAGCTGTCTGGGGAAATTGTCGGTCAACTGGTACAGTCCATCATGACGGACAAACAGCGTAAAGAATTTGCCGATACCCGTGAATGTAACTTCGCGATCATGAATCGCGAAAAAACGGCCCGTTTCCGTGTCAGTGCCTTTCAGCAACGTGATATGCCGGGCATGGTTCTGCGTAAGATCGAGACCCATATCCCCACCATGGATGACCTGAAACTGCCTGAAGTACTGAAAGAACTGGCAATGACCAAACGCGGTATCATCATTTTTGTAGGGGCAACAGGTACAGGTAAGTCGACTTCCCTTGCTTCGATGATCGGTTTCCGTAACCAGAATTCCAAAGGCCATATTATTACCATTGAAGACCCGATCGAATTCGTACACCAACATGCAGGCTGCATTGTGACGCAACGCGAAGTCGGCATTGATACCGATTCATTTGAAGTGGCCTTGAAAAATACGCTACGTCAGGCACCGGATGTGATCCTGATTGGTGAGATCCGTTCGCGTGAAACCATGGACTACGCGATTGCCTTCGCAGAAACAGGACACCTGGTACTCGCGACCCTGCACGCCAACAATGCCAACCAGGCACTGGATCGTATTATTCACTTCTTTGAAGCGGATCGTCACAGTCAGCTGTATATGGACTTGTCGCTGAACTTAAAAGCGTTAGTGGCGCAGCAGCTAATTCCGACGCCTGACGGCAATTCACGTCGTGCTGCGATTGAGATTCTGATTAACACCCCGCTTCTGGCCGACTATATCCGTAAGGGTGAAATTCACGAAATCAAAGACCTGATGAAGCGTTCACGTGAGTTGGGTATGCAGACCTTTGACCAAGCCCTATTCGACCTTTATAAGGCAGGTCAGATCACCTACAAAGATGCCTTAAAGCATGCCGATTCGCCAAACGACTTGCGTCTCACCATCAAACTTTCCGAAGAAGGCGCAGACCAGTTACTGAGCGCTAGCCGTAACATTACCTTCGATGGGCAATAGTTCAAACTAAGCCATTAAAAAAAGGGAAGGTTTTTGTAACCTTCCCTTTTTATTTGTTCATTTTTCGTGAACTTTAAAAATGTTAACTCAACTCAGCTTATTTTTTACGATAAGCCTCTTGGCATTCTGCATCGCTGCAATAGCCGTAAAGATTTAAAGAATGGCCCGTTAAGGCAAATTGATGCTTATCAGCAACCGCATGTTGCTCTTGCTCAATAATATCATTTGTAAATTCAACAACTTTGTTACAGTTCAAGCATACAAGGTGATCATGATGATCTTCCTGCATGATTTCAAAAACAGAATGGTTGTTTTCAAAATGGTGACGCTGAATGATACCGGCAGCTTCGAATTGTGTTAACACACGGTAAACCGTTGCTAGACCTACATCTTCACCTTGCTCAAGCAAAGTTTTATAAATATCTTCAGCACTTAAATGATGTTGTTTTGAATTTTCTAATAATTCCAAAATCTTAATACGAGGAAGGGTAACTTTAAGTCCAGCTTTGCGTAAGTCTTGATTGGAAATCGGCATAAAAAAAGGTCTCTCAACAAATCTTAAGTTGGAATAGGCAATAGAGTTTAGATGCAGTATGATCTATCCTTGAACCAAATGCATCATCATTTATCAGGATAGTGTAGCAAAATGCAAAAAATCATGCTGGCGTTGTTCGTCACTTCAGTACTTAGCGGTTGTTCAGTCTTTGGTGTTTATAAAGTCGATATTCCACAGGGAACACCATTAACCAAAGCACAAGCATCTCAAGTACAAGTGGGCATGAGCTTTCAGCAAGTCCGTTTCTTGCTGGGTAGTCCAACAGTGACAGATCCACTGAATCCACAACGTTGGGACTACATCTACAACTACATCCCGGGTACCTATGCGAAAAAAGCAAAAATACCTGCGGCACACGGCCAGCATTTGAAAGTTTATTTTGATGCGAATGGTAATGTCGAACGTCTGGAAGGCTTGGATACGATTCCAGAATCACAACCTGGTTTACCGGCATCAAAAGAAGCGATTTTGACTGCGCCCCCACTATAACGGCTTTGCCGTAAAAAGAAACCCCTCATCGAGAGAATCGTGAGGGGTTTTCTTTATGAGCTTGATGGTCTAAAGCGATTACCCTTGATAAATCGTCCAACCGGATTCTTTTCTGCCCGTTTCCGACGGATATCTTTGGGATTAATGGTTAAGGGACGATAGATTTCGACCCGGTCCCCGGCCTGTAGCACAGTCTCAGCTTCAATCTTGCTACCAAAAACTCCCAAATGTAAAACTTCTGGCAGGCCCACCTGCTCGGCTAAGCCACTGGCATCAATCGCCTGCTGAGCCGTCATTCCCTCACTGAATGCAACCCTAAGATGGAACTGCTGCTCAGATGTGGTGTAAGCCACCCAGACTTGTTTGATCGGTTCCATTTAGATCACTTGCCCGATCACTGCAATAATCGCGACCACAATTGAAAGGGGTAACACAATACGGATCGCAATACGCCACAGGTTATAGAACAGCTCATTGCTAAAGCCCATGGCTTTACGCAGATGACTGATCTTCATGATCCAGCCCGCAAACAAGGCATAGATCAGGCAAATGACCAGGCCCCATAGCATCAATACAGTATTAAAAACTTGCTCAACTTGAGGCACTGCCCATACTGCAACAGCTGCAAGTAAAATTGCCCATTGCACTACAACCGCCAGCTGGCGCTGCGCCAGTTGCTCTTTTGCAAACTGGATTAATAAAGCAGCTGACATCAGGGCAGCAAAACCCCAGGCCAACGCAGGCAACTGAGCCTGAATCGAGAAGAAGCCAAATGCAATCACGGCAAGCAGTTGAGCTATCCAGATCGGCAATACTGAAGTGGTTGCAGCTTCCTGCTTTTTCACTATCGCCAGACTACTCTGCCAATATAAGCCCAAACCTAGACCACTTGCGACCAAGGCAAGCACGGTGGCATTGCCCCACTCGCTAAACTCCACACCTGTCCAGTGCCAAGCCTGTAACTGGGTACCCATCACATTAGCAAGAACGAACGCAGCAACCACACCAATAGTGGTCAAAGCAATCAGGAATTGACGGGGAATAAAAGAAAGTGCAAATGCCACAAGCGCAAGAATCGCGAACAGGATCTGACTCGAAATATTAGATGCCAGTTGCGCATTCACCACATGGCTTGCAGTGCTTAATACGCTACCTGCAAAAAACGGGACGAAAACAACTGCTAACCAGCCAACCAGACGCCATTTGGGTGAAGCATCGGCATCACGGGTCAGGCTTGAAAGGGCTTGCAATGCAGTAGTTTGTGAGCGCTTTGCTAAAGCGATTTCAAGATAGCCGATTGGCAGTGCCAATAAAATCATGGTCCCTAACCAGAGCAACCAGAAATCGAATTGACGATCAATCTGGATACCCACCGTCGGTGCCAATGTGGTAATCATGACAAAAGATAGGCAAAACGCCATCACTGGGGCAAACCAGCGTGACAGAGTTGTGTCCTGCATAATGCATTCCTTGAAAAATCTTTGAACTCATTGCGCTTTATGGTGTTTGCAATGAAATATTCAATCTATTTTGCCTTTCTCACGCTTGAAAATCAAAACAAAAGATCGCAAAAGAAAAAAGCAAATCACCTCGTCAAGATGATTTGCTGCGCACCAGTTATTATTTTATTCATTCGACCCCCTGTATATCACTCATACCAACCTTATTATTTTTTATAACAAGGGATCTTTTTTTATTATCTTATTATTATGAGAAGAATCGAGAAAACCAGTTCTTCCCTTTTTTCTTTTCATTTTCTTTAATAATGCCAATCATATTTTCTTTGACAGCACCGACATAATCGGCATCATCATGACGAATATGATTAATCAACCACTTTGATAGTGCTTCATGTAGCTCACTATCAATTTCCTGCCCCAATTCAAAACGCTGACGATAAGTCTCTATCTTTTTGATAAATAAGTCATGTACCCGTTTATGCGGCACACGATATTTATAATTTGCTTCTTCCTGCAAGCTTTCTTCAAAGGTAAAATGAGACTGGGTATAATCAATAATATTATCCAGAATCCCCTTTAACTTTGCACGATCATCGTCTTCTTTTAATTCATCAATTTCATTAATATAATCTAGAATACGACGATGTTGATCATCGATCACCTCGATTCCTGTATTATATTCGACAGACCATTTCATACCCATATCGAACCCCAAACCATATTTGATTTATTGAATACGGATATAATATCGGTAAAGTATTTAAATAAAAACGCAGCATTTTTGTCAGGTATGCATTTTTTATTAACAAAACATAATAAACTATTGTTTTATATTTAATTTAATATTTTTACCGATCAAAACACTCAAGTATTTTTTAACCAGTAAGAAAAACTATCTATCTAATTTTATTGATATAACCAGAAAAATGAGTACTAATTTTTTTAATAAAAACAGTTAAAACATATATTCTGGTTATATCTTCGATATTAATATTGGTCTGCTTTAGTGATTCGTTTTAATGCAGGATTTTCTGCCTCGCGGATTAAACGCTCGACTCGGGTTAAAGCATGCAAAATCGGTTTGCCACACTGGAATAAGATCATTTCCCCAGGCTGGTAGGCAGTCCACGCTTCGTTATGCGTTAAAGGTTCTGTGGTAATCACTGCCACACGATCGTCAGGCGTCGTGACCTGACTAAAATCAACTTCGACATCGAGATCAATTAAGTGTGCATGCTGGAAAGGATATTCGCGTACCAGCCAGTGCAATTTGGTGGTGGCATAGCTATACAGCGCCTTGCCATTAGACAAGCAAAAATTGAAAGTTCCATGCTCGGCAATTTGTGGAGAAATGCACTGCAATAATGAAAAAATTTCTTCTAGACTTGGCTCGGTATAACCAAATGCCTCAACCATCTGATCGAGTAAATAGCAAAATGCCAGCTCACTATCAGTATTGCCAACCGGTTCGAATCGACCGCTTAATTCAGGTTTAAAGTCATGTAAATCGCCATTATGGGCAAAAATCCAGTGTCGGCCCCACAACTCTCGCAAGAAAGGATGTGAATTTTCTAAGTTGATTTTGCCTTGGGTCGCTTTACGGATATGCGCAATGACATTGCGGGACTTGATCGGATAGTTACGAATCAGGTCGGCAATCGGAGATTCAACTGCGGACTGGTTATCGACAAATAGGCGGCAAGCCTTATCTTCAAAGAATGCGATACCAAAACCATCACAATGATCAGACGTGACCCCTGCTCGTTGGGAAAACCCACGAAACGAAAAGGTAATATCTGTCGGGGTAGCACAATTCATTCCTAATAGCTGGCACATATCTTTTAACTATCTAACATCTATGCCTATTGTGCATGAGGTTGAGATCGCTTGTAAATCTGAATATGTGCTCACTATTAGATTAAGAATGATAAAGCACTAACGCTGCACCATTTTGTTCATCACAAAAGACATGGCAATCTTGTTCACTTCCAGAAACACAAAATAATCCAGACATTTAAAGTCTTCATCATAAAATGCCTGTTTTGAAAGTTTCGACTGCATGCCCAGATAGGTCTGGAATAGTTTTGGCATGCGCTCATCCTGCGGAAAGCTATATTCAGGACGTTCTGGTTCAAATATACGCTTTGAACGGATATCAATACTTTGATGCTCACCCAGTTGCTGAATCTGGCGATGGGTATAATAAGCACGAGCCAGATTATCATCTAAATGAATACTGACACAGCCCATTAAATATTTGGCACGCATTGACCATAATACTTTAGGCACCAGATTTAACCATAGCATGGAGAGTGCTTTACCAGAACGAAATTGAGGGTGAACACAGGTTCGACCAATTTCTAAAACACTCGGTAAATGTGATAAATGTGGAACAATTTCGAATTCTTGCGCACTGTAGCTCTGCCCGATTTCATGGCCTTGAAATAATTTCAAGCGGGTATAGGCAACAATTTCACCTGTCCACTTCTCACGTAAAACGGCATGTTCACAGCCAAAATCATACAGGTCCTGATCTAAACCGTCTTCAAAAGACATGCCAAACTGATGGCTAAATTGCGTCGCTCTAAAACGTTGTACATCTTGTAATTCTTTTAAATTATCCACCCATTCAAAACGGAACTGGTTTTGAGCTGGTTTGTGGCGTAAAGGTAAAGTCAATGTCTGACGATATTGATTTAATTTTTCTAGCATAATGAATGCTCCTTATGACTAGCTTTACCTTAAAGCGCGTAAATGACATTGAGATGACTAAAACATGAACAACACATGACGAAAAAAAGAGGCCAATTTAAGGCCCCTTTTGTTTTCATCAGCAGAATTAATGCTTGACGCGATTGGTAATTAAAGTCCCTACCCCATGATCGGTAAAGATTTCCAACAAACTTGCATGCGGTACGCGTCCATCAACGATATGCGCACTCACCACACCACCTTTTACCGCATCGAGTGCACAACCCACTTTTGGAATCATGCCACCGTAAATCACACCGGTTTCAATCAAGCGGTCAACTTCTTGCGTAGTCAGGCCTGTCAACAGGTTCTTATTTTCATCCAGTACACCACTGATATTGGTCAATAAAATCAGTTTTTCTGCACCTAATGCTTCTGCAACTTTTCCAGCCACAAGGTCTGCATTGATATTATAGGTATTGCCTTCTTCATCGACACCGAGTGGTGCAATCACAGGAATAAAATCACTTTGAGTAAACATTTCAAGGACGTCGGTTTTTACACCTGTGACTTCACCCACCATGCCCAAGTCAATTTGCGAAACGGAACCATCCGCTTCCTGCTTTTCCATCAATAACTTACGCGCACGCAATAGGTTGCCATCTTTACCGGTTAAACCGATGGCACGACCACCATGTTTGTTAATCAGGTTCACGATCGATTTATTGACACTACCGCCCAATACCATCTCAACCACTTCCATGGTTGCTTCATCGGTTACGCGCATGCCATCAATACGGTCAGATGCCTGCCCGAGACGTTTTAATAATGAATCCACTTGTGGACCGCCACCATGTACAACGATCGGGTTTAAACCGACTGTTTTTAATAACACGATGTCACGGGCAAATGAACTTTCCAGTTCAGGATCAGTCATCGCATTACCACCATATTTTACAACCAACGTTTTTCCTGCAAATCGTTGGATATACGGCAAAGCTTCAATCAAAATTTTTGCTTTATCAATGCCGATATGTTCATGTGGCATGCGTCTCTCCTTATTAAGCCTGTGCGAGTTCTTGTGCAATCTGTGGATAATGATCTTGCAACATGGAAACAAACTTCTGGCGAATATCGATTAACCGGTCCGGATTGTCTGCATCGAAGCGGACGGTAAAATATTCACCCGTATTTGATGCTCGAATAATGCCAAAACCATCGTCAAAATCAAGTCTTACCCCATCTATTTTACTTAAACGTGCGCCTAGACGGTGACTTAAAATCTCTATTTCATTTAAAACCTGTTGCGGGTTGGCATCATGGGTACTGATATAAGTATCTTCTGTACAGTAACGTTCAGGATAAATACTCAGTAATTCAGACAAGCTTTTTGCGGTGGATTGGGTCAGATATTCCATTACCCGCAGGGCCGCATAGAGGCCGTCATCATAGCCATAGCCACGTCCGTCATTAAAGACATAATGGCCTGCATATTCTCCGCCAAAAACGGCCGCACCTTTGGATTGAGATAAATAGGCCCGTAAGAAGCTGCTGCCGGTACGGATCATTTTGGCCTGACCTGCCAGTTGCTGAACCGTATCCGCCACCATACGCGAGCATTTCACATCAAATACAATTTCTTTTTGCGGATGCTGCTGTAAACAGATTTGTGCAAATAGGGACAACAACCGGTCAGGGCTAATAATATTTGCCTGCTGATCCAGCAATACAACCCGATCACCATCTCCATCCAGAGCAATACCCAGTTCCGCCTGCTCTGACAGGATCACAGCCTGTAACTGTTTTAAATGCTCGGCATGGGAAGGATCGGGTGCATGATCAGGGAAATGTCCATTGGCTTCGCAACGTAATGCGATCACCTCACAGCCTAACTTTTCCAGCACTTGTTTTGCACAACGGCCTGCCGAGCCATGTAAACCATCCAAAGCTACTTTTAAGGGACGTGCCAGATGAATATCATCAATTAAGGACTGTTGGTAAGGTAAACAATATTGAGAAATGATCTGATGCGGTCGGATATCGGCGGTGAAATTTTCATTTGCGGCTGGTTGGGAAATCTGGGCAAGCTGTCCAACGGATTGAATCATCTCTGGACTCGGAGGCTCCCCTTTGACAATCCATTTAATGCCGTTATCGGACTTTGGATTATGACTGGCGGTGACCATAATGCCATTACCCCCAAAATCACGAGCAATGTAATACATCATTGGCGATGAGCAGCAACCGATATTGGTGACTTGCAAACCCTGTTGCTGAAGAACGTGCTGAATAATTTCAGCATAATGAGGACTACTTAATCGCGCATCATACCCAACCACAACCTGATGCTGTCCAGCATTTTTATAGTGTAACGCCAGGGCATGCGCAATTGAACAAATAATATTTGGCGTTAAATTTGAAAGTTTTCCGCGAATATCGTAGGCACGGAAAATATTCAAAGGAAAAGTTTGTTGTATATTCACAGCAAGCCCCTATTTTTATAATCATTCTGATTATGCAAGATGGCGAAATTATTAAGTAATTAACTAACCCTTGTTCAGAAAAATTAAAATAATTAATCAGTTGCTTTGTAATATACTTTAAACAAACAATCAATATGAAAAATGCAACGTTTTCCAGTAAAACATTGCATTTTAAGTGATATTTACCGGAAACTTATTGTTGACCGGTATGTCCAAAACCACCCGCACCACGCTCGGTAGCCACAAATTCACTGACTTGTTCAAACTCGGCTTGTACCACAGGTACCAGCACATATTGTGCCAAACGCTCACCTGGCTCTAAACGGAAGATATTTTGACCACGGTTCCAGACCGAGACCATCAATTCGCCTTGATAATCCGAATCAATCAAACCGACCAGGTTACCTAAAACGATTCCGTGTTTATGGCCTAGACCTGAACGCGGCAAAATCAAACCTGCAAAGTTTGGATCTTCGATATAAATCGCCAAACCGGTTTTCACCAGAACCGTTTCACCTGGTGCAATATCAATCGCTGCATCTAAACATGCACGTAAATCTAAACCTGCCGAACCTGTGGTGGCATAAGAAGGCAAAGCCCACTCTTGACCTAAACGCGCATCTAATACTTTAACTTGGACTTTCATTACAACTTCCTACTTACAAACTTTTATCGTTTCAACAGTGCTTTTAAATTGGCAAGATACTGCTGCGCCTGCTCTTTTGGATCTACATTCGGTGCCAGTTTCTTTTTACGGCCATGCCATTCCAGATCATCTTGCGGCATTTCATCTAGGAAACGACTTGGGGTCATCTGACGCATTTGTCCACCGTTCTTACGCTGTTCAGCCAGTGTCAAAGTTAAGCCCTGACGCGCACGGGTAATGCCCACATACATCAAACGGCGTTCTTCTTCGATGGTTTCCGATGCAATCGAGTTCTTATGCGGTAACAGTTCTTCTTCCAGACCGATCATATACACATAAGGGAACTCCAGACCTTTTGCCGCATGCAACGTCAACAAGTTCACCTTATCGGTGTCTTCTTCTTCCTGTTGCTGCTCGAGCATATCCAGCAATACCAGTTTACGAATTACACTTTCAATATTTTTCTCATCGACATCATCGGTTCGATTCAACAGATTTTGAATACTGCTATACAAACTTTCGATACTGTCGAGCTTGGTTTTTTCCTGGGCAGGTGTCGCCGCCTGTTCGCGGATATAATCGATATAGCCCGCTTCATTGATCATTTGACGAACCTTTGGCATCGGCTCATCATCATCAAGTAACTCACGGGTAAATGTCGCGATAAAATCTGCAAACTCATGTAATTGGGTGGCCGCTTTCTTCGGCAACACCATGCTTAAACGCTGATCAGACGATGCCGTAAGCAAAGACAGAGTATTTTCCTGGGCAAATAAACCGAGTTTTTCCAAAGTCACCGGGCCAATGGCACGTTTTGGCGTATTAATAATACGCAAGAATGCACTGTCATCTTCTGGGTTAATGATAAGACGTAAATAGCTCATCACATCCTTAATCTCGGCACGCGCGAAGAAGGACTGACCACCCGACAATTTATAAGGAATCTGCATCTGGCGCAGTTGGGTTTCGATCACGCGGGCCTGGAAGTTACCACGATACAAGATCGCATAATCTTTCCAGTTTTTACCGTTCATCAATTTATGCGTGATCAGGTCTTTGACCACGCGTTCTGCTTCATCATCGTCATTTAGGCAGGTAATCACGCGAATACTTTCGCCATGCCCTTTATCACTCCACAATTTCTTGTCGAAAATATGCGGGTTATTCTCAATCACGGCATTGGCCGCTTTTAAAATACGGCTGGTCGAGCGATAGTTCTGCTCAAGCTTAATCACTTTGAGATTATGGAAGTCTTCTTTCAATAACGCCATATTTTCAGGCTTGGCACCACGCCATGCATAAATCGACTGGTCATCATCCCCTACGGCAGTGAACTGCCCCATCACCCCAACCAATAGCTTGACCAGAGTATATTGCGCAGTGTTGGTATCCTGATATTCATCGACCAGCAAATAGCGAACACGGTTTTGCCATTTATCCCGTACTTCAGCATTTTCCTGAAGTAAACGTGTCGGCATGACAATCAGGTCATCAAAGTCTACCGCGTTATAGGCCCGCAAGTTACGCTCATACAGCTGATAAAGATGGGCAAACTGGACGTCTTCAACCGTTTCACAAGTTGAATGGGCTTGTTCTGGAACGATCAGGTCGTTTTTCCAGTCCGAAATTTTCTTCATTGCCTTGGCCAGCAGTTCTTTACTCTCTGCCCCTGACAAATTGTCACGCTGCATCAAATCCATCAGGATTCGCTTACAGTCGTCCGCATCTAAAATAGAGAAGTTGTTTTTAAGCGGTAAATGTTTTAATTCAAGACGGAGTAAATTCAAACCAAAGGTATGGAAGGTCGAAACCGAAAGTCCTTTTGCTTCTTCACGTGACAGTAATTTACCGACACGCTCCTTCATTTCACGTGCAGCCTTATTGGTAAAGGTCATTGCGGTAATACGGTAGGCTGGAATGCCACATTGCTGTACCAGGAAAGCCACTTTTCGGGTAATCACCGATGTTTTACCCGAACCTGCACCTGCGAGTACCAACAAAGGCCCCTGAACATATTTCATGGCTTCAAGTTGCTTGTCATTAAGTTGACTGGCAGATGACATTGGTTATTCCTCTCTCGTTTCCGAGCCTGATTTTTCGAGCACAATTATAGACATCTATGTTTTAGAAACCCAATAGTAAATCTAGGGATATGTATAAATTATGATGCCTTGTACAAATGCTGCGCCACGGCTTGTCGCCTGACTGGATAGACAATAAAAAAACCACCCGAAGGTGGTTTTTTAGAAATCAGTAAAAATTACTGTTTTGCATAAATGCTGATTTCTACACGACGGTTTTGCTCTTTACCAGCAGCAGTCGCGTTTGAAGCGATCGGGTTAGAAGAACCATAACCTTGTGCATCGATACGGCTAGAAGATACGCCTTGGTTAGCTAAATAGTTTTTAACTGATTGAGCACGTGCTTGAGATAATGGGATGTTGATTGAATCGTTACCGGTATTATCTGTATAACCAGTTACCAAGATCGCACTCTTGTTATCTTCACCTAAAGTTTGCGCTACTTTGTTTAAAGTGCTGTAGAAGTTAGGTTTGATGTTTGATTTGTTGGTATCAAAGGTAATGCTACCAGGCATGATTAACTGAACAGAACCATCTGGGTTACGGCCTACTTCTACGCCAGTACCAGCCATTTGCTCACGTAATTTTTTCTCTTTATTGTCGAGATACAAACCACCAGCAGCACCAAGAACAGCACCGATTGCCGCAGCACGGTTGTTTTGTTTACTTGTATTTGCATTACCTTTAGATACGCCATAACCTGCTGCTGCACCAATTAATGCACCTAAAGCAGATTTGTCATATTCTACGCCACCGATGTTATTACCAGTCGTTTGGCAACCAGAAAGTACCAATCCAGCCCCTACGAGTGTTGAAATTACTAATGCACGCATTGCGTAGCTCCTGTCTATGTATTTTGTTGTCTGGACAAATAATGAATGAGAAAACGGCCCTAGACCATTGATATTTTGTTAATAATAAACACTTTATTTGTATTTTTGTAATATTTTGATGCATTTTACTTGAATAAAGCATCACAATTTCTTCATGTTTATGCTTTTCACACAATATTTTTTTTATGTGACACTCATCACATGGATACCTTTTCTGATCTCAACCTGGGAAAACCGGTATTTAATCGGAAAAAGTAGCATTATGCCGTTTAAATATATAAAAATTGTCAACATCTGAAAATATACAGTTGTATTTCAACATCTGTTGTTTATAGTTGGAACATCTCATTTTTCAAACCTCTGCACTCAAGGCTCGATTTATGTCTAACGCCAATAAAAAAGCGTCCTTATTGCAAAAAGTCAGTAAAGGATTAACCGTTAGTTCAGTGATTACAGGCAGTACATTTTTTCATGGTCCTCCTGTCCTGGCATTAGGTTTAACCAAATTATTTAAAAAATCATCAAAAGTAGACGAAACCAATATTCAGATCACCAACAGCTGGCTCGGGGTAAATAACTGGTTAATTGATAATGTATTGCCAGATTTACACTGGGATATCAGCATTGATGAAAACCTTGACCTGAATTTGCAGGGCCGATATATGATGATCTGCAACCATCAAAGCTGGGTCGATACCACAGTCAATCAATATTTTGGCCTAACCCGTATGCCGCTGACCCGCTTCTTTACCAAATGGGAACTCATTTTTATTCCATTTGTCGGGCAGGCATTCAAAATCCTCGGCTTCCCGATGATGAAACGTCACACCAAAGAGCAAATCGCAAAGAATCCGGAACTCAAATCGCGTGATATGCTGGAAGCTCGTAAAGCCTGTGAACAGTTACTCAGTCAACCGTTTACCTTACTGAATTATTTAGAAGGGACTCGCTTTACCCCTGAAAAACATACTGCACAGCAATCCCCTTATCAGAACCTGCTTAAACCTAAAGCCGGTGGTCTGGCTTTAGCACTGAATATTCTCGGCGATAAAATTGATGCTTTGGTCGACATGACCATTGTTTATCCAGACGGTGCGCCGGGTTACGGCGAATTCTGGCTCGGTGATGTGTCTCGTATCGCTGTAGATTTACGTAAGATTGAAATTCCAGACTGGGTACTGGGTGGTCATTATGAGGATGATCCGGTTTACCGTGAGCGCTTCCAGAAATGGGTGGACCAGATCTGGACTGAAAAAGATCAGCTGATTAGCCAGATGAAAGCCAAATACCAGCAATAGTTGCACAAGGAATTGTAGTAAGACATGACCCAGCCGGACTCAGGAAACAACTCTAAATATAACTATGTCAATCCGAACAGCAAGTTCTTCAAGCTGTTTCTGGTCTATGACATTTTTATGGTCTTTATTATTGTTTTTAACCTGTTCTGCTTGGGCATGAACTTTTTCCTGATGAGCAATATTGGGAGCTGGTTTTTTAATACCATCCAGCTTCCGACGGTGCTGGAGTTTTACCGGACTCACCTACACCCGTGGGTGATTACCACCGAAGCCTGGTTTATTATCTTTTTAATTGTTGAACTGGTGATTCGCTGGTTTCTGTCGATTGTGCAAAAACACCATGCACGCTGGTGGTTCTTTCCTTTTGTGCACTGGTATGAAATTCTGGCGATCATTCCCTATTTCCGTTTTTTACGTTTGTTCCGTGCAGGCGTGATTGCTTACCGTTTATATGAACTCGGCTATAAAGTCGTACCAGACGGCATCCGCATCAAAGCCGTGTTTTATTATCGTGTAGTCATGGAAGAATTATCAGATCGTGTTGTGATTACCGTGATTGACGGAATCCGTCATGAACTGCAAACCAGTTCGCATCATAAAAAAATTATTCATGATCTGGTCGATCATCATCGACAACTGTTTACGGTGACCTTGGCCTCGATGCTACAGGAGTCGCTTGCTGCAGCATTACAACAACAGCAACCTCTGATTACCCAGAAAGTTGGCGTTATTGTCAATCAGGCCATTGAAGATACGCCGGAACTGACGCAACTGTTACGCTTGATCCCGATTGTTGGGGGAAGAATCGAGCAACAGATTCAAAGTATTGGTCAACGTTTAGGTGAAAATATCACGGCTGGTTTGATTGATCCTTTTATAGCGGGATCAGCTCAGCGACCAAATGCAAATTATCAATATATTGCCGAGCAGGTCAGCCAGTTAAATATTGATAATCAATATCTGGAAGAACTGGTCGAATCGGTGGTATTTGAAAGTCTGGAAGCGATCAGAAAACAAGTAAAAGTGAAGCAATGGCAGCAAACTTTGCAAGAAACTGATCAATTGGATAAAAAAGCAGAATGATTACAAGAAAAATTACCAATCGAGCTAGAGAATTCGTGTAATTTGTTCTAGCATTTGCTTTTATTTACAACTGCTTTAACACATATAGAGCGCTTAAAAAGCCCTGAAGGATAAATTATGGCTGATATACGGATTACGGGCAGAATGGTGAATTTTAGTCGACTCACGTTCGACACAAATGACCATAATGCAATCCGACAGCAACTTACCAGCACCCTGAATGAAGGTTCCTATATCGGTACCCTGGTCATTATTGACAGTACGGTTGAGCAAGAACTGATTGCCTTGATTCAACTCTTGATTGATCTGGGTTTACAGCCGATGGCGGTGATTGACGGCATCTTGGGTGATGAAGCCCGCGCCATTCAATTCCCGGTACTACCTGTCGATCAGCCGTTGCAACGTATCAAGGCCTCAAAAGAACAGGTGGTTGATCCTGCTCCGGCAAAAGCTGCAGATAATTCAGCAATACAAACACCACAAAAAAACACATCGAATGCCTATATCAGCTCGTATCATGATGAAATTTTGCGTACAGGCCAATGTTTGGTGCAAGATCAGGGTGATATCATTTTAAATGCAGGCATGAATAGTGGTTCGGAAGTGATTGCATCTGGAAATATTCACATTTATGGCAATGCTCGTGGTAGAGTCATTGCAGGTGCAGGTGGACAAGCTGCAGCACGTATTTTCTGCCATTCGCTAGAAGCCGAACTCATCTCGATTGCAGGGACCTATTGTGTAGCCGATGATATTCCCAAAGATATGATCAAAAAGTCTGTACATATTTATTTAAATAACAAGCAAGAACTTGAATTTGAGGCCTTGCAGTTTTAATTTATCTCATTAAACACCAAAAAAGCCCTTTTAGGGGCGTATGACCATAAATAGGAGTGGATTCGGTGGCCAAAATTGTTGTCGTAACGTCAGGCAAAGGTGGTGTAGGTAAAACTACAACAAGTGCATCTTTTGCAACAGGTTTAGCCCTACGTGGTCATAAAACTGTTGTGATCGATTTCGATGTGGGTTTGCGTAATCTTGATTTGATCATGGGCTGCGAACGCCGTGTAGTTTATGACTTTGTCAATGTCATCAATAATGAAGCTCGCTTACAACAAGCACTCATCCGTGATAAAGATATTGAGAACTTATATATTCTCCCTGCGTCACAAACCCGCGATAAAGATGCATTGAGTGATGATGGTGTGGCACGTGTGATCGACGAACTTTCGCAAGAATTTGATTACATCATCTGTGACTCACCTGCTGGTATCGAGCGTGGTGCGATTCTAGCCATGTATCATGCCGATGAAGCGATCATTGTGACGAATCCTGAAATCTCATCAGTACGTGACTCTGACCGTATTATTGGTATGCTTGATAGCAAGACCAAAAAAGTTGAACAAAACGAAGGTCGTATCCGTAAGCATTTATGTATCACCCGTTTCAATCCGGAACGTGCGGATAAACAGGAAATGTTAACGATCGACGATATTTCTAAAGATATTTTACGTGTGCCGACTTTAGGGGTAATTCCTGAGTGCCCAAGCGTACTTCAAGCATCAAACGAAGGTAAACCAGTGATTCTGTATTCAGATGAAAAAGCTGGACAAGCCTATGATGACTTAGTGGCTCGCTTCCTTGGCGAAGACCGTCCTTATCGACACATTGCAGTACAGCCAAAAGGTTGGTTAGCTAGACTATTTGGAGCGTAATTATGGCAGGATTCTGGAGTAAACTTTTTAGCAGTGATGAAAAACCATCAAGTGCACAAACTGCCAAAGATCGTTTAAAAGTTATTGTTGCATCTGAACAAGGCTTGGGCCGTCGCTTAGGCCAGGACAAAATCGACCAAATGAAAAAAGAAATCATGCAGGTCGTCAGCCGTTATGTTCGTGGGGTGGATGAACAGCATATTCAAATGCAGGTTCGTTCAGAAGCAAACATTGAAATGCTAGAAATGAATATCAATTTACCTGAAGATCGTTAGAAGTTTTTTCATTAGCGATTTTTCGTAAATAAGGGCAAAATACGTCGCAGAATTTGAAAAGTATGACTTTTCTCATCCTGCCTCATATTTTGCCTTTATTATTTTATAAGACTGAGGAGATTGTCATGGCATTATCACAGCCAGCAACTTTCAATGAAGAATGGTCAGATGAGCGTGTGTTTGCCTACCTTAACCAGCTTCCTCCAGCTGGCGTAAATGCCGACTTTCATGTGCTCTACCATGCCTTCAAACATATGCGTCCAAATGATTATGAGCGCTTGCTTACCAAGTTCCTGGCAGATGGCCGTGACTTGAATGCTACCAATCCTGAAGGCCAACGCATTCATGATGTGATTGCACAATTTCCTCGCCAGAAAGCGGGTTTTCTGGAAGTTTTAGCGAAATTTGCTTAATCAACGCTACAATAAAGGCCACATAATTTATCAATATCAATAAATTGAAGCGTAAATTATGTGGTTTTTAATTAAAATAATGATATTTCTTAAATTCTCTGATAAATAGATTGCCAATAATACAATTTTTATATTTTAGCTATTCTAACTAAGACCATGACTGATCAAAACACAACTGTAATTAAAACTGATCCTGTAAACCATCATTTAGCCGATTTAACCATCATTAGCCTAAAGAAATTTATCTTTTTATCAATTATTTCTTTAGGGTTATACGAGCTATGGTGGATTTTTAAGGCATGGCGCTTTTTCGCAATTAAAGATCATTTAAATATCATGCCGGCTGCCCGAGCTATTTTTTCCATTTTCTTCTTATATTCCCTGTTTAAGAAAATCCGGGAATATGCCAAAGCGCAAGGCGATGTTCAGGAGTTTTCTGCAGGCTGGATGTATATCGGCTATATCCTTTTCGCCTTAGTATTCGCCAACTTACCAGATCCTTACTGGTTAATTTCATCAGTCAGTTTTATGTTCCTTATTCCCGCTTTTGTAACCCTTAATCATGCCAAAAAACAGGATGATCAACTTAATGCGGTGATACAGGAAAAATTTAATATTGCCCAAATTTTTGTGATTATTATTGGGTCTATCTTCTGGATACTCTTATTGATAGGTTTTTTTCTTGAAGTTTAAGGGTTAAAAAGACCATAAGATTAGCGTATATCATAAAGCCTGCATGATGCAGGCTTTGTTATCCCTGAATTAGCGGCTGCCGATCAGATAAATACCGAGTAAGGTAAATATTCCGCCTGATACTCCATCAATCCATTTGGCAAAGTTTTGGTATGCATTGCGAAATGTCGGCAGAGAAAATACAAAAGCGACCAGGACAAACCATAAAATCGTTTCAATCGAAACAATAATAAAAAGTAAAGAATGATGCTGGTCAAATAAGGGATTTGCCAGAAACAGTGAGAAGACACTGCCAAAGTAGATAATGGCTTTAGGATTGGAAAGATTGGTCAACAAGCCTTTCATAAAAAATAAATAAGGTGACTGAGGTAAGCTTATTGGATTTATGGTTTGGTTATTTTTAGAGAAAGCAGAGCGAAGCATTTGAAAACCAAGCCAGCACAAATATAGCCCGCCAGCGATCAACAGTCCTTGCTTAAGCCATGCCATTTTTTCAAAGATGATATTGAGTCCCATTAAGGCAAGCAGTGACCACAACATTGCTCCTAGACAAATACCCAGTACCACCAGCAAGGCTTCTTTACGCGAGCGGCTAATTGCGGTTTGTGAGACTAAGAAAAAGTCAGGTCCAGGTGTAATCAAGGCACAGAAATGAATAAAAATGAGTGTAGTTAATGCAACGAACACGACTCACCTCAAGGTTGAGATTTTAAAGCGCAAGCTTAAATAAAAAACGTGATTTTTACCATATAAAAATTTGAAAACCTAAAGCAAAAAAGCCTCGATAACGAGGCTTCTTTTAGATGATATTTGGGTTAAATCAGAATATCCCGTTTACCATTGGCACCCATCGAGCTGACGATGCCATTTTCTTCCATCTGGTCAATGATTCGCGCTGCACGGTTATAACCCAGGCTAAATTTACGCTGTAATGATGAAGTCGATGCTTTTCGAGTTTCTAGAACGAAAGAGACACATTGATCATACAGCGCATCTCGGCTTGGATCACCATCCCCATCTTCAAAACCACGCGATGTAGGCTCTTCATCAAATGGCGTAAGAATCTCATCCACATAATCTGGTTCACCACGTTCGCGCCACGCGTCACAGATACGGTTCACTTCATCATCACTAATGAAAGCACCATGGACACGCTCAGGTTCAATTTTACCAGGGCCAAGAAACAGCATATCACCATGACCGAGCAAGTCTTCTGCCCCACCCGCATCCAGAATGGTGCGTGAATCAATCTTACTATTGACACGTAATGCCACGCGGGTTGGAATATTCGCCTTGATCAAACCGGTAATTACATCCACCGAAGGACGTTGTGTGGCAAGTAACAGGTGAATCCCCGCAGCACGCGATTTCTGTGCCAGACGGGTAATCATTTCTTCAGCCTTTTTACCGACCTGCATAATCATGTCGGCAAATTCATCGGCCACGATTACAATGGAAGGTAACGGCGTTAAACGCGGTGCACGCTCACCCACAACTGAATCACTGGCTTTCCAGGTTGGATCAATCAGATCTTCACCGTTGGCAATTGCTTCTTCGACTTTACGGTTATAGTCACTAAGCTTACGGATTTTCAGGAATGACATCAGTTTATAACGGCGTTCCATCTCATTGACACACCAGTTTAATGCGCTAACCGCATCTTTCATGTCAGTGACAACAGGTGTGAGTAGATGAGGAATATCGTTATAGTTGGCCAATTCCAGCTGTTTTGGATCGATCAGGATCAGGCGAAGCTGCTCTGGTGTATATTTCAATAACATCGATAAAATCATCGAGTTCACTGCAACCGACTTACCCGAACCTGTGGTCCCCGCAACCAGCATATGCGGCGCTTTACCAAGGTCAGTAATAACAGGATTGCCTGAAATGTCTTTACCCATCGCCATAGAGAGCATACCCGCAGGGTCTTCAAACGCTGGCGTTTTCAACAACTCAATCAAGCGTACCATTTCACGGCTGCTATTCGGCACTTCAATTCCGATATATGGTTTTCCTGCAATCACTTCAACCACACGGACCGATGCCATCGACATGGAACGTGCCAGATCGCGGGAAATATTGGTGACTTTAGAGGCTTTTACACCAGGCGCCAAATCCAGTTCAAAGCGTGTTACTACGGGTCCCGGCTGGGCTTCGACTACCTGAGCCTTAACGTTAAACTCTTGTAGTTTGATCTCTAAAAGTTCAGAAAGACGGGCTAATTGCTCGGCAGTAAAATTGACCTTTTTATTTGGATCAACCTCATCCAGCAATTCCAGACCCGGTAAGGTCGGCAGATCATGGCGTTTTTGCGCGACTTGCATGGCGCGTGACATTGGTCGGCCAAAGGCATCGGTTAAAGGTGCATCCAGATCAAAATCTTCTTCAAGATCAAAGTCTGGCTCGGGTTCAGCTTTACCTGCTGTTTCTTGCCATGCTTCAATAAATGCTTCTTTAGACAAAGCTTCTTTCGGTGCAGACTTCACTTCAATCGGTGCTTTGACGAAAGCAGATGATTGCGCATAACTTGTGGTCCGTGGAGCAGCAGCATGTTCACGCTCCTCTTCAACCAGAAGATCATTGAATTCACCAAATTCCTCTGCAACAGCATGCGGCTTTTCCTCGTGTACGGTATTTTGTACAGTAGCAGGAGTTTGAGCAGCATTGTTCTGATTAGATTCATGAATCAGAGCTTCAATGTCTGCCTCAAACTCGTTTTCCTGCTCAACCGGTGTATGTGGCATTGCCGGAACGTTTTGCGTGAATGGCGTATGCGCATCTGTAGCAGTTTTACTATTCGGTACCGCGGCCAACAGCTCATCAAAGATCTGGTCATCATTCCAGTCCAGATGGCTAGAATTGGCTTGCTGCATAACTGCTTCAGCGTGGGCTGAGGGTTCAAGTGCTGTAGTCATCTGAGCTGACTCATCAGCAGCACGGAGTAATGCATCAATCTCCTGTTTATGACTGGCATCATCACGTTGTAATGCACGCCATACTTCACCTGTTTTGACTAAACGCTGACTTTCAGTTTCAAATTGACGTGCACGTTGTAAGGTCTGTTCGAACTCTTCATCTGGCACAGTCGCTGGATGTGGCTCAGCGCTTTGTTGCTGTTCTTTCGCCACCACATCGGCAAATAATTTTTCAGCCATGAGTTGATGGTGTGAATCATCAATTTTAATCAGCTTGGCCTGAACCTGATTGGTTTTGCTCTGGTTTGTATTAGCCTGACTCTCGCTCTCTGCTTGAGCCTTGGTCGTGACCGCTGGTGTTTCAGCCGGCGTCAACTGTTCGGTTAAATCATATGCAGATTCATTTTGCGGCACATTCTTATAGAACAGGTCTTGCAAATACGCAGGCGTATTCTTCAAGGTTACCCAGGTTTTGTTCCATTGAATCCCAAAAGCCAAAGTCAGCAACAAGATACTGAAAGCGAGTAAAAATAAGGTCGCGCCATAAATCGTCAGCAATTGAGAGAGACTTCCCCCCAACTCATAACCGATAATACCGCCAGCGGCATTCTCCAGCGTATCTGCCGGCATATTCCAATGTAGATACAACAAACTTGAAATTGAAAGAATCAGGAAGAACTGGGCAGCATAACGAAATGGGCGGTTCAGAAAGCTTCTCGGCCACCAGACCTGAATTGCTTCTATAAACAGGAATAAGGGAATAAGCAGGCTTGCCCATCCCAAAAAGCCAAAGAGTAAATCTGCGATCCAAGCACCGGCCACACCGCTTGCGTTCGAAACCTGCTGGGTATCGCTGGAAATATGCATCCACCCCGGATCAAACGGTGTATAGGTGACTGTGGCAAGAAATAAATAAATGCCAAAGGAAATCAAAAATAATGTCATTAAAAAGCGTTGTGCATAAACACTTGACACCGCAGTCATATACAGTCCTGTAACCCAATTCGTTATTTGTTGGTATCTTTTAAGGCCTAACTTACCTTAATCAATAAGTTTTATATTATGCACTCGTTCTTACAAAAAAGATGCACGATTATTTACTGTTGTTGTTAACATTCTGCACGGATATAGCCCAATTCGATTGAGTTAATCAATATTATCCGGATCGATTTGCCCCACTCCCCTCTCGATTCACGTATAATTTTAGCAGTTTCAATATAAAAAGGATGTTCTTTAATGAGCGCTCGTCACTCACGGTTAATTATTTTGGGTTCTGGTCCTGCAGGTTATAGTGCGGCAGTCTATGCAGCACGTGCGAATCTCAAACCGACACTCATTGCTGGTATACAACTTGGTGGTCAGTTAACCACAACCACTGAAGTTGATAACTGGCCTGGTGACCCTGAAGGATTAACTGGTCCTGTACTGATGGAACGTATGCAAGCCCATGCAGAACGTTTCGGTACAGAAATCGTCTATGATCACATCAATGAAGTTGATCTTAAGACTCGTCCATTCGTGCTGAAAGGTGATATGGAAGAGTACACATGTGATGCGCTGATTATTGCAACGGGGGCAACCGCACAATATTTAGGTCTTGAATCTGAAGCTGCCTTTATGGGTCAAGGCGTCAGTGCCTGTGCGACCTGTGATGGTTTCTTCTATAAGAACCAGAATGTGATGGTGGTTGGTGGCGGTAACACTGCCGTTGAAGAAGCACTGTATCTTTCTAATATTGCAGCGCATGTCACGCTGGTGCATCGTCGCGATAGCTTACGTTCAGAGAAAATCTTGCAAGATCATCTTTTTGCCAAAGAAAAAGAAGGCAAAATCAGTATTATCTGGAACCATCAGGTCGATGAAGTCTTAGGTGACAATACCGGTGTAACCGCTGTTCGTATTAAATCGACCCAGGATGCAAGCACTCAGGATGTTCAGGTTCAAGGTCTGTTTGTTGCAATCGGTCATAAACCTAATACCAGTATGTTTGATGGACAATTGAACTTACGCGATGGCTATATCCAGGTACACAGTGGTACGGCGGGTAATGCCACTGCGGCTTCAATTGAAGGTGTATTCGCAGCGGGTGATGTTGCGGATAGCGTTTATCGTCAAGCGATTACTTCAGCGGGTTCAGGCTGTATGGCAGCGCTTGATGCAGAAAAATATCTCGATAATTTAAACTAATTAGGCCAAAATTTAAAAACCACCAGTCATTGGTGGTTTTTTTATGCCTGCCTCCCTACAATCAAAATGATGTCTTTCTAAACAAAGTTATTTTCTAGACAGAAATATATTGATGAATAGGATGGATAATAAATGACAACAAGCTGGACCAATGGCTATCAAACTGAAGTGAATTATACCTATGGTTATTATCGAGATCTTAGTCCGAATTTCCAAAAGTTTTGTTTATTACTCAATGGAATCGACAGTCCAGACTTTCAGGAAAACCAGAATCACTGCGAACTTGGCTTTGGTCAAGGCGTTAGTATCAATATTCATGCCACTAGCAACCAATCCAGCTTTTATGGCAGCGACTTCAATCCAGCACACGCCGCACATGCCAATCAACTGGCGGAGCAAAGTAAGGTTGAGCATTATTTCTATGACGACAGTTTTGAAGAGCTACTCAACCGTCAGGATTTACCGATGTTCGATTCGATTAGTTTACATGGGATCTGGAGCTGGATCAGTCATGAAAACCAGCACATTATTTTAAAATTTATACGTCAGTTCTTAAAGCCCAATGGCATTGTCTATATCAGCTATAACTGCCTCACCGGCTGGGCAGCCAATATGCCGATCCGTGAACTGTTTCATAGTCATTTTAAATTTAATAGTAAAAGTACCAATCCCTTACAAAAGGTCAATGAAGCCCTTAATTTTAGCGAAGAACTATTAAAACAAAATCCTATTTTTGTTCAACGTAATCCTAATACCGCTCATAAAGTGGCTGATCTCAAGCAGCAAAATCCCAATTATTTAATTCATGAGTATCTCAATCAGGACTGGCAGTGTTTTTCGTTTCAGCAAGTCGTTCGCATAATGGATGAAATTAAATTGTCATATGCGGGTTCAACGGATCTAAGTACTCACTTAGATAACATCAATTTTTCTGAACAACACCAAGCATTTTTAAAAGCAATTGAACACCCGATTTTTAAACAGCAATGTCGTGATTATTTTGCCAATACTCAATTCAGACGCGATTTATTTATCCGTGGCAAAAATAATTTAACCCCCTTACAAGTTCAAGAACGTTTGAGAAAAACTGCCTTTGTCTTACTGACCGCCAAGGAGAAACTGCCTCATAGTATCAATGGACTTTTAGGTACATTTAATTTAATTGAAGAAATTTATACGCCGATCGGAAATAAATTTTCAGAGGAAAATTATCGTCCAATCACCATTGCCGAACTAGAACAAAGTTTTCCTGAACTGAATTACGCCCAAATTCTCAATGCTTTGGTGATTTTATCACATCTAGGTTTGGCTCAGCCTTGCCAGACACTGGAACCGAATAATGAAATACTGCAACAAAGTCATCGCTTAAATCATTATTTATTAGAACAGGCGAGTTTTCATCAAAACTATAAGGTCTTAATTAGCCCAATTACAGGTATCGGAATTCCGACGGAGCATTTCCATCAACTGTTCTATCGCGCACATTTCATTGATGGTTTAGCGTCAGTAAGTGACTTTGCACATTATGTTCAGAATGTCATCAGTCAGTTAAATTGGTTGGTTTTAGACAGTGATGGAAAATCCATTACTGACCGAGAAAAAAGTCTCGAAGTTATTCAAGCTAAAGCACAGCTTTTCTTGGATAGTAACAAACTACAAATTGCGAAACAGCTACGCTTATTTAATTAAAGCTGTTTTGGGAATGGTAGCTCCAAAGATTGCCATTCCTACCCAGTTCAGTTAGTTTAGAATCATTCCTATTTACTTTGTTTGCTATGCAATCACTTCCCCCTTCTCAATATATTTTTCCAGATCCTGTAGAAGCCGATCCTGAAGGCCATGGCTTTATCTGTATTGGTGCTGATCTTCATCCTTCTACCTTATTTGAAGCCTATACACATGGTCTGTTCCCCTGGTTCAATGCAGATGAGCCGATCTGTTGGTGGAGTCCTGAACCGCGCTGTGTGATTGAACCACAGCAATACAAGCCCAGTAAGTCACTCATTCGCAATATGAAAAAGCATGATTATCGAATCACCGTGAATCGTGCTTTTGAACAGGTGATTCGTTCCTGTTCCTTACCTCGCAGTTATGCCAATGAAACCTGGATCAGTGAAGACATTATTCAAGGCTATTGTGACTTATTTAATGCCGGTTATGCCTATAGTGTGGAAGTCTGGCAGCAAGAGAAACTGGTGGGTGGTTTATATGGCGTCAGCATCGGTAAAGGCTGTTTTGGTGAGTCGATGTTTAGCACTGAAACCGACGTGTCGAAAATGGCATTCTACGCCCTGATGCTGATCGGACGGGAAAACCAGCTGCCGTGGATTGATTGCCAGCTGGTCAATGACCATCTTTTAAGCCTTGGTGCGAGTACACTTTCTCGCCAAGCCTATCTTAAATCGTTACAAGATGTAATTATTGCCCCCTCTATCAATTGGAAAAGTTATCAAGAACGTGTATTTTCAAGTAAAACAATAGCAGTTTTTGCCACATTAGACGGTTAACGGATTAACACCTTGGAGGGACAGATTAATGAAATTATACCAACCCAAGTCCCTTTTAAATGACTTACAGTACTACATTACCCCACCGCATGATTGTAGTTATCTCGATAATAAATCTGCGCGGATGGTCTTTCTGGACCCGATTCACCGTATTGATGTGGTGACATTGTCAGAACTTTCTCGTGTGGGTTTTCGTCGTAGTGGTGATTTTGTCTATCGTCCTGAATGTCACTTATGTCGTCAATGTTTATCCTGTCGTGTTCCCGTGCAAGAATTCAGCATGAATAGCAGTCAGAAAAAGGCTTGGAAACGCAATCAAGATTTACAAATGAGTATTCTGCCGACCTCGCAGGCCACTCAGCAACATTACGATTTATACGAACGCTATATTAATGAACGCCACTCAGATGGCGATATGTACCCTGCGAGTCTGGACCAGTTTGAAAAATTTCTGGTGCATAGCTGCACCGAAAGCTTCTTTATAGAACTATGGAAAGACCAGAAATTGGTCGCGGTCTCCACCTGTGACCTGATGGATGATGGACTGTCAGCGGTTTATACCTTCTTCGATCCAGATGAGCAGCGCCGTTCGTTAGGGGTGTTCGCAATCCTGAAACAGATTGAATATGTCCGCAGTTTGAATCTGGAATATTTATATCTGGGTTATTGGGTCCCGCATTCAGATAAAATGAATTATAAATCGCAATATACCCCACTGGAATTATTACTGGATGGTCAATGGCGCAGACTCAACCGCCCACTCGCAGACAATGAAATCCAGCAACTCGGGAATTCATTAATGAGTACATTGCCTTCCGAGTGGAACAATTTAATTATTAAATAACGCTGCAAAATCATCAGTGCATGTCTTGACCATAATCACGGCATGCTCTCTTGAGCCATCAGGGTTTGGATAATAATTCTTACGTAAGTCAATTTGATGAAAACCTGTTTTTTCATACAAACGAATTGCGGCTGTATTACTTTCACGGACTTCTAAAAAAATCTGGATTGGATTGTTTTTTAATTGCTGGATAGATTGGTCCAATAATTTATAACCAAGACCCTTGCCCTGCTGACTCGGATGGATCGCCATCAACAATAAATTAGCCTCATCCAAAACGGGCTGCAGAATACAAAAACCGACCACCTGATTAGCCTGTTCGTAAACCGTACATTGATATGAAGCTAAAGACTCCTGAAACTGCTGCTTATTCCATGGATGGGTCTGGACCAAGCGTTCAATGGCTGCCACACTTTCCAGATCACTGTCTCGCATCAATCGAATCACAAGTTAACACTCTAAAAATTACTGTGGCAGATTATCGACAATTTCAGCTGAAAATTGAATAAAAAAATGGGCAGTTTTACTGCCCTTGAACATTAACTTGGATTAAAGCCCAATTCAGCCCGCCATTTATTCAGTAGTTCGGTCGTATCGTCATCATTGGGATGAAATTTCGGTCTTAAGAAAGACAGCAATGTTGGAATCTGACGTGTCATAAAGCCTTTATAACCATACATAAACTTCAGCATGTACTTGGTATCACGCCAGGTCAGTTTGCCATCTACCTGCAGTAATTTTGCAGTGAAATAAGATTGGGTAATAAAGATCAGCCCCATGGCAATCACCAAGGCCAATGAACGCATAAAATAGGCTTTAGCACCCTGACCATACATCGACTCATACACATCAAAAGCGACGGCCTTATGCTCATTTTCCTCTACCGCATGCCACATCCATAGGTGGTACATGGTCTCATCCATAAACATGGCCTGGATATCCGGATTACTCAATAACTCTTCGGCAATGGTCGAGGTAAAGTGTTCTAAAGCACAGGTCCCGGTCAAACTGATCATTTCTTTGGTGAAACCAAAAGGTTTCAGGAGTTTCGAGGTTACTCCAATGGTTCGGTTAATCAAACGGCCGGTTTGTGCTTCCATTTTACGGACATTGTATCCATAGGCCTGGGCAGATGCATTGAAAGCCAAATGCTCTTTTGAATGCATCGCTTCCTGACCGATAAAAGCACTGATTTCTTTCTGCAACCTCGGATCTGCCAGTTTAGGATCATTACGGACTGCACGTGTGCTATTGACAAAGAATTGCTCACCTTCTGGAAAGAGTGCTGAAAGCGCAGTCATAAAATGGGTTAAGGCAGCATCTCCATTGGCCCAGTAACGTGGTACTTCACCAAATTCAAAATCCATTCGGCGTACAGGGAAACTGGCGCCAGCTCGGTTTGAAATATTGACTTTAGCATTCATACCCTTTTCTCCTATCCGTGAATATTCTTGATAAATCATGCTGAATAGTTCATTTATACGCCCTTTTCAGTCGTTCTCATAAGTGCAGATAAGGTCAGAAAAACATCATATTAGGACATGTCACCACACTAAAAATCATCTATGAAATAAAGGCTACAAAATAAAAAAAGGGCAATTATAATTGCCCTTTTTAAACCCTTCACGTCAAAATGAAAAGTTAGAAACCAAGTTTTGCTTTCCAGTCTTTTAACAGCTGAACTGTATCGAGATCATTAGGATGGAAACCAGGTTTAAAATAAGCCAGCATCTCCGCGGCCATGCCGGTAATAATGCCTTTTGAAGGACTATAACCATATTTATAAATCATGGCCAATTCTTTAAAGTTCAGCTTCTTGTCCTGTTGCAATAAACGTAAAGTGAAATAAGACTGCAGAATAAAAATCAGGGCCATCGCAAACACCAGCGCAGAGGTACGCAAGCTATAGGCTTTTAAACCTTTACCAAATACGGCTTCATAAACATCATAGGCAACGGCTTTATGCTCATTTTCCTCTATTGCATGCCAGAACCACATATACGACATGGTCTCATCGGTCATTAAATCCTGAATATGCTGATTACGTAATAATTCAGACGCAATGGTCGCGGTAAAATGTTCTAAAGCTGTTGTCGCGGTAAGGTTGACCATTTCTCTGGTCATACCAAACGGTTTGACCACTTTAGCGAAGTTGCTTAAGGCAAATTGGATATAACGTCCTGTGATCCGTTCCAAGGTTCTTACATCATGGCCATATTTCTGGGCAGAAGCATTAAAATTGACATGCTCTTGCGTATGCATGGCTTCTTGACCAATAAAGGCACTGATCTCTTTTTGTAGTTCTTCATTGTCTTTAATCGCTGGGTAGTAACGAACCGCACGTACGGCATCAATAAATAATTTTTCACCATCTGGAAACAGTGCAGATAAACCTGTCATGAAATGGGTTAAACCTGCTGAACCATCCATCCAGTATTCTGGGACCTGATCAAAATCAAAATTCATACGACGGACTGGAAAGCTTGCACCCGCACGATTTGAAATATTTACTTTAGCATTCATGCTGCCAACTCCTTTTCAGTGAAACATTCCACTGAGCACTTTTATCTGTTTCTTGCGTTTTATATTACGTTTTTATGCAAATCAATTAAGTGCAGTTTAGGACAGCAAGCTATCAGTTAAGGACACTCTTACAAAAGGATTGTCTAACAATAGGCAAAAAAAACACCCCAAAGGGGTGTTTTTTTATCACTCTAGGCGATTATGCAGTTACTTTAGCAACAACACCAGCACCTACAGTACGACCACCTTCACGGATCGCAAAACGTAGACCTGGGTCCATTGCGATCGGGTGGATTAACTCTACTGACATTTCTACGTTGTCACCAGGCATTACCATTTCTACGCCATCTTGTAATTTGATCGCGCCAGTTACGTCAGTTGTACGGAAGTAGAACTGTGGACGGTAACCGTTAAGGAATGGAGTGTGACGACCACCTTCTTCTTTAGAAAGTACGTATACTTCTGCATCGAATTTAGTGTGCGGCTTGATTGTACCTGGTTTAGCAAGTACTTGACCACGTTGTACGTCTTCACGCTTAGTACCACGAAGTAAGATACCACAGTTCTCACCTGCACGGCCTTCGTCAAGAAGTTTACGGAACATTTCTACGCCAGTTACAGTTGTTTTAACTGTATCTTTAATACCAACGATCTCGACTTCTTCACCAACTTTAACGATACCAGCTTCCACACGGCCTGTTACTACAGTACCACGACCAGAAATTGAGAATACGTCTTCGATTGGCATCAAGAATGCTTTGTCGATTGCACGTTCTGGTTCTGGAATGTAAGAGTCAAGCGCTTCAACAAGAGCGATAACTGCTGATTCGCCATATTGACCAGCATCACCTTCCAACGCTTTAAGCGCTGAACCACGGATAACTGGAGTGTCATCACCTGGGAAGTCATAAGTAGAAAGAAGTTCACGAACTTCCATTTCTACCAATTCAAGTAATTCTTCGTCATCAACAAGGTCACACTTGTTCAAGAACACAACGATGTAAGGTACACCAACCTGACGTGAAAGAAGGATGTGTTCACGAGTTTGTGGCATTGGACCATCAGTCGCAGCACATACAAGGATCGCGCCGTCCATCTGAGCAGCACCAGTAATCATGTTTTTAACATAATCGGCGTGGCCCGGGCAGTCTACGTGAGCGTAGTGACGGATTGGAGAATCGTATTCTACGTGTGATGTATTAATTGTAATACCACGTGCTTTTTCTTCAGGAGCTGAGTCGATTTGTGAGTAATCTTTCGCTTCACCGCCGTAAGTTTTTGCACAGATCGTTGCAATCGCAGCAGTTAAAGTTGTTTTACCATGGTCAACGTGACCAATTGTACCCACGTTTACGTGTGGTTTATTACGTTCAAACTTGGCTTTAGCCATGATGATCTTCCTTTATAAACTGCTCATGAGGGTCGCCCATGAGCACTTGGTTTTTTAACTAAATTTTAGTTGGGTAATATAGTAATCGAAAGATTACTCGTCGTCACCTTTTTTACCGCCAGCTTGGAACTTAGCGATGATGCCTTCCGCCACGTTACGTGGAGTTTCAGCGTATTTAGCGAATTCCATAGAGTAAGTCGCGCGACCTTGAGACATAGAACGCATTTGAGTCGCGTAACCGAACATCTCAGCAAGTGGAACTTCTGCTTTAATTGCTTTTGTTCCGCCAGGAAGATCGTCCATACCCTGAACCATACCACGACGACGGTTTAAGTCACCCATGATATCGCCCATGTAGTCTTCTGGAGTTTCTACTTCAACTTTCATGATTGGTTCAAGAAGGATAGGATCTGCTTTCATGAAACCGTCACGGAAAGCGTATGAACCTGCCATTTTGAACGACAATTCATCAGAGTCGACATCGTGGTAAGAACCGTCAAATAATGTCGCTTTGATACCCACAACAGGGTAACCAGCCAATACACCATTCTTCATACGTTCTTGAATACCTTTGTCAACCGCACCAAAGAATTCTTTAGGTACAGTACCGCCGACAACTTCTTCAGCGAATTCGTATTCTTTACCAGCTTCTTCAACATCCATAGGCTCTAAACGAACATATACATGACCGAATTTACCTTTACCACCTGTTTGACGAACAAACTTACCTTCTTGTTCAACAGACTTTTTGATGGTTTCACGGTAAGCAACCATTGGTTTACCAATGTTCGCTTCAACGCTGAACTCACGCTTCATACGGTCAACGATGATGTCAAGGTGAAGCTCACCCATACCAGCAATAATTGTTTGACCAGATTCTTCGTCTGTACGAACGCGGAACGATGGATCTTCTTTCGCCAAACGACCTAAAGCGATTGACATTTTTTCTTGGTCAGCTTTAGTTTTTGGTTCAACAGCCAATGAAATTACTGGCTCTGGGAATTCCATACGCTCAAGTGTAATGATGTTTTTCTCATCACATAATGTATCACCCGTAGTAACGTCTTTAAGACCTACACACGCTGCGATATCACCTGCACGGATTTCATCAAGATCTTGACGTTCGTTCGCATGCATTTGCACGATACGACCGATACGTTCACGCTTAGATTTAACTGGGTTATAAACCGGATCACCTTGTTTAAGAACACCAGAGTAAACACGTACGAATGTTAAGTTACCTACGAACTTGTCGTTCATGATTTTGAACGCAAGCGCAGAGAACGGAGCTTCGTCAGATGCTTCACGAGACGCTTTAGTTTCGTCTTTGTCGTCAAGGATACCTTCAATTGCTTTAACTTCTGTTGGAGAAGGCAAGAATTGAATTACAGCATCCAACATACGTTGAACACCTTTGTTCTTGAACGCAGAACCACAAAGCATAACTTGAATTTCAGATGCCAATGTACGAGCACGTAAGCCAGCGATGATTTCTTCTTTAGAAAGATCGCCTTCTTCTAGGTACTTGTCCATTAACTCTTCAGATGCTTCAGCCGCAGCTTCAACCATCTTAGTACGCCATTCGTTTGAAGTTTCAACGAGGTCAGCAGGAATATCACCGTATTCGAACTTCATACCTTGAGATGCTTCATCCCAGATAATCGCTTTCATTTCGATAAGGTCAACTACACCTGTAAATGTATCTTCAGCACCGATTGGCACAACGATAGGTACAGGATTACCGCCTAAACGCGTTTTAACTTGCTCAACAGCACGGAAGAAGTTTGCACCAGTACGGTCCATCTTGTTCACGAATGCTAAACGAGGCACTTTATATTTGTTTGCCTGACGCCATACAGTTTCAGACTGAGGTTGTACGCCACCAACTGCACAGTAAACCATGCACGCACCGTCAAGAACACGCATAGAACGTTCAACTTCGATTGTGAAGTCTACGTGTCCCGGTGTATCAATTACGTTGATACGGTGTTGTTGGAATTGGTTAGCCATACCAGACCAGAAACAAGTTGTAGCAGCAGAGGTAATTGTAATACCACGCTCTTGCTCTTGTTCCATCCAGTCCATTGTTGCTGCACCGTCGTGTACTTCACCGATTTTGTGAGATACACCTGTGTAGAACAAAATACGTTCTGTTGTAGTTGTTTTACCTGCGTCGATGTGCGCAGAAATACCGATGTTACGGTAATTACTAATTGGGGTTTGGCGAGCCATGATGTCTACATTCCTAAATGTTATATTTAAAACAGGACGCATCAATTAAATTGATGCGCACGAATATCCAAGCAGGCAACTTAAATACCCGCAAAGCCTCCACTTTGATAGAGAGCGATGTTGAATCGAGCTGCAGTACGCATGAATATTCTCCTGATTAGGGACTGTTTTATCCGCTTAGAAACGGTAGTGAGAGAAGGCTTTGTTGGCTTCAGCCATACGATGCACGTCTTCACGTTTTTTGATCGCTGCACCTTTACCTTCAGCTGCATCAAGCAACTCACCAGCAAGACGTAAAGCCATCGTTTTTTCAGAACGCTTAGCAGCAGCATCTACTAACCAACGCATCGCTAGAGCAGTACGACGGGATGGGCGTACTTCCATAGGTACTTGATAAGTAGCACCACCAACACGGCGTGCTTTTACTTCAACCATAGGACGAACTTTTTCAAGAGTAGTCTCGAAAAATTCAACTGGGTCTACTTTGTTTTTTTCTTGAACGCGGTCTAAAGCACCGTAAACGATACTTTCAGCAATAGATTTTTTACCATCTTGCATTACGTGGTTCATGAATTTAGCGATTGTTTGGCTGCTAAATTTTGGATCTGGAAGGATCTCACGAGCAGCGACTACGCGACGTCTTGGCATTTTAATACACCTAATAATATGACACTTCAGGATAATCCAGCAGTTTGTACAAGTGTCATGTACACGACGCTGGCCTTACTATACGTCGCTTGAATTACAAATCTATGAAGAATTCAAACAAGCGAAACGCTAAAGGGTTGCTTGGGCTAGTTTCCTAGAATTACTTCTTAGGACGCTTAGCACCGTATTTAGAACGTGACTGGTTACGATCTTTAACGCCAGCACAGTCTAAAGAACCACGAACGGTATGGTAACGTACACCTGGTAAGTCTTTAACACGACCACCACGGATAAGAACAACACTGTGCTCTTGTAGGTTATGGCCTTCACCACCGATATAGCTAGATACTTCAAAACCTGAAGTTAAGCGAACACGGCAAACCTTACGCATTGCTGAGTTAGGTTTTTTAGGTGTAGTAGTATAAACACGTGTACATACACCACGACGTTGTGGACAAGCCTTCAACGCAGGAACTTTTGATTTTTCAATCAAAGTCGTACGACCCTTACGGATCAACTGATTTGTTGTTGCCATTTGGCAATTCTCCCGTTATTAAACAACCTTAAAAAAAGAAAACGACCTCTTTTTAAGGGCACATAATTGTAAGCTAAGAAGTAAAAATGGTCAACATTGTTAGTGCTGACCATTTCTTGGGTTTGTTGTGTTTTGATGTCTGAGACATCATCCTAGGATTAGCTATGTTTTGTTGAAGCAGGTTCGACATCAATTGATTTCTGCTCAGGCGCAACTTGCGCTTCAGCTTCATCGAAAATCTCTTCCTGTTCTGCCTTCAATGCGGGTTGCTGTTCAGTATGCTCATGCTCAACCACATGCTGCTCTGCAAGTTGTTGAATTCCTTCCTCTACTTTTTCATCCACTGGCGGTTTGACTGCATCCGTGTCTTTTGCCTGGATCGAAACCTTGGCAATCACATCATTCTTTGACGCATCTGAAGCTGTAGTCTGCGTAGCAGCAGCTTCTACCTTATCCGACTTCTGTTCAGAGGTAACTTCAGCTCCCTCCCCATCCAGAGTCTGATCCTGTTCCGTTTTTAACGCAGGTTGCTGTTCAGTATGCTCATGTTCAACCACATGCTGTTCTGCAAGCTGTTGAATTCCCTGCTCTACCTTCTCATCAACCGGCGTTTTGGCAACATCACTATCTTTAGCCTGAATTGAAACACTGCTAATGACATCATTTTTTGGTGCATCTGAAATCACACCCTGCTTAACCTCTTCCCCACTTGCATTTAACAAGCGCGGTGCTGCCTTTTTCAATAAAGTCTCGGCTTTATAGTAGGCTTCCAGTGGAGAAATTTTTTCATCCGGGTGCTCATTTAAATAGAATCGTGCTGCACCAAAAATAGCTTGTGATTTGTGCCCGACATCTTCCAGCAATCTCCAGCTATAAAAACCGCTCAAGACAGCCCCGGCAACAGGGGTTAGCTTACCGACCACAGAAACTTGAGGAACACGGTTTAACCAGCCAAACTTAAATTGTCCTTGTTCATCTACCAGCCACTTCTTGACCAAATCAAAATCATTATTCGATCCGAGTAGTTGCTGAAACTGTTGCAGGTCATGTGTTTCCAGCATTGACTTCAAGGCTTTCAAGGCCACCAGCAGGGTTTGTTTTTCTGCCACTAGACTCAGGTCAATTTCCTTGAAGATAAATGCCACAATCTCTTGATCAGTCTCTTCGGACAAATCGAAGCCGTGGGAACGTCCTGTCTGATAAATGGTTCGCAAGGTCAAAACAATTGATGCAGGAATATCGATGGCTGCACCCCATACACCTGTTGCCCCTGTGACCGCACCCTGAACAGCTGCCAATAATTTATTCTGCTCAATCAGGGCCTGACTTAAACGTTGGGAACGACCTGTATCTTTGGTGAGTTCGATAATGTCCTTAACCCCAGCTTCTTCAAGGATTTTTTCAGTCAGGGAACTATTCGAACTGAACTCGTTCAGCCACTGGAATAAATAGTCAGAGGCTTTTTCTCCCAGATCAGGCGATACGAAAGATGCGATACTGTTTACGCGCGTGTAATGACGACCTAGAAACTGATGTGAAAGTTTAGGAAATTGCTGACGTAACATTTGTTGTGGACTTTCATATTTCTCCACTTCAAACGGGCTTTTAAAACGAGCTTTTCCTTCAACCGTCTTGGAAGTGTTTGCAAGTTCCGCCCCAGATGTAATTGGCGCTACTTGAAATTTTTGTAATTCAGAACTGAGCTTTTTAGCCACTCCAAAGGCTTGTGCAAATAAACCTGAAGATTGCTTGTTTTTAGATTTTGTCATCAAGAACCTCTGTTGTGTAATATGTGAATTTCTAGGTAAATACTAGGTTGAATGCAGATTTATCTCAACTTTTATGTGTGTACTTTCATTACGTTTCGTCACCAGAACTGCAATATTTACGAATATTTACACAACTAGAAATAGGCATAAGATTTGCCATAAGAAATAAAAAACCTTTCTGCTATCATGGTGTCATTCACTCATAAGCCATTCTAATCGTTATTTTCTCCTGATTTGTATTCATAGCGAGATGCACAGGGCTTAAGTATTACCATAAAAGGGATCTGTAAATGAAACGTGTTGTAATCACTGGTATGGGCATTAACTCATGTATCGGTAACTCTTTAGAAGAGGTCACTCATTCTTTAAAAAATGGAATCTCAGGCACACGTTTAAACCCAACTTATGCAGAACTGAATTTCAAGAGCCATGTTAGCGCTGCAGCTGAACAGGATTTTGATGGCATTGACCGCAAACTGAAACGTTTTATGGGCGTTTGCGCCATGTATGCCTATAACGCGGCAGTCGCAGCAGTTGAGCATGCGGGACTAAAACAAGAAGATTTGGCAAATAATCCACGCTACGGTATTGCCGGTGGTTCTGGTGGTAACTCAACTGCCTCTGTTGCAGAAATGATCAAACTGCTAGAAGAAAAAGGTGCACGTAAAATCGGTCCTTTCTTCGTGCCGCGCAACATGTCAAATACCATTACTGCAAACGTTGGTGTTGCCTTTAAACTTCAAGGTGTGGCGCATTCGATTACCAGTGCATGTGCAACTTCTGCCGATGCAATTGGTTATGCCTACAACCTGATCCAATTAGGTAAACAGGATCTGATGCTTGCAGGTGGTGGTGAAGAAGATCACTGGTCACAAAGCTTGCTGTTTGATGCGATGGGTGCATTGTGTTCAAAATATAATGACACCCCGGAAACTGCTTCACGCCCATATTCAAAAGACCGTGACGGTTTCGTTATTGCTGGCGGTGGCGGTTTCGTCGTGCTTGAATCACTTGAACACGCACAGGCACGTGGTGCCAATATCCTTGCCGAAGTGATTGGTTATGCAGCAAATAGTGACGGTGCCGATATGGTTGCACCAAGTGGTGAAGGCGCAACACGCTGTATCATCATGGCACTGGATGAAGCAAAGCAGCATGGCGTTGAGCAGATTGACTATGTCAATACTCACGGTACTTCAACACCGGCAGGTGACGTAACCGAGCTTAAGGCAATGGAACGTGCATTTGGTGAAGGTCAGGTTCCACCACTCAGCTCAACCAAATCGATGACTGGCCATAGCTTGGGTGCTGCAGGTGTTCAGGAAGCGATTTATTCTGTATTGATGATGCAAAATGATTTTATTGCACCGAACATCAACGTGACTGAGCTGGATGAAGGTGCACAAGGTTTCGATATTGTACTTGAAAAACGTGATGCAAAACTGAATACTGTCATGAGTAACAGTTTTGGTTTTGGCGGTGTAAACGCCTGCCTTATTTTCAAGAAGTGGGATGCATAATCCCGCTTAGCAGGATTATCGATGGATGCACCTTCTGATGCTTTCTTGTGGGTAAAAGCATTACATATTATTGCCGTGGTTTGCTGGTTCGCTGCTTTGTTCTACTTACCACGCCTTTATGTTTACCATGCCATGAGTGAAGATGCCGTCAGTCATCAACGCTTTGAAGTGATGGAACGTAAGTTGTATCGCGGGATTATGTGGCCGTCCATGATTGCCACATTAATTACCGCCCACTTTCTGGTCGACTGGGGTGATGCAACCCGGCATTATCATGAAGCCTTATGGTTTTATCTCAAGGTCGGTCTGGTCGGTCTTCTGGTGATTTACCATCTAGTGTGTGGTTATTATCGTAAAAAACTGATTGGCAATGCCCACTACAAAACACATAAGTTCTGGCGCTTCTTTAATGAGATGCCGACCCTGATCTTATTTGCGGTGGTTATTCTGGTTGTTGTAAAACCTCAGTTCTAACTGAGGTTTTTTTATTTTAGAATTCAATACATCCTATCAATTTTCATACTTGAATTTCAGATGATCAAAGCACTTCAACAGGCGCTAAGACAAATAAATAACTGGTTCATTGCAAACTTGATCGTACATCTCAAAATGAATCAGTTTCACTATCGCGGCTTAAGCTCTGGCGAGATTGAAATTGCACGTCCTGTGTTTGGTGACCTGATTGATTATGCACAGGTCAAAGTTTTTAATATTCCCTATCTGCCCTGGCAACCCGTAAATATATTTATGGCACCAAATGGCAATTTATTTGTACATCAAAAATATTTTAGTACGGATTATTCAAAGTGCTCTGCCCCCTTACAAGGGATTTTTATTCATGAGCTGGCCCATGTTTTACAGTTTCAGCAACAGGTCCATGTCATTTTTAAAGGGGCAATGCTGCAATTGGGCTATTATCTCAGTTTTAAAACATACGATCCTTATCAATATCAATTCGAACCCGATAAAGCCTTTTCCAGCTACAACATCGAACAGCAGGGAGATATTGCACGCGATATCTTCTTCAAGAAAATTCCCAATATTATTCTGAAAAAATAAAAAAAGCCCTGTCATTCTATACAGGGCTTTTTAAGTTAAAGCATCGCAACCGGTGTTATGCAGCTGTGCCTTTGCCAGTTTCATTAGCAGGTTCATGATCGACATCCATATCTGTTGTAAAATCTACACGCATTGCATCCTTAACAATGGTACCCATACGTCCAAAGCCTATCGCTAAACCTAAAGCGATCACTGGCAATAAAATCGTTGAACTCATAATCTCTCACCTCACGTTATTTAAAAGCGAATCTGATATTTAAGCTTGTGGCTCTTGTTCACGGAACATGACCGTACCGATACGACCAACCACAACCGCTAAACCAAACGCAACAACTGGAAATAATAAAACTGACATATCAACCACCTCTTGATTTAAGTGTTGCAATACACTTGAGTAAGCTCAAAGTGTATAGCCATTCACATTAATGAGGATCATAGCAGTGCACAAATGTACACTCAAGTGTAGCAAAGATATTCCCGATAAACGGTATATAAAACATACAAAAACCAAACAAGTGCTTGAAATAAATCTATTTTTTATCAGGTACAGCTGTTCCTAATTTTTTTGAATTATTTAATAGCTTTATCAAAGCCGCTCTTTTTATTAGAAATTTTAGAATTTATTGCACTTGTCACCGGGGTGTCATCTCAATAGGCGAAGATGACATGAAAAAAACTTGATGTGGTTATATTCAATTTATTCACAATCATGCACCATAACTACCTAAACATTGAGAAATGTTGCTTTTTCATACAGAAAAACTCGTTATTTTTACGCAGAAAAATGCGCATTTAGTATATATTAGTAAACTTGTCATTTTTCTTTAAGATATAAAATGTTTGGCGCCATGATATACAATCGTTTTTAACAACTATACTTATATAAATCAAAAACTTGTGTATCAAAACTTGTTAAGACTTAGGATTAGGTTTGAATGAAAAATTTTAAAATTGCCCTTGCTCAGTTCTCTCCGCATATTGGCAATGTTGACTCAAATACTCAAAAGATGATTGAGCAAGCAAATTTAGCGAAACAACAACAGGCTGATTTGATCATCTTTCCAGAACTTTCAACCATCGGTTACCCTGCGGAAGATTTAGTGCTTCGCCCAAATCTTCAAAAACGTACTCAAAAAGCTTTTGCCCAGCTAAGTGAAGTCAAAGACATCGTGATGGTATTTGGCTTTGTACATCAGACTGAAGATGGTCACCGTTATAATTCTGCTGCGGTGATGAAAGACGGTCAGGTACTGGGTATTTATAACAAACATAACCTGCCAAATTACGGTGTGTTTGACGAGAAACGTTACTTCCAGGAAGGCCATCAGCACCTTGTTTTTGAATATCTCGGTCATAAATTTGGCGTCTTGATTTGTGAAGATGTCTGGTCACTCAACACGGTGAAGCAGCTTAGCCAGCTCAATGTTGAAACCGTACTGGTACTCAATGCTTCGCCTTATGAAGTGGGTAAACCACAGCACCGTATTCAGACCCTGAATGAGTTGGCGAAACAGTTGCACCTCAATATTGTTTATGTCAACCAGGTTGGCGGTCAAGATGACCTGATCTTTGATGGCAGTAGCTTTGTCAGCAACAATAGCGGTGAGCTGGCATTACAGGCACCGAGTTTCCAGGAAGCTGTTCATTTTGCTGAATATGATGCAGAACAAAAACAGTTCAAGGCAGCTGCAGCAGTTCCAGCTTTAGAAACCTTTGCTGAAATTTATCAAGCGTTGGTCATGGCAACCCGTGACTATGTACAACGCTCAGGTTTCCCTGGGGTTATTCTGGGTTTATCTGGCGGGATCGATTCAGCATTAACCTTGGCAATTGCTGTTGATGCGATTGGAGCAGACAAAGTCCAGGCCGTGATGATGCCGTATACCTACACTTCACAAATGAGTGTTGAAGATGCGACTGAGCAGGCACGTCGTATGGGCGTGACTTTCGGTATTGCCGAGATTCATCCAATCGTGAATAGCTTCATGCAAACCCTATTCCCGTTCTTCGGCAATGCCCCTGCGGATGCGACAGAAGAAAACCTGCAGGCACGTACCCGTGGTACCCTGCTGATGGGCCTATCTAATAAATTTGGCAACCTTGTTCTTGCGACAGGCAACAAATCCGAGATTTCAGTCGGTTACTGTACACTTTATGGTGATATGGTCGGTGGTTTCTCGGTGCTTAAAGATGTCTACAAAACGATCGTGTTTGAACTGGCAAAATACCGTAACACACTGGAAGACACCCCTGTTATCCCGGAACGTGTGATTAGCCGTCCACCATCAGCAGAACTCCGTCCAGATCAAAAAGATCAGGACTCATTACCTGCTTATGATGTACTTGATGCCATCTTGTATGCTTATATAGAAGAAGATCTCAGCCAGGCCGATATCATTGCCAAAGGTTATGAAAGCGATGTAGTCGAGAAAGTAATTCGTCTGGTGGATCGTAATGAATACAAGCGTCGTCAGGGCGCGATTGGGCCGCGGATCAGTTCACGTGCTTTCAGTCGTGAGCGACGCTACCCGATCGTCAACGGATGGACCGCGAATGACTGAAAAAATTGTTTCTGAAAAGTCACAATTACTTGCTCAAGCACTTTTGCTTGAGCAAGTTAAGTTTTATAAAAATCAACTTACAACACAACTTTCCGCTGATTTCTTCCAGCAATTTATCCAGCTCTTTCTGCAACATGCACCCAATATTCAACTCAAAGAAGTAGTCGAATTAGCACAGATTCAGGCTGTGGTCAAACGTTATGCTTTTGAAATGCAGCTGGGTGCAGGCTTACTGGAATTTATTGGCGAGATTGCACAAAGACTGCATGTGTTTTCGCTACAGTCATCCGCCCAGTTACAAGATGTATTTTCAGACCATCAGTTTGAAATGTGGCTGTCCAAGTTTCTGGAACTTGAAAATATCCGTCATTATTTAAACCAGTTTCTAAAAGAAAGCCCTTCTATTCAGCAATTATGCCAATACATTGCGACCACAACCTTACAGAACAAACTACCTAAATTATTTACTCAGTCAGATGACGATAGAATTTCAGAAAGTAAATATGAGTGGCAACAAAAACTAAAAAGCTTTTCACATCGCCAGCAACAGCGTATTGAACAGAAAATTGAAGAAAGTATTGCCCGGTTTATTCAAGAACAGCTGGCCGATCTTAGCCTGCTGTCTAATGATGATCTGGAAAGTCTGGCCCGTAATGTCTGGGATGACAATAAAGCCAAACCTTTATCAGAATATACCCAACAGGTCACGCCACTGGATGTGGAAGAATTCTTTGTCATGATTTATGAATACTGGAAAGAATTACGTCAGTCTGCTTTCATACAGGATTTAATCCTCTACGGCGTCAAAGTCTTTTATGATTTCTATAAAGATGAAAGTCTGGCCGATGTCTTTGCTGCCATTGGACTGGAAGAAGCCGACCTACTGAATGAGGCGGTGCGTTTTTATCCCAAAGTTGTGGCCGCTTTAGACCAGCACGGTGTCCTCGAACCGATCATTACCCTGATCCTGAAACCGTTCTATGACAGCGCTGACACGCTTGCCGCCATCGAAAAACACCTATAAAAATAAAGCCTGTAAATACATCATTTACAGGCTTATATACGTATCAATTATTTTCAAATCATATAGATAAAAAGAAACCACGCAGGAGCGTGGTTTTTAAAATGGTGGCTATGACGAGACTTGAACTTGTGACCCCCGCATTATGAGTGCGGTGCTCTAACCAACTGAGCTACATAGCCGTAAACTGTGTGCGCATTATCTAGTGTTACGTGCAACGGGTCAAGTCTATGATCTTGAAAACAGAAGACATATGCGTGGTTTTTGCACAAAGATATTATCAACTGTATATTTTTAACTCAAAGTCTGTTCTGATAGCAATTTCCACCTCATCTTCCAGCCGATATTGCTCTGAATACTTCTTTTCGGCTTAATGTTTTTCCCGATAAGACGCGTAGGAACAGCCAATGCACGCCACCATAATCATGATAATTGCCAGAATCTGGTAAAGATTCAATGCTTCCCCCAGAATGCACCATGCAGCCATAGCGCTAATGGCAGGTGAAGCGCTGAGTAACATCCCGAACACATGTGCAGCCAGTCTTTTCATCGCCACAATATCCAGCAAAAAAGGAATCATGCTTGAGAATAAGGACACAAATACGCAGGTAAAGAAAACCTTATACGAGCTCACCACTAAATCTAAATGCTGAAAACCTACAGGAAGAGCACATAACGCCGCCACCAACATTCCGACGGCGACAGAACTGCCACCGGCAGAAGCGACTCGACGTCCATAGATGATATACAACCCCCAGCAGATCGCCGCCGCCAATGTCAACCCCATGCCTTGGTAACTAAAATTCTGGTTAACGCCTCCCAATGGCAATATGACGATTCCAATCAATGCACACCCCGCCCACAGCAGGTCCTGCTTACGCTTGGACATTAACATCGCAACAGTCAACGGACCGAGAACTTCAATTGAAATTGCAAGACCAACCGACATATAAGCAAAAGCTTTATAAACCAATACATTCATTCCACTGATAAACATGCCGTAAATCACCAGATTGCGCCAGTTGGTCTGCTGATAGAATAATTGCCACGGCCTGAAAATAACACAGAGAAGAATGGCGGCTATGCCCAGACGAACCAATGCGACTGTTTCTGGGCCTAAAACCGGAAACAGGGTTTTGGCCACTGATGCCCCGATCTGTACAGACACCAACGATAATGTCGCAGCGAGAAATGCAATGCTTTGTCGCGAATCCAGTCCGACCATGACCATGCCCTGTAATATAGAGATGCAATTTTAATTCACACCTCTGCGTTTAATTCTGCAATTTTATGCAAGAATACGAGTAAATTACGCTTTATTATTCTTAGGATGAGAGATTTAATCGTGTCAGACATTTCATTGGATCAGTTCGATTATGCAATTTTAAGACAATTGCAACACGATAATAAAATGTCACATCGGAAAATAGCCGAACTGGTCAATCTCTCCCAAGCGTCTGTACAACGGCGTATTGCCAGACTTGAACAAGAACAGGTGATTGAGAAAAATTGTGCCGTACTCAACCCCAAAAAGTTTGGCGAAAAAATTACATCAATTATTGAGGTGCGTTTAGCAGAAGACCGTTCTATTGTGATGGATCGGGCCAAACAATATTTTGCCCATGTCGATGAGATCCAGCAGTGTTATTTCGTCAATGGTGGCGTTTCTTTTATTATCATTATGATTTCCGATACCTTATCCCATTTTGAGGCGTTGGTACGCAAGCACTTTGCAGATAATCAGGATGTCAGCACTTATCGGACACTGATCGTTTTAGATCGGGTCAAAGTCGGATTAGAGTTATCTATTTAAAAACAGCAGATAAAAAGAGACCACGCAGGAGCGTGGTCTATAAAATGGTGGCTATGACGAGACTTGAACTTGTGACCCCCGCATTATGAGTGCGGTGCTCTAACCAACTGAGCTACATAGCCGAAAACTGTGGGCGCATTATCTTAACTTTCGCTACACACGTCAAGCACAATTTTCAAAAAATTTAAGAAGTGGGCCTATAAGCCGGGTTCTGTCGAGGACGATCATTCCTCTAGGCGTACAATCACTCATACGCTCAAGCGACCTACCCGAATCCAGCACGGGCCGTGCCTCAGGATTCCTATTTGGTCTTGCTTCAGGTGGGGTTTACCTTGCCGTGAACTGTTACCAGACACGCGGTGCGCTCTTACCGCACCCTTTCACCCTTACCTCACGAATGAGGCGGTCTACTCTCTGCTGCACTTGCCGTCGGCTTTCGCCGCCCAGGCGTTACCTGGCACCTTGCCCTTTGAAGCCCGGACTTTCCTCCCCTGCTTCAGTCACGGAGACCTCCACAGCAGCGACCGTCCGGCCCACTTCGTGGCGCATCTTACCAAAGTTCGCTGTTAATTGCTTGCATTTTTTTGCGCAGTCAGCTTTTTATATTTCTCCATCAACTCATCATGCGATTCCACATGCTGAGGATCTAGCGGAATACAGTCGACCGGGCAAAATAACTGACACTGGGGCTGATCATGATGTCCGATGCACTCTGTACACAGTGCAGGATCAATCTCATAAATCAGCTCACCCATATAAATGGCGTCATTAGGACAGACAGGTTCACAGACATCGCAGTTAATGCATTCATCTGTAATATATAAAGACACGTTACCAACCTTGTTGATGTTTACGTTCAAAGGCCTCGACCACAACGGCAGGCACAAATTTGTTTACATCACCTTTTAAACGGGCAATTTCTCTCACCAGTGTCGATGAAATAAATGAATATTGCTCAGATGGAGTTAAAAATACCGATTCAAAATGTGGATCAAGCTGACGGTTCATATTGGCCAGTTGAAATTCATATTCAAAATCTGAAATTGCTCTTAAACCACGCAGTACTGCTGTCGCACGCTGTTCACGGAAAAAATTGACCAGTAAGCCATCAAAACCGACAAACTCAACATTGTTCAAATGACTGAGTGAGGCTTTTGCCAATTCAACACGCTCTTCTAAACTAAATACCGGATTTTTATGATGACCAATCGCAATGGCAACCACAACTTCATCAAACATTTTTGATGCTCTTGCAACCAAATCAACATGTCCATTGGTTATTGGATCAAAAGTCCCCGGATAAATCACACGTGTTTTAGACATGCGGTGTACTCTAGTGAATGAGATAAGGTGCGTATTTTAACAAATCTTCAGCCTAAACGCGAAATTCCTAAACATTGGAAAAAGATTGCGTTTTGCGGCACAATAGAAGCAATTGTGGAAGTTTGAATTATGGCGCAAGCAACAGTTGTAAAAAAACATAATGGTGGCACGATTGCTCAAAACAAAAGAGCGCGCCACGATTACTTTATCGAAGAAAAATTTGAAGCAGGCATGTCTCTCCAAGGCTGGGAAGTAAAATCCCTACGCGCTGGGCGTATGAGCCTGACGGAAAGCTATGTCATTTTTAAAAATGGTGAAGCTTATTTATTTGGTTCACAAATTCAGCCGTTACTGTCTGCATCAACACATGTGGTTCCAGAAGCAACCCGCACCCGCAAGTTGCTATTGTCTCGCCGTGAGCTGGAAAAGCTACTCGGTGCAGTCAATCAAAAAGGTTATTCATGTGTACCATTGGCATGTTACTGGAAAGGTCATCTGGTCAAGCTTGAAATTGCCCTGGTAAAAGGTAAGCAATTACATGACAAGCGTGCCACCGAAAAAGATCGTGACTGGCAGCGTGATAAAGCACGTATCCTGCACAAATAAAAAAAACCTCCAATTGATGGAGGTTTTTTTTATTTCGATCTTCAACTTACACATGTTTGAGTCTTAATTCAGCCAGATATTGGCCAAACTTGCGTGCTGTTTCCAGATCACCTTCTGGCGGCGTTACTTCAACACTGGCATTGTCTGATTGCGTCATTAAACCGAGAAAGCTTGACATCCTGTTAATATCCGATTGACCACGTCCAGTGGGCATAAACGGTAAACCGGCCCATAACATGCCATGCTGCATTGCAAATAAATTAATCTGCTGCAACACGGCCAGCTTATCACCGCTGAGTCCACCGCCATTGGTAAAACCGGCAGCCAGTTTGCCTTGCCAGGTACGTGCCAACCAGCGTTTGGAGGAATCTTCCATAAACTGTTTCAAGGCAGAAGTTAAGCTTCCCATATAAGTTGGACAGCCCATGACAATCACATCCGCCTGATCAAGTAAGTCCCATTGCGGTGCAGCCACAGACAACAGATGCACTTCGGCACCTGCCTGCTCTGCGCCCTGAGCAATGTATTGCGCAACTTTGGCCGTGTGCCCATAAGGACTGTGATAAACCACACACACTTTGACCTGGGAAGAATTCAACTCAATAACAGACATGGAAAATTTAAAAAACCAAGGAATTAGATCAAGTTTAACATTTTTAAACGCGACAAGGCCAATCGGCAATGCAATGCCGGCAATTTATTGCATAAATACAAAGCTGGCCATGCGACCGGTTTTGGCATCACGGCGATAGGAAAAATAATCCTTAGCTTGCTGATACGAACACTGATCCCCCCCCAGCACCGTTTCCACGCCCAAATGCTTTAAGATAAAACGAGCGATTGCATACAGATCTGCCTGATATTTACCCTCGACCTGCCCTGCCATAAATGCAGATGCCAGTTCAGGATATTTCTCACAGAAAGCAGCCTTGACCTCTGCCCCGACTTCAAAGCATGGCTGGCTAATAGCGGCGCCTAACCATGCCCAACTCGGCTGAGATTTCATTTCAGCGATTGTATTTTCCACAATGCCTGCCGCCAAACCGCGCCAGCCGGCATGCAGATTGGCAACTTCAGTCCCTTCAGCATTGCCCAAGACCACAGGCAGACAATCAGCTGTCATCATCATCAAGGCATGACCGGCACGTTGTGTGACCAGACCATCGCCCTCAAGGGCAACAAATGGAATCTGTTCATTCACGGTATGACAAATGGTGCTGTGGGTTTGCGTCATCCAGGTGATTTTATCCACGCCGAATTCACTCAGTTGATTCAGCAAGATCATACGATGTTGCTGAACACGCTGCGCCTCATCATTGACATGCAAAGCCAGATTGAACCCTGACAAACTCTGATTCGGCGTTGCGACTGTGTCTGGATGGTCAATGCGTGTTTGGCCGACAAAAACACCTTGGGGCAGACCTTGTACAAATTGCATAAATATCTCCTGAGCTATATTTCCTACCCTCAACCTCTCCCTTGCGGAACTATAATCGTTCCTCATCTCCTCAAAGAAGAGGGAATTTAAAGCACTGTAAGACATTAAATTCACCAAAGTCTTCCGCCTTTAACGAGGAAGATTTAGAGGGAGCTAGCGCTTCAGTTAATAGGCTTCATTTTCACTGCGTAGCACTTCTACCAATTGCGTGAAGTCTTCTGGCCACGGCGCCTCAAACATCATTTCTTCGCCTGTGCGCGGGTGCACCAGACCCAGTTTGGCTGCATGTAAGGCCTGACGCTTAAAGTTACGCAACATATTACTTAACTTTTCTGAAGCACCTGCAGGAAAACGCACACGGTTGATATATACCGGATCTCCAACCAGACCATGGCCTAAATAACTAAAATGGACGCGAATCTGGTGAGTACGCCCTGTTTCAAGCTGGGCCTGAACACGGGTAAAGTCACGGAAGCGCTCTTTCACATTATAGTGTGTCACTGCATCACGACCGCCTGGCAAGATTGCCATTTTGACACGATCCACTGGATGACGTTTGATCGGCTCATCAATGGTGCCACCCGCGATGATATTGCCGTAGGCAATCAGATCATAAACGCGATAAACCGTTTTCTTTGCCAGTTGCTTACTCAGTGAAAACTGAGCTTCCAGGTTTTTAGCCACCACCAGTAAACCACTGGTGTCTTTATCAATACGATGCACCAGACCGGCACGAGAAAGTTCGGCCAGTTTTGGTTCATGATAAAGCAATGCATTTACCAAAGTTCCAGATGGATTACCTGCACCCGGATGCACCACCATGCCGACTTCTTTATTAATCACGATGATATCGTCATCTTCATAGACAATATTTAACGGAATGTTTTCTGGCTGGCTTGAGGTTTGCGCTTCAAGTTCAACTTCAAGTGTAAGAAGCTCATTTCCTTCACAGCGGTACTTTGGCTTGACAATGTTACCATTTACCAACAGATGGCCGTCTTTCATCCATTGCTTGAGTTTTTCCCGTGAAAACTCGCTCCATACCATTGCGGCAACCTGATCAATACGTTGCCCTAAATAGTTTTCATCGAGTTGAATTTGCAACGATAAACGTGTTGCAGTTGAGTCAGAATTATGATTATCTGCATCGACAGAATCTTCGAGTAAGAAATCTGTTTCAGAGATGTTTGAATTGGAAGATTGTGCTGAAGTCATTTGATGATCGGTACAAAAATGGTTTAATAGCACCATTGTAGCTCATTGCCCAGAATAACAGAGGAGTTTTTATGTCGCTACCACGTTATAAAATTACGGTGCTTGCACTATCTTTAGGTGTAGCGTCTGCATTTGTGGGCTGTAGCAGCAATCCAAGTAAGAAAGAAGTGGTTGATAAAGGACCACAATCAAGTGAACAAGTTTATTTCGAAAAAGCGCAGAAATCACTTGAACGCAATCAATATACCGACGCGGTCAAATCACTTGAAGCGTTAGATACCTACTATCCAACGGGACAATATACCCAACAGGCACAGCTTGAGCTTCTCTACGCGAAATTCAAACAGAAAGATTATGAAGGGACGATTGCGCTTGCAGAGCGTTTTATTCGTTTAAACCCGCAACACCCGAATGTTGACTATGCTTACTACGTGCGTGGCGTCGCCAACATGGAAATGAATTACGACAGCCTGATTCGTTACACTTCCCTACAGCAATCACACCGTGATGTGAGCTATGTCAAAGTGGCGTATCAGAACTTTGTTGACCTGATCCGTCGTTTCCCAAGTAGCCAGTATTCTGTAGATGCTGCACAGCGCATGAAATTTATTGGTCAGGAACTGGCTGAAAGTGAAATGAATGCAGCGCGTTTCAACATTGAACGTAAAGCATGGCTGGCTGCGGCTGAACGCGCACAATGGGTGATTGAACATTACCCACAAACTCCGCAAACACCTGAAGCTTTAGCCACTCTGGCATATAGCTATCAAAAACTTGGTGATCAGGCGACCTCTCAACAATATGTTGAAATTCTCAAGCTGAACTATCCGAATTTAGTTAAATCGAATGGTGAAGTGAATTTACGTGCAGCACGTAAAGAAGGTAGCTGGGTCAACCGTGCCACTTTAGGTCTGTTAGGACGTGAATCAAAAACCGTACAGGTGAAAGAACAAGCCAAAAGCGATACGGAACAACGCAGCTTAACCAACCGCTTAAGTTTTGGCCTACTGGATAAACCTGAAACTGAAGCAACTGTTGCACCAGCACCTGTGGCTGCTCCGGAAGCACCAGCAGCAAGTACAGACAAACCAAGCTGGAAAAACCGTTTAAGCTTTGGCCTGTTAGACAAGCCGGAAGCAAAAACCACGACTGAGGACGATGCTGCAAACTAATTTGCAATCATCTGATACAGCAAACAGGCAAGTCTCCCTTGCCTGTTTTTTATTTTATGCAACAATGATTGCTGACATTTTTGCAGAGCAACGATGTTTTATTTTCTGTCTGAAATGGTTTAACGCACATGGCAATTCCACAGCATACGATTGATCAAATTCTGGATCGAACCGACATTGTCGATTTGATCGGTCAGCGTGTGAAGTTAAAAAAGACGGGCCGTACCTACTCCGGCTGCTGTCCATTTCATCAGGAAAAATCACCGTCTTTCCACGTCTATCGTGACAAGCAGTATTATCACTGCTTTGGTTGTCAGGCCAACGGCAATGCCATCCGTTTCCTGATGGATATCGACGGCCGTAACTTTGTCGATGTGATGAAAGAGCTGTCTAACAAGACCGGTGTCGACCTCCCCAAAGATAATCACGACAATAAAAAACTCTCTTATAAACGCAGTCCACAACAAGCCGCTACACCTCAGCCAGTAAAACCAGCACAAGAAAATCCAGTCGCACCACCTGTAGTCGACGAATTTATCGATGGACATTTTGTCGATATGGATCGGGTGATGGATGATCCGTTTGCCCAGTTTGATCCCTCATTCAACATGGATGAGCAGGTACAGGAAGGTAATCTGTATGATCTGCTGGAGAATGTGGCGCAGTTTTATGAACGCCAGTTACCGAATAGTCAAAAAGCACAACACTATTTCAGACAACGTGGTCTCTCGGCACAAACCATCCAGTTTTGGCGTTTAGGTTATGCACCAGAAGACTGGCAGCATCTTGAAAAAGCCTTTCCACAAGATATTGAAGGCTTAAAACAGCTCGGCCTGATTCGCTCAAGCGACAGTGGCCGGGATTTTGACTTGTTACGTGAACGGGTGATTTTTCCCATTCGCGATCATAAAGGTCGTGTGGTCGGTTTTGGTGGTCGTGCACTGAATGATGAGATTAAACCGAAATACATTAACTCGCCTGACTCGGAAGTGTTCCATAAAAACCAGTTGCTTTACGGCCTCTATGAAGGCCGTAAACTGAAAGCCAATGACTGGTTGATGGTGGAAGGCTATATGGACGTAATTGCACTACAGCAATACGGCATCAATGGCGCCGTCGCAACACTTGGAACAGCCAGTAATGCGGATCACTTAACCACGTTATTTAAACAGAACTCCCGTATTACTATTGCCTTTGACGGGGATGCCGCAGGACAAAAGGCAGCACGACGCACGCTGGAAATTGCACTGCCGCTACTGAATGATGGCCGTGAATTAAAATTCTTTGTTTTGCCCAATGAACATGATCCTGACTCGCTGATCCGCCGTGAGGGTCTGGAAAACTTCCAGAAATTACTGCAACAGGCGCCGCTGTTATCCGACTTTGTGTTTGCCCATTTAACCGGCCAGCATGACGTCAGCACGCCTGAGGGTAAAAGTCTGGTGATGGGTGAACTGCGTGAATTGACCGACTTGTTGCCGAAGCACGGTTCATTCCGCTATTTGCTGAGTCAATCTTTCCGTGAAAAGCTGGGTTTAGGCAAACGTTTTACCCCCCAAGTCAGCCATGATGCCTCGTTGTCTTTTAACATTCAGACCAAAGATGAAGATTTTGCAGTAGCGATTTTGATGCACCATCCCTTCTTGTACATTCATTTTGAAGAATTACGCGCGGTGATTGATCAGGATGAACTGTTGGCAAAAATTTTAGCCGTATTGAATATTGTGTTTGATGAATTGCCTGATGATCAGGAGCTGGCAACTTATTATGTGCTAGGTGCATGTAGCAGTTATAGCCATGAGCTGGCTGATATTATGCAACGCACTAATATTCAGTCATTAACTCAGGCACCTGAAATTGCAGATAAACTTGCTAAAGAATATGCATTGGGTTTACAAGAAAAATATCTGCGCTTAAAACTTAAATCGCCGATTTCCTTGATTGAATCACGCAATTTGCGTCAACAGCTGAATGAGTTAACCAAACAGATTAGTTTGCGGTTGCTATCTTAGAACCACAACCTTACTGTCTCGGTTTACGTTCGTGCTCAAACACGTCTTGTAAATGCTGCTGTAACCATTCGAAATAATCCGGATTTTCAGCTTTGGCGGCTTCTCTTAGCAAGATTGAGGTCGGATGCATTAACTTTTGGGTTAAACGATGCGCGAACTCGTGTAACACCTGTTCGGCGGCATGACCATGCTGTAATGACTCTAAGGCATGCGTCAATTCTTTCTGACTGACTTCTTCACTATGCTGACGATAGGCCTGAATGGTACCACTCGCCTCTTTGACTTTTTGCTGGGTCATCAACTGGGTGGCCAATTGATTAACCATAACCTCGGCTTCAACCGCTGCCTGACGACGTTGTGCCAGATTTTCATCAATCACACTTTGCAAATCATCAACGCCATACAAATACACGTTATCCAGTGATTCAACTTTGGGATCAATATCACGTGGTACCGCTAAATCGACCATCAGCATCTGTTGATAGCGACGTTTTTTCAATGCCGCTTTGACATCTGAATATTCAATCACTTGATGCAAACTACCTGTACAACTTGAGATGACATCTGCTCGATACAAATTCTGTGCAAGTTCCGTAAAAGGAATAATTTCAACATCGACCTGATGGGCAATTTCCTGTGCCAGAACATCGGCACGTTCACGGCTACGGTTACAGATCAGGATCTTTGCCACCCCCATTTCAGCCAAATGTTTAGCGACTAAACTGTTCATCTCTCCCGCAGCCACCACCATTACGGTCAGTTTTTCTGGACGGCTAAATACTTGCAATGCCAACTGAGCAACGGCATAACCCATTGAAACGGCATGACTTCCGACAGAGGTTTCAGAACGGACCCGCTTGGCGGCATAAAAGGCATACTCAAAGACACTGTTCAGTTCAGGCGAAACGGTTTCTGCCTCTTTTGACAGCGCCAAGGCACTTTTTACCTGTCCCAAAATCTGCGGTTCACCCAGCATCAGCGAATCCAGACCACTGGCAACCCGCATCAAATGTGTAACAGCCTGAGCATTCTCGTAACGATAAACATGATGAATTAACTGTTTTACATCAATATTATTCACTTGGGCCAGCCAGTTCAGGACACTTTCTGCATCTTCTGTCATGGCATAGACTTCGGTACGGTTGCAGGTCGACACCACCACAAGGTCATTCAAGGATGACTTCTGGTTTTGTTCAAGCAATAGCGCAGCTAATCGCTCTGCATTGAAAGCAATTTGTTCACGAAGTTCAACAGAAGCTGTTTGATGGTTGACACCCAATGCAAAGAAAGACATATCAGATCATCATTTCGCTAAATTTATGTTATTGTGCAACATCGGTGTCATAAAAAGCATTACTTTGGATCAATAAAAATTGCGTCAGCTATATCGCCGTACCCTTTTTAGCGGCAAGACGATTAGACGGTATTCTACCACAATCTTGTTGTTAGGTAGCATGAGCTCTTATGTCTCTGCACAAGCAATACACGACATGTATGCAGATAACAGCTTTGAAAATGCTTTACAACAAAGCATGATTGCTGAATTTTCTCTTGCTTATGATGATATTGCAACCGCTCTACACAATTATACCGTGCTTGCAATTCGTAGTAATTCAACCACCATCAAGCAGCGCGCCTTAGATGTTGCCTTAGAATATAATGACTTACAGTCTGCCTTAGACATTGCAACCCACTGGGTGGAGCAAGAACCCAAAGATGTACCAGCGTTATTCTATTTATCGCATATCGCGCTCAAAACGCATGAGTACGAGCTGGCTGCAAAAACGCTGGATAAAATTTTAAATATTGATCCGACTGCCGATCTGGAAGAAATTTTAGCCGGGATTGCCCCCGAACAGGCGCAAGATCGCGAAGTGCTGTTAAATGCCCTGCGTGCCAGCGAAGAGCGTAACAATCCCTCTATTCTGGCCTTGATTGCTGGTTTAGAAGCGCAAGATGGTTTGTATGAACAAGCGCTTAAAAATATTAATCGGGCATTACGAAAACGCTCGAAAACCACCAGTTTCATTTTAATGAAAGCCAACCTGCTCATGGCTTTGCAAGATGATGAAGAAACACAGAAATGGTTTGCCAAGGCAAGTCGCAAGAATAAAAACAATATTGATATTCGTCTGGCCGAAGCACGCTATTACATTCAGATCAACCAGCAGCAGCAAGCTTTAGACAAACTTGAAGATATCATTAAAGATCATCCCAAAGCCGAAGAAGCGCTGTTTATTGCAGGTTTGACCAGTATTGACCTGAAGCAATATGAAAAAGCCGAGCAATATCTGGTGGAATTGCGTTCATCGGCCAAATATCAAAATGAAGCCTATTACTATTTGGCAATCAATGCCCAGCGCAAACAGCATTATGAAACGGCAAAGGCTTATTATCGTCTGGTCGATGGTAGCCTATATATCGTTTCCCGACGCAATATGATTGCGATTTTCGAGAAACAAGAACAGCTCAATGATGCCTTACGCTTCCTGACGCAGGAACGTGTTAACTATCCGCAACATGCCAGTTTCCTCTATCAGGCACAGGCCGATATTCTCAAGAAAATGGATAACAAAAAGGCCGCTTTGGCGTTGCTGGATGAAGCCATCAAGAATTTGCCGGATGATCCGGAACTGATTTATGCTGAGGTCCTGTTACTCGACCCATACACAGATCGGGACAAATTAGACAAAACCTTAAAGCAATTGCTGGTACTTGAGCCGAATAGCCCAACTTATCTAAATGCGTATGCCTACACCTTAGCTTTGCAAAACCGTCGCCTCAAGGAGGCGCGTAAATACGCCGAGATGGCACTGGATTTTGCACCTGAACAGGCATCGATTCTGGATACTCTGGGTTATATCGCTTTCTTACAAAATGATTTTGACACGGCTGCCAAAGTACTCGGTCAGGCCTATTCGCTCAGTCAAAATGTCAATATTGGTATTCGCTATGCCAAAGCCTTGTATATGCAAGGCGCACTCACGCAATTTAGCGAGGTGTTACAGCAATTGAAACAAAAACATGCCAATGCCCCACAATTACAACAGCTTGATAGCTTAATCTTACCCATCACTGTAAAAAAGAGTTAAACCCATGCGCGTGTTTTCAAAATTATGCTTCGCCGTGTGTAGCAGTAGCATTTTGTTTTTAACCGGTTGTCAGAGTTTGAGCCAGCCCAATAAAGTGATTGCTTCACCACAACTACAAGACGAAAATAATTTTAACCTGCAAGGTAAAATCGGTGTCCGCACACCGCAACAATCTGGCAGTGCATTTTTTACATGGGTACAACAACAGGATCAGTTTGATATTGAGCTGACCGGTATCCTCGGCGTAGGTAAAACCCAGATTGAAGGCAAACCTGGTCAAGTCACTTTAAATAGTGCCAAAACAGGCTTGATTACGGCCGCAACACCAGAAGAATTACTGGAAAAAGCAACCGGTTGGCAAGCACCCATCATGCATCTTGCATACTGGATACAAGCCAAACCTGCAACCCAAAATGCTCAAGTCAGTAAAGATGAGCAAAATCGTCTTAAACAGCTGGTTGAAGATGGCTGGACTGTAGATTTCAGTTATAACGATGCACAAACCCTTCCGAATAAGCTTTTGTTGAAGCAAGCTCTTGCAGACGGTAAAGAAAACCGTATTACAATGGTGATTCAAAACCGATAATTTTTTAGATTATTTTTTATGATTAGAGTGCCTTCCCCCGCCAAGCTGAATTTGTTTCTGCATATCACCGGTCGTCGTGACAATGGTTATCATGAATTACAGACCATTTTTCAGTTGATTGATTTATACGACTGGATGACTTTTGAACCGCATGCGGAAGAAAATATTCAGATTGAAGGTCTGGCAGAAGTACAACTCGAACAAAATTTAATCTATCGCGCTGCACAGTTATTGCGTCCACATGCCAAAAAATCATGTGGGCTGAATATCCGGATTGAAAAAAATATTCCGATGGGTGCTGGGCTCGGTGGCGGTTCGTCCAATGCCGCGACCACCCTGATTGTGCTGAACCAGCTCTGGCAATGTGGCTTAAACGAGCAGCAACTCGCCGACTATGGTGTACAACTAGGTGCGGACGTCCCGATCTTTGTTTTTGGCCGCAATGCTTGGGCTGAAGGCATCGGTGAACATTTATCATTCATAGACTTAGCTCAAAAAAAATTCATAATCCTGAAACCTGACTGTTTTATCAGCACTCAACAGCTTTTTTCGCAAAAAACATTGACAAGAGACTCTAAGATCACTAAATTTTGCGCCTATCAGATAGAACCTTCTAATTTTGGAAATAACTTTGAACCTCTGGCTCGACAGTTATACCCTGAAGTAGAAGAAGCAATGCAGTATTTAGATCAGTTTGGTCGAGCAAAGCTTACAGGTACAGGTGCTTGTGTTTTTATTGAAGTAACCGGTGAAATGGATACAGCGCAAATTTTGCAAAACTCGCCTTGTAAATCTTACTTGGTCAACAGTTTAGCAGAGTCTCCGTTAAGACATTTCTCAGTTACACGTTAGGGGCGTCGCCAAGTGGTAAGGCACCGGGTTTTGATCTCGGCATCCGTTGGTTCGAATCCAGCCGCCCCTGCCATATAATAGATTGTTTCCAAATTACCCGTTGGAAAAATTAAAAATTTTTCC